>CAZNYW010000004.1:42578-116464 GCA_964577375.1 uncultured Spirochaetales bacterium | reverse complement strand
GCCGAAAGACGACCTGATGCTCACAAGTACTTACCGCGTAATCACTCCCCTGATTCTATCCACAGGGTTCTTGATACTCCCCATTGCTTGAGCCGCCGGGGGACGCGCGGAAACTGAGCTGTTTGGAACCACCGGACTTGACAGGCGCGCTTACCGAATTTCGGTCGCCCCGCGCAGCGTATCGAATAATTCGTCACATTGCCGCGGCTTAGGCCGCAGACCCACACAAAAATAGGCTTCCGGGATTATTGAAGGCAGGTGCGCGTCCGCTGAAATTAAAACCATGGGCATTTCAAACAGAACGCCGGAAACCGAACATCCCTGCTATCACGGATACATTCATCAGGAGTCCACCGACGAATCGCGCGCGTCGTTGATTGGGCCCAAATCGTTTGATCGTTCAGTTCGAGGCAGATCGTTCAATTGCCCACTTGGAAATTGGCACCGCATCAGCTGGACCAATAATTCACCCCAAGAGGAGAGGCAACATGTACACAAAGTTTGGTCTCAAGTCCGTTGCCACGCTCACGTTCGGCATCTCACTGCTGGTCTGTGGCGGGGCACTACTCTTTGCAAACGGAAGTGCGGAAAAGTCCGGCACGTCCGCGAAGCCGGTAACGGTCAACATCTCGCTGCCGAACAATCCAATCTCGCGCGGGCTCGACAAGCTTGCACCGAAGTACTACAAGGCGAAGGGAGTCACGGTCAACATCACGGTACTTCCGGAAAATGATCTGCGCCAGAAACTCGAGACGGAGGCGTCAACGGGTGGAACGACAGACAGTATCTTTGTCATCGGTCCGAATGCAGTCCAGTACTGGGCCAAAGACGGATGGCTTCAGAACCTGCATTCCTACTTCCAGGCACTTTCACCAGCGGAGAAGAAATCATACGACCGGGCTGACCTTATTCCGGCAATGATAAACTCGCTCTCGGTTAAGGGTGATGCGTATGCACTCCCCTTTTACGGCGAAACCTCGTTTACCATGTACAACAAAAAGCTGTTTGCCGCAAAGGGATTGACAATGCCCGACCACCCGACCTGGACGCAAATCTACCAGCTCGCGTCGAAAATCAATGATCCGAGCAAGGGCATCCTCGGCATCGTTATGCGTGGTGAGCCCGGATGGGGAATGAGCGGCGCGCCCTTCGACACGATGGTGAACGCCTACGGTGGCCGCTGGTTCAACGACAAGTGGCAGGCAACCGTCGACACTCCGCAGCAGCGGGCCGCGTGGAAGATGTACAAGAACCTGCTCGTCAACTACGGCGAAAGCAACATCATCTCGACAGGCTATAACGAATGCCTTCAGCTGTTCGAAAGCGGCAAGGTCGGTATCTACTATGACGCGACCTCCCTCGCACCTCCCCTTTACGGCAACGGATCGAAGATCGCAGGCGACGTTGGTTACGCGTACGCCCCGCACGAGGTGAAGCACAACGACGGCTGGCTCTGGAACTGGGCGTTGGGGCTCAATCCCAAGATCTCGTCAGCCCAGAAGAAGGCCGCTTTCAACTTCATGCTCTGGGCGACTTCCAAGCAGTATGTGAAGCTGACGCTCAAGGAAGATCCCTCGGGCGCGCTGACTCCACCGGCGTCCCGTGAGTCGACCTACAAGATACCTGCGTACGCAAAACTGCCCTATGCATCCTGGACGTTGAAGGCATTGCAGGCGGTGGACTTCAATCATCCAACGCTGAAACCTGTTCCCTATGCGGGCATCCAGTACATTGCGATACCGGAGTTCCCCAACATCGGCACGGAGATGACGCAGAACCTGGCGGACTACGTGGTGGGCAAATTGACCCTCGATCAGGCAATTGCGAAGACGCAGAAGGAATTCAACCAGATGGCCAAACAAGACAGCTACCAGAACCAGAGTTGACAAATCCTGTAGTTCTGCAGTTGCGCGATCCGTATTCTTCGTCTCCCGTACGAGAGACGAAGATGCGGTCGTCTTCCAGCAGCAGTCATTTCACGTGAGGAGCTCGGCCGCTATGAAACACAAGAGGCGAGACTGGCTATTCGTGCTACCGGCAGCTGTCGTGGTCGCCGTCATGACGCAGATACCATTTCTCATAACACTGGCATATTCGACGGTCAGGTGGATTCTGGTGAGGCCGGATCTCGGGATCAAGTTTGTCGGACTTCAGAATTACGCCAATTGGTTGGGCATCCCCGACTTTCCGAGCTTTCCGCTCTTCTACCACGTCTTCTGGCATACCGTTGAGTTGACGGTGATCTCCCTCGCCGTGTGCACGGTACTGGGTTTTCTTTTGGCCCTGCTGCTCGACAACGAGGTGCCAGGAAGGAATATTGCCCGCACGTTGATTCTCGGGCCGTTCTTTGTCATGGCAACGGCGAGTGGTGTGGTGTGGAAAACAATGATATTCAATCCCTATAGCGGCTGGTACGGGGCAATCGCGAACGCGCTTGGTATCCACCACCCCGTAGCGCTGCTCAGCTACCATCCCATGTTTTCCATCATCCTGCTTTTTTCGTGGCAGTGGACGCCGTTCTTTGTGTTGATCATACTGGGTGGACTGCAGGGCATTCCGATGGATCTTTACGATGCCATGCACCTCGACGGAGTGAACTGGTGGCAGGCGACCTTCCTCATCAAGCTGCCGCTGATTTCGAACTATATGCGCGTTGCGCTGATGCTTGGGCTGGTTTTCATTGCCAAGACCTTCGGCCTGATCCTGGTGACTACCGGGGGCGGTCCGGGAACTCAGACCTACAATCTTCCCTACGCGATCTACATGAAGGTCTTCAACGCCAACCAGATCGGACAGGCGAGCTCGCTCTCCGTAATAACCGTTATTGTGACGCTGGCGGCAGTGAACCTGCTCTACAGGTCCATTAGAGGTCACGCAAGGGCGTAGCGAATGCACTGAAGGGGTGGAATAATCCATGAAATACAGAAAAATCGTCAAGACGGTGCTGCTCAGCCTTCTGGTTTATGTGGTAGCACTTCTCTATTTTTTCCCGGTTCTCTACATGATTCTGACCGGATTCAAAACCGAGTATGAGGCAGCATATCCGAGTCTGGCATTCACCCCTACGCTCAAAACCTTTGCGGACGTCCTCGGTGATCCCAAGATACTGAGATTTCTGGGGAATTCGCTCTTCCAAACACTGCTCGGTACGCTCTGTGCACTATCGCTCGGCGTTCCCGCAGCGTTTGCGCTCATCTTCGGCCGCTTCAAGAAGAAGACCACGAAGGACGCGCTGTATGTGTGGTTCATCACGACAATTCTGTTGCCGCCGGTCGCCGTACTTATTCCGCTCTATCTGGTATTTCTGCGCACGGGATTGCTCCATACTCCCTTCGGACTTCTATTGGCCTACATAGGCTTCAATACGCCGATTGTTGTGTGGATGGTCCGCTCGTTCTTCTCAGATGTCCCGGTTGAGATCGTGGAGGCAGCGGAAATTGACGGGTGCACGCGCTTTCAGCAGCTCACACGGATTACACTGCCACTCGTTCGCGTCGGTGTGATCTCCGCCGGCTTGCTGGTCGCCGTGTTCATCTGGAATTCCTTCTTCCTCGCCTACAACCTCACAAAGATTACCGCAGAGACGATTTCAGTGTACATGGCGCGATTCTCAGAGCAGGAGGGCCTGTTCGTAGCGCATCTGTCGGCAGCAGGTACTGTGGCTGTTCTCCCGGCAATAGTCGCCGGTTGGATGACGCAGAAGGCGCTGACAAAGGGGCTCACGCAGGGCGCAGTGAAAGGATAGTCGCGAACAGAGATTACGCAGATACGACCGCGCACCGGGCCGCGCTTAGACTGTCGCGTCCCGCTTCGGATTACGTTGCAGCCCCGTTGGAGGTTCTGACGTCGAACATCGTGTCCAAGAGCGGCGGGATCATTCAGGGCATCCGGTGACAGATCAAGACTGAAGCGTGTTGGAGGATCGGCACTTCGACTCAGATGTCCGGTAGTCACGGAACTTCTACGGCTCGTGATGAGCAGGTCGCGAGTTCAAATCCCGCTCCTGACTTTCTCTTTTTTTCTTTCCAATACAAATACTTACACAATAATTCTGTCTCACGGTGTAATTGCGTCTGCCAGGGCCGGGGCGGAGAGTTCGCTGTCCCGGAATACTGTGCCGCCCAATGCACCGTAAGATATTGTAGGAGTTCAAGTAATATTCTGAATGTGGTAACGACAGACATCCGTTTTCCTGTCATGACAGAATGCGAAGGAGAAACCAAGTGAGCAGAGCTTATGAAGTGACGGATCCGGACAATCGCATCAGCCCGCATACCGGAATGACGAAGCGGCACTATGTGGAACTGGGGAAATATGTTCTGGATGGGGCATTCACCCACGTGGTATCGCTGGATGATCCGATTTCATTCCCGACTGTTCCAGGCAAAACCTATCCCCAGCCGGGAGCCCCGTCATGGCGCCACCGGTCGAACGAGTTCGAATCCCTCGAGCGCACCTTCACTATCGCGGGCCCCCTGCTGCACCTGGACCCGGCTACGACCATACGCGGCATCAGTCTGAAGGAATACTACACGAAGCAGTTCTACAACGCGTTCACACCGGGCCACGCCAATTCGCTCCCGCGTCCCGAGGAGCTGCCGGACGCGACTTATCAGTTCACGTGCGAGTTCGGAGGGTTGTTCAAGACCTTGCTCCTCCTTCCCGACGTGCTGTGGCCCTGGTTCACAGAGGAGCAGAAGGCGGAAATGCTGCCGACCATATCGGCGTGGGCGCACCATCGGACCACCCAGAACAACTGGAGAATCTTCAACATCGTAACGCTCTCGTTTCTCAAGAAGAACGGGTACGAGATTGACGACGAACTGCTGAAGAACCACCTGCTGTGGGTCGCTTCGTACCATTCAGGTGACGGATGGTACCTTGAACAGACTTACAACTACTACACGATCAGCCTGTTCATAGTATATGGAACGATCTGGAATCGTGCATTCGGCGACGAGTACTATCCTGAAATATCCGGAATCATTGAAGAGTCGGCACACAAGTTGATGAGGACTTATGCGAACTTCTTCGGCAGGGACGGATTCATCAACATGTGGGCGCGAAGCATCTGCTACCGGACATGGGTTTCCGGAGGATTTCCGATTTCTTTCATGCTCAAAGGAGAGCATCCGCTCGACCCCGGTTGGGCCCGGCGGCTCTGCTCCGGTTCGCTCCTTCAGTTCACGACACGTGAAGACTTTTACGAAAACAATGTTCCGAGTCTTGGCTTCTACGGACATCGTGAATTCGTATTGCAGAATTACAGCTGCCCCGGCAGCCCCTTCCTGATGTTCCTGCCCTTCGTGGCGCTCGCCCTGCCCGATGATTCGCCCTTCTGGACGGCGACAGAGAACGACGGCATCTGGGAGACCCTCGGGACGAGCTCTCACGTCGAAGTGCTCGATCATCCGGGACTCGTGCTTGTTAACCATGGCAAGACAGGAACCTCAGAAATCGTGCCGGGAAAGACCTACTACGATGACCCCAACTACTCGAAGCTCGTCTTCAACACCCATTTTCCGTGGGAGGACCGGAATCCGGGCGGCGGGACATCAATGGAGTACGGCTTCAGAAGCCTCGATCCGCGCGACACTCGCGGTGAGGACGTCAATTTCTACCTGACCGGCATCGCCGTGGCCAACGACTCCGAGCGCAACACCAGGTTCACTCATTCACAGAGCATGCTTTTCAACGGCGTCCGGGATGGGGTCGTTTACCGCCAGGCGATCATGCGAAAACCCCCGAACAACGGCGTGGGGTATATCATCGATTTGGCCGAGATTCCGATACCCGGCGGAGTAATACGAGTCGACCGCTCCCGCATGGCCTTCGAGCACGAGCTCACCCTCGGCCATTACGGACTGCCTCACTACGGTGGACGTCAAGCCGAGGTTAAGGACGTCACCAACGCCCAACGGCGTGGTCTTACCGCCGCCATTCCCGGTCGAAAAGTTGCACTTCTGGCCTATGCAGGCTGGGACGAACTTCGCAGTCTCGTCCACGGCGGGTGCAACGCGGAGACCGAGACAAGCACCGTCCTGTATGCGTATCGAAAACGGACCGACCGCAATCCGCCGATGGAGATCATGATCACGGTGATGCTGCACGGCATGGACGATGTCCCCTGGACGGAGCAAGAGCTCTCACCGATCAGTGAAGTCGAAGTGCAGGAAGTGACGAGCACGCGGTCCGCGCTCGGTGTAAGGCTGACCATGGCAGATAAGACAATCTGCCAGGTGGATTTCAAGGACATCGACGGATACCGAACCTGCTGAAAGGCAGCGCCATTCGGAAATGAGATGGACCGCGTGGCTCTGGGAATCCGCGGTCACCGGCCCGTCCTTTCGCCGGCTCCCGCCTGAGGTCGACGAAGAGGGCACTTCTGCGCTACCCTCGTAATTCATGAGAGAGGAGGTAGGAATTGCCCGGAAACATCGAAATGCTCCTCAGCGACGTTACACGCAGAGCGGCACGCTATCTGGACGGACTCGGAGGCCGGTCGGTTGCCCCGGCGGCGGACGCAATAGCTAACCTGAAGCGGTTTGCAGAACCGCTTCCCGGTAACGGTACCGATCCGTCCGAGGTCATCGCCCTTCTTGATGATATCGGATCGCCCGCAACGACCGCCATGGCAGGATCACGCTTTTTCGGCTTTGTCATCGGCGGCTCACTGCCGGCCGCCCTCGCCGCAAACTGGATGGCCGCGGCGTGGGACCAGAACAGTGCCTACTTCGCTCCCACGCCCTCGGCGGCCATCCTCGAGGAGGTTGCGCGAAGCTGGCTGCTCGAGCTCCTGCACCTTCCCTCAACCGCTGCTGTCGGGTTCGTCACCGGCGCAACGATGGCCAACTTCACCGCCCTTGCCGCCGCACGGAGCGCTGTCCTCTCGCGAGTCGGGTGGAACGTGGAAGCCGACGGGTTAATCGGGGCGCCACCGCTCACGATAATCCTGGGCGAAGAGGCCCATCCGACGGTTTTCAAATCGCTGGGATTGCTCGGCGTGGGCCGCAAGCGGCTTGTCCGTGTGCCTGCCGATAAGCAGGGAAGGATGGACATATCTGCACTTCCTGAAATCGAAGGCCCTACGATCATCTGTGCTCAGGCGGGCAACGTGAACACAGGAGCGTTCGATGCGATCGGACCGCTGTGCGAGCGCGTGCGCGGCAGCGGAGCGTGGGTGCACGTCGACGGCGCTTTCGGATTATGGGCTCAGGCATCCGGAGCACTTCGCACGTTGACGAATGGTATCGAACATGCCGACTCGTGGGCAACCGACGCTCACAAGTGGCTCAACGTGCCCTACGACAGTGGCCTCGCCTTCGTACGCGAGCCGGACTCGCTTCGCGCGGCGATGGCCATCACGGCCGACTACCTTCCGCCGGCGGGCGAGCATCGCAACCCGTCGGACTACACCCCCGAGCTGTCCCGCCGCGCGCGCGGCATCGAGGTCTGGGCGGCGCTGAAGTCGCTCGGCCGTCAGGGAGTGGAACAGCTCATCGACCGTTGCTGCCGTCACGCGCGCCGCTTCGCCGAGGGGCTCCGTGCAGCAGGCTTTGAAATCCTCAACGACGTCGTACTGAATCAGGTTCTCGTTTCCTTCGGCGATCCGGAACGAACGAACCAGGTCATTGCGGCAATCCAGACGGACGGCACCTGCTGGTGCGGAGGAACCGTATGGCAGGGGCGCACCGCGATGCGGATAAGCGTGAGCGGGTGGTCGACTACAGACGCTGATGTGGAGAAGAGCCTGGAGGCAATGATCGCCTCGGCGCGATGAAGCGATCCGGCGGCCTGCGATGAGGATGAACCTGTGGCCACGGGCGAGCCGTTCTCCGTGAATGCAGAGGTGCTGCTTCTCGGCGGCTCGGTCGTCCTCCTGGTTGCGGTCGCCTGCGCCGCGGTTTCGATCATCCTGCGTACGCTCCGAAACGGAGTAGCGCCGATGCCCTCCTCCCGTCACGTGCGGGCAGCCATGACCGGACTGCTCCGCGAGCTCCGTCTGCCCGGGAACCCTTCGATCGTCGAGCTGGGTTCGGGATGGGGAACGCTGAGTCTGACCCTGTCCCGGGCACTGCCCGGAGCAATGGTGACCGGCTACGAGAACTCGCCTGTGCCCTTCCTCTTCAGCCGAGTTGCGCGTCGCCATCTTCGGGCCGACAACCTTCGCCTTCTGCGCGTGAACTTCTACGCGGCCTCGCTGCGGGATGCGGATCTCGTTGTCTGCTACCTCTCACCTCAAGCGATGGCGCGCCTGCAGAGCAAGCTCGAGGAGGAGCTGAAGGATTCCGCAATCGTGGTGAGCAGTACCTTTGCCTTCCCCGCGTGGAAAGCAGCACAGACGGTGATAGCCAACGATATCTACAGAACACGGATCTATGTCTACCTCGCGGGAATGTCCCGCAGTGACAGGACCGGAACACATATCGACATATTCGATTCTGGTCCATAGAGCACAAACGGCGTTTGAAGACGTATACGAGATCCGCCCGGCGGGAGTGCCGTCAGCGGTGACAGCCCGCTAACCCAACCCGACATCAAGCGTCATCATTACTGCAAACCCCAGTATTGCGCCGATTGTTGCCGGATCGCTCGAACCTTCACGCTGCGACTCCGGTATCAGCTCCTCAACCACAACGAACACCATGGCGCCGGCAGCGAATGCAAGCGCATAGGGAAGAATCGGGCGTGCGACAACGACGGCAACGGCCCCCAGGACGCCGGCAACCGGTTCGACCAGACCCGAAAGTTGGCCGTAGAAAAAACTTCGCATCCGGCTCATGCCTTCACGCCGAAGTGGAACGGCAACAGACGTTCCTTCGGGAAGATTTTGCAGCCCGATTCCGACCGCAAGCGCAATAGCCGCCGGAAGGCTCGCCCCGGGAATTCCGGATGCAAGGGCCCCGAATGCAACGCCGACCGCAAGCCCCTCCGGAATGTTGTGAAGAGTGATTGCCAGGACCAGGAGAGCGCTGCGGCTCAATCGGGTCTTCGGCCCTTCGGCTTCTTCACGCCGGAAGCCGATGTGCAGGTGCGGCATAGCCCTGTCGAGTCCGTAGAGGAATCCGGCGCCTAGCAGGAAACCACCGAGCGCGGGAACCCAGCGGAACGCTCCAAGCTCCTCCGACATTTCTATCGCGGGCGCCAGTAGCGACCAGAAACTGGCAGCGATCATTACGCCTGCGGCGAAGCCGAGCATCGAGTTCAGAAGGGTTCGGTTCAGGGATTTGAAAAAGAAAACTGCGGCAGCACCGACGGCTGTAAGGAGCCAGGTGAAAACGGTCGCCAGGAGAGCCTGGACTATGTGTGATTGACCGGCGAACCAGTCCACGCCGCTGCCGCTACTGCTTTCGGCGCGCGTTCACCAGCCGAACCAGCTCATTGATGTTCTGGACGACAATCCGGTTCGGCATGACGTCCATTCTTCGCTGCGTGGCAAAATGGTTCAGCACCTCGCGTGCCTTCTCGGTAGATACCCCTGCCCAGTGGGCGACGTCGTCGACGGTGATATCGAACACACGCTCATCACTTTCGGAGTTCTGCTGTGCCTGTCCTTCGTTGAGCATGAGAAATACGTCCGCGATCTTCGCCTGGGGATCGTCGAGTGTCAGGATCATAAACCGCCGACGCTGGTCGTATATGCGCTTTGTGAACAGCTTGAGCAGCTTGAGCGCAATCTGCGGGTTACCCCGCATGAGAATCTCGAAATTCGCCCTGTTGAACTCCAGAGCTTTCACCTGATCCATCGAAATCGCCGATGCAGATCGCGGCGCCTCTTCGAGGATCGCCATCTCACCGAAGATCTCGCCCGGATAGAGAATATCGATGGTTTTCTCGATTTCGCCCATGATCCGCGAAATTTGAACGCGGCCGCTCTGGATCAGATAGAAGCTGTCCCCGGGCTCGTGCTCACTGAAGATTATGTCGCCCTTTTGGAAATTTACCGCGAAGCGCTCAAAGGCCGCGAGATTCAAATCCATGTCAGCCGGCCTCCAGAAGTCGAATCGCCTGTTTGACCTTGCGCTCGGTTCCCTGGTCGACCGAGGGAAGCGAGAGAATCTTTTTGTAGAAGCTCGCGGCCCGCTGCGTCTCTCCCATGTCCTGATAGCTGCGGCCGATATAATAGAGAGCATCGTCGAGCTCCGTCATCTTGGGATATTTCTGAATCAGGCCGGTGAAGTGACGGATGGTCGGTTCGAACTGCTTCAACTCGTAGAGGCAACGTCCCATTTCGAACAGGGATTTCACCGCATACTCGCTTTCGGGTGATGCATCCGCGACCTTCTTGAACTCGCGAAGTGCGTCCGAATAATTCTGCTGGCTGAAGATGCTGACCGCATTGTAATAGAGCTGGCCAACCGCGGTGAGCGGTTTCTTTCCATCCGCCGCGGCCTTTGGCGACTCGGATTGAGCTGCCGCCGGGGAGGCGGGGATGCTGGGACCTTTGCCGGCCCCGTACTTCTGCGCATAGTCCTCGGCGGTTGCGAGCAGCCGCTTTGCCTCTCCCGCGAGCTTTCCGCTCGGGTAGTGGTAGAGATAACGGCGAAGCACATACACGGCCTGGTCGTACTGTTTCTTGCGCAGATAGTATTCACCTATTCGGAACAGGCCGACTTCAGGATCAACCTGTTCGTCCATCGCAAGGAGGTTTCGCACCTTCACGTGTATCCGGCGCAGCTGATTCGAAAATACACGAAGCATTTTGAGGATGATACGGGTGTTCGAGCTCACCAGCTGTTCGAACTCAGGCACGCTGAACATCACGCATTCGGAGTCTGAAAGCACAACGGCATCCTCTTCACGTGGATACTTGCCGAGCGCCGACTTTACACCAAAAAACTCGCCGGTTTGAATGTAATCGTGAACTTCCTGACCCGTCTCAATGTCGTTGGAGTTGAGGCCTACCCGCCCGGACTTGAGAATGAATATCCTGTCACTCACGTCGCCCCGGAAGTAGATAACAGAGTTGGCCTTGTAGTTCATCGGCTTCGGCACAACAGGTACTCCTCGCTCCTAGAATAGAACTTTAAACACGAAAAGGCATAAAATCAAGCTACTTTTCGGGGCGGGAGAAACGCAGATTCTCCCTCTATAGACAAATATCGGAGTCTGGGACGAAAAACTCAGACATTTCTCCGAGTGTCCGGGAGCGACCTGCGCCGTTTCCGTTTGCCCCGAGGTATGATATTCTTTGATCGACATGATAGATTTACACACGCATTCGACCGCGTCGGACGGTACAATGTCGCCTGAAGAGCTGGTCGAGCACGCCGCGGAAACCGGGGTGACGGCGTTTGCGCTTACGGATCATGATACGGTGGACGGTGTCGACCGCGCGATACGTGCCGGCCGCAGGGCCGGCGTACAGGTGATACCCGGAATCGAATTCGAAGTCGAGGTACCGGAAGACGATGCGGTTCCCGGCACCTGTCACCTTCTGGGGCTGGCGCTGACCGATTGGGGTGACTCACTCCGCAATCGTCTGCGATCTCTTCTGCACAAACGTGAATCCCGCAACCGCCGGATCGTTGCACGTATGCAGAAGGCCGGCATCGAGGTCGACTACGACGAGGTGGCCGCCTACGCGCCCGAAGGGGTTGTGGGACGCCCCCATATCGCTCGCTACCTGGTGGAGCACAAGATCGCGGACGATGAAGTCCATGCATTCAAGGAATACCTTGGCGAGTTCGGTTCCTTCTACGAGCCGCGGGAGGTTCCGACCCTGCAGCAGGCGATCGACATTATCCATTCCGCAGGCGGCAAAGCCGTCATTGCCCACCCGCACACCCTCTACCTATCCTGGCCCGCGCTGACCGACCGGCTTGTGAGCTGGAAACGGATGGGACTGGAAGGAGTCGAGGCATTTCACTCCAACGCTCGATACAGGGATTGCCTGCGGCTGCAGCAGCTCGCCGGAGACCTCGGGATGCTGGTCTCTGCAGGGTCCGATTTCCACGGATTGCATCGGCCCGACCGGCGCCTCGGCAGGACCGCGGACGGACACAAGATCGATACTGCCTTCCTGCGGCCCTTTGCGGGGGAAAGGGTGAGTTAGTGGTCGAAAGAGTCGGCGCCTGGGTTACCTCGCGTACCCGCGACATGTTTTACGGGCTCGGCTTCTTCTTTCTGGTGGCCCGCGAGACTCTGAGCTTCTTTCGGCGACGGGTAGTTGGCCGACGGGTTTTGAGTTTGCAAATACTATTTACAGGCGTGGAGGCGGTGGGTGTCATTGCTGTGATGTCGCTGGCCCTGGGTGCGGTGATCGTCATTCAGGGGCTCTCACTTCTTCCACAGCTGGGTCAGGGAAAACTGATCTACACGATCCTCATCATAGTGATCACCCGTGAGCTCGGCCCCGTCCTCACCGCATTTGTTGTCGCGGCCAGGTCCGGAACTGCAATCGCGACCGAGCTCGGCAACATGGTCATCAACCACGAGGTGGAGGCCTATCTGGCAACCGGGATCAACCCGATTTCCTACCTCGTCGTCCCGCGCGTCATCGGCGTTACCGTTTCGACGGTTATCCTCAATCTCTATTTCAACGTCTTCGGATTGCTTGGGTCCTATCTGGTAACCCTTTTCACCCAGCCGGTTGGGTTCGTTGAATACTACAGCGGCCTTCTGGCGGCGCTCTCCATAACCGATGTTGGCACCTCGCTCATCAAGAGTTTCATTTTCGGGGTGATCATCTCCATCGCTGCGACCTACTACGGCTTCAAGGTGGAACGGGCTCCTACCGAAGTACCGCAGATGGCGATTCACGCCGTCGGTCGCGGTGTCGTCCTGTGCATCATCGCTGATGCGGTGATCACGATTGCCTACTATCTCAGGTAGAACATGGAGCACGCAGCGCGGCTGAAAGAGCTTTCGGTAATCTACGAAGGATATCCAGTCCTCGATGAGGTGACGGTCGACTTTCCGGCGGGAAAGACAACCGTGATCATCGGCCCGTCGGGCTGCGGGAAAAGCACCCTGATGAAGGCAGCCGCCGGACTCGTGCCGCCCGACCGCGGCCGGGCGGAGCTGCTCGGCTTCGATCTCGGCCGTATCAGCGACAAGGATCTCAGGAGTCTACGCGGGCGAAACGGCTTTGTATTCCAGGATGCCGCGCTCTGGCAAAATCTCACCGTCCGGCAGAATCTCGCGCTGCCGGTTGAGCACCACAATCCGGGCCTCGACACCTCGGATGTCGGGCGTCGGTTCGAGCCGCTGCTTTCCGACCTCGGTTTCGTCGGACAGATGGAGCTGCGGCCTTCCCAGCTTTCCGCCGGCGAGCGGAAGATAATATCCTTCGTACGGGCGCTTGTGTCGGACCCCGACATTCTTTTTCTGGACGAACCGACCACCTTCGTGGATACTGAAGTGTCGGAGCGGATAGTTCGAAAATTGAAGAACCTTCACGACCGTGGAAAGACCATGCTCCTCATCACCCACAATCCCGAAATCACTTCTCAACTCGCGGACTATCTCCTGGTGCTCAAACGCGGGAGGGTGCTCCTGTTTGGAACGCTGCAGGAGGTCGTGCATTCGGCAAATCCCGAGGTTTCGGCTATCCTTTCGAGTGTGTTAAGCGAAGCGGCCACCTACGACACCGACATTCTCTCGCTTCTGGACAGGAACAGTGACCCGTTTCCGGACATGTAAAAGATGCTGGCGGAGTACGTATGAGATTTCGAATAAAGTTTGCCAATCAGCTAGTGGGCGTTTTTGTGCTGATAGCGCTCGCCTTCCTTCTCTTCATTCTTGCGTCCATGGGAATCAATCAGCACTGGTTCGAGAAACGGCACTATTTCCGCAGTGATTTTTCCTCGGCCCAGGGACTCAATGTCGGGATGAACGTAACCTTCAAGGGCTTCGCCATCGGGAAGGTTACCGAAGTGCGGCTCACTCCGGAAAACCGCGTTGACGTGCGCTTCTTCATTCGTGACGAGTTTTATCCCCGCGTTTATGAGAACTCGGTGCTTCAGCTCACGGCGAATCCCCTTGGCCTCGGAGGCGGGCTCGTTTTTCATCCCGGCAGCAAAGTCACTCAACCGCTTCCCGACCATTCGCTCATACCGTCCTGGGACTCCGCGATGGCGAAGCAGTGGCGGGACCAGGGCCTGGTCCAGGCGCGAACCGAAGAGGATATGGTGAGCAATCTCATGGGACAGGTTGGGCCGCTGGTTTCCCGTGTGAACAGCCTGCTTGCCTCGACGCAGAGCGTCCTGACCACGGTCGACGGGGCGCTCAAGGGCACGGACCGCGGGCCGCTGGGACAGACGCTCGCACATGTCAATTCGCTCGTCGGCGGAATGAGCGAATCGGTAGCGACGCTCAATTCGGACGCGATGGGGAACGTGAGCACGATGGTGGCCAACCTGGCAACAATTTCCGGGAATCTTGCAACGCTTTCGGAGGAGCTCAAAACAACGCGCGGTCTGATACCGCGGCTTCTGGACGCGAAGGGGTCCATTGCAACACTGCTCGACGATCAGAACAGACTTTTTGACCGGATCGATTCAATAATGGCGAGCCTCCAGGCGACCGCGGCAGACATCAAAACGCTCGCGGATTTCATGCAGAGCTCGACTCCGCAGCTGTCGTCGATGCTCGACCAGACCCAGAAGGCACTCACCACCGGCCAGGACGTTCTCACCGGCGTCAAAAACAATCCGCTCATCCGCGGGGGCATCCCGAAGAACGTCCCCCAGCCGCCCACTTTCAGGAGCTATCGTGATGACAGTTTCTGATTTTCGACCGGCGTACCGCGTTCTTCTTGCAGTGCTGCCAATACTGTTGGCCGCTGCCTGCTCCTCCGCCCCGCCTCCCAGGCAGCAGATCGACGACACCAAGAATAAGGCGGCGCTGTACGTCGAGACCGGCAACGATTACTATCGCCGGGGCCAGTATGCCCAGGCTCTGCGGATGTTCCAGAGCTCTCTCGACTTGAACCTCTCGGTGGACAACCGCGCCGGCGTGGTGCAGTCCTACAACTCCATCGGGAAGGGGTATCTCGCGCTCGGCGATTCGGCGCCGGCGGTGAAGGCGTTCCAGAACGCAATCGACGTGGCCGGGCAACTCGGGGATAACGCCCTGGAGACCGGGAGCAGGCTCAATCTCGCGGAGCTCTACCTGCAGACGGGAAAGACCGATCAGGCGCTTGCGCTTCTTGCCGGTCTCGCCGCCGCGGTAACGCCGGCGAGCGACCAGGCAGAGGCTGCGGTGATCTATCACGATCTCGGAACCGCCTACGCACGGCATTCCGATTTCGGCAAGGCCGAGAACTATCTCGCGCAGGCACTCGCAATAAACGAAAAACTGAAACGGGTTCCGGAGCAGGCCGCGAATCACTACATGCTCGCGTCGGTTTATTCGCGACAGGACAACTTTTCGCAGGCTGCCGTCGAAATCGACACAGCGCTCGCGCTGGACAAGAAGTGGGAGAACTCGCCCGGAATTGCCGAAGATCTCTATGCGGCCGGACGAATAGCCGAACGATCCGGCGATACGAAGGAAGCGTACGGCTACTATCAGCGTGCGCTTTCAGTCTTCGGTGCCATGAACTCGGCCGCCGGAACGGAAAAAACGTTGAAAGCGCTCATAGCCGCGGCGCGTCAACTCGACAGGCCGGACGACGCCGCCAGCTACGAGAAGATGCTCGAATCGTTGCAGAAGGCTGCCGAAAAGGCGAGTCCGTGATGGAATGGAAGGTGAAAGCGGTCTTCTCCCGCGCCCTGCGCGGGTATCTCAGGGTGGGACGCGGTGTCGCCGGCGTAACCGGCGCGATCCTGGGCGCGCTTGCCCTCTCGGCGGTCATCGTCTACCCGCTGTGGGCACTTGCGACTGGAAATCGGCCCGTCTTCAATCTCATTGTTCTCGCGATCGTGGCTGTCGCAATGATTACTGCTGTGGTGCGTGCAGTTCTGCACCGACGGCGCAGGGGCCGCGAGCGGCTTGCCGAAGCGCAGCCGCGCCGCAGCAGAACCGGTCTGCGTATCCTCGGGGGCCTCGCAGTGCTTGTGTGCTGCTACGTAATCGCGGCGCTCTACTGGAACGGGATACTCGGCGCGGCAATTCCTGCAACGGTCGTGCTCGTCGTCGTGATCGGGTATCTCCTCGGCTTTGCGCCTCGAAGAATTGGCCGTGACAGCTAGTCCGACCGGCTTCCGAATCTTTCTACTTGTGACGCTTTTCGCGCTTCTCCTCTCCTCACCGCTCTTTGCCGACTATCCTATCGTTCACGAGCTCGATTCGAACGATGTGCTCTTCCGCCAGATCGAGCAGGACATCCAGCGATTCAACCTCTCCGAACGCACCGATACGCCGATGCCCGCACTCAATCTCTACCGGTACAGGATCCGGCCCGGGCAGGATCTGCTTTCGATAGCCGCCCGGCTGACCCTCCCGTACAGCTCCATCGCCACGCTCAACCGCATGGACCATCGCGAGTTTCCCGACGGCATGAAAGAGATCCTGATACCGAACATTCCCGGGCTTTTCATTGCGGATGATCCTCAGAACATGACTGAACGACTGGTTGCAGCCCACGCGGCTTCCGACAGCTCCGCGGCCCGCGCGCCGGCTCAGCACATCCGGGTGAGAACGGCTTCGGGTGAGACCGATTTCCGGTTCGAACCGGGCGCTGACTTCACCCCGGATGAACGGCTCGCTTTCTTCCAGGCGCTCTTTCAGTTTCCGGTCAAAGGGGGGATAATCACCTCCTACTACGGAATGAGAACCAACCCCTTCTCCGGGCTCTTCACCTTTCACGGCGGGATCGACATCGAAGCCCCGGTGGGAACCGACGTGACCGCCAGCCGCGACGGGGTAGTTATCGACACCGGTACCGATCACGAATACGGAAACTATGTGGAATTGAAGCACCAGGACGGCTACGAAACGTTCTACGGCCATCTCGAGGTCTCGCTGGTGCGGTTGAACGAGAAAGTCTCTTCCGGTATGATTATTGGCAAGGTCGGAAACACCGGTCTGTCCACGGGTCCTCATCTGCACTTCGAAGTGAGGTATCATGGCAAGAGCCAGGATCCCATGAAGGTGCTTGCCGTAACCCAGTGAGCATGCGAAAGAAGCTGCCAATACTGCTGCCCATTCTTATTCTTCTCGTCGCCACAGGAGCTTTCACGGACAATATCCGGGGGCCGGTGGTCTTCATTTCGCAGCTCCCCGTTCCCGGCGGGACCGAAATCGACCAGAAGCTGAAACCGGGCGACATCGGTGTGCTGCAATATCCGGACGACGACACTTTCGTCGAAGGCGTCGAGGTGGAGATACGCGTCCCGGACGTAATTCGCAACGCGCCTGGAAGCTTCGCGATCTACGCCTACAGCCGGATTACGCCCGCGCCGGAACAGCGACTCATGGGGTTTTCCGGAACCCGGCTCTTTCTCCAGCCGATTCCGCCCGGCAACAGGCTCTTCGTCCTGCTTCCAATCCGCCCGGCCAGCGACATCCATTCCGGCCCCGGCGCCGTTGCGGCAACCACGATATCCAGCCGCGACTCCTTTCCGCTGCTCTTCAGCATTCAGCCGATTGCCAAAGGCATTCCCTCGCAGGCAATGAACGCGGAGTTCCAGCTTCTGATCCGTCCGATACCGCTGTCGAAAGGCGGAGCGCACATCGTCATCAAGGACGCCGATACGGGCAAGAGCATTTCCTGGGCGGGCGAGGATTCCCCGGTAACTGTGACGCTCAACGGCAAGCCGATCCCCTACCAGTCCGATCAATACCTTCTGGATCCCGGCCTCTACCGTATAGACATCGAATCGTCGGTTTACAACAGTGAAACCCGCACCTTTGACATCGACAAGGGAAAGACCACGGAGTTGGAGTTCGATATGGAGCGCCCGAGCGCGCACGTTCGCATCGACGCTCCCCGCGGCGCCACCGTGTTTCTAGACGGCACCCAGATAAGCTCGCTCGACCACGTCCGTGTTTCGCCCGGAGAACACACCGTTCTCTACCGGATCGGCGATTATACGGTCAGCAGACGATTCAATGCAGTGCAGAAAAAGGACTATGAAATCTCGCTATTTCTCGATATTATAATAAATGAGACTAAATAATTCTCGTCGCGAGACGATAATGAGACTGTCGGTTACTAATATAGTTCCCCTCCCAGTTTACTATATTATACCGGCACCCTACGGGTTGGACCGGTTCTGCAGAACCGGTCTTTTTTTGCCTCCGGGCGGCTCGCTTGACAAAGCCCCCTGCCCCTCGTAATCTAGCGCCATGAGTTTCTCCGGAAAGAAGAGAACCGCCCTCGTTGCCTTCGCGACCATGGCAACACTCATCTGTCTTTTTGTGGGCGTTCTCGTTGGTCTCGGCGTCGCCAACGTACAGAACATAAAGCACATGGAGAATCTCGGCGAAACACGCCTTGCGCTGCCCACGCAGGTTCTCGACCGCAACGGCAAGCTGATCACTGAGTACGTCGCCTCCGAGCAGCGGCAGCTGGTCAAGCTCGACGAGCTTCCCAAATACGTGATCTATGCGCTCATCACCCGCGAGGATCAGGACTTCTATCATCACCACGGTTTCAGCATTCGCGGCACCATGCGGGCCGCGTGGAATCTCATCACCGGGCACTACGTCTCCGGCGGCAGCACCATCACCCAGCAACTGGCGGGAACTCTCTACGCCGACCGATCCAAGTTCTCGATCTTCCGCAAGCTGAAAGAGCTGTGGTGGGCGCTCCAGCTCGAACGCAGGCTTTCCAAGAACGAGATTCTCGAGATCTATCTCAACAAGATGCTCTTCGGCCCCGGCGTTTACGGGATTCAGGCCGCCTCGGAGTTCTACTTCGGCCATCCGGCCAAGGATCTCACGATCGCCGAAGCGGCGATGCTTGTCATTCAGCTCGCCAACCCGAGCTACTACAATCCCTACCGCTTCCCGAACCGGGCGAAGGACCGGCAGCGAACGGTCCTCAATCAGATGGTCGGCCTCGGCTACGCGACGCAGCAGGAGGTCGACACCTCCTTCGAGCAGTTCTGGAAGAACTACGACTACACGCAGTCCGGTTCCTACGTCGCGCAGGACGCGGTGACGAGCCAGGCGCCGCACTTCACCGAGTACGTCCGGACTCAGCTGCAGACGCAGTATCTCCTCGGTACGGCGGACATCTACTCCGACGGGTACATTGTGCACACCACGCTGGACTTGAACGACCAGAAGACCGCCGAGCAGTACTTCCGTTCCGGGCTTGCCGAGGTGAACACCGACTACGAGAACAGCCATTCGACACGGCTCGACTTTGCCGCAAGTTACGTCACGCCGCTGGTGGACATGCTGTCACTCGCCTTCAGCATGCCCAAGATCCACGTGGGCGATGCGAAGCGGACGCAGCTTGCCATGCAGGCGTTTCAGGCGCACGTTGCGCCCATCCTGGATTTCGCAAACCTGATGTTCAGTCAGGCCGGGGCACCGCTTACCAGTGCCGTCGTCCACAGTGACGCTCAAAAATCGCAGGACCGCAAGCAGACAACGGTACAGGGCGCGCTCATCACAATCGACAACGACACCGGCGAGATTCGCACAATGATCGGAAGCGGGAATTTCGAACGCGACGTCTCCGAGTTCAATTACGCGGTCGACGGCAGACTTCAGCCTGGATCGAGCTTCAAGCCGCTCTACTATTCCGCCGCTATCGAAAAGCACGTGATTACCCCGGCGACGATGATTCAGAACTCGCCGGTCAGCTTCACCAATGACGACGGCACACCCTACGATCCGCAGAATTTCCGCGGCGAATGGTCCGGTCCCGTGCTCGCACGTACTGCGCTGATGAACTCCATGAACGTTCCCTCCATCCGGGTCCTCGACATGGTGGGGTTCACCGACGCGTTCAAAGTTGCCACGCGGCTGCTCGGGATACCGCAGGACCAGATGCTTCAGCGCGGATTCGAAAGACGCTATCCGGTCGGGCTGGGGACGGTTTCGGTAGCGCCGATCGAAATGGCCAGGGCCTACGCAACCTTTCCAAATCTGGGCCGCGAGGTGATCCCGGTGGCGATCCGTTACATCGAAGACCGCAATGGAAAGATCATCGCGGAGCCGGAAAAGGATACGCTCCAGGCCGAGCAGCGCAAGGGCAAGGACGCTCAGATAATCAGTCCACAGGCCGCCTACATCATGATCAGCATGCTCCACTCGGTTACGCAGGATGGAACGCTTGCCTGGGCGGTAGATCAGGCGGGACTCGATCCCGACGGTCCAATAGAGTTCGCCGGAAAGACCGGTACCACACAGAACTGGTCGTCGATCTGGACGATGGGCTTTTCACCCTACATGACGACAGCGCTCTGGTACGGTTTCGACAAACCCGGCCGCTCGCTCGGGATCCGGCAGCTCGGCGGCGTCACAGCGGGTCCGGTATGGGCCCGGTACATGAAAGCAATCCATCAGGGGCTCGCACCCCGCAAATTCATCAGGCCGCCGGGGCTGGTCGATGTTGAGGTCACCGCCAACTCAGGACTCCTCCCGCCGCCCGATTATACGGGCAAAGTGATCAAGGAGATCTTCATCCGCGGTACCGAACCAAAGCAGTTCGATCACATGGAGCAGTACCAGCAGACCCAGGAGCAGCTCCTGGTCAATCGCATGAAGCAGAACGTCCTCACGCCCGGTCTCACGCTGACGCGTCCGGCCGCACCCGGCGACGTGACCTCGGGTACGAACCAGGCGGCCGCTCCCGACCAGCCTCCGGTGCTGGACCTGAACCTCGACCTGGGCAGTGACTCGGTCAAGTCGACGCCGGCTCCAGCCACGAACAACGGCGGCAATCAGCCGAATCAGAACCACCTTCTGGACTAAGGGAGGTCTCGTCCCGTGCAGATGGGAATCGATGAGATCCGTGTGCGCAAACGCATTCGGAAGAGCCTCGGAGATATCACCCCTCTCGTGGAAAGCCTGAAACGTTTTGGGCTGATGAATCCGGTGGTGGTAAACGAACGGCACGAGCTCATCGCAGGGGAGCGTCGCCTGGAGGCGGCGAAACGGCTTGGATGGCGGACCATCGCGGTTCGCGTTGTGGATGATGTGGACGAGGTCGGCGAGCTGGAGATGGAGATTGAAGAGAACACCCAGCGCAAGAACTTCTCCACCGACGAGCTGGCCGAAGCCTACATGAAGCTCGATCAGCTGAAAAATCCCGGAATCTTCCGCAGAATCTTCACCGCCATCCGGAACTTCTTCCGCAGACTGTTCAATCCGCGATATCGTCGAAAAAGGTAGTTGAACCGCACCGTCGCGGACTACCAGATCTCCTTGAACTCGTGCGGACGCTCGCAATAGCGGCAAACGAAGGTCGACGCCCCGGAGCGGTAGAATTCGGCCTGAACCGGTTCGTGATGAGCCGGCGAAGAGATGCAGTCCTCGTTCTTGCAGGAAATTCCGGGCAGATTGTAGACACGGGGCGGCATTTCGAGCCGGTACTTCTTTATTACCGAGCTCTCCCGAATGATGTTCACCGTACAGCGCGGAGCAATCGCACCGAGCATTTTGATCTGGCGCTCGTCGAAATCGTGAATGTCCGGCAGCGAAATGAGGCCCTTGAACAACCCCGACTCCTGGTGCGAGGTGAAGACGCCCTGGGAGCTCACCACGTTGAGATCCAGAATCTCGCGAATCTTTCCGATATGCCGCCAGATTTCGTCGACCGGGCTGCCCTTGCCGATGTGGTCAATCACGATTCCGTTCTCCACCGGCTTGATGCCGATTTTATAGTCCTGTTTTCTTGCCTTTCTCACCTCTGCGTCGATCACAAAATCGTCGCGAAACACCCGAACCGATCGCGGTTCTCCCCGGAAATCGGCACCGAGCCTGCCGCCTATCATCGCAAGCTCTATTATTCGCGTAAAGTAGCCGTTCATCGACTGCTCGTCCCAGCCGTTGAGCGGGGTCCGGTCGAGGAAGGGGGGTATGGTCGGTGTAACCGAATGACGGGGAAGGGGGTGGAAGAACTTCGTCCCGTCGGGAACCCGGGAGAGGAACTCGCGCTGAAAGGTCACGGCCTGTCGAAATTGAGCCTCCTTGTCGAGCAGCTTGTCTCCCATTCGCTCGAGCTGCAACCGTGTGAAGTACCAGATCTTCGCGACCGAAGGCTGAGCAAGATAGTCACGGATCGATGGAAAGATCCGGACGTCGAATCCATTCGCCTTCATCTGCTCGATGTAGTGCGACGGCATACCGATCTCCTCGGGCGCGACGAGATCGACGCGGACGTGGTCGAAGACACGAAGGCCGTCCACCTTCGAGTGCACGGTCCGGCCATGGAAGAGGTCTCCGACGAGCGCCACGTGGATCTCATCGCGCCGCCATGCCATGCGTTCGAGGAAACTGAACTCGTCCAGGAACTCCTGCGTTGGATGTTCATGACGTCCGTCCCCTGCGTTGATGAAGGCAACCGGAGGGAGTGAGGCCTTTTCGGCGTACTCCCCTATTGCCGCCTCGAGCCAGCGGCAGACTCCCTCGAGCTTACTCCGAACAACGAAGAGCGACTGCGAGGAGTAGCCGACCAGCATCTTTATGGTGTCGGTTATGCTTTCCTTCTTGTTGAAGGAGGAATGTTCGGCAACAAAATCATTCACCTTGACGTTGTGGAACTTCGCGGCATTGCGGAATGACTCTTTGGTCCGCGTCGAGTCTTCCATGAAGAACAGATAGAGCCCCAGATCGGGCCGGTTGAGCTGGAACTCGCTGCAATCTCCGCCGTTTCGCAGGGCCTCTTTCAGACGGCGCGTCTTCTCGTAGAGATAAACCTGCTCGTCGACGCTGAAGTCGCGGACGACCGTGATCGAACGCCACTGAAAGGCCCCATGAGATGTCGCCATGTATCAACTCCTGATGTCCGGCCGCGGACGGCCTCAATGCGCCACCCGCAGATCCTGCACCAGCAGCGGAATAATCCGGTTATCTGCAGTCTGTACCCAGACGCGCCCGCCGCTGAACGTGATAGTAGTATAGGGATTGACCTCTACGGCCGAACGCTCGACGAGGTTCAGGTCCTGATCGAACCGTCCCAGGTACCACTGTCCTGTGTCGTGAACAATCGCATAGAGCACGTTGTCCTGAAGCTCGAGAATGCTCGCGGGAAAGATGATCGAGCTCCCCACCTTGTCCACCGCGAGCGTCTGCGGATCGAGGCGGACGAGCCGACCCATCGCCGGATCGCTGCTCAGCGGATCCGGGGCGGCGCTCGAGCTGGAACCAGCGGTAGAGGCCGTTTCGGGGAGGCCCGAATTGCCCGCGATGACTACCGGTCGCTGGTCCTGGCCCACGAGCACGATGTGTCGGCCAAGCACCACCTTCACCGGAGAGATCTGCACCGGTTCGAAGGTCAGCGGATTCACCTTCACAAGCCTTCCTTTGGGAACCGTGATTCCCTCGGTGCTGCTTCGGGTCTTCGGCGTGCTCAGGACCTCAAGGAAGGTCACCGGAAGCAGGTTCTGAGCCGCGGTATTGACTGCCGGTTGCGCGGGTTGCTGATCGAGCAACAGCCGCTGGTCGCGTGCTATCTGGTCCCGCTGCTCGCGTACCGCCTGCTGAAGCTGCTGAATTTCCTTCTTCGTCTGCTGCTGCGAATTTTGTTGTTGAGCGGTCTGCGGATTCGAAGGCTGGCTCTGCGCTGTCTGGGTTTGCTGCTGCTGTGACGGTTGCGTCTGTTGGGTTGTCTGCTGATTCTGCTGCGGCTGCTGCGCGGGCTGCTGCGAATTTTGTTGAGAACCGGCGGCAGTCTGCTGCGTCGCCGGCGGCGAGGGTTGCTGCTGCAGCTGTTGTTGTTTCTGCTGGATCACCCGCTCGAGAAGATCCACCATCTCCTTGCGCTGCTCGATGCCCATGTCCTGTCTCAGGCGCAGCTCGTCGATCACCCGGGGTCCGACCAGCTCGGTAGGGTTCAACGACCCGAGTACTCCCTGGGCGGCGGTCGGACTCAATGGAATCACCATACGGGTCTTTCCAGGCCAGTCCTTGTAGCTCGTCGCGATGCCGGCGTTCTCTGCAGAAAGATTCTTTGTGACTATTGCCTTGTAGCGGCCGCCGAAAAAGGACATGTTGCCTCGATAGACGGCGTTGTAAATGGTGGTGAAATAGGCAAGAAGCGTGCTGTCGGCTTCGCTGTAACCGTAGGCGGCTTCCAGAAAACCGGACAGGATCAGCCGTACGTTATCTATGTGGTCGACCTCGGCGTCCTTCTCGAGGATGAAAATATCGGCATCCAGACCCTGCGTGGTCGACGGATCAACGGCGTGAATCACCCGGTATCTCCCGGCATAGTCGCGGGTAGCGGCTGCTCCCGGGAGATTGGCGCCCAGTGAGCGACCTATTCCCTTGATCTGTTCACGGGTCTCGACCTTCTGCGGAGGGCCCTGATAGTTGAGAAACTGGATTCGCTGATTGGCCACGCTCTCGAGCTCGCTCTTGTTTACATCCAGTCCAAAGACCGATGGCGAAAGCGCACAGACCCAGATCAGGACCGCCAGATATGCTCTTCTCATGCCGCGCTCCTCTCAGTTTTTCTACTATATCGTGTATCCGACCCAATTGCACTATCTCAGGCCGCCGGAACCCTGCTCCCGCCGCGGGGCGGCGTCCACTTATGGCGTAATTCCAAGCGAGTTCAGCCTCGTCAGGAGCTGCAGTCCCGCCGCCGTGAGAGCTCCGGTCGACCTCCGGACGAGCGCAAGACCTTCGGCGATTGCCCGAACGAGCCGGCCGGTTCCCTCCCCCCCTCCGGATTTGAGAAACAGTTCCAGAAGCGCCTGTTGTGTGCCGCCGTCGAGGTCGGGCGCGCTCTCCCCGAGCGCACGTGCTATTGCACCTAGCACTGCAGGATCATTTTCGGACCGGGCCGCGGTGCGCAGCGTGTTTCGCGCCCAGACAGTGCCGATGTAGCCCAGCTCGGCCGCGGCTTCGGAGCGCTCGGCTGGCTGTGCGGCCACCACTCGGCCGTCGAGTGTCGCTCCAAGCAGATAGCAGACATAGGGCAGCGAACCTCGCAGGCGTTTCCCCGAAACGCGCCGCCTGAGCTCCGCGAGTGCCCCCTGCCGGTCGCGGGCTGCGCCGTCGATGAGCCGTGAGCTCAGCGATATGTAGTCAGGGTCATCCGACCAGGCGGGACGGTCCAGGCCCGACCCCGACGACTCCACCCGGCTCTGCGCCGGCAGCGTGGGCCGCACCGGCAGCTTGGGCTGCGCCGGCACCATCGGCGAAAACGAATAGACTACCCAGTTCCCACCGTCGACAACGACGCTGCTGTCCGGCATCACCCACGGCCTGGCGAGTGATGTGACCTCCGGTGTTGTAGCTGTAGCGACGGCGACACCGCGGCCGTCGATGAGAACAACCATCCCCTGGTCGGTCGACGCGTAGACGCCTCCGGCGCCGGCAACCATTCCGGTAAACTGCCCGTTCGGCGGCGCCGCCCGGAAGCTGCGTTTGCCCGCCTCGCCGTAGCAGGAGATCGCACCGTCTGAACCAAGCAGGTAGACCCGACCGTCTGCGCCGACTGACATAGGGGTGTTTGCGGGTGACAGCACCGGAAGCACACCTGAGTCCTGCCTGCTCTGCTTCGCGGAAACGCCGGCGGCATTCGCAGCCACGCTCCACAGTACCCACCCGGCCCTGTTGAGGCAGTAGAGCTTTCCGTCTTCGGCGAGCACAAAGATCCGCGAAGTGCCGGGGGAATACTCGGCTGCACGAATCTTCGCGTCGATCGTCGTGGTCCAGACGAATCTGCCCCAGCGGTCGAGTGCGTAGACGCGGCCGCCGGAATCAGCACACAGAAGATAGCCGTTCGAGACGCGCGAAACTGACCGAAGCTGCTGATCGAACTGCACGCTCCAGAGCCGGCGGCCCGACACGTTGCTGCAGACCAGCTGCGACACTGTTGGGACCGTATAGATGAGGCCTGCCGGATCACTGAACAGAGCCGCTACGGCAGCGCCATCCGCTTCACCGACCTGGCGTCCGGCCGACGACACAGCGAGAGTGCGGCCTTCGGATGTGGTTGCGATCACCGAGCCGTCCGGCCCCGGAGCAAGGAGCGGCAGCGGTTTGCCGCGCATATCGAACCGGAACGCCGCCGTCCCGTCCGCGTTGATACGGTAGAGATACCAGTCTTCGGCAGCGAAGTAGACCCCTCCGTCGGGAGCAGGCACCACGGGTCCCTGGATCAACCCACCGGGAACATACCTCCAGCGAAGCGGAATCTCGCTGCTTCGGCCGGAGGCTCCGTCGAGGGCGGCCGCGGTCTGTGCGAAGAGAGTGCCCATTGCCGCCAGCATCAGCAGGGTTCGGGCGGCATGTCCGGATCTATCGCGCCGCCGTTTCATCGCGTCCCTTCCGCGAAAGCCGGACTACGGCCTCAATGTGCGCGGTCTGCGGATAAAAGTCGAAGAGCATGCAATCGTCTATCAGATAGTCCGCCGCGGTCAGAGCAGCACAGTCGCGCGCGAGCGTAACAGGATCACAAGAGACATAGACAATCCGCGCCGCACCGCATTGCGATAAAAGCTTTCGCGCCTGCGAGGAGAGCCCCTGGCGGGGCGGATCCACCACAACTGCATCCATAGCAGCCCTCCTGCGATCGCGGGAAAGCCACTCTTCGGCACGCGCGGCGTGCACCTCCACACGCCCCTCCGCCTCCGGTCCCCCGGCCTTGAGATTCTCACGTGCGAGGCGGATCGCCCCGCGGCCCGACTCCACAAGGTGAACGGTCCGGAATCGGTCCCGCAGGAAGAGGGAGAAGAGCCCCACTCCACCGTACAGATCTGCAGCGCTCTCCCCTGCAAGGCCGTCGCAGACCCACGGCACGAGCTTCTCGAGCATGGAAAGATTACTCTGCGCAAAGCTGCCGGCGGCCAGGCGGAACCGCTTTCCAAGAAGCTTGAACGGTAGAGTACCCTCCTCGCCTTCGACAACGCAATTGCCCTGATAGGCGAGCACGGAGAATCGGCGCGTCGTGGGATCGCCTCCGTGCCCGTAAGATGCGAGAAAGCTGTTGATTTCCGGGGCTGCGATGAGACACTTCTCGATTGGTACAACGTCGTTGGACGCTCGTGCCATGAAACCGATTTCTCCCGACGTGTTTCTGTGAAACTGGACGCGGTTTCGGTAAGCGAACGGTTGCGATGGGACAATCGACAGCGAGGGTAGATCAATCCGCCCCACCCTTCCGAAGGCATCCTGGACGATGACAAGCTTCTGTCGAAGCTGCTCTGCGTAATTCATCTGTTGCAGATCGCAGCCGCCGCAGCGGCCGAAATAGGGACAGGGCGGCTTGATCCGCTCCGGCGATGGTTCGATTATCTCTGCCGGCTCGCCCCGTCCAAAATCTGAGCGCCGGCTGCGCAATGTGGCGCGGACCCTTTCCCCGGCAAGAACGAAGGGCACGAAGATCACCCGGCCGTCGGCACCGCTTCTGCACAGCCCGTCGCCGCCGGCGACGATCTTTTCGACCTTGAGCTCCACCTCCTCAGCAACATTCTGCATCGCACCAATGGTAACGCGAAATAGCCGTTTCCGGAAAGCCTCTTTTACATATAGTGTTTCCACTACACAGACACGGGTTCATTCGATATAATATTCTCCTTAGACTGTCGCGTATGCCGGCGGCTAGTGCGTTTTCGGGACCGGTAGAGTTCGGTTTTCAAGGAGCATCGAATGAGATCGATCAAGTTGGCCAGTATGCCGACGATCAAGAGACTCCCAGGCTATCTCCACGTCATTGAGGCTGCAAGAAGAGACGGCAAGGAGTTCATTTCGGGCACCGTCATCGCCGACGAGCTGGAGCTCGAGCCAATTCAGGTACGAAAGGATCTCGCGGTAACCGGAATCGTAGGAAAGCCGAGAATCGGCTTTCCTGTGGAGAAGCTCATCGAGGCGATCAACGGCTTCCTTCAATGGAATCAGCCGCACAATGCGGTCGTCGTCGGTGCCGGAAACCTCGGTACCGCTCTATCGGGCTACACCGAGTTTCCGAGGCATGGGCTGAATATCGTCGCTGCGCTGGATACCGACAATTCGAAGATCGCGTCGACCGTCAACAAGGTGCCGGTCTACCCGCTTTCTCAGGTAAGCGAATGCATTCGCAGGCTCTCCATCGATATTGCCGTGCTGACCGTGCCTTCGCCTCAGGCGCAGCAGACGGCGGAGCTGCTCATCGAAAACGGCATTCGCGCGATCTGGAACTTCACCAACATCAAACTGAAGGTGCCGCAGGGAGTGATTGTGCAGAAGGAGGATCTTTCCTCCGGGTACGCGGTACTTTCGGTCAAAATGGGACGCAGAAACCACTGCTGACGCAGGAGCCCTCTCTGCAGACAAATCTGGATTATCAGGTCGAAATCTTCGATAACCGTTTGAAGAAACGGAGAAAACATCTCTGGAAGTGGGCGCGCCGAAACGGAATAAGCTGCTTCCGGCTCTACAATCGTGACATACCCGAGATACCTCTCGTCGTCGATTTCTACGAGGGCTATCTCCACATCGCCGAGTACGAACGCCCTACGCCGCGCACCGACGAGGAGCACGACGAGTGGCGCGCCCTGATGGTGCAGACTGCCGCGAACGCACTGACGGTGCCGACCGACCGCATCTTTTTCAAGTACCGCGAAAAGCAGAGCGGTCACAGCCAGTACGGAAAGCTCGACAGAAGCGCCTTCAATCTCGACGTCGAAGAGGGAGGCTTGAGGTTTCGCGTCAACCTGTCGGACTACATCGATACCGGGCTCTTCCTCGACCACCGGATAACGCGCTCGATGGTCCGGGAAGCGGCGCCAGGCACCCGGATGCTGAACCTCTACTCATACACCGGGTCCTTTTCAGTCTACGCGGCGTCAGGCGGGGCCCGCACGACCACCTCCGTCGACCTGTCGCAGTCCTACACCGCATGGGCCGGCGAAAACCTGAAGTTAAACGGCTTTGTCGGGCCCGATCACCGGCTGATTGCGGCGGACGTCGGAGACTACCTCGGGCACGCATTGAAGCAGGGCGAGAAGTATGATCTGATAGTCCTCGATCCACCGACCTTTTCGAACAGCAAAAGGATGGAAGGTGTGTTGGACCTTCAGCGTGATCATGTCACCCTCATCAACAGCTGCCTGAAGCTGTTGTCGCCGGACGGCATGCTGTTCTTCTCCTCGAACTTCAAGAAGCTGAAGTTCGAATCAGCCGGAGTCAATGCGGAAAGGATCGACGAGATCACGCAGATGACGATACCGGAAGACTTTTCGGGCAAACGCCCCCACCGGGCGTGGCTGATAACCCGTCCGAAAAGCAACCGAAGGAGACCCCCTCATGCATCGAAACACCGACGAAATTGACCGCCACGGCTTCAAGATGTTCCTACCGCTCCTGGCGGTCGGCGCAGTCCTCGGTTTTTCGGCACTTCTGCCGGGCTGCGCATCGACCCCCGCAGCGTCGGCGGAGAAAACATCGACTTCCGGCGGTGCCGCAGCTTCACGCGTCGCTTCGGCGCCGTCAGCTCCGCAGCCGCCGGCGAGGTTTGGCGCAGCTCCCGGATTCTACGCCGGAATGAGCGACCGTCTCTCGATCTTTCTCAAGGATCTGCAACAGAAGGTCGAATCCGGTGACTGGGCCTGGATTGAGGATCACACCGAACGATCATATTACCGAACGCTCATCACCAACCTGCACATGAAGACGAATGAGTACCTGAGATACCTGTTCCGAATAGGGATGGACTACAAGGGCAAGTTACCCGTACCGGCAACACCGGACCAGTTCTTTCCGGCGACGCAAACCTGGGACCTGCAGTACGTTACCTCGCATTCCGACGGCTTCGTGACCACGGTGTACGGCTATCTCTACGACCGGGCGCACCACAAGCTGGATTTCGCGGTGGATGCGCTGGACCGCATCGATCCCATTCTACTGAGCGGCGCCTATCCCTGAGTCAGGATCATACCGTACAGCTGGCCTTCGAAATCTCTGACGGCTGCATTCTGCAGAGCCCTTTCGTTCATAGGCACCGGATTGTCGACCCGGTGTCTGACGGTTGCCGGCCGCGGTGAAAAGACATATACATGGTCTCCGAGCAGCGCCGCTTCCGTTACATCATGGGTTACAAAGATCACTGTCCGAGGACCGCTTGCCCCGGTGTCTCCCGGCGGTGGTTCCTGGAAATTGAGCGACCGGAATGTGTCGAAGAGCGAGAGCTTGAGCTCCAGGTCCAGGCCCTGAAATGGCTCGTCCATGTAGAGCACTGCCGCCGGATAGGCGAAGCAGCGTGCCATAGCGACCCGCTGCTTCATCCCTCCGCTGAGCTCGGGCGGATAGTAGCCGCCGTAGCCGGACAGCCCCACTTCATCCAGCAGACGCGACGCAACCGAGCGGCGGTCCTGTGGTGCAAGGTCCTGCAGAACCAGCTCGACATTTTCGGCGGCAGTATCCCAGGGCAGCAGGCGTGGCTCCTGAAAAAGAAACGCTGCCCGCTGCGAACGCAGCTGCACGAGCGACGCGTCAGGCGCCTGGTCGGGCTCGACAAGCCCGGCGCAAATTCGGAGCAGCGTCGTCTTCCCGCATCCCGACGGACCGAGAATTGCGGTGACCATTCCCTCGGTGACGTCGATGGATACGCCGTCGAGCACCTTCAAGGTGCCGAAGCTCTTGTGGATGCCGGAGATCCTCATACGGTCGCCTTCCTCTTTCCGGTCACGGCCCGGAGCAGGAGGTAAAAGAGACCGTCGGACGCACCGGCAAGCAGGACGGCAACCGCCGTCCATGCGAAAACCCGTGCCGTCTCAAGCTCCACACGCGCCTCCTGCAGCTGCGTGCCGATGCCAAACGGTGGCTGACTCAGCACCTCCGCGGCGATTATGACCTTCCAGGTGAGCCCCAGCGCAATGCTGAAGGCCGAAATCACATAGGGACTTACCGAGGGAATGTAGATCCGAGTCAGCACGGTGCGGCGCCGAAGGTGATAGGCGCGCGACATCTCCAGGAGATGCGTGTCGACCTCCCGCACGCCTCTCGCCACGTTGAGCGTGATTACCGGGAACGTCATCAGGAAGGCGACGAAGATCGGCACGCCACCCGTCCTGAACCAGATAAGCGCAAGCAGTATCACCGACATCACCGGCGTCGCCTGAATGAGGGTGATGAGCGGCTTGAGCGCGTTCTCCACCCCGCGCGACAAACCGACGGCAAGCCCAGCAACGAAGCCGGTGCCCGCCGCAACGAGGAAACCCGCTGCCCCGCGGGCCACCGTAGAGCCCAGGGAGTGAAGAAAATCGGGCTGCGAGGCGATCTGGCCAAGCTCACGCAGGACCCGGGATGGAGTGGGAAGTATTATTTCCAGGTGAATCAGCCGCGCGAGAAACTGCCAGACGAGCAGCAGTACGATCACGGACAGCGCAAAAATGAGATAGCCGCGAGCACGGCGATAGAAAAAGGTGTCCGGAACCGCGGGATCCGCGCTTCCCGGAAAGTGAAATCTTTTCATGGCGCTCCGGAGAGACCTCTTCCCGGCGGTGCCGCCGACTACCGGCGGACCACCACCCGGTAGTAGCGCTTCTTCCCCGCGCGAAGGAGCAGTTCCTCCTCCTCGAGCCAGCTGCCGTCCACGAGATCATCCACGGTTTCGATCTTCCGCCCGTTTACCGAGGCCCCACCCTGCTCAATCAGACGGCGCGCTTCGGACTTCGAGGCGCAGAGGCCCGTCCGGCTGAACAGCTCGGCCGCTGTAATGCCGCCGTCAAGCTCCGACGAATCGAGCTCGGCGGCCGGAATTGCCGAATTGTCCCCCGCCGCTCCCGTCTCGAAGGCCGACCGCGCCGCATCGCGGGCCTTCTCGGCCTCGTCCCGGCCGTGGATAAGCGTGGTGAGCTCATAGGCAAGCAGCTCTTTTGCCCGGTTTACCTCGCGGTCCTTCAGCTGTCCGAGCTCCTTGATTTGCTCCACCGGAAGAAACGTGTAGAGCAGGAGGAACTTCTCGACATCTGCGTCGGGAACGTTTCGCCAGTACTGGAAAAAGTCATAAGGCGAAATCATCGCGGGATCGAGAAAGAGCGCACCCTTTTCGGTCTTGCCCATCTTTTTGCCGTCCGCCCGCGTGACAAGCGGAAAGGTGAGGCCATGCGCCTCTCCCCCCTCCACGCGCCGGATAAGGTCAGCGCCGGCCACGATGTTCCCCCACTGATCATCACCGCCGACCTGAAGCGTGCAGCCCTTCGTCCGATAGAGATTGAGAAAATCGAAGGCCTGCAGCAGCTGATAGTTGAACTCGATGAACGAGAGTCCAGTCTCCATCCGCATCCTGTAGGTTTCGAAGGTGAGCATCCGGTTCACGGAAAAATGCCGTCCGATATCACGCAGGAACTCGATGTAGTTCAGCTCCGCGAGCCACTCTGCATTGTCGACGACTACCGCTTCCGCGTTCTGCGACCCAAGGAAATGCTGCACCTGCCGGGTAACGCTGCGAGCGTTCTCCTGGATCTGCTCTATCGTGAGCATTTTCCGCATTTCGGTCTTGCCGGACGGATCGCCGATCCGTGCGGTTCCGCCGCCGATGAGAGCGATCGGCCGGTGACCCGCCCGCGCAAGGTGCGCCATCGCAAAAAGCGGGATGAGGTGGCCCGCGTGCAGGCTGGGGCCGGTAGGATCAAACCCGCAGTAGAGAGTCACCTTTTCGCTTTCGAGCATCTTTTCGAGCGCGGGCTGATCTGTACACTGCTTCAGGAATCCGCGCTGCTGCAATACCTCAAGTGCGCCACTCATTTCTCGATCCACTCCCCTTATGCCCGCTTGTAATCGCGCGTTTCCTGCCTCATACGCGAGGCGAGCTCGGCCACGGGTACACGGATCTGCTCCATCGAGTCGCGGAACCGAAGCGTCACCGTGTTGTCCTCCTTCGTCTGATAGTCGATCGTAATGCAGTAGGGGGTACCGATCTCATCCTGGCGCCGGTATCGCCGGCCAATGGCGCCGCCCTGATCGTAGAAGGTGGTGAAATCCTCCCGCAGCCCGTGCTCGATCCCCTGCGCAAGCTCGGCAAGACCGTCCTTCTTGACGAGCGGGAAGACGCCGACGGTCACCGGCGCAAGCACCGGATGCAGGTGGAGAACCGTGCGGATGTCGCCCTCCGCCTCGACGGTCTCCTCATCATATGCATCCGAAAGAGCCATCAGCACGCTTCGAGTAAGTCCCGCCGAAGTTTCGATGATGTAGGGAATGTACCGCTCTCGGCTCACCTCATCGAGATAGGTGAGGTCCTTTCCGCTGTACTCGGAATGGCGGGTCAGGTCGAAGTTTGTTCGATTGTGGATTCCCTCGAGCTCGCGCCACCCGAACGGAAACTCGAACTCGATGTCGAAGGCGTCCTTTGCGTAGTGGGCAAGCTCATCCGGGCCGTGCTGTTTGAACCGGAGCCGGTCCGGCCGGATACCCAGCTTCGCGTAATAGGCCATCCGCTGCGCTTTCCAGTATTCGAACCACTTCACATCCTCGCTCGGATGCACGAAGAACTGCATCTCCATCTGCTCGAACTCGCAGGTGCGGAAGATGAAGTTCTTGGTGACGATCTCGTTCCGGAATGCCTTCCCCACCTGCGCTATGCCGAAGGGAATCTTCACGCGCGAGGTCTGCACGACATTCTTGAAATTGACGTAGATCCCCTGAGCGGTCTCAGGGCGCAGGTAAACCTGCGACGCATCGTCCTCCACCGGGCCGAGGTGAGTCTTGAACATCAGATTGAACTGCCGGGGCGCGGTGAGCTCACCGCCGCAATTGGGGCACCTGCCGCTTTTCTGGTTCTCCTCCGGCATCTGGTCGGCGCGAAACCGCTGCTTGCACTCTTTGCAGTCGACCAGCGGGTCGGTGAAGTTCTCAACGTGACCCGACGCCTCCCAGACGCGCGGATGCATCATGATCGCGGCATCGATGCCGACGATGTCGTCGCGGAGTCTGGTCATCTCCTTCCACCAGAAGGCCTCGATCCTGTTCTTGAGCTCGACTCCGAGCGGACCATAGTCCCACGCGGAGGCAAGCCCCCCGTAGATCTCGGAGGACGGGAAGATGAAACCGCGCCGTTTGCAGAGCGATACGATGTTATCCATCCGCTTCAGGTCTGCGGCTTTTGTTTCGTCCTGTCCTGTTGTCTTTTGTGCCATATCAGTCCACCTGCCTATTTTTGCGACTCCAGATAGTGCTTCAGATTCTTTACGCGTTCGATTGTTCTATCCACGCCCACCAGGCGCATCGAGCCGATGAGCGGGGGCGAAACCCGGGAGCCGGTGACCGCTACGCGCAGCGGCATCATGACGTTCCCGAGCTTTGTGCCAAGCTCGTCTGCAAGCGACCGGAAGATCTCTTCGTTTTCCTCGTCGGTTCTCTGCGTGAAACCGTCCAGCCGCGGGAGGATTGCCTCGAGGACTGCCGCCGTTGCCGCGGCATCCATCTTCTTCGGAATTGCATCTTCGGCAGAGTAAGCGTCGATGTCGCGAAATACAAAGCCGAGGAGCTCCGGAGCGTCCTTGAGAAAGTGGAGCCGCTCACGCACCAGCGGTAGCGACTCCCGCAGCGTTGCCGCTTCTGCGGATGAGGGTGGATCGGCCACAAGGCCGGCCTTCTGCAGAAAGGGCAGCATGCCCGCTACGAGCTCTTCGTCGGAAAGGTTCCGGATGTAAATGCCGTTGAACCATTCGAGTTTTTTGTAGTCGAAGACCGAGGGGCTCTTGTTGAGCTTCTCGAGCGAAAACAGTTTCTCCAGCTCACTCACTGTGAAGAGCTCCCGCGAATCGTCGTATGACCAGCCGAGCAGGCTGATGTAGTTGATCAGCGCCTCCGGAAGGTAGCCCTGATTGCGGAATTCGATGATGCTCGTCGCCCCGTGCCTTTTGGAAAGCTTCTGGCCGTCGGTCCCGGTCACCAGCGGAAGATGGCAGTAGGCAGGCGGCTGCCAGCCGAACGCCCGGTAGAGGAGCACGTGAAGCGGCCCGGACGGAATCCACTCTTGCGCGCGCAGGATGTGGGTGATCTCCATCGAATGGTCGTCGATCACGTTCGCGAGGTGGTAGGTCGGGAAGCCGTCGGATTTGAGCAGCACCGGATCGGTGGAAACGTCCTCATTCCTGCGCTCGATGCTGCCGAGAATGAGATCCTCCAGCACGGTGCTCCCCGAAAGGGGAACCTTGAACCGGATTACCGGCTTTATCCCCTGCGCTTCGAAGTCCGACCGTTCCGCTTCCGTAAGATTTCTGCAGCGACGGTCGTAACCCGGCGAAAGCTTCTTCCGCTGCTGTTCCTCTTTGAGCGATTCGAGACGCTCCGGCGTGCAGTAGCACCGATAGGCGTGGCCGCCTTCCACAAGCTTTTCGGCAAGCTCCTGATAGAGCGCCGACCTCTCGGACTGCACGTAGGGGCCGAACGGACCGCCCACATCGGGGCCCTCGTCCCAGTGGATACCGAGCCAGTTGAAGGTGTCGTAAATGTCCTGCAGAGAGTCGGGGTGAAACCGCTCCCGATCGGTATCCTCTATTCGCAGAATGAACCTGCCGCCTTGTGACCGGGCAAAAAAATAGTTGAAGAGCGCCGTTCGCACGCCACCGATATGCTGCAAACCGGTCGGCGACGGCGCGTAGCGTACGCGCACGTTCATCTCATGTCCTTTTGGAACCGTAGTATAGCCTTGGGGTTGGTGAGGGTCAACGGCCGGCCGCCGGAGCCCCTACTGGCGATACCAGCTGAGGAAATCGGCGAGACGCCCCATTGCATCGCTCAGCATCTCGACATCCGGAAGAAACACCACACGGAAATGGTCCGGGTCCGGCCAGTTGAAACCGGTGCCCTGCACGAGAAGGAGCTTCTTCTCCAGCAGCAGATCGAGCACGAGCTTCTGATCGTCCCGGATGGAATAGACCGCAGGATCGAGACGCGGAAACATGTAGAGGGCTCCCTTCGGCTTTACGCAGGAGACTCCCGGAATGTCGTTCAGCAGCCGGTGGGCGAGGTCCCTCTGCATGCCCAGCCTGCCGGTCGGCAGGATGAGATCGTTTATGCTCTGATAGCCGCCAAGCGCCGCCTGCACAGCAAACTGCGCCGGGACGTTGCTGCAGAGGCGCATGTTGGAGAGGATATCGATCCCTTCGCGGTAGTCGCCGGCCAGTGCCTTCCGGCCGCTCAGGACCATCCAGCCGCAGCGAAAACCGGCCGCCCGATACGCCTTGGAGATTCCGTTGAAGGTCACGCAGAAGATATCGTCCGAAATAGATGCCATCGGCGTGAACTGCGTATCATCGTAGAGGACACGATCATAGATCTCGTCGGCAAAGACGATGAGCTTGTTGCGCTCCGCCAGATCGTGGATCTTCTGCAGCACGTCCAGCGGATAGACGGCGCCGGTGGGATTGTTCGGGTTGATGATGACGACACCCTTTGTCCGGGGCGAAATCTTCCGCTCCAGGTCATCGAGATCGGGTATCCAGTCGGACTGCTCATCGCAGCGATAGTGAACGGCGCGTCCGCCCGAAAGATTCACCGCCGCAGTCCACAGCGGATAGTCCGGCGCGGGCACGAGCATTTCGTCGCCGTTGTTGAGCAGCCCCTGCATCGCCATCACGATGAGCTCGCTCACCCCGTTTCCCATGTAGATGTCTTCGATGTCGACGTCCGGAATGCGCTTTTTCTGGCAGTCCTGCATCACCGCCTTGCGCGCCTGAAACAGCCCCTTGCTGTCGCAGTACCCCTGCGCCGAGCGAAGGTTGAGGATCACATCATGAATGAGCTCATCCGGTGCGTCGAATCCGAAGGGGGCCGGGTTTCCGATATTGAGCTTGAGTACCTTGAAGCCCTCCTCTTCGAGCCGCTTAGCCTCGGTCAGTACCGGTCCACGGATGTCGTAACAGACGCTCGCAAGTTTGGCGGACTTTGTGTAACGCTGCTCGTCGGCAGCAAGGCCTCCCTCGAGGCCGGGGAAATCTACCACTTCGCTCATTTCGTATTCCTTCAGGACCGCGCGCTCGGAGCAGTCTGCCTCTCCGGATAGACCCAGCCGGTTGCATCGTCAATGAGTCTTGCCAGAACCAGCACCTGCAGATTGCTCTTCTGCTTCTCGATCTCCTGGCTCCACCTGTCGAACGAGAAGCGGGAGCGAACATTGGCCTTTCCTTTCTCCACCGTCTGCGCGACATCGCTGTCGCTCGGCGCGTACGCGTCAAGCAGATAGAGCGTGAGCACGTTCAGCACCGAATTGTGCGGCGCACGCGCGATAGCCATCAGATGCGTCTTGGCCTCTTCCGACTTCTGCTGCAGCATGAGGGAGAAAGCGAAGTTCCAGACGATCCATTCACGGTCGCGGCAGCGCGGACTCTCCTTCAGCTCGCCGAAGTAGATCTCCATGTCGACCGGATCGTTCTTCAACAGGTGAGGCACGCCGAACGGGAGTGCGAATACGGGAATCAGCTTTGGCCGCTCCTCGCGAAGCGTGCTTTCGAGACGGAGGATCGCGTCGGTGTTCGATTTGACGACGTAGGTGTTGATCAGGATTTTCACCTCGTGACGCCGATAGATCTTCCGCTCGTACACACGATACTCGATATGGTCGATCAGTCCGTCCCAGTCTTCGCGCTCGAGGTAGCCAAAGAGCTTCCAGTTCACCGCGAAGTAGCTGTTGAGGATGACCATGATGGCAATGAAAATAGCTCCAAGGAACCAGTTACGCGACCAGAAAAGCTGTGTATAATCCCATCCAAGGATAAAGAACGGCATCAGAAAGATAAAAAGAAAGGAAAACACGATGATGGCATTGAATAGAATGAAAATGATCTTAAACTTCATCAGCGTTTCCCCTATAATAATGCATGGAGAAGTTTAGTTGATTAGACAGCAGCGGTCAACGGTAACGAGATGAACGACGTGAACGTCCGAACTCTCACTCCTGGAACCTCGTTCAATCAGCCGGTATTTCTCGACGAGAGATATATCCTGCTCTCACCCGAAACACCGGTGTCTCAGCCGCTCGTGGAACGCCTCGTCCACTGGGACTTTCACACAATCCGTACCTCCGGCGTACCTGTTGATTCACCCCTGTTCGAGCCGAACGGCGCGGCGGATGAGGGTGTCGTTGCAACGCTCGACCAGGATCTGAAAGAACAGAATCTGGTCAAACAGACCGAGAAGGATTTTCTCGAGCTTCTCGAGTTCACCGAAAAATCTTTCACCAATTTCGTTACCCGCGATGAGCTTTCGCAGAAGCTCGTGACCGAAAGGGTCAAAGACCTCATTGAAGCGGTAAAGCAGCGGCGGAAGTACTTCCTTCGCCTGACAGAGCTGCGCGGCGGCGAGCGTAACTACATCGTCGTCCATTCCGTCAAGACCACTATTCTGGGGCTTGCCATCGGGATCACACTCAAGCTGCCCCAGCATCGCCTGATAGACCTCGGGACTGCGAGCCTACTTCACGAGATCGGGATGATCCGGCTTCCGCCTCAGATGTACCTGTCCGACCGCAAGCTGACGCCGCAGGAGAAGAAGGCGATCACCGCTCACCCCGTCCTCGGTTTCAAGATACTCAAATCGTTTTCCTTTCCGATGGGTGTCTGCAATGCAGTTCTCGAAAGCCACGAATCGGTGGACGGGAAGGGATATCCGCGCGGCCTGACCGGCGAGAAAATCTCACTCTATGCGAAGATCATGATGGTGAGCGGGTCCTATGCCGCTCTGACAAGCAAGCGGCCCTATCGCGACGCGCAGGACGCGCATCTCAGCCTTCTCGATCTGCTGAAGCTTCGCGGCACTCAGTACGATGAGGCTGTCCTGCGGGCGCTCGTCATAAATCTTTCGATCTATCCAATCGGCTCTTTCGTACAGCTTTCCAACGGTACGCGCGGAATGGTCGTGGATTCAAATGAAAACAACCCCCGTGCACCGCAGGTCAGGGTCATGGTCAGTTCATCCGGTGAACGGTACTCAGACTACCCCGCCGTTCAGACCGACGACCGTGAGCACCAGATTGTGCGCGCCCTCTCCCAGGCTGAAGTCAACGAGGTCAGGGCGCTTGCCGAAGCGAACGAGGCCGAATCGAGGTAATCCCCCATGGAATCCATCCGTATCACGCTTCCTTCGGGCAAAGCGACCGAAGTGCCCGTGCGCACAAGAACCGGCGAGGTCATTATTCGAGAGAAGCTCGATGCTGCGACCGATGGAAAGGGATCGCCGGTAGTTGCGACGCTGATCAACAATGAGCTCACGAGTCTCTCCTACCGGCTCGAGGTAAACGCGGCCCTTGTGCCGGTGACGCTCGATACCCCCGAAGGCATGATGATCTACCGTCGCAGCCTCTGCTTCCTGCTTGCCATCGCCGCGCGGAATACCCTGCCCGGCCGCAGGCTCATCATCGGGCACTCTCTCGGAGACGGCTACTTCTACCACTTCGAAGACTCTCCCGAGCTGACCGGAGAGGAGAAGCTCGGCCTGCTTGCAGAAATGCGCAGACTGGTCGCGGAGGACCTGCCCATCCAGAGAAAGGTCATCTCCTACAATGAGGCGCTCAGCTATTTTCAAAAGAACAACATGCCCGACACGGAGCTCCTGCTCCAGTCGCGGAACGAGAGCAAGATTCCGGTCTACGCCTGCGGTGAGTTCATGGACCTCTCACACGGGCCGCTCATGCCACGGACCGGGCTGATTACCGTATTCGACATCATTGCACATCCTCCGGGATTCATACTGCGCTACCCGTCGAGCCGCGATCCGCGCGCGCTCCAACCCTACAAAGACATACCGCTCCTGTTCGCGATCTACCAGGAATACAAGAACTGGGGCCGCATGATCGAAATCAACTCCGTCGGCCGGTTGAATCAGGAAAGCAGGACCAAGAAAATCCGGGACTTCATCTGGGTAGCGGAGGCGCTGCACAACAAGAAGATCGCCGAGATCGCCGACAGAATCGGCGAATGCCGTGATCAGGTGAAGGTGATTCTGATCGCCGGACCGTCGAGCTCCGGCAAGACGACCTTCGCTAAGAAGCTCACCGTGCAGCTTACGGTAATGGGGCTGCGACCGGTGGCGATCTCGCTCGACAACTACTTCGTCCCCAGAGACCAGACGCCCCGCGATGAGAACGGCGACTTCGATTTCGAGAACATCCGTGCGATCGATATCGGCCTGCTCAACGACAATCTCCTCGGTCTTTTCCGGGGTGATGAGGTACGGTTGCCGGAATTCGACTTTCGCAGAGGCGACCGCACCTTCGACGGATCACCGGTGAAGCTGCCGGACCGCGGCGTTGTCATCATGGAGGGCATTCACGGCCTGAACGACGACCTGACCCCGAAGATTCCCGCAGAACAGAAGTACCGGATCTACGTTTCGGCACTGACGCAGCTCAACCTCGACGACCACAACCGCATTCCCACCACCGACAACCGGCTCATCCGGCGGCTTGTACGCGACTATCAGTTCCGTGGTCACAGTGCGCTGGAGACGCTGGAAATGTGGCCTTCAGTCCGTCGTGGCGAGGACCGAAACATCTTCCCCTACCAGGATTCGGCGGACTCAGCTTTCAACTCTGCGCTGGACTATGAGCTCGGTGTGCTGAAGAGCTTCGCCGAGCCGCTTCTCCACGACGTAAAGCCGAACAACCGCGTATATCACGAGGCACTGCGGCTCCTTTCGTTTCTTCACAACTTCATGCCGATTCCGAGTCACTACGTTCCGGATCAGTCGATTCTAAGGGAGTTCATCGGCGGAAGCGCCTTCAAGTACTGAAAGCTCCTTGAGCTCCCGGGCAAAGAGCTTCCCCCAGTTCCCCTTCCGGTTGGGCTGCGCGAGCCCTGCATGGAGAAGCTCGAGGTAGCGCCGGCGCGGTATGTTTTCGGCTCCCAGACTCTCGAGGTGCTGCGTGTGGACCTGCGAATCGACAAGCTGGAATCCCTCCCGCTTGAGCACCTCGACAAGCCGGATGAAGCCGACCTTCGAAGCGTTCGACACGTGGGCGAACATCGATTCACCGAAAAACACCGAACCCAGCGACACACCGTAGAGTCCGCCGGCGATCCTGCCCTCCTTCCAGACCTCTACCGAGTGTGCGTAACCGAGCAGGTGCAGCTCCTTGTAGGACTTGATCATTTCGGGTGTGATCCAGGTTCCGTTCTGTCCGCGGCGTGGCGCGGCGCTGCACAACTCGATAACGCTTTCGAAGTCTCCGTCGAAGGTCACCGAGAACTCCCCGCGGCGGAGCGCCCGCCGCATCGAGTGAGAGACGTGAAGTCTGTCGGGAAAGAGCACAAAACGGGGGTCCGGGCACCACCAGAGAATGGGGTCCCCTGGTGAAAACCAGGGAAAGACTCCCTGTGAGTAGGCGGAAATGAGCATCCCCGGCGAGAGGTTTCCACCTACTCCGAGAATGCCTTCAGATGTCGCCTGATCGGGCGGCGGGAACTGGAAGCGTTCGTGTTCTCCGAGGTAGGGAAACTCTCTACCCATGACAATCCCGGGATCGGTCAGTCCTCGGAGCCGTCGTTCCCGCCGTCGTTCGGCGATGGAAGAGGCGCAGCTTCAGCTGCTTTCTGTTCCTTTCCGGGAACGTCCGCGCCCTTCTCCGGTGCATTACCCGGAGTATTCTCCTCCAGCGCACCCTCCGCCGGCGGAGTCGGCGGTGCTTCGGGCGTCTTCGGAGGACGCCTTTTTGCCGGGGACCGCTTCGCGGTGATGACGACGTCGTCGTCCTTGATATCGGCGACGGCCCGTCCGCCCTCCTGCAGCTCACCAAAGAGCACTGCGTCGACAAAGTAGCTCTTGATCTTCTCTTCGACCAGACGCGCTATGTTTCTCGCGCCGAATTCGGGCGAGTATCCGTGCTCGGCGAGCCAGGTAATACAGGCCGGGGTTACCTCGAGCTTCACGCCCTTCTCCTCGAGTGAGATCGAGAACTCGGCGATCTCCTTGCCGACGATCTCCTCAATTACACGATCGCCGAGATTGTTGAACACGACGACCCTGTCGAGCCGGTTGCGGAACTCCGGAGCGAAGGCGCGGTCGACCGCGTCCTTTACCGCCTGCGAGGTCACCTGGCGCTCACCAAAACCGATCAGAGGCTTGCCGATGTCGCGCGCGCCCGCGTTCGAGGTCATGATCAGAACGACGTTGCGAAAGTCGGCCTTCTTTCCGGTGTTGTCGGTGAGCGTCGCGTAGTCCATGACCTGCAGCAGCACGTTGAAGATGTCCGGATGCGCCTTCTCGATCTCATCGAGCAGGAGCACCGCGTGCGGCGACTTGCGCACCGCGTCGGTGAGAAGAGCGCCTTCGTCATACCCGACGTAGCCGGGCGGCGATCCGAGCAGCCGGGAGACAGTGTGCTTCTCCTGATACTCGCTCATGTCGAAACGGAGCATGGGAACCCCGAGCGTATTTGCGAGCTGCCGCGCGAGCTCGGTCTTTCCCACGCCGGTGGGACCGACGAAGAGAAAATTCGCAACCGGTTTGTTGGGGTTGCGGAATCCGGCGCGGGAGCGCTTCACGGCCTGAACCACGGCATCGACCGCCTGGTCCTGACCATAGACAACCCGCTTCAGGTCCGGCTCCAGATTCTTCAGCCGGTCCTTCTCCGACACCGAAACGCTGCGCTCTGGGATCTTTGCGATTTTCGCAACCACCCGTTCGATGTCCGTCTCGTTTATCGTAACAGGTTCAGCCTCGGTCTCCTGGCCGTTCTCGTCGACCGTGAAGGTGGTCATTCGAGTGTAGGCGCCACATTCGTCGATGACGTCTATTGCCTTGTCGGGGAGTCTGCGATCGTTGATGAAGGTCGCCGACAGGTGAACTGCTGCCTGCAGCGCCTCGTCGGTGTACCGCACGTTGTGGTAGCTCTCGTACTTCTCGCGCAGCCCCTGGAGGATCTTCACGGTATCCTCTTCCGAAGGTTCGTTCACCTCGATCTTCTGGAACCGTCGCGACAGAGCGCGGTCCTTCTCGAAGTACTTCCGAAACTCTTCGTAGGTGGTCGAACCGATCACCCGCAGCTCGCCGGAGGCAAGCGCGGGCTTGAGCAGGTTTGAAGCGTCCATTGAACCGCCGGCGACGGCTCCGGCGCCTACGATGGTGTGAATCTCGTCGATGAAAAGAATCACCTTCTCGCGCTTGCGGAGGGCGTTGATCACCAGCTTCATCCTCTCCTCGAAGTCACCGCGGTACCGCGTACCGGCAAGCATCGAGCCCATGTCGAGACTGTATACGCGGTACCCGCGCAGGAGGACCGGCACGGTTTTGTCCGCGATCCGCTGGGCGAGACCCTCTGTTATTGCAGTCTTTCCCACTCCAGGGTCGCCGAGGTGTACCGGATTGTTCTTCATGCGACGGCAGAGTACCTGCATAGTCCGTTCGAGAATGTCCTCCCGGCCGATCAGCGGTTCGAGCTTGCCCTTCTCCGCCAGCTCGGTGAGATCGGTGGTAAACTGAGCGAGAGGGTCGTTCTTCCGGGGGCGGCCACCCTCCTCGTCCTCTTCGGTGGTCTCCCCCTCTTCGGAGGAGGTGTGAAACCCCTCCTGCCGGTTTGCGACCTTGGAGAGCCCATGCGAGATCACCTGCAGCAGATCGAGACGCGTGAGCCCCGCCTTGCGGAGAAAGAAGGCGCCGAACGACTGATCCTCGTCAAAAATGGATACGATGATGTCGCCGAGATCGACCTCCTCCTTCTGCGCGGCCTGCGTGTGAAAGACTGCACGCTGGATGACGTTCTGAAAACCCAGTGACTGCACCGGATCACCCTTCTTGATGACCGGAACCTTCTCCTTCAAATGCTTGTCGATCTGCGCACGTACGTCGTCGGGCTCTACCCCGCATTCGGAGAGCACATCCCGCGGATATTGAAAATGGAGCGCGGCATAGAGCACGTGCTCCGGTGTAAGATATTCATGGTTTCGCTGTTTTGCTTCCTGCAAAGCGGCGTTGAGTACGTCTTGAACTTCCTGATTAACCTTCATCTATTCCCTCGAAGATGACTACGGCGCAGCACCGTCGTCGGACTACGCCTTTTCCATGGTGCATCGAAGCGGAAACTCGCGCTCGCGCGCCAGCTGGTGCACCTGTGATACTTTGGTGGCGGCTACATCGTAGGTATAGACGCCGACCTGTCCGGCACCCTTTCGGTGGACATCGAGCATTATCTTCGTCGCGTCCACCACGGTCTTTCGGAAAACCTTTATGAGAACCTCAACGACGAATTCCATCGTCGTGTAATCGTCGTTGTGAAGCAGCACCCGGAACATATCCGGCTCCTTCACATCCTCTCTCGGCTTTTCTTTTAACTTGATATTCTCTTTTGAAATCCGGTCAGGTTTCTCCTCTGCCACGCCTGCAACTCCTACGTCCTTGACCCTCTACCAATATAACCAAAAAAGCCGGATCGAGTATCAATTGTTGTTCTGGATGATATCATGGGGCGAGACCCCGGAAGCTGACGGCCCGTCGTTGGCGGTAATGGTCCCCTGGCGCCAAATATACGAACGATACCGCTTGAAATCAAGCGGCGGCGTTCGCTACGAATGCTGTTGGGTCGGCGGAAGCAGGTCGGCGACCGGCTCTGCGAGTCGTCGCCGCAGCCAGCTCGGACGATAACGCTGCACGTATCCGCAGCTCGGCGGCATCGTGGGGTCGAAAACCGCGTGAAAAAGGCGCACCTTTGCGCAGTAGGAGCACACTGCAAAGCGATGATCGTAGACCGTGCAGCGATGAGTCCGTTCGTCCAGGAACCGGCACGCCGAAAACCGCCTGATCCGGACGCGCCCGAACGGCAGCGCATCGCGCTCGTAGCAGCAGAGTCCGCATCCGGTGCAGAGGGATTCCCACGCGGCATCGCGCTTTGCCCGCCAGGCGCGAAAACGCGCGACAACCCCGGTCTGCTTCTCAGAACTGGAGCGGGCCATAGTAACCTGCCTCTGCGCGTCCGGTACGCCGCATGACATAGAGCTCGACTTCCACCGGGATGTAGGCGCGGCCGAAGTCCGACTGGCTCCTCGACCGGTATTGAAGCACGTAGGTGCCGTTCGGCGTCGCCCGGATGTCCTTCACAACCTGAGCTACGCCGTTCGGGCTGTAGAGGTAATACATCTTTCCACCGGTCTCGCGGACCATGTAGTTCAGCTCGGCACTCGGTTTGTTCTGGTCGACCAGGACGACCGAAAAGGTGATGCCGTTGTTCTTGAGGAACTGCGATATCTCCTCCAGGCCGTAGTCCTCGAAGGGATGAAGGCCGAGATCCCCCTGGGTAACGAACACGACCGAGCGCCTGCCGCGTAATTTCAGAAGCTCGGACCCGGCGAGACGGACGCCCTTGTCAAAGGACCAGTCCGGGCCGTAGGCGCCGTTCGCCGCCGCCGCGTCCACTACGGTCCGTCTGCCGTCGGAAGGTCCCGCCTCCAGCACCGGGGACTTCCCCGCCGAAACAACACGCAGCCCGGTCCCGCTCGCATCATAGAGCCCGCCTGCCGCTTCCCTCATCTGCGAGACATACTTCTGCATCGGTTTCGACCGGTCGGCGAGGAGCACAATGTTTGGACTGCTGTCTTCATATCCTGCGAACGTCAGCTGAGGTTCGCCCACGATGGGCAATCCGTCTTCGGTGATGCGGAAATTGGAGGCATCGAGCCCGACGATGGGGTTGCCGGCACGGTCGTGGACCGTAACCTCGATATTCACGGTCGGGAAGCTGTCTGAGCTGACCCGGGTTACCTGGGTGAAGAGCGCCGTGTAGAGGTCGTTGATGTTGGAAAGCAGGAGCACCTTGCTGCCGTCGAAGTCGCAGGCCAGGACCGTTCCATTCGCGTCGATGGCTGCGGAGGTGATGCGCCGGCCGCGGCCCTCGAGATCGGAGAGCACCGCCACGGTGTCCTGATCGACGTCAACGAGAACCACTCTGGAAGTGTCCGCAACCAGGAGCACGCCCGGTGAGTAGACCGAAATGCCTTCCGGCGATTCGAGGACGCCATCCGCGATGGTGCTGACGAAGTTGCCGCTCTCGTCGAACACATCGATGCTTTTTGTTCCTGCGTCCGCAACGTAAACGCGGCCCTGCATAACCGTGATTCCGGTTGGTTTCTGAAATCCTGCAAAGGAGCCGCGCGCCGCCCCGAAGGTGAGAATCAGATTGCCGGCCGCGTCGAACTTGCTCACCCGGCGGCTTCCCCAGCTCGTGACGTAGAGGAATCCCTGCTCATCCAATGCAAGGTATTGAGGACCGATGAGGCTGCCGCCCGCGGCATCACGGCCGCCGAAGGTCTTGATCTTGTTGCCGTTCGCACTGCACAGGGCAATCCGGTCGCCGTAGTACTCGCTTACATAGAACCGCCCGTCCGCGGCCGGGGCAACGTCGAACGGGCCATCGAAACCTTCGATGCCGCCGCGAAGGGTCTGGCGGCGCCTTCCGTTCACGTCGACCACCAGGACCTCCTGGCTGCCGAAAGAGGTCAGATAGTAGCTACCGTCCGCCCGCGGTTTGACCGTCGAGGGGCGGGCGAAAAGCGTGGTGTCCTGGATATGGTTCGAAACCTCGCCGCTTATCACGTAACGGGTGCCGGTGGAGGTCTCGCGTGCAAGTCCGCGGCGCCACGAGATTGTGTTTACGAGATTTTCCAGAAAAGGGCTGCTCTGACCCTGGTGGATGAGAAAGTTCCATTCACCGAGAGCCGCCTCATCGAAGCCTGAGTAGTAGTAGGCCCGGCCAAGCCAGAAGTGTGCGCGCGGATTGTCCGATTTGTACTGGAGCGAGCGCTGAAATGCCTGGATAGATTCGTTGAAATAGCCGTTGTAGAAGGCCACTACGCCGCGGCGAAGCTCATCGTTCGCGCGGACGGCGGTCATGTCGATCTGCTGGGCCTCGGCGCGATACCCGGCCGCGGCGCTGCCGCCGAGCGCGAGAATCACCGCGGTAAGGAGCCGAAGCATCACCCGCATTCGCATCACGCTCCTCCGTTCACGATCTTGAGGTGCTCCTGGATCTCCGCCAGGCCGGGACCCAGTTTTGCCGCCCGCTTGAGGATCTCGGCCGCCTCTTTGCGGCGACCGTTCTTGTAGAGGCACCAGGCAAGTGAATCAAGATAGGCCGGGTTCCGGGGGCTCTTTGCGACCGCGCGCTTGCAGTAGCTTATCGCCCGGCTCAGTTTTTTTCCCTGGTCGGCGAGGACATATCCAAGCGAGTTCAGGGCATTTGCATTTTCCGGTTCCATGATCAGTGCGTGCTCGAGGTGTGCGATCGCCTCTTCCACGTTGCCCTGATAGTAGCAGGTATATGCAAGGGCCGAATAGACCTTAGCCGATTCGAAACCCTCTTCCAGAAGCTGGCCGAATTCGAATTCCGCAAGCCGGTGACGCTTGGTGACTGCGTAGATATATCCGAGCACCATGCGAGCCTGGTACAGCTGCGCGAATCCCAGATCGGATCCCACCACCTGCTCGAGGTAGAGAACCGCTTCATCATAACGCCCGAGCTGCGTGTAGCAGAGACCAAGGTAGTAGGACAGTTCAGGATACTCGGACGACTCCACGTGCACGCTCAGGAGCTCCTTCAGAGCCTGTTCGTACTTTCGTTCCTTGTAGAGCCGTATCGCTTCGTTCATGCCCCGTGACGCCCTGCGCGCCCTCCGTTTGCCCCGACTGCCGGATCACCACGGCGATCCGGCTCCCTGCTTCGGTTGAATTGTGCGTTCCGGTATCGGTCGTTTTCGAAGTGGTTGAGCGGGTGGAGATAAATCGGGCTGACCGAAATGGACCCGCGATGAACCGCCGCCCAATCCGACCCCTCGGCCGGCTCGGCAAGCGGCGGAGAGCCATCCAGAAAGAAAAATATCTCGCCGCGAGGCGATTCGTAGTTCACCAGCATGTCGTGATAGATGCGTCGTGAGGGTTCGGTGATCTCCACCGGCATGTCCGCGTCGGATACGTTCGGTGCGTTCACATTTATGAAGTGATGCGGGTCCCAGAGATCCCGAAGCAGCTCCAGGTTGTCCCGCACAAAGCCGGCGAGCGGTTCGAAGTAGAGCGGCTCGACAAAGCCGTCAAGCGACAGCGCTGCGGCCGGGCAACCCATGAACGCCGCCTGCCGCGCTGCGGCCGCCGTTCCGGAATAGATGAGGTCGGTACCGAGGTTGGGCCCGACGTTGATGCCGGACAGCACCATGTCCGGACGCTCCGGCAGAATACCGAGAAGAGCGACGATGACGCAGTCGGCAGGTGAACCGGTGGTCATGTAGCTGCGCTCATCGACCTTTCGCGCTCTGACAGGGTCCTTCAGCGTCAGGTAGTGCGACATCCCGCTTCGCTCCCCATCGGGAGCGACCGTCCAGACCTCGTGATCAGGCTCCAGGTATTTTTTGAGTATCGCAATTCCGGCACTCTTTATGCCGTCATCATTGGTAAGCAAAATCCGCATTGTTCCCCACCCAGTTTCTGTGTCCCACTAGAGAAGTTTAGCACCGTCCGACGGCTCGCACACGAACGCTTCGGCCTTGAAACCAAATATGCGCTCGTAGTCCTCCAGTCGCTTCAGATACTTTTCCACGGCATCGGCACGCAGCAGCGTTACCGTGCAGCCGCCGAAGCCGGTCCCGGTCAGCCGCGACCCGTAGACCCCCTCCGTCTCCCAGGATCGCTTCACCAGCCAGTCCAGTTCCGGGCACGAGACCTCGAAGAGGTCGCGAAGGCTTTCATGCGACCTGTTCATGAGCTTGCCCAGCGTGTGAAAGTTCTTCTGCCGCAGGGCGAGCTCCGCATCATGAACACGCTGGTTCTCCTCGACCACGTGGAGACAGCGGCGTCGAATGCGCTCCGGAATAGTCCCGAGACTGTCGCGCAGGTCCGACGGCGAGAAATCCCGAAGCGTGGCACCCGGCTTCCGGGCCGCGAGTATCTCGACGCACCGCTCGCAATCCACATTTCGCTGGGCGAGCTCGTTTTCGGACACGTTCTGCGGCACGCGGGAGTCTGTTATGAGTAGGCGCACATCGCCCATGTGGAGGGGTACCGGCCGGAATTCCAGGCTCCGCGTGTCGAGCAGCAGAGCATAGCCCTTTCTGCCGTTGAAGGCGACGAAAGGGTGAACCACTCCTGTCGGTATTTCCATGAACTGAGATTCTGCCCTGCGCGCGCAGTCGACTATCTGCCCGGGAGTACAGCGAAAATCGAAGAGCTCTTTCGTGGCAACCGCCGCGGCCACGGTCATAGCGGCCGAGGATGCCAGACCGATTCCCGACGGCACGTCGCCGGCGACGGTCATGTTCAGGCCGCGAACAGGGCATCCCAGCTGGATGAGTCCGTACAGAACTCCCTTGAGATAATTTGCCCAGCGGTCTTCGCGCTTGTATTTCAGATTCGAAAGACTGGTCCGTTTACGTTCGTTGAGGTTCGCCGCGTAGAATCTGAGCGAGTTGTCTTTTCGCCTTGAGACGGCGACCGTCATAGTCCGATTTATGGCTACCGGTAGAACAAACCCCTCGCTCTGCTCGGTGTACTCTCCCATAAGCGTCACCACGCCAGGGGCAGACACAACCTTCTCCGGGTCTGCGCTGTACTCCGCTCGGTGGAGAGCTATGATATCGTTCATGTACCGGCACCCTTCTACACACCTTTTAAGTCGATACCTATATTATAAGATTCTCCAAAACAATTCAACAAAAAGAAAAAAACTGGAGCAATCGAAGATTTTGACCTGATCAGTCCTGCGCGGGTTCTTTCCGCGAGCGAGGGTTTATATTAGAGTACCACCATGCGTTCTCGCCGGATCGTACTGACGCTTCTTTCAGCTGTGCTTTTCCCACTTGCGCTCCCCAGCGAGCTCTTCGCCTACGGAAATGCATTCCTCGGAATCTGGGCACTGTCGTTCTTCTACATGGCGCTCCGCCTCGCAGACTCACCCCGAGAGGCGAGCCTGCACGGCGTTCTGTTCGGCGCCGTTTCGACGGCTATCGCCAACTACTGGCTGATGTACTTCGGTCAGTTCTCCGCCTGGACCCTCGGCGGCGTTATCGCGGGGTATACCGGGTACAACGCTGTTCTGGCGCCCATTCTGTGGTACTTTCTCCGGTCACCGCTTCGCTACCGGCCGGTCCTTTTTGCCTTCGCCTGGACCGGCTACGAATACCTGAAATCGGTCGGTTTTCTCGCCTATCCGTGGGGTCTGTCGGCATACCCGTTCAACACCCTCCTCCCGCTTACGCAGATGGTCGACGTCACCGGGATCTGGGGGCTCTGCTTTCTCGCCGATCTGGCGAATGCCCTGGCAGCAGAGTTGCTGCTTGCATACTGGTTTCCCGGAAGCGAGGCATCGTCCCCGGCCGGCACGTATCCCACCGCCGGGGCGGGCGCGCCTTCGGGTGCGACCGTTCGTGCCGGCGCGGCGGTCGGTCTGTCTGCCGGGTCCGCACGGCACGCGGCTCTTCGAACGATAGCCGGTCATGCCATCTTCCTTGCGGCGGTGCTCGTGATGGTGCTCGTCTACGGATTCCTGAGACTTGCGCTGCCGATCCCGGTCGTAAACCATTTTTCAGCCGTCCTCGTCCAGCAGAACAGCGACTCGTGGATTCAGGGCAATGATGTCGAGACTCTGCGGACCGCCGAGAATCTCTCCAGGCAGGGCATAGAGAGGCTTGGCCACACCCCTGACGTGGTAGTGTGGAGCGAAACCAGCCTGCGCTACCCCTTCACCCAGGGCAGAAACTTCTATCTCCAGAATCCCTCCGATGACCCCTTCATACCCTTCGTTCGCAGCCTGGGAACCTACCTGGTCACCGGCAGTCCCTATCTGGTCGACAGCCGCTGGGATGCGATGAATGCGGTGATACTTCTTGACCCGCAGGCGCGGATGGTCGAGTACTACGGCAAACAGCACCTTGTCCCGTTCGCCGAGAGCTTTCCTTTCTGGGACGTACCCTTCGTGCGATCATTTGTGCAGAATGCCATCGGCCTGGAGGCAATATGGGTTCCGGGGAGACGCTATACGGTATTCACCGTCCCTCTTCGCAGTGGAGGAAAGCTCAGCTTCGGAACCCCCATCTGTTTCGAGGATGCATTCGGTTACCTTTGCAGGAATTTCGTCAGGCACGGAGCGCAGGTTCTGATCAATCTCACCAACAACTCCTGGTCCAATACCAACTCGGCGCAGATCCAGCACTTCGTGGCTGCCAGATTTCGCTCAATCGAAAACCGGATAACACTGGTGCGATCGACCAACTCCGGACTCACCTCGGTCGTCGACGCCTACGGCCGGGTTATCGCCTCCCTTCCGATGTTCCGGCAGGACGTTCTGCCGGTGGAGATTCCAATCTACCGGACGGCGACACCCACCATATACACCCGCTTCGGCGACTACCTGCCGGTGGGCATGCTTCTTCTCCTCCTCGGCCTGCTCATCCGCAATCACCTGGTGTGGCACCGGTCGCTGAAGCGCAGGAGGGCTCCGGCGGACCCTGTCCGCGTCACGGATGCATGAAAAAAGCCGCACCCCCATACCGGAAGTGCGGCCGTCATTCTCTTCACTTGCTCGAGAATCAGTTCTTGATGTTGTACTTTCGCTTGAATCGTTCCACACGGCCAGCGGTATCCACGAGCTGCTGCTTACCGGTATAGAACGGGTGCGACGCGCTCGAGATTTCGACCTGGAACATCGGATACTCGTTTCCGTCTTCGTACTTGATCTTCTCTTTCGTCTCGATGGTCGACCGGGTAAGGAAAAGCGTTCCGGAGGCGGCGTCCTTGAAAACGACCGGTCGGTAGTTCGGATGGATATCCTTTTTCATATCTCAATTCCTCTCACAATGACGTAGTGCTTCCCGGGTCCCTTTAAAGGTCGCCTGACACGCTCGATGTGTTCATTGACCGCAGGAAAGCCTCATTATTCTTGGTTTTCTTCATCCTGTCAACGAGAAGCTCGATGATCTCGACGTCGTCCATCGGGTTGATCACCTTCCGCAGCACCCACATCTTGTTGAGCTCCTCCTCGGTGAGCAGGAGATCTTCACGCCGGGTTCCCGACTTCTTGATGTTGATGGCAGGGAAGAGACGGCGGTCGGAAAGGCGGCGATCCAGGTTGATTTCCATGTTGCCGGTGCCCTTGAACTCCTCGAAGATGACCTCATCCATGCGGCTGCCGGTTTCGATCAGCGCGGTTGCCACGATGGTGAGGCTTCCGCCGTCCTCGATATTTCGCGCGGCACCGAAGAATCGTTTCGGTTTGTGAAGAGCGTTCGAGTCCACGCCACCGGAAAGGATCTTCCCGGAGGTCGGGACGGTCTGGTTGTAGGCACGCGCCAAACGCGTTATGGAGTCGAGCAGAATCACTACATCCTTCTTGTGCTCGACAAGACGGCGCGCCTTTTCGAGCACCATCTCGGCGACCTGCACGTGGCGGGTTGCCTGCTCGTCGAAGGTCGAGGAAACGACCTCCGCCTGGACGTTGCGCTGCATGTCGGTGACCTCTTCAGGCCGTTCGTCGATGAGCAGCACGATCATGTAGACTTCTGGATGATTTACAGTGATGGCGTTGGCGATCTTCTGCAGCAGGATGGTCTTACCAGTCCTCGGAGGCGAAACGATCAGCCCGCGCTGTCCCTTGCCGATAGGGCAGAAGAGGTTGATCATTCGAGTCGAATTGTCGCCGTCCGGCGTCTCCAGATTGAGCCTCTCGTCCGGGTAGAGAGGCGTGAGGTTGTCGAACGGAATACGGGTCTGCGCGACGGAGGGCGGATCGAAGTTGACGCTCTCCACCCGCAGCATAGCGAAGAACCGCTCGCCCTCTTTGGGCGGCCGGATCTGGCCGTACACCGTATCGCCGGTCTTCAGATTGAACAGCCTGATCTGACTTGGTGAAATGTAAATGTCGTCAGGTCCCGGCAGGTAGGAGTTCTGGGGAGATCTCAGAAAACCGTAGCCGTCCGGCAGGATCTCGAGTGAGCCATAGGCGTAGATGATTCCATTGCGCTCGGTGTGAGCCTTCAGAATCGCAAATACAATTTCCTGCTTCTTGAGGGACATCAGCCCTTCCTGGCTGATCCCCATCTTGCCGCCAAGGGCCCGCAGGTCCTTCATGTTCATGTTGATCAGCTCGTTGATGCTGATGCTGCGGTCCTCGATGGGCTCCCCGCGATTGAACCGCCTGCCCGCATAACGAGTGTCACCGTGCCTTGGGCGTCGATTCTGAGAATCTTCGAATATCCTTTCCCGTACCGCGGCACGCTCCTCTTCGGGAGTTTCCACCGAATTTGTCTCGGCCGTCTCGGCATCACGGGCCTGCCGGTTGTCTTCACTCTCTCGGGTATCACGGCTATCCATAGCTGCCTCCTTCATGTCGGCTGCGTCTGCATTCTCCGGTACCTGATCCTTTATGAGCTCAACTCTGACCTTTTTCTTCTTGGTTTTTCGCCTGGCGCCACCGTTCGGGTTGCCTCCGCCGGCACTTGAACTTCCGTTCGATCGTGAGCCGTTTGAACCGTTCACTTGCCCCCCATTACCGCCGGACGCGGTCTCGTCTGCCGCGGAGCCGCCCTCTTCGGCAGCGCCGCCGGCCTGTAAAGCCGACCCATTTTCGGCCGGCGCGTCATATTTCGCAACGTCTCTGTTCTGAGTGCCGCCGTTTTCTCCACCGAGATCCAGTTCATTCTGTGGTGTTGAGGATGTGAATGCGTCTCCGCCCCCGCCGGCCGCGGTGCTGCTTCTTTTCCTCCGGATTATTGCCATCAATCTCTCCAGTCAAGATGAAAATGAGTTTGTATTTGAAGAACGTGAGCATGTACTGACATCTTAGTTCTGATTGGTTGTGTTCATCCGCCGATCTGGCGTAAACCGGATGTGCCGCTGCGCGCCGCGTGACGCAGGGCAGGCTCGCTATCCCTGAACACGTATTCGATGAGCAGGGATCGCCGCTTGATCAGCCATCACGCGCACCATACGCCCCTGCCCGAATCTACCGGTCCCCACACTTGTCGCCGGATAAACATTCAACATCTGGATCTTTTCAGGCACGAATTGCTTGTAGGGGACTCACGAGCCGAATACCATGTGGCTTACCAGACCAATATATTGCGAACTACATACACTGTCAAGCTACAGTGTTCCTCCTAGTTTCTCTTACCGTCGGGAGAAGTACCTCCGGCGGTGGACAGGAGCTGTTCCGCAAGAAGCATGCCTGCGACCGCCGACTGGCGTCGAACCCGATCGCGGTCACCTCTGAAGTGGAATAGCTCCTCGGTGGCTGCACCTCCCTTCAGACAGACACCGATCCAGACGGTTCCGACGGGTTTCTCCTTCGACGCGCCTTCGGGCCCTGCTATTCCCGAGACCGCGATCGAGAGGCCGGCTCCGGACGCTTCGCAGGCGCCGAGCGCCATTTCGCGCACGGTCTCCCGGGATACCGCGCCCGAACTTTCGAGCGTGGAGGCTCGAACGGAAAGCTGAGTCTCCTTTGCATCGTTCGAATAGACGACCCAGCCGCCCCAGAATACATCGGAGCTTCCCGGAATGTCGGTCATCAGTTTGGCTATCAGTCCGCCGGTGCACGATTCGGCCGCGCACATCCGAAGACCGCGCCCCTTTAGCGCCTCGAAAAGCACCTTCGCCGCGCTCGTTTCACCTTCACGGACGTAACCGGCACCGAGCTCGTCCCGCAGCGATGCAATCACGGCAGCTCTCGCTTCGGCCGACGCGCCGCGAACGAAAAAGGCTATACCGAGGTCATCGACCCTCGTTCCCCAGCTGATCCCCGGAAGCGCGTGTTTCTGCAGCAGCTCTTCCAGCCGGGATTCCGACGTCAGGAAGGCTGTCGCCGCAGACTCGGCGAACTCCCCGGCACCGTACCGGCTCCGCAGAAGGGGCAGCACCTGATCTTCAAACATGGGGCGCAGTTCCCGCGGCGGCCCGGGAAGTGCGAAAACGAGGCTCCGCCCGATCTCGCCGTAGAAACCTGGAGCGGTTCCGTTGCGATTCGGGAGCATTTCAAAGCCCTCCGGTACATAGGCCTGTTTCCGGTTGCTTTCCGAAGCCCTTCCTCCAAGCCGTGCTTCGAGCGCCTGCCAGGCAGCTTCGCTGTAAACCAGCTCTCTGCCCGCCTCTGCCGATAGCACTTCCCGCGTCAGATCGTCGCTGGTCGGACCCAGACCGCCGGTCACAAAGACCAGACCGCTCTCCCTGGTAAGGCTGCGAACCGCCGCCACGAAGAGCTCGCGGTCATCGGGAATGGTGACGATGTGACAAAGTCTGATAGCGAGCACCCTGAGAGCGGAGGCAATGAAGCGTCCATGGGTGTCCGCGATTTTTCCTTCGGTAAGCTCAGTGCCTACCGAAATTATCGCTGCACTGTTTTCGAGCCCGATCCCGTTTGGGTCAGACACTCTGGATGGTTTTTTTCAGCTGCGCAGCGCCGGTAGAGAAGATATCCACCCGGTCGCTGTTGCGAATCATCTCGCACTTGCCTTCGAATACTACGCCGTCGGCGATCCGAAGCTTCGCAGTGCGAACGTTGCCGTAGATCTTCCCGCTCGGCAGCATCTCGAGCCTCTCGGTCGCCTCCACGTTTCCGTGGATCACGCCACCGATGATGATGGTGCCAGCCTTGACGTTCGCCCGGACGTCTGCGCCGTCCTCTATGTAGAGATAGCCAAGCGCATCGATTTCCCCTTCGAACCGGCCACTGATAGTCACCGACTCCTTGAACTTCATCTTGCCCTTCAGAGTGGTTTCCCGGCCGAGGCGGGTAATCGTTCTTGGCGTTGTCTTCAGCTCTTGTCCTCTTGGTGCCATATCTGCCTGTGTGTTGTCGGAATTACGCCGGCGGAGAAGCTACTTGGTCTTCATGACGAATACACCGTCCCAGTCCTCGGGAGGCGGATTCTCCACATAGTGCTTGCACCGGGCAAGGTAGACCTTTGAAGGCCCGTCGGCGGAGTCTATTTGCAGCGCTTTCGCGAAACAGTCCTTTGCTTCCTCGAACTGCATGAGCTTATAGAGCTTTCTGCCTTCGCTGAACAGCTCGAGAATTTTCCGTTTCTCTTCGGTGATCACCGTCACCCCCGTGGTTCTGTTGCAGTTTCAGCCGGGCTCACCCGGTACACGTTCGCGGTAGCGCTCGAAATGGCGCTGGTACTTCTCCTCGAGATCGTCGAGCGTAACCTCTTCCGCTTTCATGCGGTCGCCCTTTCCCTCGAGGTCCCTGATCTCGTCCTCCAGTCCGTCGAGCGCTGCACGCGTCTCTTTTGCCTCTTTTTCGACCAGCTTGACGAACTCCTTTACCGAAGCAGCACTCTTCTGATCCAGCGACAATGCCGCTTCGTGGAGCTGAACGATGGGCTCTTTAAGATGGCTCGTGAAGTAGACGAGCGATTTGTTGAGCGATTCCACCAGCGCAAGCCTGCGCTCCCGCTGGATCACCTGCTCGGAGAGATCCCGGCTGCGAAGAACCGCCTTGATCCGGGCCAGCACCTCGGAGAAATTGAACGGCTTTGTTATGTAGTCTTCAATCCCCAGCTCGAATCCTTCGATCTTGTCCTTCACATCGTCCATCGCCGAGAACATGATGATGGGCGTATTGCGAAATTTTGCATACTCCGGTTCAGTCTTGAGAAGTTTGGTAACCTCCCAGCCGGACAGACGCGGCATGATGTTGTCCAGGATTACCAGATCCGGATGGCTCTGTTTAACCTTTTCCAGGGCCTCCTCACCGTCCTGGGCCGTTTCCACAACAAAGCCCAGCTTGGTAAGCATGACTTCGAAGAAGTCGAGGTTGATCTGTTCATCGTCTACAATAAGAATCTTGTCTTTCTTCGCCATCTGTTAATGCCCTTCGAAGTGTATGATCATTCTGCTACAGTTGCCGGGTTCTGTCAATGTCGGCCCTTCCGGACGAGTCTGACGGCAATTGCGGCGACGAGGCCTGCGAGCGCGACTATGACCATGAGCACTGCGAACCAGTCACCCCACCTCGTGTAGAGGGTAGTCTCCGCGGTGTAAACCGGCACGTTTCCGACCATGTAGCCTTCGGTGAACGCCGGGTAGAGACGCAGAATCCGGCCGTTGGGGTCTATGATGGTTGTCATACCGCCGTTGGTGCTGCGGACGACAGACCTCTTGTTTTCGGTCGCGCGGAACACGGCCATCTGCATGTGCTGCATGGCGGCCGGAACCGAATAGGACCACGAGTCGTTGGTGAGATTGACGATTACCTGCGCTCCGTGGCGCACGAACTGCCGCGAAAGATAGCCGAACGTGTCTTCGAAGCAGATTGGTGTGGAAAAGCGGATACCGTCTGCATTGAAGACCGTGTACTCCTTGCCTTCCCGCCAGAAGTGAGTGTCCGCCTTCACGAGCGCATTGTAGATGAACGGCAGCTGCTTGCGGTAGGGGAAATTCTCGGTGAAGGGTACGAGCCGGAGCTTCCGGTAGGTCTGGGCGATGCGTCCGTGCTCGAAGAGCAGAACCGCGTTGTAGTCAACCCGGGCCAGCTCGCCGTTCGAGTTTCTCATGAGCTCGCCGTCGTCGTTTCCGATGACGTAGGGAACCTTCTGTTTCGCCATGAAGGACAGGAGCTGTTTGACCAGGGCATCGGACTCCGGATCGTCCCGGTAGCGCATGTGGTAGTCGATGGCAGGAACGAAGGAAGTTTCGGACCAGATGACGATTTCCGGGTTCTGCTTGAGTGCGAGGTCGCTCTGCTTGACCGAGCGCGCAAGAGACTCACGGTAGGTTGGAAGGCCCCCTCGCCATGGATCTACGTTCTGCTGAACAAGGGCGACCCGCCACTCTCTGCTTCCCGAATAGTCGCTCTTGTCGACGAGCCCGAACACAACGGCGGCCGCCAGTATCACAAGGTAAGCTGCGGCGTCAATGCGGTGGCGCCGAAAGAAGGCCGGAGCGTTTGAGATCCCCTCCTTGAGCGCGTTACCCACATAGACCGACGGGAACGCTACGAGCAGAGAGACTCCCCAGACTCCGGTTACCGCGGACAGTCGCACGAGCGGAAGAAACAGGTACTGGGAATATCCGATTATTCCGTATGAGTAGCCGAGAAATCCGAGCGTTCGCACGTACTCGTAGGCCAGCCAGATCGCGAGCTGAAGAAGATAGCCGTACGCGGGCATGAGAACGTCGGCAAGCTTGAGCAGCGGAAGAAGCGCGAGAAAATAGACCGCATATATGCCAGGGACTATGAAGATGGTCAGCGGATGAAAAGCTACGAGCCAGTAGTTCAGGAATACGTAGGATATGAATCCGGCGAAGAACCCGTAGGGAAAGACCGAAACCCAGCTCGCCCGGTGAGCCACCACAAACAGAGGAAAGAGCGCTATGAACCCGAGGGGGTAAAACCCCCAGACGGACAGTAGATTCGGAAAGGAGAGGGCAAAAAGCAGTGCGGAGAGCGCGATGAGGCCGAGATTGATAAAAATGCCGTTCAGCTTCTCATATATGCCGAGTCTGTTTTCCGATTCAACAGACAACGGCCGGATATTCTTCAACTATTCTCTCTCGGAACCGGCTACTCGCGCAGATCCCAGGACGCCTTCTTGAGTTCCTTTCCGGGACGAAATACAACCACACCGTGGTTCTGCACACTTACCGTTTCACCGGTTTTTGGGTTTCGGGCACGGTCCCTGCCCTTTCGTGTTCTGATTTCGAAGGTACCGAAGCCCCTGAATTCGACAATTCGATCTTCGAGCAGCGCATCCTTCACTTCGGAGAAAAAGGAATCGATGATGTGCTGGATATCCTTCTTGCTCAGACCAGAGCTCTCAGAGATGCTCTCAACGATTTCGGCTTTGGTCAGTTTTCCCCGAATCACGTGAACTCCTCTCGGGCGTCGGGAGCGGGCCGCGCAGCTGTAGACCCGGGCTCGTTTCCCTGATCACCATGCTGATCTGATCGCGGCCCGCCTGGGAGCCGCAGCCTCAATACAGGCGCCCCTGGGGATCTCCGATGCCGATCAGGACGCTCCCAGTTTGTTGAGCGCATGAGCCATGCGGGACTTGGTCCGGGATGCGGTATTCTTGTGATACACGCCCTTCGTCACGGCGCCGTCGATCAACTGCTGGGTTTCGAGAAATTCCTTCTCCGCTTCCGCTTTGTTATTGGCGCTGACCGCCTCGCGGAACTTCTTTATCGAGGTGCGAACCTCACTTCTTACTGACTTGTTCCGAACGCGGCGTGTCTCGCTCTGTCGATGCCGCTTGACGCTTGAATTGTAACCAGCCAAAGGATACTACCTCCACACGATTAGCGTGTTCCCATTATTTATCGATAGGCAAGTAACTTATCAGATAACGTCTCAACTGTCAAGGCGATGGGAAAAGAGGACAACGAATCATTCGCCGCCGGACAGGTGTGTACAGATTATCGACTCTCCGTATAATCTGAGCGTCGAGGGACCACCAACGATGAGAGCCGTATTCTACGTTATTCTGGTGCTCGCGGCATTCTTCTACTGGGATCTGGCGATGAAGCTGTGGATGATCATCAGCGTCCGCATGGCAAGAAACTACATGAATGCCCGCTCAGTTCACATCTCCCGCATGCTCTTTCGCATGGCGAGCATGTACGCTGGGCTGACCGTCGAGGCAGACCGTGTGCTCGTGCGCGATCTGCCCGACAGGTTCATCGTCATTTCCAACCATCAGAGCCTGGCGGATATTCCCTTCCTTATTCAGCTCTTTCCGCACCACCGGCTGCGCTTCGTCGCCAAGCGCTCTTTGAGCAGATACTTCCCGATGGTTTCTCCACTTCTGCGCTACCAGCGCCACGCGCTGATCAGCCGAAACGGCGATCTTTCGACCACCTACCGGTCGCTGCGACGGCTCGCCTTCTCCTCGGCCAGCGGCAACATACCTGTGGTATTTCCGGAAGGGACCCGGTCGCCCTCAGGAAACGTTGGGCTGTTTCACGAAGGGGCAGCGCGAATACTTTTGCAGATTCAGTCACTGCCGGTGGTGACTGTCGCCATCGACGGCGGATACACCTTTTCGCGGCTTCGAACGGTGATCAGGAGTCTGTCAGGCGCCACCTACCGGTGTCGGGTCACCTCTGTTCGGCCCGCTCCCCGCAGCAAGACGGAGATCATCGCGCTCCTGACCGAATGCCGCGCCGAGATAATCGCGCAGATCGATGAGTGGCGAGGTAGATCAGCGGGTTGCAGCGAAGACTTCGAGACGGGGACGTCCTGGACCGGGACCTGATGCATAAAGAAACGGCCGCCCCCGTACGGGGATGGCCGTTGATTTCAACTGGAAGAAGACCCTATTTGAAGTCGCGGGGCCGTCGCTCCTGGCGATTGCACTTTTCGCATTCCGCCACGTTGCGCAGTTTTCCGCCCGAAAAGACCGTCTTCATCTTTATCTCGCCGCCGCAGTTGCAGAAAAACTTCTGAGTCGAAGATACGGCACGGGCATTTTTACTGATCTGAGCCATCTTTTTCTCCTGTGCTTGTATTCAGCGTTGCACTTTCGCGGTCGGCTGATAGGCCTCTCCCGGCCACGAAAAACAATGAAAATTACCACAATACTGCAAGAAAGTCAACTAGACCGAATACTTTTCCCGCCCTCCGCAAGACGTTCCTTTCGAATTGCCGAAAGCTGCGCGACGAGCATTCCGGCGAGCATCAACGCGCATCCGGCGATGTTGCGGAGCGACAGCACCTCGCCTAGGATAAGGAAACCGCCGATCGCAGCGAATGTCCCCTCCAGACTGAGAAGAATGGCGGCGTGCGTCGGATGGGCTGTTCGCTGCGCGACGATCTGAAGCGAGTACGCAATTCCTACGCTCATCACACCGCCGTAGACGATAGGCGCCCAGGCAGAGGCGACCTCCGACAGGCCGACCGGTTCGAAGATGAGCGCCACCGCGAAGCTGAGGAGTGCGGTCACGCCGCTCTGAACCGCGGAGAGTACGATCGGATCGATGTACCGGGAAATTCGATCGATGAGCAGCACGTGGCCTGCAAAGAAGACGGCGCAGAGGAGCAGCAGCAGGTCGCCCGGAGCGACCGTGAACTGCTCACTGACGCTCAGGAAGTAGAGGCCCGCGGCGGCGAGAACGGCGCCGATCCACCGGCCCGCGTCGCTCGCTCTTCCCACCAGCCCGCCGACAAGGGGAACCAGCACGACATACAGTCCGGTGATGAAGCCCGCCTTTCCCGCGCTGGTAGTCACGATGCCGACCTGCTGGAGGGACGAGGCGGAAAACAGGATGAGACCGGCAATAATCATGCCGCCGACACCTGCGAGCCTTTGAATCCGCGGAATTGCCGGCGGATGCGCGGGAAGCGGAGCGACCAGCGCCGCACCGCCCTCGGTTCGGGAATGCTCCCTGACGAAGGCTCGCCTGGCCGCCGATCTTCTCAGGAGAATGAGCGGCAGCAGGGAGACTGCGCCGAGCGCGAATCTGACTGCGTTATAGAGAAACGGGCCCACATAGCCCATACCTGCCCGCTGCGCGACAAAGGCAAATCCCCATATGGCGGCGGTCAGCAGGAGAAGAGTATCTGTGCGAAAGGTTCTGGTGTCCATAGGCTCTGTGTTGAGTCCTGGCATCATCGGCAGAAAACGGCCGGCATGTCAATCCGGCTTGCCATTTTGCGCCGATTTCACGAAGATTGTCGGATAGTGAACGATTTCGGCACCCTCCTGCCCTACTTCAAGAAGCACGCGCATCGGTACATCCCGGGAATGATATGCCTGGTGATAACCTCCGGCGGGCAGCTGCTCATACCGCAATTCCTGCGCCGCGCGGTCGATACCGTCTCTGCGGGGAGCTTTCCGCTCCAGGCCATCCTGACTATATCCCTTGAGCTTGTTGGAACGGCGGCTGTGATCTCGCTCGGACGCTTTGGCTGGCGCTATTTCATAAACGGTGCGTCGCGGCGCATAGAGCGTGATCTGCGGGCACGGCTCTACAATCACCTGTTGACTCTGTCGTCCAACTTCTACGGGCGTTACAAAATCGGTGACCTGATGGCTCGATCCACGAATGACATGGAAGCGATCAGGATGGCGACCGGCATGGCTCTGGTGGCGTTCACCGACGGTGTCTTCATGACACTGTCCATCATCATCATTCTGGTAGTTCAGAACCCCGGCATCGCTCTCTACCCGCTTATCCCGCTTCCGGTAATCACGGTGCTTATTATCGGCCTGGGGAGATTCGTCGCCAGCTACTTCCGCAAGGTTCAGGAGGGCTTCGCAACAGTAAGCCAGCAGGCGCAGGAGGTCTTTTCGGGAATCCGCGTCATCAAGTCCTTCGTGAAGGAGGACTACTTTCTCAAGCGCTTTCACGGCGCGAACGAGAACTATCAGAACCGGAACATGCGGCTCGTCCGTGTGTGGGGAGTATTCAACCCCGCTGTGACCTTTCTCTCCGGCCTTACCAGCCTGATTCTGCTCTGGGTGGGCGGACAGGCGGTCATACTCCGCGACCTCAGCCCCGGCTCATTCGTCGCAGTCTTCAGCTACCTGAACATGTTGATCTGGCCGATGCTCGGCGCAGGATTCACCGTCAACATGATCCAGCGGGGACGTGCATCGCTGATCCGCATCAATGCCGTTCTCAACGAACGGCCGGAGATTGCAGATCCTCCCTCGCCGGTCGAGTTGATTCCGGACGGACGCGTGGAGGTGCGCGGGCTCACATTCACCTACCCCGGCGCGGCCGAACCGTCGCTGACATCGGTCGGGTTCACCGTGGACAACGGCGAGACTCTCGGCATTCTCGGGCGGACGGGCAGCGGCAAGTCGACGCTGATCCGCCTCCTGCCGAGACTGCTCGATCCACCGCCCGCCACGGTCTTCGTCGGAGGCCGTGATGTGCGGGAATACAATCTGCACAGCCTCCGTGCCGCCTTCGGCGTTGTGCCGCAGGACACGTTTCTCTTCTCGGCAAGCATCTACGACAATATCCAGTTCGGGCTGGACGCGCCGGACCAGGAACTTGTCCACAAGGTAGCCGAGATATCGACAATCACGCGCGACATGAGCACCTTCCCGGCCGGCTGGCAGACGGAGGTCGGAGAGCGGGGCATATCGCTCTCCGGCGGACAGAAACAGAGGGTGGCAATCTCCCGCGCAATTGCCGTACGGCCGCAGATTCTCATCTTCGACGACGCGCTTTCCGCCGTCGACACGGAGACTGAAGAGCGGATACTCCGGGACCTGCTCTCGTTCCGCGAGGGAAAAACGAACATCATCATCTCGCACCGCGTATCAACGCTTTCGATTGCCCACCGGATTATCGTACTCGACGGCGGGAAAATCGTTCAGGAGGGATCCCACGCGGAACTGGTGGCGGAGGACGGTTTTTATCGCCAGATATATAATCTGCAGCGCATGACGCATCATCATTCGGAGGCCGAGTAGCCGTGGACCAGGAAAAGATCATCTCCGGCTACAACCCTGCGCTCGTGCGGCGCCTCTTCAGCTATCTGCGTCCCTATCGCACAATCGCCATCATCGGTATCGTCGCGCTCGGAATTGCCACCACCGCCGAGCTTCTGCTGCCGGTAATTCTGCAGCGTTCGATCGACCACTACCTCGTCAACACCTACTCCCGAATTTCGGCCGACAAGACCGGTCTCTCCGAGCTGCGCGGCGCCCGAATCATCTCTTCCGACGTCCGAATCGGGAACTACTTCTATATTCCGGACTATCGTCTGAAGTCGATCATGGGCGTGAACAAAAACCGCCTCGAACGGGAGGGCATCATCGGGAAAGCCAGCTATTACGTTGTCCCGGTCGACACGGCCGAGCGCCGGGCAATCGTGGCACGGTATCCCGACCTGTTCATAACGGGAAAGTCGGACTATGCGGCTATCACCGCCGCGAGCATCGATTCCGTGGCCACAGGCGACCTGCGTACGCTGCGCTCGCGCGATATCGGCGGACTGAAACGGGCCGGGGCAGCATTCTTCGGCCTGCTCATCGGGCAGCTGCTCTTCGGTTTCCTGCAGGTGTACCTGATGGCGCTTGCCGGACAGGGAGTCATGAAGGACATTCGGCTCCAGCTTTTCCGGCACACGGTAGGCCAGTCGCTCCGTTTTCTCGGTACCAACCCGGTGGGGAAGCTCGTCACGCGGCTCACGAATGACGTGGAAACGATCAACGAGCTCTTCACGTCGGTGCTGGTGAGCCTTTTGCAGGATGTGGCGCTGATGGGAGGCGTGGTGATTACGCTCTTTTACCTCAACGTCACGCTCGGCCTGGTTACGCTTGCCACGCTGCCACCGGTTATCGTCGCCACGCTCCTCTACCGTGTCAAGGCGCGCGACGCCTACCGGCGGGTGCGGCTGTGGGTCTCGCAGGTCAATACCTATCTTTCGGAGCATCTTTCAGGAATGACTGTAGTGCAGCTGTTCGTGCGCGAACGGCACTCCTCCAATGAGTTCGAGGTGCGAAACAGGGAGCTCACCAGGGCCAACCTCACGCAGGTCTACGTGTTTGCGACCTTCCGGCCCATCATCGACCTGTTTTCGTCGGTCTCCACCGCGGTCATCATCTATTTCGGCGCGCGATTCATGCTCGCAGGCGTGGTGTCTCTCGGTGTCCTTGTTGCGTTCATCAACCTGATCACCAAGTTCTATCAGCCGGTTATGGACATCTCGGAAAAGTTCACGATACTTCAGTCCGCCATGGCAGGAAGCGAGAGAGTCTTCGAGCTTCTCGACACCAGGGACAACATACCGGACGACGGACGGAAAACCCTCGGCGACATCAGGGGCGAGCTCGTCTTCGATCACGTGGATTTCGGGTACAAGCAGGGGGAGCCCGTCATACGTAATCTCTCCTTTCGCGTCGAACCTGGTCAGACGGTCGCGATAGTAGGGTATACCGGCGCCGGAAAGACTACCATCGCGAATCTGCTCACCAGGCTATGGGACATCCAGGGCGGGAGAATTCTCCTCGACAACACCGACATTCGGGACATTCCCCTCGCTACACTTCGAACTGCCATTCAGCCGATCCAGCAGGACGTCTTTCTTTTCAGCGATACGATCCGTGACAACATACTTCTGGGCCGGGAAATGGCGGACGATCAGCTGATGCAGGCGGCAAAGATAGTTCAGGCCGACGGATTCATCAGTTCGCTTCCCGAGGGGTACGCCACCGCGCTGACCGAAGGAGCGTCGAACATCTCCACCGGTCAGCGCCAGCTTGTCAGCTTTGCCCGGGTCATCGCTCACGATCCGCGGATCATCATCATGGACGAGGCAACGGCGAACATCGACACCGAAACGGAGCGGCTCATCCAGCGCGCCCTTCAGGCGCTGCTGGCGAACCGGACATCACTCGTGATCGCGCACCGTCTTTCGACGATAAAGCATGCGGACCGCATCCTTGTCCTGTCGGATGGAGAACTGGTCGAGCAGGGAAACCACGAAGAGCTCCTGGCGGCCGGGGGCGTCTACTACAACCTCTACCGGCTCCAATATTCGGCGCAGGAGAGTTCCCGCAGGCCGGCAAAAGGGGCCTAAGCGTCCTGTTTACAGGGCATCTCTTGCGATATGCGCCAGCGCTGGGTTCCGCCATCGAATTGAATGCGGCAGGCCGGCAGCACGAGACAGCGGCCGTCATCGCCCTGAAGGCGGATCTGCCTGCTCACGACGTTGACCTCGGTAACCTTGAAGACTGTGCCCTCGTAGGATATCCGGTTTCCCTCCGACGGCAGACTCTTTCGCGCGTCACGGTAGAAATCATGCTCGTATGCCAGGCAGCATAGAAGCCGCCCGCAGGGACCGGAAATTTTGATTGAATTGAGGGAGAGGTTCTGCGTTTTCGCCATCTTGATCGATACCGGTTTCAGCTTGTCGGTCATGCCATGGCAGCAGAGAACACGGCCGCACACGCCGAGACCTCCCAGCACCCTCGATTCGTCGCGCACGCCGATCTGACGCAGCTCGATTCGCATTCGGAAGACCGATACAAGGTCCTTGACCAGATCGCGGAAGTCAACACGACCATCGGCGGTGAAGAAGAAAAGTATCTTCGGCTCCTCGAGAAGGAAATGGGCCGACACCAGGGTCATTTCCAGGTGGTGCTCATCCACCTTCTCGCGGCAGACACCGAGGGCGTCCTTCGCCCGACGCTCGTTTTCAGCATAACGCGCCCTGTCTGCATCGGTGGCGATTCGATAGATCTGTTTGGTTCTATCCCAGGAGCCGGCATTGGCCGGCTGGATCGGTCCCAGGACCTTCCCGAAGTCTTTTCCGTATTTCGTCGGAACGACTACCACATCGCCCTGAGCAACCTCGATTCCTTCCGGAGCGCGGCAGAGCTCCGTTTCGCTCGAATGAAGTACCTTGACGAGCCAGTGCTCGCGCGGTGCTTCGGCTCCGCCTTCTTCCCTGGGTTCCGCCGCCTCGGACGGTGCAATCGTTGGATCGGACATATATCACTCCTGCCCGGAACCGAAGCCCCGGCAGCCGTTCGCAGCTAACGCAGCAAGTCTACGAGCAAGCCGTTGATTTCATCTATTCGCGCAAGGATGTCGAACTGGTCTTTCTGTGTCTGCAGGATTCCGAGCGCAAGTCGTTCAAGCTTCTCGTCAATCACTTTGACGAGGGCGAACTTCTTTCGATTCAATACATTCTTTCCGGAGGTCTTCTCTTCGACTGCGAGCCCCTGGCCGACCACAACCTGCAGGAACTCTCCGACCGCCTTCCGGTACTGCTTGACGGACGCGAGGGTTGCGTCCTTTCGTATCGCGTCCCCGAGGCGGTGGATCTCATCGAGCATCGACTCGAGCTCCGCATCCGAGACCGCACGGCCGGTCCCCTCGAAACCCAGGCCTTCGCTTTCGGTCTCCTGCTCGAAGATCGAGAAGAACGATCGCTTCCCCACCTTCTTGCGCGAGACCTTCTTCTCCTGCGGAGGTTTCTGCCGGAGAGGAAAAAAACCGGACGGAATATCTATTCGTTCCATCTCACCCCACCGGGCGCAATCACCCCCGGCCGGAAACGCCGTAGGGAGATGCACCGAAGCTGGTTGGCCGGGTTACAGTGCCGGGCCGCTCCGCGCGGCCGTTCGCAGGCGCGGGCGGCGCAACTGGCTTGCGAAAGCCGAAGAGACCGCGCGGGCGCTCTCGTTCAGCCGCCGATTCGGCAGGCACCTCTACCGGTGCCCCGTAGATCCGGAACTCCCCGTCGAGGAGCACCCCCTCCTCAGCGATCAGGCGCGGGGCCTGTACTATGCCGATGACCACCGCCGATGCCAGTATGATCACCTTTTCGGTCGCGTAGATGGCGCCGCGGCTTACGCCGCCGACCACGACGGTTCCGGCGTTGATGGTGCAATCGGCACGTCCGTTCTTGCCGATGATCACCTTGCCGCCCGTCTGAATCGACCCGCTGTAATCCCCATCAATTCTCAGAAGCCCGTTCAGCTCGAGGTTGCCCCGGAAATGGGTCCCCTCGCCGACAATTGAATTGATGAGAGTCTCCTCCGGCAATGGTCCTTTTGTCATCTGTGTTCCAGTTTAGCCAAAAATCAGTAACCTTTCCAGCGGTCGAATGTATTCTTGATTTTCAAATAGCGCGAAGGATCGAGGAACTCGGTTCCAAGCTGAATCTGAAACTCCAGATTCGATCCCGGACTCAGGCCGGTCGACCCTACCCGCCCGATTATCTGTCCCTGAAGCACCTCTTCACCCTCGGTTACCTCGATTCGGGAGAGGTGGGAGTACTTCGTCTTGAAGCCGTATTTGTGGTCGAGCTTGATGTAGAAACCGTCCCCACCCGGGTCGTAACCAGCTTCCACTACCTTCCCGTTGGCGCTCGCGACGACCGGGGTGCCCGACGGGGCCCAGATCTCGATACCCTTGTGAAGGAACCATTCTCCCGTTATCGGGTGTCGATTGGGTCCCCAGGCCATCACAACGGTTCCGCGCCCGCCGATAATGGGCCAGTAGTTCGGTATGTCGGTCAGGAACTGCTTTTCGTCCTGAATGGCGCTGCTGATCTTCTGCAGGGGCTGAACGGAGCTTCGAAGCGTCGCGGTGAGATTCTTCAGGTCCTGCAGCTGCCGGATCTCATTCTGATTGACCTGCTGGACGCCCTGGATCGCGCCCAGATCGCCCGGCGCAGGAGCACCCGGATTAGTCTGGGTAGTCTTGAGGTTGAGCTCGTTCATGGTGTCGGAGAGCGTTCCTTCGAAAATGCTGGCCGATTTCAGAAGTTCCGAAACCTGCGAAAGCATGCTGTCCAGAGTCTGCTGCGTTTCCTGCAGATCCTGTGACTTCTGCTGGACCATGCGGGCCGAGCCCGAAGATACCGTGGTCAGATAGAAGAAGGCCGACACGAGCACGCCAAGCACGAGAACGACTATGATGATCATCACCGTGTTGATGTGGAAATTCATCACCCGACGCTCGGAATGGGGGATGAACATTACGGTGAATCGTTGGCGGCTGAATGAGAAAAGTCGGTCGAAAAAGACGCTGAAAGCTTCTCGAATTGACTGCCAGAGGCGGCCTGCTCCAGGGCCGGACCCTTTGATCCTCATCCGCCGATTACCTGGTGCAAACAACGCGCTACTCCCAAAACGCAGAAAAGAGTTGAAGTTGAGGTCGATCAGCCGCCGACAGCCTACCATGCAGGCAGGGCTTTGTCAAATGGACGCCCATTGACGTGTCACCGGCTTAGTGGTATGTTAATGACGGAAAAGAACAAACGTTCACCAACTCAGCCCTACGGATATATGTATGAGACTATTTGACTCGCATGCGCATATCGGGCTCATAAATGAGGACCCGATTGAACAGCTTATTATTGTGCAAGAGGCGAAACAGGAACACGTCGAAGGCCTGTTGAGCATTTGCAACAATCTCCAGGATTTCTTCCAGGTTTACGAAAACCTGCGTACCGCTACGCATGTCTATCATAGTATCGGCGTCTCGCCGTCCGAAGTTGTGCATCCGGGACGTGACTGGGCTGCAAAAATCGAAGAGGGAACCAAACTCGATCGCGTGGTGGCTGTTGGTGAAATCGGCCTGGATTACTACCGCAAGTTCGGTGACCGGGATTCGCAGATCGAGCTTTTCATCCGTCAGCTCGAGCTTGCCGACCGGCTTGGCTTTCCCGTCGTCATCCACAACCGGGAGGCCGGGAAGGACGTGCTCGAAATCCTTCGGGAAAAGCTTCCTTCACGCGGAGGCGTGCTCCACTGCTATTCGGAAGACTGGGAGTACGCGAAAAAGGCGCTCGAGCTCAATCTCTACATCTCGTTCGCCGGAAACCTGACCTATCGGAATGCACGAAATCTTCACGAGGCAGCCAAGAATATGCCCCTCGATCGGATGCTGATCGAGACGGAGAGCCCCTTCATGGTTCCTGCGGCTTATCGCGGCAAGCGAAACAAGCCCTCCTATCTCGTTGAAACCGCAAAGTTCGTCGCGGAACTGCGCGAGCAGCCCGAGGAGGAGGTGACCGAGGTGCTTTTCAACAACAGCATGCAATTCTTCGGGATTACGAGCCCGGCACCCAGGAGCTGAAACCCCGGCAGACGCGTGGTGAATGCCGCGGCTTGACCCTGTCTTCTCACGGGTGATATACACTACCTGTGGCAAGTCAGCGGCCGAGTCTCGGCCACCACTGCGGCGTGGCGGCGATCTACTCACCTCAGGAGCTCAATATTCCTGAGAAACTGTTCTTTCCGCTCTTCTCCCTTCAACATCGGGGACAGGAAAGCGCCGGAATTGCCTATCGCAAAGGCCGTAACACCGTCGTCTACAAAGATCTCGGGATGGTCTCGACCGTTCTCTCGCGCTATCTGCAGGGATCGCGCCCCTCTCATGCCGGTATAGGGCACGTCCGCTATTCGACCCACGGGGGCAACAAGCTCGAAAACGCACAGCCGATTCTCGTCTCCTGCAACAAGGGAGAAATTGCCCTCGCGCACAACGGAAATATATCCAATACCGCGGAGCTCAAGAACAGGCTCTTCGCCGACGGCTCCATCTTTCAGACCACTTCCGACACCGAGCTCTTCCTTCATCTCATCTCCCGATCGAGGCAGCCCACCTTCGCGGAAGCCCTCATGGAGACGCTCGAGCAGACACAGGGTGCGTACAGCATGGTGCTTCTGCACGATGACGAGCTTTATGCCATCCGTGACCCCTACGGTTTCCGGCCTCTCTATATCGGCACGAAAGACGGAATGACGGTGGCCGCCTCCGAAACATGCGCAATGGACATTCTCGAAGTGCGTGAGTATCGGAGCGTAGAGCCGGGTGAGGTCATCGTGGTCAACAGCGAAGGAACCCGTTCATCCTTTCTGTCGAAACCTGCGGGAGCAAGACTTCATCAGTGCGTGTTCGAGCTCATCTACTTCGCCCGTCCCGACTCACACGTGTTCGACAATTCGGTCCATGAGCGCCGGAAGCGGATGGGTGGCGCCCTTGCCACGCAGGACATGGGCAGCAACGGCACCAGAGGCGTCCCCATCGCCGATATCGTGGTTCCGGTGCCCGATTCCGGCAACAGCGCAGCCCTCGGCTATGCCGAGGCATCCGGACTTCCGTTCGATTTTGGCCTGACGCGAAACCACTACGCCGGGCGGTCATTCATCATGCCGACGGTCGACGCGCGCGAACTTGCAGTGCGCATGAAACTGCATCCGGTAAGGGAGGTAATCTCGGGAAAGCGGATTGTGCTGGTGGACGACTCGCTTGTCCGGGGAACCACCTCCCGCAGCCTGGTCAGACTGCTGAAAGAGGCCGGCGCTGCGGAGGTGCACCTGCGCCTCTCTGCTCCCGAGATCCTGTGGCCCTGCTTCTTCGGGATCGACATACCGACGCGGGGCGAGTTGATCTCCAACGCAATGACCCCCGAGGAGATCGCCGCGCGCATCGGCGCCGATTCGGTCCGTTTCCTCTCGATCGAGACCCTCAAGACCTGTCTCGACGCGCCGGCCAACTACTGTTTTGCCTGTTTCAACGGGGAATATCCTTTCCGTGTTCCGATGACGGAAGAGGAACGGAATCTGCCGGATCGTCGGAAGAGGGTATGAGATGACGCCGCTCAATTATTCCGGGTCCGGGGTAGACATCGCTCGAGGTGATTCGTTCGCGTCGTTCATCGCCAGGTACCCCTCGAAGGCGGTGTCGCCTGCAATCGGCGGCTTCAGCGGCGGCATCACCTTCGATCCCACGCGGTACCGTGAACCGGTCCTCCTTTCGACGACCGACGGCGTCGGCACCAAAATTCTCGTAGCAAAGAAGCTGCACAGGTTCGACACTATTGGAATCGACCTTGTCGCAATGAGCGTGAACGACCTGATAGTCTGCGGCGCAGAGCCCATGACCTTCCTCGATTATATCGCCTGCGGAAGAGTCGACGAGGTACTTCTGCGGGAGGTTATCAAGGGCGTCATCCGCGGCTGCGAGATGGCTGAATGCACCCTCTCCGGCGGTGAGACAGCGGAGATGCCCGATCTCTACCGGCCCGACGACTTCGATCTTGCCGGCTTCTGCGTCGGTATCGTGGATCGCGCCGACATGATTCCAAAACTCACCGAAATGAAGGCCGGAGATGTGATTTTCGGTCTCCCCTCAAACGGAGTACATTCGAACGGTCTCTCGCTCGCGCGAAAGGCGCTGCCCGAAAGCGATCTCGATGCGTGGCGGCAGCTCCTTGCGCCGACGAAGATCTACGTTCAGGAACTGAAGAGCATTCTTCCCGGCGGCCGCATCCTCGGTGCAGCACATATCACGGGAGGCGGCCTCGAGGCGAACTTCGCACGCGTTATCCCGCGTGGACTTCGGGCCCTTTTCTCCTGGAGCTGGCAAGTTCCCGAGATCTTCGACCGTATCCAGCGTGGCGGGGCAATCGATGTCGCGGAAATGCGCCGCGTGTTCAATATGGGTATCGGGGTTGCACTGGTCGTGCGGAAGGCGGAGGCGGAGGCGTTCCGGTCGGACGCCGCGCTGCACGGCATAGAGGTCCTTGGGATTGGAGAGCTTGTAGATGGCTAGATTCGCGGTGTTCGCATCCGGCACCGGAACCAACTTCGAGTCGCTGGCACACGCATTTGAGGATGCGGCCCAGCCGCATCAGCTTGCCGCGCTCTTCTGCGACCGACGCGCCGCGCCCGTCCTCGACAAGGCACAGCAGCGCGGGATCCCCGCCTATTTTCTCCCCTACTCGACCGAGAACCGCGCGATTTTCGAAAAGGCAGCGATCACTATACTTCGCGGGCTGAAAATCGATCTGGTCGTGCTCGCGGGTTTCATGCGGGTGCTCACACGCATGTTTATCGACGCCTTTCCTCGCCGGATAGTCAACATTCACCCTTCGCTTCTGCCCGCCTATCCGGGCACACACGCGATCGAAAGAAGCTTCGACTCAAAGGACAACGAGCTTGGAGTGACCATTCACCTCGTCGACGAGGGACTCGATTCCGGAGAGGTGATTGCCCGGGAGTCATTCATTCGAACCGGCAGCGAAACACTGGCGGAGATTGAAGCGAGGATCCACTCGATCGAACACAGCCTGTACCCGGCAGTTGTCCGGGATTTGCTCGACAGGGCGCACGGAAGTTAGGACGGTGGCGCGCGCCGAAAAGAAGGAGGAGGTTTTACATTGAGAATTCTCGTCATTGGCAGCGGTGCCCGCGAACACGCCGTCACCTGGAAGTTTTCCCGCAGCAAGCGCACGTCCGGACTCTATACGCTTCCCGGAAACGCCGGTACCGCGGAAATTGCAGCCAATCTTCCCGATATCTCTCCGTCAGACGGCGAAGCTATCGTCCGCTTCTGCCACGACAACCGTATCAATCTCGTTTTCGTGGGACCCGAGGATCCCCTCGCTGCCGGGCTCGTCGACCTCCTCTCGGAGGCAGGCATAGCGGCCTTTGGCCCCGGCAGGAAGGCGGCTCAGCTCGAAGGCAGCAAGGCTTTCGCAAAGCGCTTCATGAAAGATCACGCTGTTCCCACGGCGGCCGCCCGCGAGTTCCACGACTTTTCCGAATGCCGCGCCTATCTGGAGTCCCAGTCGCATCGTGTCGTTCTCAAAAAGAGCGGGCTCGCCGCCGGAAAGGGCGTGCTCGAGACAGCAGACAGAGCACAGATGCTCTCGTTCGCCAACGACGTTCTGCGCAGCGACACGCTTCTGGTCGAGGAGTACCTCTCAGGATTCGAGGTATCGATATTTGCGCTCTGTGACGGCAAGGACTACGTGCTGCTGCCCCCCTGCGCGGATTACAAGAAAGCCGGTGAGGGCGCCACCGGGCCCAATACCGGCGGCCTCGGCTCGGTCTGCCCTGTCCCCTGGCTTGAACCCGCCATGCTCGACCGGATCAAGACCGAGATCATAGAGCCGACCTTCCGCGGACTCCGCAAGGAGGACCTGCTCTATCGAGGGGTCCTCTACTTCGGCCTCATGGTCACCGAGGATGGTCCGCGCCTGCTGGAGTACAACGTCCGCTTTGGCGATCCCGAATCACAGGTACTCCTGCCGCTCATCAAGAGCGACATGGGTAATCTCTGCGACGCGGTTGTCTCCGGAAAAATCGCCGAGTTCCCGCTGAGCATATCGGAGCGCTGCGCGCTCGGTGTAGTAGTTGCGAGCCGCGGCTACCCCGGCTCCTACAAAAAGGGGGTGAAGGTCGAACCGATTCCGCCGACACCGGAACGCGACCGCCTCATTTTCCACGCGAATACCCAGCAGGACCGCAGCGGGAACCTGCGCACCGGCGGAGGCCGCTGCTTTACCGCGGTCGGACTGGGCAGCGAGCTTCTACAGGCGCGAATCGAAGCCTATGCCGCAGCTCAGCTCATTCACTTTGATGGGGCTTGGTTCCGTCCGGACATCGGCGCCAAGATTTTCGGTAACTGACAAGCCGGATGGGCCGATGTCCGGCGACATCGGCGCCAAGATTTTCGGTAACTGACAAGCCGGATGGGCCGATGTCCGGCGACATCGGCGCCAA
>CAZNYW010000004.1:0-42478 GCA_964577375.1 uncultured Spirochaetales bacterium | reverse complement strand
AGATTTTCGGTAACTGACAAGCCGGATGGGCCGATGTCCGGCGACATCGGCGCCAGGATTTTCGGTAACTGACAAGCCGGATGGGCCGATGTCCGGCGACATCGGCGCCAGGATTTTCGGTAACTGACAAGCCGGATGGGCCGATGTCCGGCGACATCGGCGCCAAGATTTTCGGTAACTGACAAGCCGGATGGGCCGATGTCCGGCGACATCGGCGGGCGTCGTCACGGACTGCCGCCGCTCCACTGCTGGCGGCGGATCTCGTACATCAATATGCCCGCGGCTACCGAAACATTGAGCGAATCGATGTGGCCGCGAGTCGGGATGGCAACGAGTTTGTCGCAGCGCTCCCGCAGAAGACGGCCGATGCCGCTTCCCTCGCTTCCCATTACCAGAGCGCTCTTTCCGGCAAACCTGCAGGTCGAAACACTTTCACCGCCGCCCTCGGCGCCGTAGACCCAGAACCCGCCCTCTTTCAACAGCTCCACCGCGCGCGCCAGGTTCTTGACCTCCACCAGGGATACGTGCGCAGCCGCACCTGCAGAGATCCGGCCAACGGTCTCGGTCATTCTCGCTGTCCCGTGCGCGGGTACCACAACGAGCCCGGCAGCGAACTGGTCGGCCGAGCGGAGGATCGCCCCCAGATTGTGGGCGTCCGTTATGCCGTCGAGCACGACGACAAGGCTATTCTCGCCAAGCGAGGCGATCAGACGGCCCAGTTGCGACCATGAGATTGCGCGCTCACCGTCCGCCACATCTCCGCCACCGTCGACTTCGGCGAGGAGCAGGACGGCGCCCCGAGCCGCCTCGGCGTCAACGGTCGACAGACCACAGCCGGCGGCGAGCTCTTGCGAATCGACAGCATGCCTGACAGGAACCTTCTTTACACGTGCGAGCTCTTTGAGCGCAGCAACCCGTTTTCCGCCGCGGCCGTCGCCCTCGACAATCCAGAGCTCCGCGCCCTTGCCGCGCCGGATGTACTCCTCGATGGCATGGTAGCCGGTTACGGCTCTATTTCTTTTTCCCATACTCTTTCACGACGTCGGCAATTCCGTCGAAGTTGGTGTCCTGCTCGAACTTCGCAATGTAGATGCCGCCCTCTATGTAGATCCAAATATCCACCTTGCGGTCGTAGTTGCTGTCGATCTCTTCGCGGACGAGCACTCCGCGTCCGTAGTAGAGAAAGTCGTCGAAGTAGCCGTCGTAGTTGAAATCCAGCGCCTCACGAACCTTGCGGCCCCAGTCATCGAGCTTGGCCGCGTAGTCGACCTTGCCGTCCTTGTTCCGGTCGAATTTGACCCAGTCCGAGCCCAGCTCGTCGGGATTAAAGGGGGTAGGCTTCTCCTCCTTGGGGGCGGGGTTTGCCGAACCGGCGGCGGCCGGATCGGCAGCGCCCGGTGTGTTCCCGGCTGAATTTCCCGCGCTGTTGGAGGACGGCTGCGGCGTCGCGGTCCCGGTCTGGGAAGGTATGCCTGAGGTCACCCCGGGCATCAGGAGCGGTTTGCGCTGCGAGTTATCCTGTGCGAAGACGGCACCTGCCGCAGGAAGGGACAGACAGAGAATGATCGCAATGAAAGGCCGTTTCACACGTGGGCTCCTTGTCGGGGTCTTGGGGGGCACGTGCCCTCTCGTATCTTTTCGGCTGAATGAGGTCTGCAGCTGAGGCGGAGGACGGCGCGCTTGGTCAGTGTTGAGTCAGCCGGTCCGTACGCTCGAGAAGGGCGTTGATCTTCTCGGCAAGATCCTTCAGCTCATCACCCTGCCGGAGAAAGATCCGTTGCTCGGGCTCACCGCTTAGAGCCCTGTTGATCACGCTCTTGATACGGTAGACGGGACCGGCAACCCTGTGCGAGTAGAGGACAGCCATAAGGGCAAGAGCAACCATGATCATGAGATTGCTGATGAACACTGCCGGAAGGATAAGCTGCAACCTGGTAGTAGGCGGCTGCGCCTGCGTTTCGTAGTAGCGCTGCTCAACGGTCTTGCCGTCTTCCTTGACCTGTCGAACAGTCTGTACCTGCTTGTAGACGACGACGTATTCCTTGAAAAGGTTGTCGCCGGACATGTAGGAAATCCAGTAGTAAAGTGCGAAAGCGGCACTGAAGAGGATGATCGCCCCGACGACTGCCCCCACCATCCGCGTTACCATGCGGTACTGGAGACTCGAGTCCAGAACAAATCGTTTTCGCCGCTTCAGCTTCTGTTTCATGCCTGACGGCTCATTGCGGCGCCCGCTCTTAACCGCGAAGCTCGGCCAGCGGTATCGGCTGGGGATTGGGGTCCTCTCCCTCCACCTCGGCGAGCTCTCGCAAAAGCGTCTTGGCCTTACCGGTGAGCCTCTCCGGTATCATCACCTGAATTTTCACGTAGAGGTCACCGCGCCGCGACGGGCTCTGGAGGTGCGGGACTCCCTCGTTTCGCAGCCGAAGGACCTTTCCGTTCTGTGTTCCCGACGGTATTTTTACCTTCACCCTCTTGTCGTCCAGGGTAGGAACCTGAATTTCCGCGCCGAGGGCGGCCTGAGTGAAGCTTATTGGTATCACACAGTACACATCGTCGCCGGAGCGCTCGAAGTATTCATGGCCCTTCACGTGAATGAAGACGTACAGGTCTCCTGCAGGGCCGCCGTTGGGCCCCGCATCCCCCTGGTCGTGAATGTTGATGCGTTTGCCGGTTTCGATTCCGGGCGGGATGGTTACCTTGATTTTCTGGCTTTTTCGCGCGACCCCGCTTCCCGAGCAGGCGCGGCAGGGGTTGTCGATGACCGAACCCTCACCGTTGCAGGTTGGACAGGTTGACGCAATCGAGAAAAATCCGGAGCTGCGCCGGACCTGACCGGCCCCACCGCAGGTGGCGCAGGTCTTGCGTCCGCTGCCCGATTCGGCGCCGCTTCCTCCACATACCTGACAGGTCGTGTTTCGTGCGTAGGACACCTCGACTTTCGTGCCGAAGACCGCATCCTTGAACGGAATTTCCAGATCATACCGGAGATCCGCTCCCCGCTGCACGGAGCTGCGACCACGCGTACGCTGTCGTGCTCCCGCCCCGCCGAAGAACGAATCGAAGATACCGGAAAAATCGCCGAAGATGTCCTCAAAATCGCGGAAGACGCCGGAGAAGTCGTGGGCGCCGGCATTTCCGCCCATGCCCTCGACACCGGCGAAACCAAACTGGTCGTAGGCCTGACGTTTCTTCTCGTCGGCGAGGACCTCGTACGCCTCGGTGGCCTCTTTGAATTTCTCTTCAGCTGCTTTGTCGCCGGGGTTCCGATCCGGATGATACTGAACGGCGAGCTTGCGGTATGCCTTTTTTATATCGTCCTTGGCGCACCCTTTCGGCACCCCAAGGACCTCGTAGTAATCGCGTTTCGCCAAGTCAGTTACCCTTGCTGCTCAAATTGGAGATGCAATACCGGTGTTACCGGTTCTTGTCTTCCTCGTCAACGACTTCGTAATCCACATCTTCGACGTTATCGCTGCTCTGGCCGCCCTGTTCGGTCGACGTCGAAGCGCCGCCCTCGGGTCCCTCGTCCTGCTGGGTCGACTCACCACCCGGCTGGCCCTGCTGCTGCGCCGAGGCGTTCTTGTACACCTCTTCCGCCAGCTTGTAGGAGGCCTGTTTCAGATTCTCCGACTTGGCCTTGATGTCGGCGACATCCTCCGAATCAAGGACGCCGCGAAGCTCGCTGATTGCCGATTCTATTGTTCCCCGCTCTTCTTCGGTAACTTTCTCGCCGTAGTCTTTCAGCGATTTCTCGGTCGCGTAGATGAGGTTGTCCGCCTCGTTCTTCGCCTCGGCGCGCTCCCGTGCCTTGTGGTCCTCTTCGGCATGCGATTCGGCCTCTTTGACCATTCGCTTGATCTCATCCTCGTTGAGTCCCGAGGAGGACTCGATGCGGATTCTCTGTTCCTTGCCGGTGCCGAGGTCCTTTGCCGAAACGTGGACGATTCCGTTCGCGTCGATATCGAAGGCAACTTCGATCTGGGGCACACCGCGGGGAGCCGGCGGAATTCCGACCAGGTCGAATCTGCCGAGGGTCCGGTTCTGAGCCGCCATTTCGCGCTCACCCTGGAGCACATGGATGGAAACCGCGGTCTGATTGTCCGACGCGGTCGAGAAGATCTGGCTCTTTCGGGTCGGAATGGTAGTGTTCCGCTCGATCAGTTTTGTGAAGACGCCACCCATGGTCTCGATACCGAGTGAAAGAGGGGTAACGTCGAGAAGCAGCACGTCCTTGACGTCACCACCGAGAATTCCGCCCTGGATTGCAGCACCTACGGCGACCACCTCGTCCGGGTTGACGCCCTTGTGGGGTTCCTTTTCGAAGAGCGCCTTCACAAGAGTCTGGACGGCGGGAATTCGCGTCGATCCGCCTACCAGGATCACCTCATCGATGTCCGAGGCCGAAAGACCTGCGTCCTTGAGCGCCTGCTTGCAGGGATTCTTTGTCTTCTCTATGAGATCGCCGACCAGCTGCTCGAACTTCGAGCGGGTTAGCGCATACTGCATGTGCTTGGGGCCCGACTGATCGGCTGTAATGAAGGGTAGGTTGATGTCGCTCGTCTGGGTCGTCGAAAGCTCTTTCTTTGCCTTCTCGGCGGCCTCTTTCAGCCGCTGGAGAGCCATGCGGTCCTTCGAAAGGTCGATGCCGTAGTCGTTCTTGAAGCTCTCGATGAGCCAGTCGATGATGCGCTGGTCGAAATTGTCGCCGCCGAGATGGGTGTCACCGTTGGTGGATTTCACCTCGAAGACACCGTCACCGAGCTCGAGAATCGAGATATCGAACGTACCGCCTCCGAGGTCGTAAACGGCGATCTTCTCTTCCTTCTTCTCTTTCCCGAATCCGTAGGCGAGCGCGGCAGCGGTGGGCTCATTGACGATACGCTTCACCTCGAGACCGGCAATTCGTCCGGCGTCCTTCGTGGCCTGTCGCTGAGCGTCGTTGAAGTAGGCCGGAACCGTGATTACCGCTTCGGTCACCTTCTCACCGAGATAGTCTTCCGACGTCTCCTTCATTTTCTGCAGAATGGCTGCGGAAATCTCGGGAGGCGAATACTGCTTGTCTGTGATCTGGACACGCACGCCCTCACTGCTGTCGCGGATGACCTTATAGGGCACCATCGTCATCTCTTCTGATACTTCGCCGAAACGTCTGCCCATGAACCGCTTTATTGAATAGACGGTATTCTCGGGATTGGTGATCATCTGATTCTTCGCCGACTGGCCGACCAGCCGCTCACCCTTCGCAGTAAAGGCAACAATGGACGGCGTGGTCCTCTGACCCTCCGCGTTCTGAATAACCTTCGGCTCCCCACCCTCCATTATCGCAACACATGAGTTTGTTGTTCCCAGGTCGATTCCGATAATCCTACCCATTATCGCTCTCCTCTTTTTATGGACACGCTAACTGTCCTCTGAATGTACGTAGATTTGATGCGGTTGAAACGATTGCCGGCATCACGAGCTCGAGGCGCCGGGCATCGACACCTTGACCTTTGCAGAGCGCAGGACCTTGTCATGGAGCAGGTATCCTTTCTGATAATCCTCGAGCACAATCGACGTCTCATGCTCAGGTTTCTCTTCTGTGGTTACAGCTTCATGCTTCGCGGGGTCGAACTCTTCGCCAATTGACTCAAACCGCGTCAGGCCCCATTTTCGCTCAAGCATGCTGGTGAATTGACGCTCGATCAGGACAACACCGTCGTGAAATGCATCAAAATCTTTGGAGTCCTCGGCCGACCTGATCGCTCTTTCAAAGTCATCAATTATGGGAACGATGTCAAGAAGAAGTTGCTTGTTGCCGAATGCGATCGAGTCCTCTTTCTCGCGCTGCATCCTCTTTCTGAAGTTTTCGAATTCTGCGCTCTTGCGCAGGTACTGATCCTTCAGCGAGCTGTTCTCTTCTTCGAGCTCTCCGACCCGTACGGTGAGCTCTTCGACCGCGGATTTGAGCGCCTGCAGGGGATCTGCTTCCGCCGCGGCGGATTCACTGGTCGCGTCGCCCGTGGCCTCGGTCCCCGTTTCAACGGGTTCGGCTGCGGACTGCTGGTTTTGCTGCTCATCCTTGGCGTCGAAAGCCGCCTCGTCTGAGTTTTCCTGATGATCGGACATAATTTCCCCTGTGGTTGATTCTTTCATCCTAAGATACTGATCACCGCAGCACCCGTCAACCATTTTGATATGGTGTCGTTACTTACAACCGAAACTGCGTTCCGTGAACTCGCTACTTGTGAGCAATCTCGAGGATAAGCTCTACCTCTCCGCGCGAGAGCTTGGTAGCCTGGGCGATTTCCTGAACCTTCCACCCCTGCCGCGCAAGCTTGATGACCGTATCACGGGCGCTCAACGACGGCGCACCCCGCTCCTTGCTGCCCTTCGCATCGTCCTTCATGATCGTACCGAGGAGCTTCACCTGCTCCTCTGCGCTGCGGGAGATCTCCTCCAGACGCGTCTCGGTTCGCGCAAGCCACTCGCGTGCTGTCTGGAGGTCCTCCATCCGCTTTTCGACGTCTGCGAGGGTGGTATCAAGCTCGTTCAGCTGGCGTATCGCTCCGTCCACGTCCTTTCGCTGGAGCGTCAGCTGCTCGAGCCTGTCGAACAGCTCCTCCACTTCGCCCGGCAGGGTGTCGAGCTGGCCTTTGACGGTTTCCAGCTTGCGCTCAAGGTCTTCAAGAAAGTTGAAGTTCTTGTCGACCCCCTCGGCGGTAACATCGAGTATCGATCTCTTCTTCTCCAGCCGCTGGAACTTCGCCTCGACGTCACGCTGCATGTCGTCCAGATTGCGCAGTGAGAGCTGCATTTGCGCAAGCGTGTCGTTGCTTGCGGTCACCTGCTCGAGCCTGAGCTCGACCGCCTGCGACATCCCGATGAGTCGTTTATAGTCCTCCTCGAGGCCGTCGATTCTCCGCTTTTCCCCGACAAACCGGGCAAGCCTCTCGGACGCCTCGTCTCCGAGCTTGCGCAGGCGCGTGAACTCGGTTTCGATACCTTTGAGCTCTTTCCGCTGAGAATCGAGGCCGGACAGCTGCCGTTTCATCTCCTCAATCGATGAAACGAGAGCCTCCTTGAGCTGATCAGACCGTTCGAAGATCCGCGTCTGCTCGACAAAGCCCTTCTGCCGTTTGTCGATCTCGGCGAGATTGACGGTCAGTACATTCACGTCCTCGTCGAGCTTGCCGAAGAGCTTCTGCTGCATAACCTCGAACTGGTCTCGGGTATCGTGCACGAAGGCCCGGAACTCGCGCATCTTGGTATCGGCCTCGGACTGGACATCGCGGCTCTTCTTCTGAAACTCCGACTGGAACTGCTGGTATTCCCCGGCAAGCGTATCGAGAATGGTCTGCGTTCGCGATTCGAGGTCGGACTCGAGTTCCTTGACCCGGGTGGCAAGGGCCTCGATCTCGTCCTTGAGCTCGGCCCGCTCCGCGTTGGTTGCAGCAAGCAGATCGTTCTTCTGCTGCTCGAAGTCTTCGCGAATGCCGCTGATGGTGTCGGAAACCTGTACCTTGAAACCGGCGAACTCTCCGTCCACCTCCGCCTCGGATGCCTTGAGCTGCTGCAGCACCTGCGACTGCCAGACCGTCACGTCCGACTTCGCGGCTTCGAGCACCGCCTCCATGTCGCGATGACCGATTTCGACGGTATCCTGCAGCGCCTTCATCCGGTCGGCCACACTTCGGTCGAGCTTTGCGAGCTTCCCTTCCACCTCGGCTCCGACCTGGGCAAAGCGCTGCTCGAAGCTCTCGCGTGCGTTCTGCTCTGCGCTTCCGATCTCGCCGGTCAGCGACTGCTGGAGCTCGCGAACCTGTCGGTCGGTCTCGGCCACTTGAGCCTCGATGCCGGTCCGGAACTCGGAGGCCTGTCGCTCGAGCCGCTCCTGATGTGCAGTGAGCCGAGTCTGCAGCTCCTCGAGCCGTGTCTGCAGCCCCTCATTGAAGGCAGCTTCAATCCGGATGCGCTCATCCTCGCCCTCCTGGGCCATCGATTCCATCGTGGCCTGGACATGGGCCTGCCAGTCGCTCATGCGCTTCTGCATGTTGAGGTTCCGTTCGCGCAGATCGGAAAAGAACTCGTCCTCGAATCCTTTGAGCTTTTCGGAAACGTTGTCGTAGGCGCTCGATTTGAGCTGGTTGATGCTCTCCTCGAGCTCACTCATCAGCCCGCGCAGCCTGCCCATTTCGGCATTGTGCTCCTCGATGTCGGCGCGCCGCCTCTCCTGCAGCTGGCTGCCGAGGAGGCTGACGTCCTCCTTCATGCGGGCGGTCATGTGCTCCATCGATTCGCGGAGATTGGATTCAAGCGTGTCGATGTCGGACTGAACCGCCTCTATCTTTTCGAAGCGGTACCCCAGGCCTTTCTCGTAGTCATCGAGCCGCTTTTCGACCCTCGAAACCACGGACCGCTCAATCTCCTCGGTAGTGCTTTCGAGCCGGCCGGTGAAGCTTCGGGAAAACTCATCAACCTTTGCGGCGAGCTCGCTCGAGGTGCCGTCGATGGTTCCGGCAAGTTCCTTCTGCTTGTCCTGCCATTGCTTGTTGAGCGCAGCAACCGTGGCGGTTTCGCTTTCAAACTGCTGCCTGGCCTCCGCGACATGCCTCCGGAGCGCCTCGGTGGACTCTCCCATCCAGGCCTTCAGCTCCTTTCGCAGACCGGCCTCCATCGTCTGCGAAAGTTCCTTCGTCTGCCCCTGTACGGCGCCGAACTGCTTGGTAGCAGTCTTCTCGAGCTCTGCAAGCGACCTGTCGATCTCGCGGACCCTTTCTGCGACCTGGGCTTCGGCGGCCGAGAGATCACCCTCTACCGATTGCATCCGTTCGGCAAGCAACCTGTCGATCTCCTGGAAACGGTCTGACAGTTGGCCCTCGGCGGCCGAAATGTCGCCCTCTGCCGATTGCATCCGCTCGGCTACCCCGGCCTCGAAAGTTTCGGTCTCTGTGCGAAGCGACGCGATTTCCGCGGAAAGCTCCTGGCTTGCCGCTTTCATCTTCGCCTCGATGTGCTCCTTGAGTTTCTGGATCGCAGCGGTTTCGAGCCGTTCACCCCGCGCGGCGGCCTCGTCGAGCCGTTTGGCATACTCCTGCTCGATCGACTTGATGCGCTCCGCATATCCGCTCACCGATGCGTCGAGCTTGGACTGTACCGTCTGGACACGGTCGAGCAGCCGGCGGCTCACCTCCTCGCCCTGCTCATGAAGCTCACCTACCGTCTCGTCGACCTGCTTTTCCGCGTTCGCAACCTGAAGCGAGAGCTCTTCGATGCGATCCTGCACGGTCGCGATCACGTTGTCCTGCATCTGTTCGATTTTCTCGCGGTTCATCTCCTCGAACCGCTGAACCAGCCCGTTTACGCTCTGCTCGAGATCGCCCATCCTCTGGCTGCTCACGGTGAGACGCTTTCCCACCTTGTCCACGTACTCCGACTCATCCTTGATGCGGCTGATGTTCTCCTCCACCCGCCGCGTCATCTGGACCAGCTCTTCGAGCGCGCCGTCGTAGTCGTTGATGCGGGATCCGATCTGTTCGATCTGCGCCGCACGCGTGTTGAGGCTCTCTTCGATTCCCTGGATTCGTTTCAGGACCTCTCTGGCCGCCTTCTGATGGACATCCACCTCGATGGACATGTCCCGAAGCTCCATCGCCTTCTGCGAGACGATTCCGTCCAGATCACCCTGCACCTTGTCGGCGTATCGTTTGACCTTTTCAAGTGACCGGTTGTTCTTGTCCAGCTGTCGATAGACGGCGAGAATGACGAGAACTATGCCGATTACTATGAGATACCCAACAGTATTCATGTTCCCCACTCCCAGTAGTGATCGTTATCTATTATATATCAGATTCGCTGGGATAATGACAGAGGAAACCGGATTCCGCCGGTCAGGAGGAGAGCCGCTGTAAAATCCAGGCGTGAAGCTCGCGGTAGTCGGAGAAGGTGATGTCGGCAATTGATTCGGGCTCCGGCTTCTTCGCGATGTGGGCGGCAAGCATCCCGGCACCCTTCGCGCCGATCACATCGTAGCGGTAGCTGTTCCCGACGTAGAGCGTCTCCGGGACCGGTGCACCGAGACACTCGGCCAGACGCTCGAAGGGTTCGGGATTCGGCTTGAGGTATTTCACCTCCTCGGCAGAGAATGAGCAGTCCCAGATCCCGGAGAGACCGAGAAAGGTGAGCTTCCGTTCCACGGGGAAGTCCGATACCACCCCGGTCCGGACTCCGCGCTCCCGGAGGTCGAGCACCATCTCGCGAATGTGCGGATAGACCGGCACACCCTTGATGATCTCTTCCCACTCGTTGTAGACGATTTTGTGAACGAGCTCCCCGGCCTGCTCCGGGGTAACGGACAGCTCTCCGGCAAGCATCTTCGCCTGCAGCTCGCGGAAATCCTCGATCGGCCGCACCGAGCGGATCGCCCTTCGTACGCGGCCGTAGGCGATCATGAGCCGCGCGTGGCGAAGCCCGAAGCGGACCGACTTCAGATACATCTGACGATTCGGATAGAGAGTTCCATCAACGTCGAAAGCTACAGCCTGAATTCCCATCCTACCTCGCGGTGTCGGTTTCGATCCTGTAGGTAATCTCTCCCTCTGCCGCCGGGCTTCCCGGAGCCGGTTTGAACACCGGCCGCTCAAAGAGGTTCCGGATTACCTGGTCGAGCTCACTATACCCGGAATCTTTCGCCAGATTCAAGTTTGACACGAACCCGTCGGCTTTGGCTGTGAAGGTGACTCTGACCTCTATCACGGGCGGATGATTCGGGTGCTTCTTGAGGATGGAATTGACGAGGTCCTGGTTCAGGTTGAGCCGGTCGGCGGAAATGAGGCTGCGCGCGACCCCGTTCGTAAACTTCAGGCGCGAGTCGCTGATGCCCGGGCTCGCCGACGCGGGGTTGGATGGGGCTGCGGCCGAAGGGCCTGAGCCGGACGGCGAGAACCGCGGCTCCGTTACGCTCTGCATGGTTCTGTCGATCTTTCCGCTCAGCGGGTCGGTTGACGGCGCTGCCTGCGATGTTTCGCTCGACGATGGCAGCGCTGCGGGTGCAACGCTGCCGGACTCGACCGGGTTCTGCGCACGAAACTGCTCAGCGCGCTGTTGCTGCTGCGCGGCGAACAGGTTTTCCTGCGGTGTGGGCCCGGCGGCGGCGTTCCCCTGAGAGCTGCGACCGGCGCCGCTGGACTGACCTGGCGTTTGCGCCGGCTGGCCTGATGTCTGATCTGATTGCCGGGCGAACGACCTGAGGTCTGCCGCACTCGGAGCCTGGGCGAGCGGATCGTATTCGCGGGGCGTCGGAGCCGTTCGCGTGGACGCGGAGGCCGTTCGCGTGGACGCGGGGGCCGTTCGCGTGGACGCGGGGGCCGTTCGCGTGGACGCGGGGGCCGTTCGCGTGGACGCGGGGGCCGACTGTGCCGCTGGCGCCGCTTCGGTCGTCGCCGCCGAAGCGGTCGGTGCGGGCGCGGCAGGAGTCTCGGCGGCGGGGGGCTCCGGCTGCTGGACCGGCGCGTTCAGCTCGACGTAGATAGGCGCGGGCTCTGCGGGACTCACGGGCCAATGAACCCCCAGCTGCATCGCAACAAACAGAAGCGCGTGGATGATGACCGCGCCGGATATGGCGAAGCCGAGGCGGTTACGCTCGTCCTGAAGAATCAACCGGAGCCTCCACCCGCAGGCGGCGCGCTGCGGCCCTCGGGCATCGTCTTCAGATTGACGCCCTGGAACCCGTTCACGCGCAGCACATCGAGGATTTTCACCATCAGGTCATAAGAGACTGTCCTGTCTCCCTCCACCACGATGCTCTTGTTCTTCTGTTCCGCCTGCGGAAGCGCCGCGACGGCCGAGCGAAAGCCGGCCAGATCATACTCGGTCCTGTTGAGATAGATCCGCTTGTCGGAAAAAACACTCACCACCAGAGGGGTCACCGGGACCGGCTCTGCAGAGCTCGAGCTCGGCAGGTTCAGTTTGATTCCGGGAGTCACGATGAAGGTACTCGACACCATGAAGAAAATGACGAGCTGGAACACCACGTCGACCATGGGAACAAAGCTTGAGTTGGCGCTCGGCTGCAATCGTCTTCTGAATTTCATGGCGGGTCCTCACACCCCTTTAAGGTAGAGGACCAGCTCGGTGACGCGGTTCTCGAGCCGGATTATCGAGTGGTTCACCTTGCTCACCAGGTAGTTGTAGAAGATGACCGCCGGGATGGAGACGATTATTCCGGCCGCCGTGGTGATCAGCGCTTCGGCAATTCCGCGCGCAAGCAGCCCCGGATCGCTCACCGAGCCCGCGAAGTTACCGAGAACGCCGAAAGCCTTGATGTTGCCGGTCACCGTTCCGAGCAGCCCCAGAAGCGGCGCAATTTGAGCGATCGTCCCGAGGAATGAAACGTACCTCTCCATTCGGGGGATCTCCATGTTGGCGGCATCGGTGACGGCGTCCTTTATAACCTCTTCGGAATACTGCCGATGCTCGATGCCGACCTTCATGAGATTGCTTATTGGAAGCGGGTTGGCTTCACAGATGCTGAGCGCCTCATCGTAGTGGCCCTTCTGAAGTGCCGACTTCAGGCGCTGAAGCAGCTGGTCCTCGTCGGTGCGATTCTTCCGGAAATAAAGCAGCCGTTCGATGATGATCACCGCGGCAATCACCGAAAGAATGATGATGAAGGCGAGAACGATTCCGCCTTTTTGAAGCAGGTCCATCATATCTGATACCTCATAGCATCCGTCACAGCGAGATGTGCGTGGAAAGGGTGATCCGGAATCCCGGTGAGATGAAGGGGAATGCGGAATTCACGGACGAACCGATCACCGGACGACCGTCCGGAATGAGCGGCGAAAGCATGTCCTCGAGGTCGAGATCGAGCTCGACCCCGTCCGAAATGCGTGCAAACAGGTTTGCGGAAACGTTCGGAACTACAGGGGCGCCGAACAGGTCGAAGACCGCGGTGAGACCTCCTCCGAAGCGGTTCTGCGGAGCGGATATCGAGAGAGAGCCGTTGGCGGCGATCAGCGGTTCCTGCGTCGCCCGGTTCAGAAGATTGCCCTGCAGTCCGGCCCTGATGCTGAGCAGGCTGACCGGGCTCCAGGTAAGCTCGAACGTCGGGATGATCGTCCACATGTCCCGCTGCGTGTAGAGGTAGCTGTTGTCGGTTCGGCTGTAGCCGCTGATATCCAGAACGTTCTTCCTGTATGCAACCTCCAGAGCCCCCTGTGTCGTAAGCAGCATGTCCTGACTGCTCAGCGTATATCCGAGCTTGCCGAACCAGGCCGACGAGTGGACGAGTGAATTGTTCACCGAGTCGCCAATGTGGAGGACAGGATAGTCGGCCCATAGATCGCTGAAGCTCATCGGCGTAATCTGGTAGCCTCCCGAAAGAGAAAAGCCCAGCCCTCCGGAGAACGTCTTTGATATTTCGAGACTCCAAGGAACCTCCAGACCGGCGTCGGGCACACCTGCGAGCGTCCAGTACGCTCCGACGTCTCCTCGGATAAGGAAGGAGGCGGGCAGGCTGGCATCCATGAAGAGTCCCAGGTTGAGGCTGTTCGCCGCAGGCAGACCGTCGGTCACTCTCAGGCCGTAATTTCCGCGCAGCTGAAAGGTAACTGAATTGAGGTTCAGCCCTGCGGTGATGCTCGGCGCGAGCCGGTACTCGTTCTGAGAACGGTTCGATGCCGCCGGCGCGGCCAGAGAGAACAGACGCGACGCGGCCCCTGCCTCGACGCGCGCCCCGAAGGAAAGCGCGGAGTCCGGGTGGAACGAGAACCCGGTGTAGCCGTTCAGCGTGCGAATGCCGACCGAATAGTAGTCGGAATCGTTCTGCAGTCCCAGCTCCCGGTCCTGAAAGGAGGCCAGGGACTCGGTTCCCGCGCTCTTTCCGCTGGTGGCGAGCCAGCCGCTCACCTGGTCGTCATTGCTGAAGTAGCCTGTGCCCGCCGGTTTTCCCGAGAAACCGTCGAGCCCCTCGTGGGAGAATTGAAGCCTGAACCGCGGCGAGTCTCCCAGCTTGTAGACTGAAATTGCGCCGCTCAGATGACTCATGCTTCCCACCCCCAGGCTGCCGGTATTGTATACCGACGAACCACGGGCAGCGGATGACGCCGGCTGGTTCTTTCCGGGAAGCGGAACGTCGAACGCCCGGTCAGGTATGTGAAGCGGCCCCTGGTCGGGCAGAGGGATGCTTATGTCGGGAACACGCAGACTGCCGGCACCTGGAAGTGCGGACTGGACGGAAGCGACCGCTATGTCGGGCACCTTGAGCACCACATCGGGAAGAACGATCGGCGCATTCTCGGGTGCGCTGGGGCCCGGCTTTGCATTGTCGCCGGAGCTGCTTTTGTCTGACTGTGCGACCGCACCCGCCGCTGCAGTTGCGAGAAGCAGCATGAAGAATGCAACCGACTGAAATGAAAGGAATCTCATGCTACTGCTCCAGTAATTTGCGGGCATCCGAGGCCCATCGCGTATTCGGAAAAGTCTGCCCGATTCGTTTGACAAGGTCATTGAGCTGTGCAGTCTTTCCAGCGAGCTTGAGCACCTCCGCAGCACGGTAGAGGCTCTGCGCAGCGTGGTCGCGGTTCGACGGATCGGTCGCAGCGGAGTCCAGGAAGTCGTTTGCCGCCTGGAGATAGTCCGATTGCCGTGCGGCAATCTCGCCGAGCAGGAACTGAGCGTCGGCGGCCGAGGACGGGTCGTCCTTGCGGCGATCGGCAACCTGATGAAGGAGCGGGATAACCAGCTGCTGATTCGAGCTCGACGCGCTCTCCTGGAAGATCACAATGTGCGCAAGCTTCAGAATTGCGGCACGTCCCGCTGCGGTGGCGGCCCTGCCGTTGCTGTCGATGGTGACGAGCAGCGCGGCCTCCTGGCTGGTAAGTCCGTTCATCTGAAGCACCAGAGCATCAACCTTCTTCTGCGCGCCGACTGCGGCCGCCTGCTGCGGATAGCGGGCGAGCATCTCCGAGTAGAGGTTGAGCGCGTTCTTGTAGTCGCCGCGGGATTCGTAGATTCCCGCGGCCCGGTACATCGCGTCTGACCTGTAGCTGCTGTCCCGGTGCTCGGCAATGAGCCGCTCCCACAGAAGCAGCGCACCGGAGGGCTGGTCCGCCCTCAGAGCCGCCATGCCGCCCCAGTAGAGCGCCCCGTCCATCTGCGAACCTGAGGGATAGCTTGACCGGTAGAGAAAGAACGCGTCCTGCGCAGCTCTGTAGTTGCCGGCGTTGTAGTAGAGCTGGCCCCGTCTGTACAGGGCCTCCGCCGCAAGCGGGCTCTCCGGATATCGGTTCGCCAGGTCGCGATAGGCTGCCGCGGCACTGTCGATCATGTTCATCTGCTCGAAGGTTCGCGCGTATTCGTACATTGCGTCATCGGCGAGACCCGAGTCGGGGTATCTGCTGTACACATCCTGGAACTGCGTCTGTGCCTGCTGAAATTTCTTCTGCTCCGCAAGCGACTGCCCAAGCAGTAACGAGGCCTCGGCAGTCAGCTTCTGCGACTGGTCGTAGCTCACCGCGAGCCTCAGGAAATGCTCCGCCTGAGCGTACCTGCCGGTGCTGTAGGCAGACCATCCCGCAAGGTAGGCGGCCTCCGGCACCATCGGATTGGAGCTGTAGGCGGTAACCAGCTCGTCGTAGCTCTTTATCGCCTGTTCGAATTTGCCCAGACGGTAGTAGGACCAGCCGAGGTAGTACAGCTTGTATGGATAGACCGCCGATTTCGACGACGGACCGTCGGGCGCGGAAAGCTGCTCAACGGCGCTGTTATAATCCCTGGTGGCTACGTAGGAGAGACCGACGACGTAGTGAAGCTGTGCCGCCGTCTCTCCGTGGGTCGAGCCGAGGTCCGGGAAGTCTGAGAAGATGGCTGAGCCGTCGGTGACCACCTTGTCGTAGCGCTTGTCCTGAAAGAGCAGCCGGACGAGCTCGGTCCGCGCCGAAAGGTCGTTGCGGGAGAGCGCGAGGTACTGCCGCAGGCTGTCGATCGCGGAGGACAGATCGCCGAGCTTCTCCTGGCAGGCGGACTGCAGCCGTAACGCTTCGGCCGTTACATCCCCGGTATTTCCGGAAGCAAAGAGCGACTCCAGGGCGTCGAGAGCCGCTTTGTACTCACCCTGACGGTAGAGTGCGTAGGCGTGCTGATAGGAGGATGACGCGAACACCGGCGATTCGGGATACGTCGCAACCACCTGCTCGAAAGCCTGCTGCGCCTTCCGCCACTCTCCCGAAGAGAGATAGACCGCGCCCATGCGCGCGAGGACTCGATCGCGGTAGGTCTCTACGCCGGGAGCCGTGGTGGCCGCCGTAGACGCGCCGGGGAGTCCCGGCTTGGGCATGGGCACCGGTCCCGCCGGTTCGGATGGGGGCGCGGAGCCGCCTCCTTCCGCTGCAGACTGCTTTACCCAGGGTTCGTCGAGATAGGTCTCCAGAACGGTCAATGCCTGATCACTGCGATTTCGCCGTACGTAGATGTCGGCAAGATAGAGCGGAACCGTGCCCGGGAGGTGCTCGTTCTTGCGAAGATCCCACAAACGCTGGAAGTAGAGCTCCGCGACGTCATATCTCTTTTCCTGGTAGCTTTCTATGCCGACGCGAAGCCAGAACTGGGACAGAACATCGCTGTGCCCCGCGAGAGCGGATTCGGCGGAAGTGAGAATCCGGTCTTCTTCAGCCTGGTCACCCCTGCTCCTCGCGAGCTCGAAAAGCCGCTCGAACGCGACGGTGGCCACCTCGGCGTTTGCGTTCTCGAGCGTACGATAGATCGAGGCGGCAGTCTTCCGGTCACCGGCCGCATAGTAGGCCTCGGCGGCGTAGAGCTGGAATTGCGGTTTCCACTGCGGGTTGACCTGAGCAACGTCGGTCCGTTCATACAACGCGATGATCCTGGACCACATCTTCGCATCGCGATAGAGCGAACAGAGAAGCGTCAGCCCGTAGGACTCTTCTGAAGGCGCGATCACGCCGTTCATAAGGGATTCGAGCGACCGGATCGCATCGCCGCCCTTTCCCTGCGCGACCTCGCTTATTCCCTTGTAGAGCAGCGCCTGCCGGCGGATCGACTGGTCCGACGGGGAGGTGGCGAGATAGCGGTCGAGGTCGCCGACTGCCGCTCCGTAGCGGCCCAGGTAGTATTCGACCACCCCCTTCCAGAAGGGCACCACTGCGAGGTACCGCGTAGACCGGTACCGCTCCTCGATCCTCACAAGCAGGTCGAGGGCACTCGAATATCTGCCCAGCCGGTAGAGGCTCACCGCGCGTCGAAACTGCGCGTCGGGAACATACTGAGAAAGCGGATACTGCCGTATGAAGCTTTCAAATCGATCGAGGGCGATTTCGTAATCATGGGCCAGGAAGCGGTTTTCCGCCTCCATATAGAGGTCACGCTCCGCACCCGGATTGGCCGCCGGGGCATGGACCTGTGCTTGAGCCAGTGCAGCTGCGAACGCAGAAAGAAACAGCACAGGCAGGAGAGCCTTTGTCATATGTACCTAGAATAGCGCGCGAAAACTCAATAATCAATGCGGTGCGACGTGGATGACCGGTGGAACAAAGTCGGACGACGCCTGCGCGCGGACGAGGTGAATGTAGTCGGCCGGATAGCGGTGATTGAGGCTCTCCAGCGTCGACTCCACGTTCCGCTCCATCAGGGCGACGCGGAACTGGCCCTGCTCGGTGAAATAGGGAAAGAGCACGACAACGTGCGTATGCTGGCGAAGGACCGGCGCCGTGCCGAACTCGCGGTTCACCGAGCCAAAGTAGAAGTATCCCGGCTCTTTCACCGCAAGGAAATAGAGCACCCGCTTGAGTTCGGAAATGCGGTAGCCGACGTTTTCGATGTACCGGGAAAAGGGAACGTCGCGTACGTCGGCCGACAGGGGCGACAGCTTTCGGTCCGGGTTGTCGACCGACATGAGCGCCACGGCAATATTCCGGGTCCAATCAAGGCCGAAATAGGGATCACGTTCATTCTCTACCGGCCTCGACCAGCGGTTGCCCCGCAGATCGAGGTGTTTCTGCTTGAGCTCGTCGATCGAAAGAAACCGGCCGGTAGCGGGCTTGTACAATCCGTCGGCGATCCACTTCGCGAATCCCGAACAGTTGAATCCGGGGCCCTGGTCCTGCAGCTTGAGGCTTGCAATGTAGACGAGATTACCGTTCAGATCCATCGCCCCGTCATCCGCGTCAGGAAGGGTCGGCAGCGCCTTTCGAACCGCGTCCACCATGAAGCGGACATCCTTGTAGGCCGAGAGGTCCTCCGGAGGAAAAAGCGAGGACCAGTCGATCTGATCCGATGTCAGCTGCACAAGCCATTGCAGCGAGGAGGTCAGCGCCTGTGCGAAGGAGATCGGAACAACGACGTCGTGATAGATGCGGGAGTCTGCAATGTAGACGTCAATGAAGCAGCGGCCGTCGGTACCGCCGACACTGTCGGGCGTTCCGCTTCCGTCGGGAAACACACGGACAAAGAACCCCGGGTCGTCCTGCAGGAAGATCTTGATCTGGAGAAAGGAGCCGTCCTTCATGCTCCGCTTGATGACGTAGTTCCCGGTGCCGGCAATGGGAAAACGGTCGGCGCCGTCAGCCACGCTCTGGCTTTCATTCAGAAAGAGGAGGTAGTATGCGTCCTGCGACCGCTGGACCTCGAACTTCACCCGGTTCGCACCGTTCGACAGGGTGAGAATTCTCGCAGGAAGCGATAGCACGCTGCTGGTCGGCGCGGTAATCGAGCTTTCGAGGTATTTGCGTGCTTCGCTGTTGTCTGCCCCGGTTGGCATTACCTCTGCTGCAGAGGTTCTGCTCCACACCGGGAGCCCGCAAAGCACAAAGACTATGACAAGCCACGCAAGCCTTCGCCGCGGGGCGGGTAAAATTCGTATCATTGCGCGTGTCCGCCTACCCGACTCACGGGTACTCTACAATAATACCACAGGGTACGCTGCCTGCCAGTCCGACCAGCATGGCACCCTCGCCGGAATAGGCGCCTCCAGCTCTATTTTCGACAGTTTCGGCCGTTCCCGTGAACGGCACGCTTTCGCGGATGGCGCGCCACTGCCGGAGATCGACTGCAATCGCGCCGGTCATCCGGAAGCGCGTCTGTTTCGACGCACCGGCACCGGCACCACCGCCGGGACGGCGGGTGGCCTGCAGGGTGAAGCAGGCTCCATGGCGACGGTGGAGGGAAAGAAGCTGTCCTAAAGCGTCGTGGACGTCAGGACCGTCGGGAGGCAGCACGGCGAGGTCGCGCACACCGCGGCGTGAAAGATCCCGTCCGGCAGTTCCGACGCGCAGTTCTTCCATTGCACGCCAGACGCTCGCCGGTTCACACGTGAATACCAGCGCCTGGCCCGTCTCCGCATCCGCCACCTGCTGCGCCTCGGCTTCAACCGCGGCGGCGAGATCCGGCCTGCAGAAGATGACCCGGAGCGTTGCGTAGCGGCCGATGGCGTCGGCCATGACCGCGCGAACCTCGGTCTGCCAGTCGAAGTCGGCCGCGTGACCACCGATAATGGTTGCCGCAGCGGTCGCGGCCACCGATCCGCCTTCCGGAACGTGCTCACCGGACTCGTTGCGAATTACCCTGAGGCTCAGCGGCGGGGAGCCCGCAGCGTGGGAACGCTCCACCCGCGCGGGCTGCTGGGAGGCCGCCGCCGACCGGCGCAACTGGGCAAGGAGCCTCCCCGCCTGCAACAGCTCGTGGCGCACCTGCTGGAGGGCAGCCTTGCGCGAGGCGTTCCGTTCGCCGCTCTCGCCGCTCAGCTCCGCGTATATGCGCTCCCGGGCTCCCTCGAGCGTGAACCGGCGCTCCTGCACGAGGTATTTCACACGGGAGAGAATCTGAACATCGTGATCGGAATAGGCCCGGCGGCCCGAAAAGTCCTTCCGCGGCGAGAGCAGATCGATTCCCTGCTCCCAGTAGCGGACGATGTGAGGTTTGACCTGCAGCAGTGAGCAAACCTCACCGATGCTTAACCGGTCCATATTCAGATACTGCTACTCTCGCAGGACGATGTCCAGAGGGACATGCGAGAGGTCGAACTCGCGTCGGATTCTGTTCTGGATGTACCCGACGTAGCTCGCGGGAAAGCCGGCGGTTCTGCTGACGAACATCACGAAGCTCAGGGGCTCGGTCCCAACCTGTGTGATGTAGCGGACCTTCCAGTGCCGTTTTCCCGAAGGCGGCGGCGTCTCTGCAAGCCAGCGAGCGAGCGCCTGGTTGAGCCTGCCGGTCTCGATACGGGTCCGAAGCTCCTTCTGGAGCTGGCCGGCGAGCCCCAGAAGCCGGGAGATGCCGGTACCGCTCGTTGCCGAGAGCGGAACGATAGGGGCAAAGTGCAGAATCGGGAAGACGAACCGGACACGGTCCTCGGTCGCTTCGAACTGGTTCTTGACCTGTTCCATGAGGTCCCACTTGTTGAGGACCACGATTATCCCCTTCCCCTTTTTCACAACCTGGAAGGCAATCTTCTTGTCCTGGTCGGTAAGTCCCTTGGGCGCATCGACCATGAGGAAAACGATGTCGGCACGCTCGATCGTGGCAATCGCGCGGTTGACCGAGTAGTACTCGACATCCTCGTTTACACGGTTCTTCCTCCGGATGCCGGCCGTGTCGAGGATTTCGAACTCGGTGCCCTTGTGCCGGAATCGTCCTTCGATCACATCCCGCGTGGTCCCCGGCACCTCCGAAACGATGGAGTTCTCTGAACCCACAAGCCGGTTCGCGAGAGTCGATTTGCCGGTATTTGGCTGTCCCAGCACCGCTATGCGGATGGGACGCGGCGATTCGGTGCCGCTCGACCGCAGGTCGGCCGGGAACCCGGCCGGGAAATCGGCGGCCGACTCGGCGATGCGGGCGACCACCGCTTCGCGGAGCTCCTCCACGTTGAGGCCGTGCGTCGCAGAAATTCCGATCACCGGCGAATAGCCGAACCGGTAGAAATCCCACACGGAGGGCTCACGCTCAGGATTGTCCACTTTGTTGACAGCAACGACGATCCGCGGCTGAAAGGGGCGAAGCCGCTCGATAAACTCCTCATCCTCGGGGGTGACGCCGGTCACGTCGAGCATTAGAATGATGCAGTGCGCGCGGGCGGCGACTTCGAGGCTGCGTGCAGTCACGAGCTCGTGAATGGCACCCTTTTCCGTGGTCATCCCGCCCGTGTCGACCAGCCGCACGTCGACGCTGCCGATCCGCCCGTCGGCAGTTACCGGGTCACGGGTGACTCCCGGCATGCTGTCGGTGATGGCAAGCCGCCTTCCGACCAGGCGGTTGAAAAGAGTCGATTTGCCGACGTTCGGTCGCCCGACGACCGCGACGACGGGCAGCGCGGGCGCGTGCTGATTCATGTATGCGGAATCCTCAATTTATCCGGGGGCTAGTAGGCGTTCACGCCGAAGCGTGATTCCATCAGCTCGTTGACGTAGCGGTCCACCTCGTGGAAGGAGCGCATCTCCATGACATTTCCCACGATTTCTTCGGCTTCCGAAAGCGCGACCGACCTGATGATACGTTTTACCTCCGGGATGCCCACGGCCCCCATCGAAAACTCATCGAGCCCGAGCCCCAGGAGAATCACCGCGGCCACCGGATCGCCCGCCATCTCACCGCACATCCCAACGGGAATGCCCACCGCGTGGGCGCTGTCGATGACCATCTTGAGCAGCCGAAGCACCCCGGGATGGAACGGTTCATACAGGTAGGCAATCTTCTCGTTGCCGCGGTCAACCGCAATTGTATACTGAATCAGGTCGTTTGTCCCTATCGAGAAGAAGTGCGACCGCCGCGCAATGAGATCGGCGGTTATCGCTGCGGAGGGGACCTCGATCATCGTGCCGACGGGAATATTCTCGTCGAAGGGTATCTGCTCGCGGCGCAGGTCGGCCTTGACCTCGTCGAGCGTGTCCAGCGCCTGCGAAAGCTCCTCGACACCGGAGATCATCGGAAACATGATCTGCAGTTTCCCGTGCATGCTCGAACGAAGCAGCGCCCGAAGCTGAGTCCGGAACAGGTCCAGATTGGAGAGGCAGAAACGGATGGCGCGCCAGCCGAGGATGGGGTTCTTCTCGTTCATCCCCTCGAGGTTCGGCGCCACCTTGTCGCCGCCCACGTCGACAGTACGAATGGTCACCGGCTTCGAACCCATGGCATTCAGAACGTAGGAATAGGCTTTGAACTGCTCCTCCTCTTCGGGAAGGTGGCCGGAATGGAGGAACAGAAACTCGGAACGAAAGAGCCCCACTCCATCTGCGCCGTGCGCGAAGATGGAATCCACCTCTTCGGGAACTTCGATGTTGGCCTTCAGGCTGACGAGCTTTCCGTCCCTGGTTTCGGCGGGAAGCTCGTTCAGACGCATCAGCTGCACTTCACGCTTGCGCCAGTCCGACTGCACCCTGACGTAGCGCTTCAGCGTTCGCGCATCGGCGTTCACGATGACCCGCCCACGGTTGCCATCCACGACGGCCTGATCGCCCGACTGGACCTGCCGCGAGATATTCGATAGCCCGACCACGGCCGGTATCTCGAATGAACGCGCCAGGATTGCGGTATGAGAGGTCTTCCCGCCGGCGTCCATGCAGATGCCTTTGACCATGCGCTTGTTCATGCCGATCGCGTCCGAAGGCAAAAGATCGTGGGTTACCAGAATCACCTCTTCCGAAAGGTCGGCGAGGTTGATCCGCTCCCGGTAGAGCAGATGGTTGAGGACGCGGCGCGACACGTCATTGAGGTCTATGCTGCGTTCCTTCATGTAGTCGTCGCCGCTCGCGTGCAGCTTCTGAACCACCTCTTCGATCGCCGCATTGAGCACCCACTCTACATTCAGCAGCTTGGATTTCAGATCATTCTGTATCCTTTCGGTGAAGTCCGGGTCCGAGAGCATCATCAGGTGGGTATCGAGAAGCTTTACCTGCTCGTCGCGATTTTCCTGTTCGCTGGTTCGCCGGAGGCTCTGAATCTCGTCGGATGCGCGCCCGACGGCCTGTTCGAGCCGATCCATCTCCCCGGACACATGTTCTGCACGTATTGCATATCGCGGAACCGAAGGACCGTTGTCGAGATAGAGGAAAACCTTCCCGATGGCGATCCCCGGCGAGGCTGAGATTCCGGTAAGTTCATGCATTGCCGTCATATGATACGGCCAATCCCGTTGAACTGTCAAATTGTTTCCCTTATACGCCGATACTTGAAACGTATGGCGAACAACAAGAAGAAACGCAAGACATCCTTCGGGGTTCTGTTCTGGATTGCCGTTATTCTGCTCTTCCTGGTGGTGTTCGTCGCGACAAAACCGCGCATTCAGGAGGTTGTGCAGAGTACCGGCCTCCTCAATGTTCTCCAGCATAAGTTCGGCAAGGATTCCGGAAGTCCGCCCACCGGAATCGAGACCCGCAACGTGGTGATCGGAACGGACAAGAACGCTCCGGCGGCAACATCGCGACCGGATGGATCACCGGGAAAGTCCGGACCCGCCGCGCCGGGCGCAGCGCCCGCACCCACCGGCGTCTCGACGCCGCCGACTGAGACAACCTTTCGCACGGTACCCGGGCTTTCGGGCGGCGGAAGCGACAATGCGCACTCCGCTCCCACCGGAACTGAATCGACGAAAACGCACACCGATACGACGCACAGCCCGGCGACGCCCTCGGGCAGCTCTCAGCCCGCGCCTTCGTATCGCGTGCGCATGGCGAAGCTCTACTATACGTTCGTCACCGACGATGGACGCATCCTCCCGGAGGCCGTCGAGCGACAGGTACGCTACGTCGACAGTCCTCTAACCGACACAATCCGTGCGCTGCTCAAGGGTCCGACGCCGGAGGAGCTCAACAAGGGCGTGCTCAATCTGATTCCCCCGAAAACGCAGCTCCTCTCGGCCTATGTCCAGAACGGCATCGCCTATCTCAACTTCAACGAAGCTTTCGAGTTCAATACAATGGGCGTCGAGGGTTTTATCGCGCAGCTGAAAGAGATAGTTCACACGGCAACCGAATTTTCCACGGTCAGCCGGGTGCAGTTTCTGGTAGACGGCAAAAAGATCGATTATCTCGGCGGTGAAGGAATCTTCATCGGCCGCCCGCTCGGCAGGGACTCATTCTCCTGAGGAATCCTCGAGATTCTCGCTCTTCGGTTCCGCGATCGCCCGGCGAATCAACTCATGGCGGCCGGCGGCAACGTCGCCGGCGGTTCGCTCTCCGTCGGGGACGTAGCGTCCGTCGCTCAGCCAGAGCAGGAACTCCCGGTTGCCCTTCCTGCCGCGGATCGGCGATGCGGCGAGCGCGAGGATTCGTACCCCCTCCCTCTCCAGCTCGCCCCAGAGACGATTGAGAATCCGCTCGAGAACTTCATCGTCTTCGATGACGCCGTGGAAGTCCTCGACCGATCCCCGCTCTTCGAACTGCGGTTTCGCCAACGCAATTGCCCATCCCCCCACAGTCAGCCCAAGCAGATGCGAGGCGGCCCCCGCCAGCGACCTGAAGGAGAGGTCGGCGACCGCCGCGTCCGCCTGCGGACGGAAATCCGGGCGGGCGACCTCCATGATGTTGGTTCGCTCGTGGACCATGACGCGTGAATCGGTGCGAAGCCGGTAGTCGAGCTGATTGTATCCGACGTCGACTGCGTGGACCGCGGCGGCGCCGTGCTGAAGCAGGCAGTCGGTGAAGCCGCCGGTCGAAGCACCGGCGTCGATGAAGCAGAGTCCTGCAACCGGCGGCTTCCACCGTTCGAGCGCGTGATCGAGCTTCTCGCCGCCGCGTGAGACGTACCGTCCTCCGGTCTCCGAAGAGGCAAAGTCGATGGCCGCGTCGGGCGATACCTTCCGCGACGGTTCGCGGACGCGTTCCCCCTCAACGAGCACATCTCCGCAGACCACGTGTGCGTACAGCTGGTCTTTCGTGTATTCCGGATAGCGATTCTGGAGCAGACCGAGAAGCGACATCTTGTGCCTGGGCGGACGCGGACAGCTCTTCACACGAGACTTTCTTCCCTGATGCGAGTGATCGAGAGCGCCTTTCCAGTCTCGGTGTCGATGTCGACGCAGATGCCCTGTAGAAGCGCAGGATTGTCCGAAACTTCGTTCTTGAGCGGCATCTGAGAAAGCGCACGCTGAACGCCGATAACCGGATCGAAGCCTATGATACTCGACTGAGGACCGCTCATCCCGAGGTCGGTGATGTAGGCGGTGCCACCCGGCAGGATGCGCTCGTCCGCCGTCTGAGTGTGGGTATGCGTGCCGACGATGACCGTCACGTCGCCGTCGAGATAACAGCCGAGCGCCTCCTTTTCATCGGTCGCCTCGGCGTGGAAGTCCACGATCATGATCTTTGTTTTCTGGCGAAGCTTGCGGACGATCTCCTTCGCCTTGCGAAAGGGGTCGTCGATGCTCCACATCCGCGTCCGGCCCTGGAGGTTCATCACCCCCACCTTCACGCCGTGCACCTCGGCAACGCAGCTGCCGTGGCCCGCTACACCGGAAGGATAGTTGGCCGGCCGAAGGATGTATTCCTGGGTGTCGAGATAGGCGAGAATTTCGTTCTTTTGCCAAACGTGATTGCCGGTGGTGATTACATGCGCCCCGGCCTTGAAGATCTGAGCGGCCACCTCAGGGGTGATGCCGAAGCCTTCGACCGCGTTCTCGCCGTTCACGACAACAACGTCGGCCGAAAACCTCTTTATCATGGCCGGAAGTCCGAGAAGGATTGCTCTGCATCCCGACTGACCAACCACGTCACCCAGGATGAGAGCTTTGAATCCTTTCGACATCCGCGCCCCTTACCGTGCGTACTCGATTATCCGCGTCTCCCGGATCATCGTAACCTTGATTCGGCCGGGATAGCGAAGCTGCGACTCTATGCGGCGGGCGATCTCCTTGGCGATCTCGCGCGCGCCCACATCGTCGACCTGCTCGTGATTTACCATGATGCGGAGCTCACGCCCCGCCTGAATTGCATATGCCTTTTCGACGCCGTCGAACTCACCAGCTATCTTCTCGAGACTCTCGAGCCGTTTGATGTAGTTGTCCAGCGTCTCCCGCCGAGCGCCGGGGCGTGATGCCGAAAGCGCGTCCGCGATCTGCACGATCACCGACTCGATGCAGCTGTGCGGTACGTCCCCGTGGTGAGCGGCGATGCAGTTTATGACCTTTGCGTCCTCGCTCATCCTGCGCGAGAGCTCCACGCCGAGCTCGACGTGGTTGCTGTCACCGTCGGATTCGATTCCCTTTCCGATATCGTGCAGCAGGCCGCCGCGCTTGGCGATCTCCCGGTCGGCGCCGATCTCGGCGGCGATCATGCCGGCGAAAATTGCCACCTCTTTGGAGTGCGCAAGAACGTTCTGGCCGTAGCTGGTCCGGTAGAGAAGCCTTCCAAGGCCACGAATTCCCTCCGGCTTCATCGAATGAATACCAAGCTCGAAGAGGGTTTTCTCCCCCTCCTCGTAGATCGTCTGGCTTATCTCCCCGGTAACCTTCTGCACGACCTCTTCGATACGCGTCGGGTGTATCCGTCCGTCGGCAATAAGCCGCTCGAGCGACCGTTTCGCGATCTCCTTCCGAACAGGGTCGAAGCACGAAACGACCACCGCTTCCGGCGTGTCGTCGATTATGATGTCGACGCCGGTGAGCGTTTCCAGTGTGCGGATGTTGCGTCCCTCACGACCGATGATCCGCCCCTTCATCTCGTCATTCGGCAGACTGACTGAAGCGACCGTGACCTCTGCGTTAACCTCGGACGCCATACGTTGAATAGTCGATACCAGGATCTCCCGCCCCTTCTTCTCGGCGGTGGCGGTTGCCTCCTGCTCGATCTTGTTTATGAGCCCCTGCGCCTCGTGGCGGGCCTCCGCCTCGAGTGACTGGGTAAGAAGCTTCTTGGCCTCGTCAGATGAAAGCCCGGAGATTCGCTCCAGCTCCACCCTCCAGTCCTGCTCCCGTTGCGCGAGTTGCTCTTCTCTTTCCGAAAATTTCCTCTCTCGGTCTGAAATGGCGAGCTGTTGTTTTTCAACGCCCACCAGTTTTCTTTCTAGGTTTTCTTCCTTCTGCAGCACGCGCCTCTCGAGGCGCTGCAAATCACCACGTCTTTCCCGAAGTTCCTTTTCCTGCTGGTTCCGTTCCCGTAAAAGCTCATCCCTGGTTTCCAGCACAAGCTCTTTTTTGAGAGCTTCTGCCTCTTTTACTGCATCCTTTCTGAGTCTTTCAGCCCTCTGTTCCGACGCTGAAAGCTGAAATCTGGCGTATAGCCATCTGATTAGCCAACCTAGAATCAAACCACCGAGAGGAAGGACAACTGAAAGCACCAATGTCATCAGTTCCCTCCGCTCCGTTTATATTTACATAAATTAGACTATCGATAGTCCTTTGTCAATAGTAACATTTGTATGATAAAGTATACATATTGATATATTTGGGTCATGTTGCCCCATTGCCGACCCCGCTACCGTGGCAGGGAACGCGATCCCCTGTTGTCCGCTGAAGTCTGGCGCGGTATACTTCTCGCGAAGAGGCACCCGATGGAACGGTACGAGAAAATACTTGATCTTCACAATGATGTACAGGCACAGCTCGTCGACGCAATTCTGACCGATGAGGGTATTCCGCACCTGGTGGTGAGCTATCGCGACCCGGCCTACAGCAGCATTTTCCAGGTTGTGCGCGGCTGGGGCCATCTCGAGGCGCCCGAGTCATACCGTTCACAAATTGAACAAATTGTCGACGATCTGGACAATGCGGAGACCGTTCCGGATGACGACTATGAAGGCGGCCCGTTTAACGACTAGCTACTGCTGCCAATATTGTTGATCGGGCCCCCCGCAGCCCCGGCACACCTATTTCAGGCCGTCACGTACCTTCCTGAACTTTTCCACCGCAAAATCCAGCTCCTCCGCACTCTGCGCGGCCGAAATCTGCACCCGTATCCGCGCCTTGCCCTTCGGGACCACCGGGTAGGAGAATCCTATCACGTAGACACCCTCATCCAGCAGCTCCTGCGACATGCGCACCGCGAGTGAAGCTTCTCCGAGCATTATGGGCACGATCGGGTGATCGCCGTCGGGCACCGCGAATCCCGCGGCGGACATGGCGGTCCGAAAGCGGCGGGTGTTGTCGCGCAGTCGGCGCAGCGGCTCCGGGTCGCTCTCAAGAATGTCCAGTGCGGCGAGCGAAGCCGAGATAATCGTGGGGGCAACCGAATTCGAAAAGAGGTAGGGACGCGACCGCTGCCTCAGAAGCTCGACTATCTCGCGCCGCCCGCTCGTGTAGCCGCCGCTTGCCCCGCCGAGCGCCTTGCCGAGGGTTCCGGTGATGATGTCGACCCGCCCCATCACCCCGCGATAGGAGTGGGTCCCGCGGCCCTGGTCGCCGAGGACCCCCACCGCGTGGCTGTCGTCGACCATCACCAGCGCGTCGTACCGGTCCGCGAGGTCGCAGATCTCCGAAAGACGTGCGATTGATCCGTCCATGGAAAAGACACCGTCGGTTGCAATGAGCCTGAAGCGTGCGTCTTTTGCCTCGACGAGCCGCGCTTCCAGAGCGCTCATGTCGCAGGTGTCATATACGAGCCTGCGCGCCTTGCAGAGGCGTACACCGTCGATAATGCTCGCGTGGTTGAGCGCATCGCTTATCACCGCGTCATCCGCTCCGAGAAGCGTTTCGAACAGGCCCCCGTTTGCGTCGAAACAGGAGGAGTAGAGGATGGTGTCTTCGGTTCCGAGGAATGCGCTGATACGGCCTTCGAGCTGTTTGTGAATCTCCTGCGTGCCGCAGATGAATCGCACCGATGAAAGACCGTAGCCCCACCGGTCGAGGCTTTCCTTCGCTGCGGTAATGACTCGCGGATCGGAGGCGAGACCGAGATAGTTGTTCGCGCACATGTTGAGAACGCTCGCTCCGCCGGTGACGCCGACCTTCCCGCCCTGCGCGGTCGTCAGTATCCGCTCATCCTTGTAGAGTCCCGATTCGCGGATCCCATCAATTGTCTCACGCAGCTCACTGCGCATTGCGCCGAACATTTCTTCCCCCTCACACGTTTTCCCAGTCCAGGATAACCTTCCCTGAATTCCCGGAGCGCATCACATCGAATCCATCCTGGAATCCGCTGTAGTCGAAGTGGTGTGTAATGACCGGTGCAATATCGAGTCCGGACTGCAGCATGGTCTGCATCTTATACCAGGTTTCGAACATCTCGCGGCCGTAGATGCCTTTGATGAAAAGGCCGTTGAAGATTACCAGGTCCCAGTCGATTGCAGTCGGTTCGTTCTGGAGCCCGAGGAGTGCGATCTTCCCGCCGTGACACATGTTCGAGAGCATCGAGCGAAACGCTTCGGGACTCCCCGACATCTCCAGGCCTACGTCAAAGCCCTCCTGCATCCCTAGCTCTTTCTGCACCTCTTCGAGCTTTTCGCTCCTGACGTCGACGCTGCGGGTCACGCCCATCTTCCTTGCCAGCTCGAGGCGGTAGGGGTTCACATCGGTGATGACGACGTAGCGGGCGCCTGCATGCTTGCAGACCGCGGCGGCCATGAGGCCGATGGGACCGGCGCCGGTAATGAGCACATCTTCGCCAAGCACATTGAATGAGAGCGCGGTATGCACGGCGTTCCCGAACGGATCGAAGCAGGCCAGAATATCGGGCGGAATGCGCCGGTCGGCGTACCAGACGTTGCCCACCGGAATGCTCAGGAACTCCGCGAAGGCGCCGGACCGGTTTACTCCTACGCCGCTTGGCGACTTGCACAGATGTCTCCGGCCGGCAAGACAATTGCGGCAATGACCGCACACCAGATGCCCTTCTCCGCTCACCACATCACCCTTGTGAAAATCGTGCACATTGTCGCCTACCCGTTCGACGACGCCCATGTATTCGTGCCCGATTACGAGCGGGGTTTTGATGGTACGCTGCGACCACTTGTCCCAGTTGTAGATGTGAACATCGGTCCCGCAGATCGAAGTCCGGAGGATGCGAATCAACACGTCGTTGATGCCGACTTCCGGAACGGGGACTTCCCGGAGCGAGAGCCCCTCCGCAGGCTCCGCCTTCACGAGCGCCTTCATTCGTGCAGCCATGATCTCTCCTGCGTGTGCAACGCAATGCAGCCAGTATACTTCCGAAGCAGCGCGATCTGCCAGACGGTCAGAGCAGGAAAAGCGAGCCCCAGGTCAGCGCGAGAAGCAGGACGGCGAAGAGATACCCCGCGGGCGTCGATTGTACCGTGTCGGCGACACGCTCCGCCGCCTCCTCTCCCGGGACGAAGAGGCCGTCGAGCACTTGGTCGATGCTTCCGATGAGGTTCCGCGCCTGGATCCTCCGCCGGCCCTCGAGAATGCGCTCGTAGTAGAGAAACACCCAGCCGATCAGACTGCCGAGCCTGCCGGGAAGTCTCAAGTCGGGCCGGATCGAAAAGAGCGAGATGAACACCAGCCCGACAATGGTGAAGCCCTTGAGAATGCCCTGCTCGAGCGCACCGACCGTGATGACGAAGGGGCCGATCCGGTAGATGACTCTCCCGATCGGGGTGAGCAGATTGAAGAAGGCAATCGATACAACCATCCCGACAAAATAGAACCACTTAATCCGTTTGCCGTTGAGCGTCGCCAGAATGCCGAAGAGCACAACCTGCCCTATCCGCACCCACAGGGTGTCCTGAAACAGGTACCCGGGAATGCAGAGCATTCCGGTGATGAAAAGATGCAGCGGGCTGATCTTTTCGCGGAGGAACCTATCCGCCATAGAAACCCCGCACGCCTTCGAGCCAGCGGCTGCGTTTCTGAAACTGGTGCGCAAAAAGCCCCACGAAGAAACCGCTCGCAACCCCGAGGGTTATGAAGAGCGGCGCAATCACCCACGCCGTCTGACCGAAGATGAAGTTCACCGAAAGGAACATCTGCACGACGTTGCTCGCGATGGCCCCGAAGACACTTATTCCAATGAGCGTCACGTGGCGGCCGCCCCACCGGTGAACCGCGAGCATGACGAAAGCGCTCGCGAAGGATCCCGCCGTCGAAAACAGAAACACGTACGATGCGAGTGTGCCGTTCATCAGTCCCTGCCCGAGCACCTTCAACAGAACCACGAGCAGCACGTAGGAGGGCGGGAATATTTCGAGCGAGATCATGATAGGGATGTTGGCCAGACCGAGCCGGAAGAAGGGAAGCGGCTTTGGGAAGAGGTACTCGATTGTGGAGAAAAAGAGGCAGAGAGCGCCCATGAAGGCGACAAGATTGAGCTTCTGCGCGCGTGAAGCCATGGCTCACAGGTCTCCTGAGAGGGTTGATACGCGAGTTCTTGGGTGAGGGGATTTCACGCTGCGAGTCCTCTTGATCGACGGCGCCGCAACGACGCGGCCGCCGCACCTGAAGGTACCGCTTTCCCCAACCTTGCGCAAGGGCGGATGGCCCGGTAGATTAGGCTATGCAGGACATCGCAATCGGGATCATAGGCGGCAGCGGTCTCTACGAGATGGACGAACTCGAGGAGCGTAGCGTTGTCGAGCTCGATACCCCATTCGGGTTGCCGAGCGCGGCGCCGGTAACAGGGACGCTCGCCGGGAAAGGGGTCGCCTTCATTGCGCGCCACGGAAACGGTCACATATTCACGCCGTCCGAGGTCAACTACCGCGCCAACATCTACGCTCTGAAATCGCTGGGCGCGCGGTTCATCCTGGCGGTAAGCGCCTGTGGAAGTCTCAAGGAGGAGATTGCACCCGGCCACGTTGTGGTTCCCGATCAGCTCGTGGACTTCACGCGCGGCATCCGCGATCGAACCTTCTTCGGCGAGGGTGTCGTCGCCCACGCAGGCAGCGCCGACCCCTTCTGCCCCTACCTTCGCGACATCCTTCTCGAGGCGGCACGCTCATCCGGGACCGAACGCGTGCACGACGGCGGTAAGTTCCTGACGATAGAGGGACCGCGTTTCAGCACGAGGGGTGAAAGTGCGCTCTTCCGCTCCTGGGATCTGGATATCATAGGGATGACCACCTCGCCGGAGGCCTTCCTTGCCCGCGAGGCAGAGATGAGCTACGCCGTGCTCGCGCACGTGACCGACTACGACGTCTGGCACGAGGTGCCGGTAAGCAATGATCTGGTGGTCCGCACCTTCCGTGAGAACATCGCGCATACGCGCAGGACGCTGCAGCGCGCAGTCGAGCTCGTTCAGACAGACCGCGACACCGAGGCACATCATTCCCTGGAGGGTGCGGTGATGACGGGTCCCGAATCGATGAACCCGGCAACGAGAGAGCGCCTCTCGCTGATCCTCGGGAAGAAGCGATGATTCGGTGTTGCGGAAAGCTTGTTCGCCAACCGGTACTGCAGTAACTTGGTGTCATTCACATGCTGCCCGAAAGACGGTTCACGCGGGCAGCTTCACGACGAAAATGGAGGCCCTCATTGCCAGTTTCTGAAAAGGACGTACTTTCCCGACTGTCGCAGATTGTCGACCCGGATTTCCAGAAGGACATAGTTTCGCTCGGATTCGTAAAGAACATCGTTATCGACGGCCCGACGGTGTCGTTCGACATCCAGATAACCACCCCCGCCTGTCCGGTCAAAGATCTCTTTCGCGAGCAGTCTCAGAAGCTCGTCGGATCACTTCCCGGCGTCGAACGGGTGTTTGCGAAGATAGTAAGCCCGTCCACCGCCCGTCAGCCGAAGGTGGAGAAGAGTGGGCTCGCGGCCGTGGACTCGATCATAGCCGTCGCGTCGGGTAAGGGCGGCGTAGGCAAGTCCACCGTCGCGGCCGCGCTTGCGAAGGAGCTTTCACAGAGAGGTTTCAAGGTGGGACTGCTCGATACCGATATCTTCGGCCCCTCCATCCCTACCCTCTTCGATCTGCATCAGGAAGAGCTTCAGGGAACCGCCGACAATATGATCAAACCGATAGAGGTGGACGGACTGAAGGTGATGTCGTTCGGCTTCTGGCTCGGTGAGTCCCCTGCGATCATGCGCGGACCGATGGTGTCGAACTACATTCAACAATTTCTGCACCAGGTCGCCTGGGGCGAGCTCGACTACCTCTTCCTCGATCTGCCGCCGGGTACCGGTGATGTTCAGCTCACCATCACGCAGTCGGTTCAGCTTTCCGGCGCGGTGATCGTTACCACTCCTCAGGCGCTTTCGCTGGCCGACGTCGGAAAGGGCATCCTGATGTTCAATCGGGTCAATGTGCCGGTGCTGGGCGTGATCGAGAACATGGCCTATTTTCTCTGCGACAACTGCAACAAGCGTCATCTGGTCTTCGGCGAGGGGGGTGCTCAGTCGCTGTCCCGCAGATTCGGCATCTCGGTGCTCGCTCAACTGCCGCTCGCGCCGCTCGACTACGGGCGCACCTTCAATCAGCACGTGGAGAATCCGGCGGTCGGCGAGGCTGTGGACGAGGTCGTGCGGGCACTCGGCAAGTTCATCCACGGCGTCGAGCAGCCGCAGGTGCAGTTCGACGCGCAGAAGGTGGCCGTAGCCTGGGCCGACGGTACCAGGCTCGAAATCACCAACCGGGAGCTCCGTGCCAGCTGCCAGTGCGCGGTCTGCGTAAATGAGTTCTCCGGCGAGCAGATGCTCGATCCCGCGACTATTCCTGCGGACATCCACGCGAAGGCGGTGGAGCCGGTCGGCAACTACGCGATTGCAATCGACTGGAGCGACGGGCATGCGACCGGCTTCTTCCCCTACTCCAGGCTTCGCGAGCTTGCCGGCGCAGAGGCGTGACCTTCACGCACCGTAGGAAGCGACAAGCTCCGCCAGAAATCTGAACACCTTTTCGACGGACGGCACGTGAAGCCGCTCATGCGGCGAGTGTGCCCCGCGGATCGTCGGCCCGAGCGAGATCATATCCATGCCCGGCTTCACGGCACCGATGACACCGCACTCGAGACCTGCGTGTATCGCTTCCACGACCGCGGCCTTGCCGAAAAGCCGGCTGTAGAGCTCGGTCGAGCGTTTGAGAACCGCCGAATCCATGTCGGGCCGCCAGGCAGGATACTCAGCGCTCACCGTCGTCTTCCCGCCGGCGAGTCGGGCCATATCCTCGATCCTGGCCCCGATCTCTTCGAGCTCGGAGTTGACCGAAGAGCGCTGGCTCGTGAGCACCGATACCTTCATGCCGCTTCCGTCGGGTGTGACGGCGACCGTCGCGAAGTTGGTGGAGGTCTGCACCAGCCCGGCAATGTCGGGCGACATGGAGTGCACCCCGTGCGGGATCACGTGCAGCAGCCGCAGAATCCTTCCCGTTTCGTCTTCGGAGAACACCCGGCGTCCATCGGATGCCTCCCCTGGAGCAGAAGTCCCGAACGCAACCGACGGCTCGGCGCTTCCAAGCTCCTCCTTCACACGTCGCTCCAGATCCTGTGCATGACGGCGAACCAATTCGGCTCCCCGTTCACTGCAGTAGAGAAGCGCGGTCGCGTCTCGAGGAATCGCGTTGTGAGCGCTTCCGCCGTGGATCCGCGACAGTCTGATCTCCGCGCCCGCTTCGCCGATGCACGCGAGCAGGAGCCGGACAAGGAGAGCGTTCGCGTTGCCGCGCACCTTGTTGATGTCGACGCCTGAGTGACCGCCGAGCAGACCGGAAACCGATACCTCGAGGGGCGAAAACCCGCCGGGTCCATCCTCGGCCGCGCATTGCAGCACGATCTCTGTGTTCCGCCCGCCGGCACACCCGACGGTGAAGATTCCTTCGTCTTCGGAATCGATATTGAGCAGTGTCCGTCCGCGGAAAAATCCGGGTGAAAGTCCTTTCGCGCCGGTGAGGCCGGTCTCCTCGTCCACGGTGAAAAGAAGCTCGAGCGGCGGGTGGCGAAGTCCCTCGCCTGTGGCGGCGGCAAGCGAGAAGGCGATCCCCATCCCGTTGTCGGCGCCGAGGGTCGTCCCCTCCGCGTGGATCCACTCCCCTTCAGTCAAGAGGCGGATGGGATCACGCGAGAAATCGTGCTGCGATCCGGGTGCCTTCTCGCAGACCATATCCATGTGCGACTGGAGCACGAGCGGCTCGGCATCCTCCATACCGTTTGAAGCGGGTACGCTGACGAGAAGGTTTCCGGCAGCATCGGTCTTCGACGCGAATCCGTGGCTTTCCGCCCACGCCACGAGCCACTTGCGGATGCCTGCCTCCGATCCGGATCCGCGCGGAACCTCACTGATCTTTTCAAAATAGTCGAGCACAACTCTGCTGTAACTGTCCATCTGTGTTTCCTTTCCGCCCATAGTACCGTCACCGCCTGCGCGCGGCAAGCAACAAAAGCACTTGCAGGGCGCCTGAGCGAGGTTCATACTGTAGGCACAATCAGAGCCAAAACTTTCGCACAGAAGGAGTCTTCATCATGATGCAGTACATCAACGATGTGTTCGAGGTAGTCAAAAAACGAAACCCAGGTGAGATCGAGTTTCATCAGGCGGTGCGGGAGGTCCTGTGGACCCTCGAACCGGTGCTCAAGGCGCATCCGGAGTATCAGGAGGAGCAGATACTCGAAAGGATCGTCGAGCCGGAGCGGGTCGTCATGTTTCGGGTTCCCTGGCTCGACGACAAGGGACGCTGCCAGGTGAATCGGGGCTTCCGCATACAGTTCAACAGCGCGATCGGCCCCTACAAGGGCGGTCTCCGTTTTCATCCCACGGTCTATCTCGGAATTCTCAAGTTCCTGGCGTTCGAGCAGGTTTTCAAGAACTCTCTCACCACCCTCGCCATGGGCGGAGGCAAGGGCGGAAGCGATTTCGATCCCAAAGGGAAATCCGATACCGAGGTGATGCGGTTCTGCCAGTCATTCATGACCGAGCTCTACCGTCACATTTCGGCGGATACCGATGTCCCTGCCGGCGACATCGGTGTCGGCGGCCGCGAAATCGGCTATCTCTACGGCCAGTACAAGCGCATCGCCAACGTGACAACCGGGGTCCTTACCGGCAAAGGGCTCAACTGGGGCGGCTCGCTGATACGCCCGGAGGCAACCGGCTACGGTTCGGTCTACTTCGCCCAGGAGATGCTCGCGACCCGCGGTGATTCAATCGAGGGAAAGACCTGCGTCGTTTCCGGATCAGGGAACGTCGCGCAGTACACGATCGAGAAGATCAATGACCTTGGCGGCAAGGCGGTAACCCTTTCGGATTCCAACGGCTTCATACACGATCCCGACGGCATCACCCCTGAAAAGCTCGCCTTCGTGATGGAGCTGAAGAACATTCGCCGCGGCCGGATCAAGGAGTATGCCGACCGCTTCAAGGTTCGCTACGTCGAAGGGCAGCGGCCCTGGTCGGTCCCCGGTTTTGCCGCCTTCCCAAGCGCAACGCAGAACGAGATCGAAAAGTCCGATGCCGACCAGCTTCTCAAGAACGGCTGTCAGGTGGTTTGTGAGGGAGCCAACATGCCGACAACGCTCGAAGGCATCGAGCTGTTCACCGGTGCGAAAATTCTCTACGGCCCGGCGAAGGCTGCAAATGCGGGCGGCGTCGCCGTCTCGGGGCTCGAAATGGCACAGAACGCCTCCCGGATAAGCTGGACGCGGGAAGAGGTGGACGCGAAGCTTCAGGCGATCATGAAGTCGATTCATGCGGCGGCCAGGCATGCAGCAGAACGCTACGGCGCGCCCGGCGACTACCTCGTCGGCTCGAACATCGCCGGGTTCGTGAAGGTCGCGGACGCCATGCTCGATCAGGGAATCGTCTAACGGGTTTTCACGTTCCGCGGTAGAGCGCGGCAACCTGATCGACGGAATTGACATTCAGATAGAGAAGCGGCTTGTCGCCTTCGACCGGGGAGCGGATGATGCGCACGGCGTCCGCGAACTCCCGGCCGTTGATTGCAAGCCGCGAAAGGCTGTTCGGCGCGCTCGTCAGATAGTCGTCGTTGAAGACATTGCGTTTTTCGCCGGTGAAGCATGCGAGATAGAGCATGTTCATTTCGACAAGCTCGTTGAAGAAGTGGGTCCCAAGAGAGAGATCCGGCGACAGCCCCTCGTGCATCGTATCGATCTCACACAGCGCGGCCACGCGGTTGATCTCGGCAAACGAGACCGGTACGCCCAGGCTCGGCGTGCTAGTTCCCCATCGGCCGGGTCCGATGAGGATGATGTTCTTTCCCTCGAGCGCCGGAGAATGGACCACCTTTCCGACGAGCCGTGCCAGCGCGTACCTCTGCTGCTCGGCCATTACGCCGTACTTCTCCGGAACCACGTATACGATCGCGTCGATCTCGACCATCCGGCTGTGGCCGACCACCCCGCCGTAGGCCTTGATGATGAGGTCCTCACTCGGGATTTCCGGCAGCGGAGCGAGCACTTTGCCGCCGAGCTGAACCTGCAGCGGCCGGCACTGGACCAGGTTGATGAGATAGCTCCCGGCCGCCTCACCGTCGGCCTGAAAATTGGCCGTGAACTCGATATCCACGTGAGTACCGTAGGCATCCCGCAGCGTACGCATCATCATGCGCATGTCGCTGACAAACTCGCTCTGCCGGAACAGGCCCTCGAACGTGAGGAGTCGATGGGTCGCCGCAGCAGGCGCACCCGTCCCCGCGGCGCCCGCCATCTGCCGGGCGCGCCGTTCGAGCTCGCGGTCGCGCGCCGCAAAGAGGTCGAGCGGCGCATCCGCTGCCGGCTCGGCCACGGTGGCGAAATCGACTGTGGTCAGGCTCCGGTCCTCCAGGTCGAGCAGGTCCACCCGGTGCTGGGTATATCGCCGCACGTCGTCCATGCTCGCCTGCGGATGTTTTTCAGGAGCGTTCAGTGCGACTACGCGAGTGTAATCGTCGTCCGAGCGGTTTACCGCGCGGGTGCCGAGGCCAAAGACGAGGCGCAGCATGCCGGCCTCAGGATCGATGTCCTTGTGCCACCGGTAGGGATTCATCGAAAAGCCGACGCCGGCAATCTGGGGAAAGTAGTACCGCCCGTAGGGGCGACCGGAGACACGCTGAACGAGCAGCGCCATCTGCTCGTCCTTGTCGAGCACCCCTCTCACCTGCCGGTAGACCAGAGCGTCCGGACTCATCGTGCTGGCATAGATGATCCGCACCGCCTGCATGAACTCGCGCAGTCTTTCGGCCTTGGTTCCCTGATTCGTGCAGAAAACGCTCTCGTACTTGCCGGCGAACGCATTGCCGAAATTGTCCTCGAGCAGACTCGATGACCGCACAATGATGGGAAAGGGCCCGAAGTAATCCAGCATGTCATTGAAGCGGGCCACTATGTATTCGGCAAAACGCCCGCGAAGGATCCGCCTTCGTACGTTTTCCGTTCCCTTGAGGAAGGTGCTCGGATCCTTCTGCTGCTGACGCACCCACCAGCAATCGTTCTGCACCAGAAAGGTATAGAACACGTCGGAGCCGATGAAGAACGAGTCATGCTTCTCCAGGAGCGCAGCCCAGCGCGGGCCGTCAGCGCGCAGAATTGCCCGGGCAAGAAGCATCCCGACCGACTTTCCGCCGATCATCCCGGTGCCGATCATGCGCTTCCATATTTCTATGACGTCCTTCAGGGTGAAGAAACGGGCGGCGAGGTCGCGCATTGGAGGTTCGCGCGAGATGATGAGCTCCAGAACGCGGTGGAACACTCGGTCGTACCTTTCCTGCGGACAGCTGCCGGACTCGAAATCCTTCTCCACGCTTTCGGCGAGCATGAAGGTCTTGTCCCACACACCGACCATGCGGTAGCTCGCGGAGGGCAGTCCTGGCCAGGTTGCCGCAGTGGTGACCTCGGTGATGGTGCCGCTGTCCTTCACCGGGATGAACCGGTCTGAATCCCAGCGATGGAGCATGAACATGGTCGGCGAGCTGCGCTCGGCCACTTTGATCGGCTGCACGAAGTAGGTCCCCCGGTGGAGATAGACATCGAGAAGCAGCTGAGTGGTGGTAATGATCGGAGTGGTCGCGTGATAGGAGTGGAAATACCGGTAGAGGACGAAGTAGGCGATCGCATCGAGGTCCCACAGGAGCGGACAGGTAAGCGCGAAGAAGTTGCCGATCATGCGGTCGCTGTAGATGGAATTGGAGAGCTCGGAGAGCGAATCGAAGATGTAGAGACCGCCGCCGCCGTGCTGCTTGATGTGCTGATGGATCTGCGTAATGAAGTGCTCGAAGCCGAGGCCCGGCTGAACTTCGTGAATCGTAACCTCATGCACGCCCTCTGCAATGGAGGGGTGGCTCGCGAAACGGAAGTAGACCGGTGAAATGCCGCAGGCAACCGCCTCTTTCAGTGCTGCCTTTGCAAAGATCGTGTAGTGATCAACCGAATCGACCCGCCAGACAAGATTGTCGCCCGGCCGCAGCCCGGTGAGAACGTCGTCGAGCCCCGGAACACCCGTGGTCGGCGTGCATTCACCGGCGAAGGTCCGGTCGGGCTCCGGTCTGGATTCTCGCTGTTTCGACCTGTTTACGGATGCCATACGCCCGTGGTCACTCTACGTCTTTGTCGACCGACGGACAAGGGCCGCTTCTAATCGTCCCTGCGCAGGCGCTTCGGCATATTGCCGAAGCCGAATGGCGCAAGAAACCCGAGTATCAGAAACACCGCACCGATTCCGAGAAGGATCAGCGGCGCTCCCCACACGCCCCACACCGTGTTGATCCGGCTGTCCTTCGGATTGTTAGGGTCATACAGAACCGGTACCTTGTCACCGACGCTGTAGGTGGGACGCTGACTTCCCGAGGCGGCGCGGAAATCCACCGCCTTTCCGTCCTGCGTCTTGAAACGGACGACGGGGTAGTAGATGACCCCGCTCCCCGCGACCTGATCCATGAAGGGGGCGGCATTCCGCACCGTGTCCATCTTTACGATCCTGCCCTCCGCGTGGGCGGCACGGCCGGTGAATGAAAGGATAATGAAAACGTAGATCGCGCCGCCGGCCAGAAGAGCTATCCCGATTCCGCGGAAAAATATGGAAAAGAATCCGGCGCGCCGGAAACCTTTGCCGTCAAAACGTGGATTTTTCACATAGCTACCCTGCAGACGTACATTGTTGCACTATCTGCAAAGTTACTGCATGCGCCACAGGGGGTAAAGCTCAGACGGTGGCTTTGGTGGCCCCCGTGGTTATGCCTCCGTCGACAAAAAGAGTCTGTCCCGAAACGTACTCCGCTTCCCGGGATGCAAGAAACACCACCGCACCATCCAGGTCCGACGGTTTCCCCGGCCGTTTCACCGGGATTCGGTCGATGATGTAGGACAGCCATTCGCTGTTCTCATACAGCACTCGATTCTGTTCTGTCCGGAACCAGCCCGGCGCGAGACAATTGGGCGTGATACCGTGTGGGCCGAGCTCATCGGCAAGCGCCTTCGTCATCTGTCCCACCCCGCCGCGCGATGCGCAGTAGGGCACAATGCCGGCGTACCCGAACGCCGTGGTCACCGATCCGATATTGATGACCCGCCCGTAGCGGCGCTCCATCATACCCGGCGCCAGCGCCTTTGTGACGAAGAATCCACCCTTGAGATTGGTGTCGAGGATGCGGTCCCAATCGTCCCAGCTGAAATCGAGAAAGGGTTTGCGTATGTTGCACCCGGCGTTGTTCACCAGCACCTGGACGCCGCCGTCGATATCCGCGACCCTCCGGCCAAACTCCTCGATACTCTGTTCGAGGGTGACGTCGAGCGGGACAGCGATCGGCTCCATGCCGTCGCCGGCGCCCCCGGTCTCCGCCGCGATCCGGCGAAGCTCCTCCAGCGTATTCTCGCAGTCCTCAGTTCTGCGCGCCGTGATGACTACGCGGGCGCCCGCCCGTGCAAGCGCACACGCCATGTAACTTCCCAGACCCCGCGAACCACCGGTCACTACCGCGGTCTGACCCGAAAGATCGAACAGCTCCGAGCTCATGAAAGTCCTCCTCCTTCGGTGGGATCGAGAAGCACCTTGAACAGGCTCTCCTTCGGGCGCTCCGGTGCGCCGCGCCCGCCGAGAGAATCGAACCAGCCTGCCCCCTCGGAAAGCGGCGCGCGGCGGCTGATCAGTGGACCCACCTTTATGCGGCCTCCCGCAATCATCTCTATACAGGCAGCGTATTCACCGGAAGAGGCGCAGGAGCCGAGCAGGTCGAGCTCGCCGGTGACGATCCGCTGAAGGGGCACCGAAATGGACGGCGATACGTTGCCGATGAGGACGGCTCTGCCTCCCTTCCGGACCAGGTCGATCGCCGCATGTATCGTTACCTCGATACCGACCGCTTCGAAGACGTGATCGAATCCTTCGGGCAAGCCGCGCCGCGCAAGCTCCTCGCGAAATCTCGCAGCCCATTGCGGCTTCCCGGTGTCGGCCAGAATGTCTGCGCCGGGCCTGCCCGCCATCTCGAGGCGACCCGCGTCGAGGTCGGCCGCCGCAACCAGTCCGCATCCGGCGAGCTTCGCCGCCTGAACGGCGAACTGGCCTACAATGCCGCATCCTATCACCAGCGCCGAATCGCCGATCGCAGGCGCAGCCCGCCGCACCGCACGCATACCAATGGAGACCGGCTCTATCATCGCCGCCTGATCCAAGCTCATCCGCTCCGGCAGCCGGTAGGCGATATGCTCGGGCAGCGCGACGAGCTCCGCCATTGCTCCCGCAGATGCCTACCGACCGTATTCTCACGAGCATCTCGCCGGGAACAGGAACCGGTTCGGGCACCTCACGGTATTCAAACGTGTAGGGTGCCGTGTGGACAAGTGCTTTCATCGTCCTTACTCCTTCGATGGTTCGACGCGGGATCGAATCAGTCGGTCGAGCAACGTGTCGAGCAGACGCCGGTTGGCCGCGCTCCGGCCGATGCCGGCCCGCAGCTCCGCGGCCGCCATCACGTAGCGGCCAGTCACATCCGGGTCATAGGCACCCTCGATCAAAGCGGCCACCGATTCCGCCGAGGACTCAAGATGAAATTGCAGCCCGACGAGACGGTCGCCGTAAACGAAAGCCTGGTTCGGGCAGGCGTCGCTTTCGGCAGCCCGGTGTGCTCCGGCGGGAATAGTGAACATGTCGCCGTGCCAGTGCAGAGCCGGGAAACTGGCTGGAAACCCGGCAAAGAGGGGGTTGGCACCTCCGGACGCGGTCATGCGCACCGGGTACCAGCCAATCTCGGCCGTCTGCTGCGGCGCGACCGTTGAACCCAGCTGCCGTGCAAGAATCTGCGCGCCCAGGCAGATTCCGAGCACCGGCTTTCCCGCCGAGATCACATCTGAGACAAAATCGAACTCCCTGCTCAGCCACGGGTAACGGTCATCCTGATAGACCGACATCGGCCCGCCCATCAGCACCAGCAGATCGAACGAATCGGATGAGGGAAAGGGTTCCGCCAGGTCGGCGCGAAGGATCCGCATCTGCAGACCTCGATCGCGGGCCCAATCGGAAATAAGTCCGGGGCCCTCGAACTCGGCATGCTGAACTGTCAGGAGAGATCGCGGTGTCACGGCAGGACGATTTCCGTTTACGGGAATTGAGCACGGCGCGGCTCGAACGCGCGACCTTCAGCTCCGGAGGCTGACGCTCTATCCAACTGAGCTACGTGCCCGTTTGAGGCGCGTTGCGCCTCAAATTCGCGTTTGCTCTGCAAACGCGTGTTCAATTGCGGCG
>CAZNYW010000003.1:0-129223 GCA_964577375.1 uncultured Spirochaetales bacterium | reverse complement strand
GCAGCGGGGAACCTCGATCAGAGTTCCTGCGTATGCGCTTGCTGATCTGGACTCACGGTATCAACAGGCTTCTTGATACCACCTACTTTTTGAGCGTCTTGCCGAACTCCGACCACGCAGCTTCCCGTTCCGATTCGCTGTAGGACTTCGGTCGCGCGGGCTTAGGCTCCTCGCCGCGCTTCCTTCGGTGCGGATTTGGTCCGGTCCGCCGCATGCCGGGCGTCGCGCCGCCTGTGACGCGTGCCTTGCCGCCGCTGCGTGGAAGGTCTGCAAGTCCTTCCGGCAGCCTGCGCCGCGTTCCGCCAAGGCCGGCCGGTTCGGCGGGCGGCCCCTCGGTGTCCCGGAAGTGGTAACGCCGGGTTCCGATGCTCTGCGTGGTTCTGCCGACGTATTTTCCTTTGTAGGTCTCGTAGCGGCCGGAAATCCGGTAGAAGAGCTGTCGAAGCACCGGCAGCCGCTGAAAGGCCGTCTCATATATCGAAACCATATTGAGGTCCAGAAGGTGGGACAGCGGAAGGAACTCGCCCTCGCCGACGTCGATGTAGTTGGACAGAGTCGCCCGGATCTCGTCTATCGTCGCGGCACCCTTCTCGCGCTTGATCCCCTGAATCACCGCCTCGGCGAACAGGCCCGGCTTCTCGAGGAGCTGCCAGAGGTAACTGTCCGCCGCCCTGATCCTCGCCGCGATGTCGGATTCGAAGTTGTCGCGGGAGAGGAAGGCGTTGTCGCTCGGAGAGGTGTGGCGGAGCTGTGAGTTCATCCGGCTTGTGTATTCCTCGCCAAGGTCGAGCGACGCGTCGGCGATCCGGCGGCGGAACTCGCCAAGGATGTGGTCGCGGTGTATGTAGCGGTCACCGAGGCGCAATATGATCGGAAGGCTCCGTTTGCCTGTCGCCGTGAGCGCGAGCTCGTAGAATTCCTTCGCGAACTCATCGAACTCATCGTCATATTTGGGCTTGACCCGATGAACGATGAGCGCGAGCTCTTCCTGAGTGATGAGCGAGGAGTGAGATTCCCGGATCGCCTGTACTATGCCGGCGAAATCGGCCCGCCGCTCGTCCGCCGCCTTCTTTCGCCTCTTCGTCTCGGCGATCTCGCTCTGCAGGAAACCCCGAACGATCACGGCGGCTTGATAGAGTCCCTCTTCGATGACAACGTTCCGTTTGGCGTCGATCGCCGCGCGTCTGTCTACGAGCATCGTGGTAAGGTCGAGCCATGTCAGAGGATCCTTCGAGACGACGGCGCTCCGCGTTTCGGTCAGGCTGGCGTCGCGAAACTTGGCGAGCAGTTCGAGGAGCGTGGCGTTCACGCACTGAGTGCGAACACGTTCCATTGCGCCGGTCACGAAGCGGCGGGCAAATCGCGCAGAAACCAGATGCGTGGCTCCGTTGAGGCCCTTGAGGCGGAAAATCTCAGCTGAGTTGCCCGGTTCGTCGGTGTAGGCTCGTGCAAGCGCGTCGTAATTTCCGTCGGATATGAACTCGGACGGAATGGCGACGCCTCGTTCTATGAGCTGATCTTCGGTGGCGAAGTACTGGCCTCCGTCTTCGATGAGGCGCGATACCTCCTCGTCGAGGAGCGTCACGGCGAATCTGCGGTCCCATCTGCCGGTCAGGACTACCGCGGTCTTTTCGAGCCTGCGGCCTTCGACTGCCGTACGGACGAGGCCGTAGCCGCGCGCGCGCAGCTTTTCGAGGAGCCGATCAAGCGTATTCTGATCGCTGGAGATTCCGCCTGCGGCGCGAGAGTAGGGTATCTCGGGAGCCCACATCATGCAGAGGCGGTGGAAGATTTCGCGCTCCGCCGGAGAAAAGGTGCCGAGGTCGGAGAGGAACTCCTCGCGGGCCTTCTCATCCATCGTCACGTATTCGGGAGCGTTCGTCGAAAGCAGCTTTGTATCGGACACGGAACCTACCGGGCTAATTCCTCAATCTTCCTGGTGATGATAATGAGTTTACCACAAATCTCGCAGTGTTTCAGTACCAGTTCCCGGTGCCGCGCCGTAACAACGGTAGCGCCTCCGTCATAGTTCGGCGGGAGCCGTACCGTTTCCGGCAGACTCTTTCTGCACTCCGCGCACATGACCACGGTTTCCTCCTTCATCCGCTTCTAGTATCGGCCGGCAGACGACCATCACTTACACCGAAGCGCGAGGCTGGAATCCTTCGAAATTTCACGGCTTTGACTGAAAACTCACACGCAGCTGTCTATATATTTGACTAAGGGATGAAGAAAAAAGAATACAGTTCGGAAACTCTGAAGAGGCTCTATCACGCGACACCACCGTTTCCGCTGCGCAGCGGCGACAAGTACGTCATTTTCAGCGATCTCCACATGGGGGACGGCAGCAAACTCGATGACTTCCAGCACAATTCGGAACTTTTCGAGACCGTTCTCCGGGAGCACTATCTCGGTCAGGGCTTCGGGCTTATCCTGAACGGGGACATCGAGGAGCTGGAACGCTTTCGCATCGAATCCATCCGCAGGCGCTGGCGTCATATCTATACGCTGTTCTCGAGCTTTCAGCGGGAGACTGCGCTCTTCCGGCTCATCGGAAATCACGATCTCGAGCTGCTGCTCGGGGACGAAACGGTCGAGCACCATGAGGCGCTCAGGTTTCGCTATGGGAAGGACGATATTTTCATCTTCCATGGACATCAGACAAAGAAGGCATATCGTCATCCGAACCCCTGGGTAAGGCTTTCTCTTCGCTACTTGGCAAACCCCATCGGCGTGCGGAACTTCTCGGTGGCTCACGACAGTCTCAAGCAGTTCAAGACTGAGCGAAGGGTCTACCAGTTTGCCACCGAAATGGGTCTGATGACGGTCATCGGACACACGCACCGGCCCCTCTTTGAGTCGATGTCGAAAGTGGATTCGATCAAGTTCCGCGTTGAGCAGCTGTGCCGGGCCTATCCGGCGGCGGACGCGGGGACGAAGTCGGATATCGAGATGATCGTTCGGGAGTACCGTGATGAGCTGGAAGGGCTGAGCCGCCGTGCGCGACGCGTCGCCACCACGAGCGGCCTCTACGGGGCGAACCTCGTTACGCCCTGCATGTTCAACTCCGGCTGCGTGATCGGCAAGCGCGGCATGACCTGCCTCGAGATCGAGGACGGGGAGATCGCCCTGGTCCACTGGTTCGACCGACGTACGAGCCAGAAGTACCTGAGATATGAGAAGGACCGTGCGGTTCAGCTGGGATCGACGGCCTATCATCAAATAGAGATAAAGCGTGACAGTCTCGACTATATCTTTTCGCGGATAAGGCTGCTGGCGGGGTCCGGGACCGGCACCCGCGAGTCGACGGCTGCCGAACATGCACGGGACCGATCTACTTGATTGCCCCGTCCTTCTTCAGCAGCGAAGCTATTTGAGCGAAACCGTACTTTTCGGCAAAGTGAAGCGGGGTACCGATCTCTCCGTCGATGTTGACGCGGCCGTTGATGTCGGCGCCGTTCGCCACCAGGTCCTGAACCAGCGGCAGACTGACGTAGTTCTGTTCGGCGCCCACGACCACCGAAGCCACCAGCGGTGTCATGATCCTGCCCTGATAGACCATAACGGAATTGGCGTTTCCGCCGAACTTCAGCAGGAGATTGAGCAGGTCCAGATTAACGCTCTTTCGCTCTATTCCGACGATGATGGTCATCGAAACCGCGTTCACCTGAATGTTGCCGGTCTGCACGTAGATGTTGGGATCCGCGCCTGCCTTCAGCAGCGTGGCAAGGAGGTCGCTCTGCGTACGATTGCTCGACAGCCCTGACGCGAGTACGAGGTAGAGGGGGGTGAGCTGCTGACCGCCGAAGTTGAATGACGCGTTCGGATCCGCGCCGCCGGCGAGGAGCCGCTCGAGAACTTTCGGCATTGCCGACAGCTCGAGGCGTGAGGGCGATGCCCTGTCGGCTCCCAGCGCAATCGCGACGGCGGGCAGCCCGCCCGCCGACCGGACATTGGGGTCTCCTCCGGTGGTCAGATAACGGTCCACCACCCCGAGGTTCCCCGACGAGACCGCCTGAAGGAAGGTCTGCGCGTCGTAGGCAGGCTTGTCCTTCTCGAGCGTCACCATGAGAGTCTGGTTCAGATTCTTTGTGAAGGTGATCCGCAGGGTTTTGTCGCGGTAGCCCGGCTTTTTCACGGTGAACGTGACGGTTTCGTCCTTTCGGAACAGACCGGAAAAGATCTTTTTGCCGATGTTTCGGTCGCCGAGATAGATTTCCGCGTCCTCCGGATCGGTTTTGATGGTGACGGAGGCGAGACCAGCGCTTGCGAACTGCTCGCTCTTCTGCTCCTTCGGAACCGGCAGCAGGTTGAGCGGCCCGGCATCATTCAGCGCCGTCCGGGAATCCTGGGAGATGCTCTGCACCTGCGGAGTCTCCTGTGCAACCTTCTGTCCCACGTAGACAAGCAGGTTCGACAGGAGCTCCGGTGAGGTGGATGGCGATTTCTGCTGCTTTGATTTCTCCTGCTCCATCTGCCGCAGCCGCGAAGCGACATCGTCCATGACCCGTCTTTCTGTCTCTCCCACGCCCGGCGCAAGGGTCAGCTCGTGCCCCGCTTCTATCAGAACCGCCTTCCGGTCGAGCGCTTCGAGGGCGCTTCTGACGCGGGAGTCGGTGGTGAGCCCGGTGAGGTCCTGCGGGTCTATGCCAGTCGGCAGGACGCTTACCGTCCCATCGGTTACCGCAACGTGGGTGCCGTTCTCCTGTCGGACGAGGAATCGCGTACCCTTGACAGCAATCACCGAATTACCGCTCTGTACGCGGAAGCGGCCAGTCTGTCCCAGCTTTGCGACCCGGGAGATGACCGCACCGGATGTCAGCTCGATGGTGTAGGGTGAGCTTTCCAGGCTGACGATACGGACGGTCGAGTTGTTTCGTACCAGGATGCCTGCGTGGTCGGATATCTGTATCTCGGCCTCCGCACCATCGCCGGTCCTGAGGCTCTCACCGGGAGCAAGGAACTGGCCAAGGGACGCCTCCTTCCAGGCACCGCCGGATTTGAACTGGACGTCGCCGCTGAGATTTGTGACGAATGCCACCGAAGGGGCCGCAACCGACGCCGGGGAGGGTGGCACCGCGGCATGTCTGCCGCCGCAGGAGGCAAGCAGGAGCCCTGCAAGCGGGAGTGTCAGCGCAGTGAACACGAGGCTTGAACGCCTGAAACGGAGCGTGGTCATCAATTACCTGTACCTCATCTGTATATACCACGGGCAGGGGTCTTCAACAAGCTTTCCCGGTAAGGTATTCGAGCGAGCGAGTATTCGCTATAATGGGTCCTCGAATATGGCTACGCGCATAGCGTAAATCTCGTTCCGAAGTGGCAAGGAGAGTGTCATGGCCTCACAAATCACCGTTCGCCCGGCCTCCGCATCCGACATGCGGAAATTCATCATGTTCCCGTGGCGCATATATCGTGGCAAGACGCGGTACGAGAATTGGGTTCCTCCGCTCATTCTCGACGAGAAGAATCTGTTCGATCCGAAGAAGAACCCCTACTGGGATCACGCGGAGGCGGAGCATTTTCTCGCCTACAGGGACGGGGAAGTGGTCGGCCGCCTGTCGGGAATCATTGACCATGGGTATGTAAAGTACTGGAACACGAAAACCGGTTTCATGGGCTTTTTCGAGTCCGAGAATGATCCGGCGATCGCGCAGGCGCTTGCGCGCGAGGTCGAAGTCTGGCTCAAAGGCAAGGGCATGGAACGGGTCATCGGCCCGATGAACCCCTCCACCAATCATATTCTGGGACTTCTCATCGACGACTTCAACAATCCGCCCGTCGTGCAGATGGGCTACACCCCCGACTACTATCCGGCGCTCATCGAGTCGGCCGGCTACTCCAAGGAGAAGGACCTGTGGTCCTACTTTCTCGACGAAGGTTTCCCGCTGTCGGACAAGCTTCGCCGTGTGACCGACCTTGTTCGTAAGCGCAACAAGGTGGAGGTCCGGCGAGTCAACATGAAGGATTTCGGCCGCGTAGTCGAAGAGATGCGGGGAATCTACAACGACGCGTGGAAGGACAACTGGGGTTTCGTGCCGTGGACCAAGGAGGAGTTCGAGCACCTCGGCGAGGACATGAAGCTCATCGTCTATCCGGATCTGGTGTTCATGGCCTACGTCGACGATAAGCCTGCCGGCTTCATTCTGCCCATCCCCGATGTCAACAAGATCATGATCAAGATGAACGGACGGCTACTGCCGACCGGCATCATCAAACTGCTCGCCGGAAAGGACAAGCTCGACACCATCCGGATTGCCGCGTTCGGCGTCCGGCAGCACTATCAGAACATGGGAATCGATGCGCTGCTCGTCTACGAAGTGTATGACAACGGAATCAAGCGGGGCGTATCGAAAGCGGACTTCTCCTGGATCCTCGAGGACAACATGCCGCTGCGCAATTTCCTGGAAACCTGGGGCGTTCGGCACTACAAGACCCACCGGATCTACGGGAAGTCACTGTGACAGGGGAGTGATTGATGAAGGTTTGTTTTCTCTATCCCGGCCAGGGTGCCCAGTATGCGGGCATGGGGCGGGATCTGTATGAGGAGAGTGCGGCGGTCAGGGACCTCGTAGCCCAGGCGTCCGACGCAACTCGGATCGATATGAAGAAGCTGCTCTTCGAGGGTACCGACGAGGAGCTTGCGCAGACCGACCGTACCCAGATCTCGATTACCGTCGTCAACCTGGCCGCTCGCATCGTGCTTGCTGAGAACGGGATCGAATCGGAGGGTGCCGCCGGCTTCAGTCTCGGTGAGTATTCGGCGCTCTACGACGCGGAGGTCCTTTCGCTCGAAGACGTGCTGCGGATCGTCCGGGTTCGGGGCGACGCCATGGAACGGGCGAGCAGGGCGCTTGATACGCCGGCCGGGCGGCCGGGAATGCTCGCGGTGATCGGTCTCGATTTCGAGAAGGCGCAGTCGATTCTCGAGTCCTTCGACGGCAAGGCCTACCTCGCAAACCGCTCGTCGCCTATCCAGATCGTGGTCGCAGGCTCTCACGAGGGGCTTGCCGAGGCGGAAAAGGCCTTCAGCGAGGCGGGCGCGATGCGGACCATCATGCTCAAAGTGTCAGGTCCCTTTCACACGCCGCTCATCGACCCGGCCCGCGAAGAGCTTGCGGCCGCGCTCGCCGATGTCATCTTTTCGGACCCGGTGAAGCCTGTCTACGCGAATGTTTCGGGCAGGCGGGTTGCGAGCGGCGCCGAGGCGCGTGAGCTCTGCATCCGCCAGGTGGTCTCGACCGTGCAGTGGGTCGATGAAGAGCAGTCGATTCTCGACGACGGATTCGACACGGTGCTCGAGGTCGGTCCCGGATCGGTGCTCTCGGGCCTCTGGAAGTCGTTCCACCGCGGTTTTCGCTGCAAGCCGGCGGGAAAAGTGGACGATATAAAGGCCATCGCTGCCGGCTGAGATAGTCCGACCGGGCTATCGGCGCCTCCTTGCGGAATAACGGCCGGCCCGTTATTCTGTTGCCTATGAAAAAGCGCATTGTCATCACCGGCATGGGCACCATAAACCCGCTAGGTGATTCGCTCGAGCAGTACTACGCCAATCTTATCGCCGGCAAGTCCGGCATAAAGCGCTGGCAGTCGCTCGACATGACCGGTGTTGAATGCAAGGTGGGCGGCGACCTCGGTGACTATGATGCGGCCGCATCGCTCGCCTCCTTCGAGTCGGAGATGGGACCCGAGTGGTACAAGCGGACGAGAAAGCTCTTCCGAAGCGCCACTTTCTCCAACAAGACTGCCGTCCTCACGGCTCTTATGGCCTACCGCGATTCCGGGCTCCTCGGCGTTCAGAGCGACCCGTCGCGCACCAGCGTCATCGTGGCGGGTCACAATCTCAATTCCAATTACATCTACCGAAACAGCCTCGCCTTCCAGCAGGACCCGGACTTCGTCGATGCTCTGGCCGGTGTGGAGGCAATAGATCCGAATGTCCCGGCAACGGTTGCCGAAGTTCTCGGTGCACAGGGACCCACCTTCACCATCGGCGGCGCCTGCGCGTCGGGAAACCTTGCGATACGCGAAGGTTTCCGCGACATCATCCTTGGCGAGACGGACCGGGCGGTGGTGACGGGAGCGCTGTTCGACGTTTCGGCGCCCGATATCCAGGCGTCGGTAGTAATAAACGCGGTGGTGGTAAGACCGGAGTATCAGGACAGGCCGGAAGAGGCATCGCGCCCCTTCGACGTGGACCGGTGCGGATTCGTCTACTCTCATGGCGCCGGAACGCTGATTCTCGAGTCTCTGGAATCGGCGCTGGAGCGGGGCGCTCCCATCTACGGCGAAGTAATGGGCGTAAAAGCGAGCGCAAACGCGAACCACCTCCCGCTTCCCGGGGCGGAAAAGCAGACGCAGGTCATGCTCGCGCTGCTCAAGGAGACCGGGGTGGCGCCGGAAGAGGTTGACTATGCGAACTGCCACGCAACCGGGACGCCGTCCGGTGATCTGCAGGAGATCCGGGCGATCCGGGGCGCGTTTGGAAAGCACGCGTACAAGATGAAGATCAATGCGCCCAAGTCGATGCTCGGGCACACCTGCTGGGCGAGCCCCATTGTCGAAACCATAGGCGGCCTTCTGCAGATGAAGCACGGCAAGCTGCATCCAACCATCAATATCCGGCAGGCCGATCCGGAAATAGACCTGGACATCTGCGCAAACCAGGCGGCGGACTTCGAGGTCCGCTACATGCTGAAGAATTCCTTCGGATTCGGGGGCATAAATTGCTGTACGCTGATCAAGCGGTTTGAGGATGCAGTATGAACGCGTTCATCACCGGCGGGTCACGGGGCATTGGCCGCTCACTGGTCTTGAAGTTCGTTCAGGAGGGCTGCGGATGTGCCTTCACCTACGCGGCTCGCGAGGACGCCGCGAAGGAGACGATCCGGCTCGCGCGCGAGCTCCGGGACGATGTGAAGGTAGAAGCGTACAGGCTCGATCTCCGGGAATTCGCGGCGATCGAGCCGGTCGTCGAGCAGGCCATCAACGACTTCGAGAACATTCACGTCCTGGTCAACAATGCCGGTATGGTGCATGACGGACCGGTGGCCCTCATGAGCGACGAGGACTGGAATGAGGTGCTCGCCGCAAATCTGACCGGACCCTTTCACCTCATCCGCGCCTTCGTCATGCACTTTCTGTCGAATAGAACGGGGCGCATCATTAACATCGGTTCGCTTTCGGCCGGCGGATCGACCGGGCAGGCAAACTACGCGGCGGCAAAGGCGGGGCTCATCGGCCTCTCCAACACCGTGGCCCGCGAATATGCCCGCAAGGGCATCACGTCGAATGTCGTCACCGTCGGGTATGTACCCACCGAGCTCACCGATCAGCACTTTGCCAAAGAGCTCGAAAAGGTGTGGATGAGCTACTGCCCGATGCGCAGGGCCGGAACGCCGGAGGAGATAGCCGGCATGGTATACTATCTCACTACGCCGGAGGCGGCTTTCATTAACGGCGAGAACGTCCGCGTTTCCGGTGGCCTTACGTACGCTCCCTAGCGGGTCAGGAGACGGTTTCTTCCGTCGATGACGCGCCGGGGGGCCCGATTTTTCAACCAAGGAGCCAGCATGAAAGGTGTAGGTATTGAGAAGATCAACATCTACGGATCATCCCTCTATCTCGATCAGCGCAAGCTCGCGGAGGCGCGCGGGCACGACCCGGATCGCGTTGTGTCGGACTTCATGATCGACACGCGATCGGTTAATCCGCCGTGGGAGGACACCGTCACCCTTGGCGCAAACGCCGCGTTGCCACTGCTCAGCGATGAAGAACGTGACCAGATCGGCCTCCTCGTGGTCGGCACGGAGAGCTCGGTCGACTTTGGAAAGCCGATCAGCACTAACATTCACGCTGCGCTCGGGCTTAATCCGAACGTCCGCAACTACGAAACCAAACATGCCTGTTACAGCGGCGTGGCCGCCCTCGACGCCGCGGTCAACTGGGTGATGTCGGGACTGAACCGCGGCCGAAAGGCGCTGGTGATCTCTTCGGACTTCAGCCGCATGCATCTGAACATGAAGGAAGAGTTCGTGCTCGGTGGTGTCAGCTCCGCCGCCATCATCAGCGACAACCCACGGGTCATCGAGTTCGAACCGCAGAAGAAGGGGACGTGGACCACCGATGCCTACGATACCTTCCGGCCCAGCGCACGCCACGAGGTGGGAAACAACGAGGTCAGCCTCTACACCTACATGGATGCGATCGAGGGCGCGTATCGTGACTACATGCGGAACGCGAATGAACCGGTCGATTTCGACACCTACTTCAAGTACAACGTCTATCACACGCCCTTCGCAGGAATGGCCTTTCAGGCGCATCGCACCCTGACCAACCTCGAAGCCAGGCGGAGCAAGAACGAGGTGCGTGAGAGCTTCGAGCGCCGCGTATCGCCGGTTCTCCGCTACGCCGCACGCGTGGGAAGCACCTACGGGGCATCCAACTTCGTCGGTATCTGCAGCCTGCTCTCCGGCGACGCGCCGGTTGGTGAGGGCGACCGCATCGGCTTCTTTGCCTACGGTTCGGGCGCCATCGGGGAGTTCTACTCCGGAACGGTCTGCCCGGGTGCACGGGATGTCGTGCTCGGAATGAAGATCGATCAGCATCTGGATGAGCGGCGGGAGGTGAGCGTCGCCGAATACGAGCGGCTCGAAACCGAGCGTGAAGGACGGATCGAGGAACCGAACATCAAACCGGATTTCGACGTTCTCGACGGCTGGTATGACAAACACTATAAAGGCCAGCGGTATCTCGTGCTGCGCGAGGTGAAGGACTTCTACCGCACCTACGAGCTCAGCTGACAGGGATCGTATGGAGTCGAGCGTACTCTATACAGTAGACGGACCGGTCGCGCTGGTAACACTCGACGCCGCCGAACGGGAGAACCGCCTCGATCCGGGGATGGTCGCATCGCTGGAAGAGGCCCTGGCAGCCGCGGATGCCGATCCGGAAGTCCGCATTCTGATCCTCCGCGCCTCCGGCCGGGTATTCTCCAACGGGATGGACCTGGGGAAGATCGCCGCCGGATCGGAATCAGGCGGCAGAGGCGCCGCCGGTTCCGCCCGCGATGCAATCTCAGCCTACTCGCGGGTTCTGCGGTCTCTTTCCGGCGGCAGACTGCCGACGCTCTGTGCAGTCGACGCGCCGGTACGTGCGGGCGGGGTCGGACTGGCGGCTGCCTGCGACATCGTAATCGCCAGCGAAAACGCCTCATTCGAGTTGAGCGAGGTCCGGTTCGGCATCGTCCCGGCGAATGTGCTTCCCTATCTTCTGGGCCACAGGATGAGCCCGCAGCGCGCGCGCTATCTCGTGCTCTCGGGAAAGAGACTCGACGCCCGGGAGGCCGAGCGGTACGGTCTTGCAGATGAGGTCTGCTCTGCCGCGGAGTTCGAGAAGGTCGTTCGGGCGACGGTCAAGGGGCTGCTAAGGTCGAGCCCTGCGGCGCTCGAGACTGCGAAGCGCATCACCTCGGAGTGGCCCGATCTGCCGCGTTCGGAGATGCTCGACCGGGCGATAGAGCTGCTCGAGTCGATCGTAACCGACCCCGGGACACAGGCTCGCCTGCGCGACTTCGAGAACGGCGGGCTCCCCCCCTGGTTCGCACGCTACAAGCCGACGATCCCGCTCTCGACTACGGAGGAAAGCTGAAATGGGCGAAATGAGTGACGGCGGAAAGCTCGTCGGCTGGTCGATCGACGGCGACGGGATCGGCCGGATACGCATGCGCGATGAGGCGGGGCGGAACACTTTTTCAGGCGAGTTCGTGGACCAGTTCGTCGAGTCGCTGTCGGCAATGGAGGCTGCGGGAACCGCCCGGGTCTGCATCGTCGAGGGACTTCCGGACGTTTTCTGCGGGGGCGCGGACAAACAGTCGCTTATCGACCTCTGCGACGGAAAAACGGTGGTCAAGGACCTCGTCATAAGCGAACGGCTGGTCAACGCTCCGTTTCCGTTGATCGCGGCGATGGAGGGCCACGCCGTCGGCGGCGGCCTTGCGGTCGCGGTCTGCTGCGACATCGTGCTTGCGGCGCGCGAGAGCCGCTACGGTGCGGTATTCATGACGATGGGCTTCACTCCGGGAATGGGGATCACGACGCTGCTCGAAGAGCTCGTGGGGCCGTTCATCGCCAATGAAATGATGTATACCGGCAAGCGCTTCAAGGGCCGAGAGCTCGAGACGAAGGGCACCAACATCAACCACATCCTTCCGCGCGCGGAGGTTGCAGCCCGCGCCCGCGATATCGCCCTCCAGATCTGCGAGAAGAATCCAAAGTCGGTTGCCCTGCTCAAATACACCCTCTCGGCCCGCAAGAAGAAGCTCCTGATTGAGGCGCGGCTGCAGGAGGATATGATGCACCGGCTCAGCTTCGGATACCCTGAGACGAAAAAGACGATACAGGATTTTTACGCACAATAGCGAGGACGGAGAGCATGCCATGGTGAGCATAGATCTGAGCACCAAATCAGCATTGATTACCGGAGGGACGCGGGGCATAGGGCTTGCCGCAGCGCTGGAGCTGGCGCGGGCCGGTGCACGCACCTACCTCACCTATAAGTGGGGAAGCGCCGATTCCGAGGAGCTGCTCGAGCTCTTCGACCGCGAGAAGGCGCCGCGGCCGGTGCTGATCCAGGCCGACGTATCGGTGGACGAGGACACCGACGGTGTAATGGACGCGATCGCCGCTGTCGAGAAACGGGTCGATTTCTTCATAAGCAACGTGGGCTTCGCCGCCACCGTCAGATCGCTCGAAGAGTACAAGAAGCGGTCGCTGTTCAAGACGCTCGAGTACTCCACCTGGCCGCTCATCGCCTACACCCAGAAAATACACCAGAGGTTCGGGTCTTATCCCGAAAAGATCCTCGGAATCTCTTCCGACGGCCCGGATCACTTCTATACCGGATACGACTTCGTTGCCGCTTCCAAGGCGCTTCTGGAGTTTTTCTCGCGCTACCTCTCAATTCACCTGTTCGAAGAGGGAACGCGGGTCAACGTCCTGCGTTTTGGAACGGTGAAGACCGATTCGTTCGATGCTATTTTCGGGGAGGAGTATTTCGAGTTCATCCGCGAGAGCGGCGCAGACGAGCGGATGATACTCGATCCTGACACCTGCGGTCGAACCATCCTCGCGATGTGCAGCGGGCTGCTCGACGCGGTGAACGGTCAGATCATTTCGGTTGACTACGGTCTGCCGTTTCAGGATAATACGATGATGCGTTATCTTTCGTCTCGCAGACGCGGCGGCGACTGACGCATCCCCGCAATGCCGAAAGAGTTCGCTCAGCAGCGCCGAAATGGTGCTTCTGGCAATGACGGCCCGATTCTCACACAACAACATTTCAGGGAGGAGTGAACTATGACGAAAGAAGAGGTGATCGAGGTTATCAAGCGGAACATTGTCGACAATCTCGACGATGTCGAAGAGGCGAATATCGATCCCCAGAAGTCGATGAAGGACTACGGAGCCAACAGCCTCGACATGATCGAGGTAGTTTCGACCTCCATGCGTGAGCTGAACATCAAGATTCCTCGCGCCGAGCTTGCAGATATCGCCACCATCGACCAGCTCGCCGACAAATTCATGGAGTACGTCGATAAATAGGGATTCACATGCACGATATTCTCAATTACAGTCTTGCCGATTTTTTCTTTAACGACAACAAGAACGTTCTCCGCCCGCCGACGGATTTTACCGAATGGATGAGCGATCCGCGTGTCCAGCACGGCTACAGCTTCTTCGAGCAGCAGCTCCTCGCTGCACCGAAGGTGTCCACGCAGATCCTGAGCAATCTGGACCATCAGAAGCGGGATATCATCAATCTGACCTCCTACAATTATCTTGGCCTGTCGACCCATCCGGAGGTGCTTGCTGCCGCGAAAGAGGGGCTGGAACGGTACGGACTCGGCGCGTCCGGAGCTCCGCTTCTGTCCGGCACCTTCGACCTTCACGTTAAATTCGCCCGGATGCTGGCAGACTTCAAGCAGAAGGAAGACTGCATACTCTACTCCTCAGGGTTTGGCGGCAATGTCGGGGCAATTCAGGGCCTCATGCGAAAGGGCGATGTCCTGATCCTGGATGAAAAATGCCATAAGAGCCTGATCGACGGCGGAACGCTTGCCCAGACCAAGACAATGTTCTTTGATCACAACGATACGAACAGCCTCGAGCAGATGCTCGAAAAGAGCAAGGACAAACGCGTGCTGGTTGTCGTCGAGGGTGTCTACTCGATGGACGGCGACCTGGTCGATCTGCCGAACGTGGTGAAAGTGTGCAAGGCCTACGACGCGCCGATCTATATCGACGAGGCGCACTCGACTCTCATGTTCGGCGAGAACGGACGCGGTGTGGCCGAGCACTTCGGCCTCGAAGAGGAGGTCGGTATATCGTTCGGTACGCTCAGTAAATCGTTCGGCGGGGTGGGCGGTTTCATCTGCTCAACGGCCGACACGGTGCGTTATCTGAAAGGCTACTCATCGCCGTGGAACTTCTCCTGTGCACCTTCGCCGCCGGTCGTGGCCGGCCTCATCAAGGCGCTCGAGGTAGCCACAAGAGATTCGACGCTGCGGGACAGGATGTGGGCCAACACCGCTTACCTAAAAAAACACCTGCTCGATATTAAGCTCGATCTTGGAAAGACCGAAAGCCAGGTTATTCCGATCATCATCGGTCCTTCGGGTGAGAAACTGATGGGCTTTGCCGAGCAGATGCAGAAGCGCGGCCTGTTCCTCCAGCCGGTGGACTTCCCGGCGGTTCCCGCGCACGCGCGCAGGTTCCGCATGTCGGTCTCCTCGCAGCTCACGCAGGAGGAGATGGACCGCACGCTCAACATCATCGAGGACGTGGTGGTGAAGGGACTGCGCTCCTAGTGAGCGGAGAAGTGGATGCGGAGGCGGTCGAACTGCTTCGGCGCCACCGCAAGAAGCCGCTCTTCGAGATAGACGAGCTCCGCTCGCGGGTCGACTACGGGCCGGAGGTGGTACGGAGGCTTCTTCCGCACCGGCCGCCGCTTCTGTTCGTCGACCGGGTTACGGGGCTTGATCTCGAGGAGCTGCGGATCTCGGGTGAGAAGTACATGGATCCGGGGGACCCGGTATTTGCCGGACACTTTCCCGGCTTCCCGATCTACCCGGGAACCTTTCAGATCGAGGCCGTCGGTCAGCTCGGCCTGTGCCTCCACTACTTCACATCGAACAATACGACCCTGCCGCCCCCAGGCGACGCGGAGCTTTCGGTCCGCGCGACCCGGGTGCTCGGCGCCTATTACGGCGAGCCGGTGCCTCCGGGCGCTCGCGCAGTGCTCATTGCCCGTGTTCTGCATCACGACGGCTACTTCGCGAGCATGATCGGGCAGTGTCTGGTGGATGGAAAGGTGGCCAGCGTGAGCGCCGGCGAGGTGTTGTTCCTCTAGTCTTCGAACCGCGAGAGGACAATCGCGGCATTATGTCCGCCGAAACCGAACGCATTCGACAGCACGTGTTTGATCGCCCTGGTCTTCATCGTCTCCTTCACCACGTTGAGCCGAACCTCGGGATCCTGATTGAAGACATTTATCGAAGGATGAACGATACCCCCGTGAATCGCAAGAATCGCCGCAAGCGCCTCGGTGGAGCTCGCTCCGCCCAGAAGGTGTCCGATCATCGATTTTGTGCTGTGTGCGAGTGTCTTCGACGCGTGGGCACCAAGCGCCTTATTGATGGCCACGCTTTCTACGCGGTCTCCCATCAGCGTGGAGGTACCGTGACAGTTGATCAGGTTGATGGACTCGGTGGAAAGGTGCGCGTCGGCGATGGCCGAGCGTATGCACTCCACCGCGCCGGCCGCCTCCGGATGCGGCGCAACGAGGTCGTGCGCGTCGCTGGTGAACCCGATTCCGGTGAGCTCGGCATAGATCCGTGCGCCCCGTTTGATAGCGTGCTCGAGCGCCTCCAGGCAGAGCACCGACGCGCCCTCGCCGAGGACAAAACCGTTTCGGTCACGGTCGAAGGGCCGGCTCGCAGTCTCTGGCGAATCGTTGCGGGTCGAAAGCGCCATGATGTTCCCAAACGCGCCGATGCCGATCTGGTTTGCTACCGCTTCGCAACCACCCGCGAACATCGCATCGGCCATGCCGCTTCGAACCATCATCGCGGCGATACCTATCGCGTGATTGCCGGATGCGCAGGCCGAATTCACCGAGAAGGAGGGTCCCATAAGTCCCATTTCCTGCGAGAGAAAGGCGCTTCCGGTATTGGGAATAGCGTTTACGATGTAGAAGGGCGAACCGTTGGAAAGGCCGGTCTGGAGCATTCGCGGAATGTTGTCCATGTGGGCGCCGAGCCCGCCGACTCCCGATCCGACAATGACCCCGTATCGAAACGGATTCTTTCCGACGTCTAGACCGCTGTCCCGTACCGCCTGAACACCAGCTACCTGACAAAGGACGACGAAGCGGTCCAGCCTGCGCAGCATCTTCTTCGAGGTGAAGTATTCGGGCAGGTTCCCGGGCAGGTCGACCTCCGCCGATATTTGAACCCCGAAATCTCCAAGATCAACATTTCTTGAGCGGCGCACTCCGCTCTTGCCGGCCTCCAGGTTTGCCCAGAATTCGGGAACCGACTTTCCCAATGGATTGAGGGTGCCAAGACCGGTAATGACTACCCGCCGATCGCCCGTTGGACGCCGATATTCTATTGTGTGCTGTGCCACTGTCAGTCCTTTTTGGGTTGGAATAGTTGGCGTGTTCTGCAGGCTCCATAAAACAGCCTAAAGCCGCGGTTGTCAAGCCGTTTGCAGTGGTGCCAATATTGTTGAAATGCGCTCCGGGGCCATTTTGACCTTTACAAGTCGGCCTCCATGCACGATAGTTGAACAATGAGCCATCTCACGCCCCCCCAGGCTTCCGAACTTGGTGAGAACAACGTGCAGGTTTGGATATTCAGCAGTGCTACGTTGATCGAGTGCGGTGAGACGCTCCTGGACCACCTTGACGAAAGGGAGCGCGAAGAGGCGCTTTCCTACATTTCCACACGCGAGCGCGAGCGTTTCTCACTCTACCGGGCGGCATTTCGGCGGGTGCTCGGGTGGTACGTGCCGTGTGATCCGCGGGATGTCAGGCTGATCAGAAACCGCAACGGAAAACCGTCGCATCCGCACGTTGTAGCGGACGGCGAGGTAAAGGTCCGCGAACAGATACATTTCAACCTTTCACATTCCCACGACTGGGCGGTGGTGGCGGTCTCCCGCGGCGGCGAGCTGGGCGTCGATATAGAGCGGGTCCGTCTTCCAAACGGCGTTCAAACCCTCATGGATCATTTCTTCCTTGCAAGCGAGGCAGAGGCGGTGCTGCAGGCGCCGGAAGCTCTCCGTGCCGAAGCGTTCTGCCGGCTGTGGACCCGCAAGGAGGCGGCGGTGAAATCGTTCGGCGGCAGTTTGGCCGAATGGATACGGGATCTGGACGTGGGCGGCCAGGAGGTGAATATCTCCCTCAGACACCCGGAGCTCCCGCCGCTGGAGCTTCAGGAGTTCCCTGTTGCGCCGGGTTACATCGGCTGTCTGTGCACGAGCTTCAGACCTGCCGCGGTAACGCTGCACCAGTTTGATTGCGGCTATCATTCGGGACTGGCGGGCTGAGGCTGCCGGTTTCTCGTCCGAAGATATGAGAACAGCACTATCGACCCGAAGAATATGTGAAGGTAATAGGTGGCAAAGCGCCACACGACGATCGAAATGAAGGTGAGCTCGGGGCTGTGGGTTATTTCGCTGTAGACCATGGCAAACGCACCTTCTACGCTTCCGCTGGCTCCGGGAGTGGGAATATAGAAGACAACCTGCCAGATCACCACGTAGGCCATGAGCACATCGATATAGCTTGGTGTTATACCTACCACTACAACGATGACGTAGTAGAGGCTCGTGACCTGAAGCAGCAGATTGATGATGCCGAGAAAGGTATCGAACGACATCACCCACAGCTTCTCAGTCCACAGGAAGTGAACCTCTTCCCGGAGCTGCACGGACCAGGTGACCAGGTCTTCCGCCCAGTCGGGCCTGCGGCTGATGCGGGAAATCCAGCGCCCGATGAAGTTCTTGCGAATGAACATCGCGAACCGACCGATCAGATTGGGTTTTATGAGCGCCGCGAGGAAGAAGAAGGCGAAGACGAAGGTCACGAGAAGACCCAGCAGCATCACCACGCCGCCGATGGCGAACGACTGGGATATCTGGATGATAACCGGAGTCGCGAGGACGAGAATCAACATCAGAACCATCGCGTTTTCGACGAAGCGCGAGAGGATTATGTTTGTCGCGATCCGCGTGTTCAGCCCCTGCTGCTGTAGATGATAGATCTGAAAGGGCTGGCCGCCGGCGCCCATCGGTGTGAGATTGTTGAACAGCACGCCGATGACGCTGTTGTAGAATGCCTGAAGCAGCGGAACACGCGCGCCGAACTGGCGGGCGACCAGAACAGTCCGGAACGAATCGATGATGTTCACCATCAGATAACATGCGAAGGGAATCGCCAGGTAGGACACGCGGATGCGGCCCAGCGCGGCAAAGACCGCCTTTGAATCCATCAGAAACGCAATCAGCAGATTGACTGCCAGGCCGATCACTATGACGATTACGATGTACTTGAGGATATTGCGTATTGAAGGACCGTGATCCTTGTCTATCTGCCCGATCATCTGTTCTTTCCGGTATCTCCGTTCTGGCTGCGGCGGAGGAAGTCTTCCGCAGCGAGGGTGACTGCCTCTTTCCACCCGACGCGGGGCTCGAAGCCGAGGACCCTCCGGGCACGTTCAATCGAAAAGGAGTAGTCGTACGCAACCTGGCTTATGCGGTAGAGCGTGAGCGTCGGCGCGTTTTTTATCCTGAACAGATGATATACGGCCTCGAGGAAGCGGGCAATGGCGAATGCGGGCCCCAGCGGTATGTTGAGCGAAGGCTCGGGCAGCCCGAGCGCCTTGCAGGCGTAGGCGGTGTACTCGGCCCAGTCTACCCGCTCCCCACTGGTGATATTAAATGCAAGACCATCCGCGGCCGGATTCTCCAGTGCCCGGATATGCGCGTCGGCCACGTCGCCGACGAAAACCGGACAGGTGAGGCTCCTGCCCCTGTTCACCGTGCCCCTGAGTCCGCGCTGCATCGCTTCGAACATGGGAAACATGGTCGAAGTATCTCCGGGACCCGTGACATTCCCGGGCCGGATCGCCGTGGTAGCGATGTCCTTTCCATTTTCCGCGAGAACGAAATCTTCCGCCATCTTCTTGGTGATCTGATAGGGAACAATTGGCGGATAGTAGGGTCCCTCTTCGGTTGTCCCGTCGTGTGGTCCGAAGCCGTGCACGGCGATGGAGCTTGTAAACACGAACTTCCGGCAGCCTGCCGATCGCGCGGCGTCGAGCAGCTCGACCGTGGCATCGTAATTCTGACGCTCGTAGAGCTCGAGGGGGCCCCAATCGCCTGCAAGTGCCGCCACGTGAACCACCGCATCAACGCCTTCGAGCGCTTCCGGAATCGCCCCGACCCCGTCGTCAGCGCTCTTCGGGGCAGTGAGATCGATCCTGAGCGCCTCTACGCCCTGCTCAGCAAGCTGCGCGAGTCGCGGCGGCATCTGCCTGCGACGGTATGCGGCCCTCACCTGATAGCCCCTGCGCGCGAGCTCTCCTGCGATGTGCCCTCCGATGAATCCGGAGGCGCCCGTTACCAGTACCCTTTCAGAGCTTCGCTCAGCCACCCGCAGCTCCTCTCACATCGTGCCCGTGAGTCCCGGAAGCACACCGATGGTTCGCAGCAGAATGCCGGTGTCGAGGCACAGCCCGATCGTCGCGTGCAACAGAAGCCCGGGAAGGATTGAGCGTGTCCGGCAGACAAGCCACGCCGCGAGCAGTCCGAAAAGCACGGCGGATGCAGTCTCGGAGACCGGATGTCCGAAATGAAGCAGTGCGGAGGGAATTATCTGAAAGCTCGCAATTACCATCAGGAGCCCCCTGGACGTGGGCGCCGGGGAAGCTCTCTCGAATGCGTGAACAAAGGGCAGAATCAGGAATCCCCGGAAGAACAGCTCCCAGGGGATGTAGTAGAAGATGAAGTAGCTGCACAGATGCAGGAGAAAGAACCACCCGGACTCGGTCACGCTGAGTGCAAGAAGCGTGTGCGAGTAGGGATAAAACCGGAACAGGTCCGGAGAATAGGCGCTCAGGAAGCCGATGATGACCGCGGCGGCAAGGAATATCAGAAAAAGGCGGCTCCGAAGAAACCCTCCCGCACCCACCAGACCGAGGTCCCGGCGGTCCCAGCCGAAGAGGCGCGCCGATATCAAAGCGCCCACCCCCAGCAGGAGAAACGACAGGATGAATCGAGTGACGTAGCCGGGCAGGTCTCCGGGAAGACTCCCGAGCAAGGGTATCGATGCTGCCATTTTCGGTGTCAGAAGCGGTGGGACGAGGTAGGTGAAAAGCACCATCGCCAGCCCGGCGTAGGTCAGCGCGGCAAGGAGACTGATGCTGCTGCGATCGAATCCGAATTTTCGAATAGTTGGCATGACTGTAGTTCACCCCGCTGCGCTGCAGTGACTACTATGTCAGGATTGGCAGCTGCGGTCAACCGCGCCTAATCCTGAAGGATCGTGATCTCGACCCGCCGGTTTTTCGACCGCCCGCTCTCGGAGCTGTTGTCGGCAACGGGATCGGCTGCGCCCCGGCCTTCATAGATGAATCGTGAAGCCGGTATGCCGGCCTTTACCAGGTAATCCACGACTGCCCTCGCCCTTTCGGCCGAAAGCGTCTTCTGTCCCGCCGGATTGCCTACGTCGGCGGTGTAGCCGATCACTCTGATCGTGCGGTCGGGCACGCTCTTGAGAACGGCGGCAATCCGGGAGAGCCGGCTGGCGTCGGCCGGAACCACCTCCGCGCGGTCCGGTAGAAAGTGCACGTTGGAGAGGGTGATGCGCACGCCGTCGGGGCGGTTGTCCACCGACACGTCCGGAACCTGGCTCGCTGCGGCGGCAGCCCCCGCAGTCCCGCCTGCTGCAGCGGGCCTGTTCCGTGCAGGCGGCTCGTTCAGTGCCGGCGGCCCGCTCGGTGCGAGTGCACCGACCGGAGCGGAGGGACCGCCGGCGGCGGGAGCCCCTCCTGCGTCGGAACTCTCCGGTGTCCCGAGCTCCCTCGCTGCAGATGTCGCGATCAGCCCTCGGTCGAGCGGTGCAGTGGGGGTGAACCACGCTAGCAGGAACCCGGAAAAACGAAGCGTCTCCGGAGACGGCGAGTTCGGGGTAGGGATGTTCGTTCCGGAATCCAGCGGACCGGAAGCCTGCGGGAGCGCCGCGCTGAGGTCGGTGCCTGGGGGATACCGGTACTGCTCGTCGACGAGGTCCCGAATCAGCCGAATTCCGGTCCCGTCGACCGCGACAAGTATCGTGACGGTGTGGCGGCCGGACACAAACGGTCCGGCTGACGCTGTCTTTCCGGCGGAACCTCCAATCGCGCCGCGCCGAACCGCGAACTGACCCGTAATCTCGTACACCTTTTCGCCCTGGAAATCCATCATGCGTACGAATGTGTACCTGCAGGCAAAGGGAATCCGGATCGGATTTCCGGAATTCAGAGGATCCGCGTAGTAGGTTGACTGAGCTTCCCAGTTCCCTCCCGGGCCGGGTAGCGTGGCGGGCAGCTGCGGAAACTCTGCATAGGGAAACGGCCAGTGGTCTGTGCCCTGTTCGGGGTCCCTGGGAAACCGGATCGCAAGAGGAACGCCGCCGGCGTCGGCCCCGAACCGAATCGTTTCGCTGCGTTCCACCTGATGGGCGTTCCGGCTGGAGTTCGTCAGCGTCTGCTCGAGCCGATAAACCTCGCCGACCATGCTTCCATCGTCTTCCCGGAGCGCGGCACGCGTTTCACGATAGATGTGACCCAGGTAGCGGCTGCCGAGGTGGGTGCTGAGCTCCTCCCTGACGATGATCCGCAGAGGCTGTTGCGGCCAGACGGCCCCGATCCCGATCCCCGAAAACAACAATATTGGCAGCAGTAGAACGCGGATCATAGCATCGAGTTTAGCCCTTACCGACCCGTTCGCCAATTCTCCGGCAGTTGATAATAGCCCGCGCGGGCAATATATTGGAGCTATCCGAGTACCTCCCCGGAGCAGATGATGGATGCGCAGAAGCGAGTTCTCATTTTCAGTGTCGTCGGGATCGTGATCGTAATCGGCGTCATGATCGTAGCGGGACGCTACATCTTCGTACAGAAGGTGAAGCCTGCCGTTGAACGGGTTACGAACGAGGCAATAGGCGGTACGTCCGCCTCGGGAAGCGGGAGCGAGATCTCGAAGTCATTCCCTATCGAGGGCCTGCGCGCGCTCGTCGTCGAAGGCGGATGGCAGGTCAGTCTCACGTACGGGGAGAAGGCGTCCGTGATGGTGAATGCCCCGAGCGACGTAATGAAGGACGTGAGCGTCGATTCGCAGGGAGGGACTGTCACGATAAGTCTGACACACGAGGTGAGGCTGCTCCAGGGCAAGCTGACCGCGACCGTGGTCACACCGGTGGTGAACAAGGTGGACCTGCGGGGCGGGGTGAAAGCGACCATCGAGGGCTTTATCGAGCCTTCGCTCGTGCTCTCCATATCGGGGGCGGGAAGTGTCACAGGCAGCGGCAACCGGGTTGAGAACCTCGCAGTCAATACCGCGGGCGCGGCTGATGTGAACTTCAAAGCGAGCACTGTCACCAATGCGGTCGTGGAGGTCGCAGGCGCCAGCCAGATAGTCCTGACGATGAACGGCGGAAATCTTTCCGGCCACCTGCACGGTGTGGGTAAGGTCGACTACTACGGAACGGTTTCTTCGCAGAACATCGAGGTGTCGGGTCTCGGAAGCGTCAAGGCAAAGGGAGAATAGAATGAATCAGAATTGGGATAAATCACATTTCGAGCGGCTCGTACGGGAGCGTAACTACATTGCCGCCTATCAGTACATCAAGATGACCAGGCCGCCTGAGCCTGAGTTCTCCGAGCATGCGGGCGCTCTCGCATCGTCCATAATCGAAGAGCTCGCACGGACCAACAAGCGCGAAGAGGCGGACCGGGTGGTGTTTCTTCGAAGCATCCTCGCCTGGGTGTTCAGAGATATTCCCGGTCTGTCGACGCTCTACCGCGAGCAGCTGCGCGGGGCAGGCAGCGGAGGCGATCCGATGTCCGAGGTCTACCGCGGGGTCCGCAACCTCAACGACATGGCGAACGGCCGAAAGAGCGTGTCGGAGGGCATCGAGGACGCGTTTCATCAGATCCGGGAGAACGTCGAGCGGGTTGCCGATCAGGTGAGAGACCGGTACAACGAGTACTCCCGCGGCGGCGGGACTCACGGGGCAGAAGAATCGGGAGAACGCCCCGACCCGGTGAACGACCTCCTGAGGTCGGCGGAGAAGGGCATAACGCAGGGGCTCAAGCAGGTGGGTGAGTTCTTTGAGAACGCCCGACGTGCCGCGGAGCAGGAACGCCAGACGCCGCGGTCCGAAGATTCGGATGTCCAGGCCGAAGACGAGAGTGGCGCCAATATCCGTGTCGACATCGTGGATGAGGAAAACGAAAGCGCCGATTCCGGCAAGAAGAGCAAGGGGCGGGGCAAATAGCCCCGCAGGACCGAGGCCTACCTTACCGAGGCGGAGGTCAACGCGTAGACCAGCCGTCTCGGAACGAACTTCACGATCGTCCACATCGCGCGGTACAGAAAACCCGGTACGCAGACGACCCGTCCACTTTCGAGCGCACGAAAAGAGGCATCGACCACCCGTTCGGGCGGCAGGAAGCGGAGAATGCCGCGCGACCGGTAGCGCTCGCGCCGCAGGTCGGGATTCCGGCTCACCATCTGGTCGTGGAAATCGGTCCGGGTGTAGCCGGGCAGGAGCGCCTGTACCCGTATGTTGTCGCGACGCAGCTCCATGTGAAGGCTCTCGGTAAACAGGGTTAGGAAGGCTTTGGTGCCGCTGTAGACCGAGCTAGTCGGTGCCGGGAGCGCCGACATCAGAGACGAGACGTTTATGATGGTTCCGCGCTGCCGTTTCCGCATCGCCGGGAGAACCGCGTGAACCAGGCGCACAGCGGTTTCCACGTGGACCCGCAACATTGCGAGAAAGGTGTCCACCTCGGCTTCCGCGAACTCGGTGCCGATTCCGAATCCGGCGTTGTTGACCAGGGCGGCCACCTCGTCCTTCTCGATGAGGCGGCGGACGAGGCGGTCAAGGTGATCCGGATTCGACAGCTCGCACAGGATCGTCTCCACCTGCGTTCCGTATCTCTCCTCGATCTCCTTCACGAGCTGGGAAATCTTGTCCTTCCTCCGTCCGGTAACGACCAGGTCGTAGCCATTGGCCGCAAATCTTCTGGCGAACTCAGCCCCGATTCCGCTTGTAGCTCCGGTTATCACCGCAATTGGACGTCTGAAATCAGCGTGTCGCATGGCTCATCTCTCTTGGATTTAGTATCGACAAATCGCGGCGGCACGTTCGATGTTTTCTCAACAAATCGCTTGCAAAGTGTGGCAGGGTATATTAGAATTCGGAGCAACCCCAACCCACATGGGGGGACCTACCGGCCCGTCAGACGATCAATGTCGGCGGGCCATTTTGTATCCTGGCAAGTATCAACAAGCGTGTTGATAAATCTTCCCAAGTCATTCCAAAATATATATTTAACCGAAAAAGCGCCCCAGCGGAAGCGTAAGTCCCGATCGCGCGGCCAGTTCTCCGCGCGATATCAACAAGCTTCTTTATACCACCTGTATCCTGCCCTGTCCCTAGGCAAGCTCATCGTGGCGAAAACAATCCACAAGGTGGTCATTAACGAGCCCTATCGCCTGCATGTGGGCATAGATTATCGTCGAGCCGACGAACCGAAAGCCTCTTTTCTTCAGGTCGCTGCTGATTTTGTCCGAAAGGGGTGTGGTTGCCGGTACTGTGTCCAGCGTCTTCCAGTGATTCACGATCGGTGAACCCCCGACGAAGCCCCAGATGTAGGCGTCAAACGTTCCGTGCTCACGCTGGACTTCGAGGAAGTGGCGGGCGTTTTCGATCGAGGATGCAATCTTGAGACGATTTCGAACGATACCCGCATCTGACAGGAGACGTTGAACGTCCGCATCCCCGAAACGCGCTACCTTTTCAGGATCGAATCCTCGGTACGCCTTCCGGTAGGCCTCCCTCTTGCGGAGGATGGTGTACCAGGAGAGGCCGGCCTGCGCCCCTTCCAGCAGGAGAAATTCGAAGTGGCGCACCTCGTCGTGGACCGGCACGCCCCATTCGGTGTCATGATACCGGACGTAGAGCGGATCACGCGTAGACCAGTCACACCTCGTAAGACCGTCCGGCTGCTCCATGCTTCCTCCAGGTTCGAATGAAGTGGTGCCAATATTGTTGATCGATCCGCCCGCTCAGCGGGGCCGCTCCAGGACGCCTCCGCCGAAGGTGAACCCGCCGCCGAACGCGGCGATCCCGAGATAACGGTCATCGCCGCCTGAGGTCAGAATTTCCTCGAGGCATAGCGGAATCGTGCTGGAGGAGGTATTCCCGTTGTTGGCGATGTTGCTGTACATCTTTTCGCGGGGCACCTTCATGCGCTGCCGGATGGCGTTGATGATGCGCTGATTTGCCTGATGCGGAACGATGAGGTCGAGGTCGGCGGTGTCGATCTGAGCCGCCTCACAGGCCCTGTTCAACATCATCATCATGTCCTTGATGGCCTCCAGGAACACCTTCGGCCCGTCCATGTAGATCTTCTGGTCGACCTCGGAGGGAACCCGCAGGATGGTGCCGTCCTCTCCGTGGGCTCCGATCACCGGACGGTGCACCCGAAGCCCGCCGGGAAGCGGCGCGTCGGCTGCTGCAAGAATTGTTGCCGTCGACGCGTCGCCGAAGATGGGAGCCGTTCCGAAGTCGGTAAGATTCAGGCGCGGCGTAAGTGCTTCGGTAGTGACGACGAGCACCCGGTGACCGGGTGAGCTCTGGAGATAGTCGTAGGCGATCTGAAGAGCGTAGATATAGCCTGAACACGCTGCGTTCACATCATATGCTGCGCAGAGCACCTCTTCGTTGCCGTCTGCAAGGCCGTTCTGAATCAGCGTTGCCATCGACGGCGTGTTCTGCATCGGAGTTTCGGTCGAACAGATGATCAGATCGATGTCCCGCACGCTGAGGTTTTTCTCCGCGAGCAGCTTCCGCGAGGCTTCGAGCGCGATAGACAGAGCGGTCTCCCCGTCGGCGAGCCAGGGCCGTGAGGCGATTCCTGTCCGCTTGAAGATGTCGTCGGCGCTCCAGTCGGGCGAAAGGGAAGCGATCTCTTCGTTCGAGACAGTGCGCTTGCCCCGGGAGCTTGCTATGCCGGCGATGCTCACAACGGCGGCAGAGGCAGGCTTCACTGCCGGGCCGGCTGCGGTGCCTGTCCCGGTTCCGGCGGCGGGCGGCGCATGTGCCTTGCTGCGCGAAATTCCGCTTATCACGGGGTCTCCCGGTTCTTCGCGCGTTATCGGCTTCATGTGCTCGTAGGAGCAATCTCCATCCTCATCTTCTTTTCCGGTGCGCACCCTCAGAATGGGAGTTCCAACCTTGACCATGTCGCCCTCTTCAACCAGGAGCTCGGTAACCGTTCCTCCGACCGGCGAGGAGAGATCGACCGCCGCCTTGTCCGCTTCGAGCGTGGCAAGCTGGGCGCCGTCTTCTATGATGTCCCCCGGCTTTATCTTCCATTCGACGACGGTAACCGACTCGTCGGACGGGCTCGAGCCGATTGCCTCCACCAGATATACGTTCTTCTCCCCGGTGAGCGGTTTCCTCCACTCGACACGTCCGCCCAGAAGCTCTACCGCGGTCTCGAGAACCCGCCTGTAGGAGGGGAGAACCTCCAGCTGGTTGCCGAAGTTGCAGGGCACGTAGGTGTCGGCGCGGGTCACGCGCCGCGCCTCGATCTTCCGCGATGCCCGTTCGGCGACCGTAGCGACGACCTCGGCGCCGAATCCGTTTGTATGATTGTCCTCGTGGACGACGATGAGGCGCCCTGTGCGCTCGACCGATTCGAGCACGGCCGTCTGATCCCACGGCATCAGGCTTCGCAGGTCGATGACGTCGCACTGGATGCCGGCCGCGGCGAGCGCGTCGGCCGCCTGCCGGCAGTGGGCGACGGTGTTGCCCCAGGCCACGAGCGTAAGGTCGTCCCCGCGCCTCACCATGCGCGCACGTCCGAGGGGAACGAGCTGCCGGTGCACATCGGGGGAGGTTGCGTTCTCCCGGTCGTTCAGGCAGTTCTTGGGATAAAAGTAGAGCGTCGGCCGTCCCGATTCGAATGCGGCGTTGAGCAGTCCCGCAGCGTCTCCGGCGGTCGAGGGCATCACCACATCCACCCCCGGCGTGTGCGTCGCGATGGCCTCCATGCTCGATGCGTGGAAGGGACCAAGCCCCGGTTTGTAGCCGCCGCAGGTTATCATGACGATTACGGGCGCCTGCCAGCCGCCGTCGGTACGCCAGTACATGCTTCCGAGCTCGGCGAAGATCTGATTGTAGGCTATTGGCAGAAAGTCGGCAAACTGGAGAAACGCCACCGGGCGTCTGCCGGCGAGAGCCTGGCCGACCGATACGCCGACTATGGATGCCTCGGCGAGGGGAGAATTGACCACACGGCCGGGATAGGCCTGGGTGAGGCCGCGGGTGATTCCGAATACGTCTCCTTTCGGGTCTTCGATATCCTCACCGAAGAGAGTGATTCGTTCGTCTTTGGCCATCCGTGTCCGGAATACCTCGCGGATCGCCTCGAGCATGGTGAGCCGGTCCTGCCCGTTGTTCTGCGCGCCGGCGGCATGATCGCTGCCGCGGTATTCCGAAGCGGCGTCCGAGAGACGCGGCTCGAGCGGTTTCAACGCGGTAAAGAGCGGTGCAGGCTCGGCGCTGCGCAGGACCTTCCGTGCCGTCTCCTTCAGCTCGGCACGGACGTCAGCCATGATCTTTCGGAGTGTTCCGGCATCGACATCGCGGCCGAGAAGTTCGTTCTCCAGATTGGCAACCGGGTCTCCGGTCTTCCAGAGCGCTTCGATCTCCTCGGGCGTCCTGTACATCCGCTGGTCGTCGGCGTTGGTGTGATTCTGGAGCCTGTCCGCCTCGAATATGATCACCAGCGGCTCGCGCGTCTCCCGCATCGCCGGAATGATCCGGCCGAACTGCTCGTAGCAGGCGACAGGGTCGCGGCCGTCCATGTGCGTGATCGGCATACCGAATACTGAGTCGGCTCTCCCGTCGGGCAGGGAGTAGAAGGTGCGTCCGCGGGTCTTGGTGGATATGGCGAAGGCGTTATCCTCCACCAGGAAGAGCACCGGGAGCCGGTCGCGGGCCGCCTGTGCAAGGCCTTCGAGGGACTCTCCCTGCTGGGTCATCCCGTCGCCGACAGCACAGAGGACTATCGGTTTGGACGGCCGGTCCTTGATCACCGCGGCAACTCCCGCTGCCTGCAGCGGGCTGTTCCCGACTGGTCCCACCAGGCTCATTATGTTGAGTTCGGGCGCGCTCATGTGTGCATTCATCTGCCGTCCGCGGGAGTGCGCTCCGTCCTTGTTGAACAGGCTGTGAAAGAACATCTCAGGGCGGATTCCGCGGGCAAGCATGAGCGCCTTGTCCCGGTAGTGCACGTGAAGCCAGTCATCAGGGATCAGATAGGGATTCAGAGTGGCAGTCGCCTCGTGTCCGGCGCCGGAAACATGGAAAAACGCCTCGCCTTGCCGGGTATATTCCTGTTCGAGCAGGTCCATCTCACGTGCGGTAACCATGTGACGGAAGAGATCGAGCAGCAGATCGACGAAAACGTCTGTCCCGGTTCTGTTTTTCATCAGCGAGCCTCCCTTGGTAGAGGTGGTGTCAGTGGTAGTTGCAGTTATGTGTAGGAGCGCTGCCTATCATCTTTTGCTGACGCTGCCGGTAATCATAATTTCTCAGTCCACTATATCATGGTGGTGTTTTTGCGTCGACATCCCGGCAGTTTCGGACGAGATCGCTCCAGTTGATTCCCTGACCGTCTGCAACAGGGCGGGAAAGCGTAGTTCCGATAACCTGTTCGAGGTAGCGGGGATGAAGCCCGGGGGTGAGGATCTTCTCGGTGCGCAGCACCGCGACGTCCTCCCGGCCTATACACCCGCCCGCTGAAAGCGCCCGGATCGCGTGTATCGAACGGTTGGTTCTGCCGTAATTGTCCGCCTCCGAAGGAGCAAGGCGCTTGATTCCGTTTCCGAGCACGGTGCGTACCCTGTCCGCTCCGTAGGCAATCTCGAGCTCAGCCTCGAGCTCAGCGGCCCGTCCGGCCTTCAGATCCTTCTCGGCCGACCGGACCTCGCGGACCATGCGGGCAAAGTCGGCCGGCTCGAGCGCGACCGGATCGTCGAGCCCGTCGCTCCTGCGGGAGAGCGTTATGTGCTTTTCAATTGCCGCGGCGCCCTGGGTCACAGCCAGAACCGGCACGAGGACCGGATCGAGCGTGTGGTCCGAGACCCCTACCGCGACTCCCAGGAGAGTCGCCATCGCCCGGAGCAGGAGGAGATTGTAGTCTTCCGGCGGCGCAGGGTAGGCGGTGACGCAGTGGAGGAGGGTAACGGGAACATCGGAAAGGATCTGGAGCGCCTCTTCGATGTCGCCGAGGGTGGATACACCGCTCGACAGGTAGACCGGGAGGCGGTATGACGCGATCTCGGCCAGAAGGGGAATGTGGTTGAGCTCCGGACTGGCAATTTTCAGCTCGGTGGTGCCGATCGACCGGAGCATTCGCGCGCTTCGGAGGCCGAAAGGCGTGCAGAGGAATCGCAGGCCTGTAGCCTCTGTTTGCTGTTTGAGCTCCGCATAGAAGTCCGGCGGCCTTTCGAGGCTGCGGAACCGCGCGAAGAGCGGTATCTCGCCGCCTGGAAGGGGAACGGTGCCAGTGGCCGGGTGGATGATCTCATCCGCGTAGACTGCCTGGAACTTGGCGCAGTCGGCGCCGGCAGCGGCGGCGGCGGCGATGAGGTCGGCCGCACGCCCGAGGTCGCCCCCGTGCGAAGTGCCGATCTCTGCGATGACATAGGCGCCGGATTTCGCCGGGAGTGTCGTGGGTCGGCCTCCTCTCAGGAGCGGAATCCCGCGCGAGGCGGAATCACCTCGAAACCGGTATAGGGCACGAGGGCGTCCGGAATCCGGATCGAACCGTCAGGCTGCTGGAAGTTCTCGAGCACCACGATCATGGCGCGCGAGGTTGCGCATGCCGTGCCGTTCAGCATATGGACGAGCTTCGTCTGTCCGTTCTCCCTGAAGCGAACACCCAGCCTTCTCGCCTGATAATCGGTGCAATTCGAGGTGCTCGTGACCTCTCCCCAGTCGCCGCCGGGACCGCGGCCCGGCATCCAGGCCTCTATATCGAACTTGCGGTATGCCGGTCCGCCGAGATCACCCGTGCAGGTATCGACAACCCGGTAGGGGACACCCAGCCCCTGAAATATCTGCTCCTCGATAAGGAGCAGCTCATCGTGGATCGAATCGGAGTCCTCCGGCCTGCAGTAGACGAACATCTCCACCTTGGTGAACTGGTGGACACGGTAGAGACCCTTGGAAAACTGACCCGCGGCCCCCGCCTCCCGTCTGAAGCAGTGGGAGAGACCGGCGAGACGGATGGGAAGCTGTGCGCTCTCGAGGATCTGGTCCGCATGGTATCCGCCGAGGGTGATTTCGGCTGTGCCGATGAGGCAGGTGCCGGTACCCTCGATCGTGTAGATGTTACTTTCCTCTCCGCGCGGTTGGAAGCCGATTCCGGCAACCGTCTCCTCGCGCGCTATGTCGGGAGTTATCGTAGGCATGAAGCCCCTGGAAACCACCGTGTCGAGGGCATATCGGGCCAGCGCCAGGTCGAGCATCACCGCCTGGTTTTTGAGATAGTAGAATTTGGTTCCCGATACCCGGGTGGCGGTATCGAAATCTATGAGATCGAGCTCCTGCCCGAGTTCGACGTGGTCCTTCGGGGCAAAACTGAAGGTTGGGACGGTTCCCCACCGGCGCACTTCCAGATTGTCCTTCTCTTCTTTACCGAGCGGTGCCTGCGGGTGCGCCATGTTCGGAATCTTCTGTGCCTCTTCGAGCAGCTCTGCCTCGACGTTCTTGAGACGCTCCTCCCGCACGGGGAGCTGCTCTTTGATGCTCTTTCCCTCCTCGATGAGCGGTGCGCGCTCCTCCGGAGAGGGCTTTCCCTTCATCCGTGCAGCGTTCTCATTGCGACGCTTGCGGAGTGATTCGATCTCCTGAATGAGGTTGTTGCGCTCATCGTAGAGCCGGACAACGAGATCCGCATCCGCCTGGACGAAACGGTTCGCGATGTTTGCCTTGACGTCGGCAAGATGGTCGCGGATATACTTGAGGTCGAGCATGGAGACATACTATCTGCGCACACAATCCATGGCAAGCATGCCTGTGGTGCGGGTGTATCAGCGGCGTCGAAAGAGACCATGTTTCAGTTCGATAATTTTCCGAAGAATAACCCTTATGGTCTATTCCCGTAACTTGAACGCATGGATATGTTTGTCACCGGGAAACACAAGCAGATCCGATGAAATGCGGCTCGCTGCTGTTTGCTGATGCAATCGAACATACGTGTGGATACCATTCCGGGAAAACCGCTCGGTAAATTTGGACTGAACCGTGGGCTGAATCGGGCGGGATTCCCATCTAATCCGCTCCGAGCGTCAAATACGCCGATCTGTAACGGTTGGCGTCCGGTCCCGCGAAAGGACCGCACGCACGGGACCTGTCTGTGGCTGCTGACTCGACTACGGAAAACAAGCACATCAACTGTTCTGTATGGGTGGTTATGCCCCTACACTACGAGGAGCCTGCTTCCTGCGGTTGGATTCAATCCATGACCGTACCAGGAAGGGCGGAGGGCAAGTAACATCATGAAGTTGGAAGACCTCACAACGAAGATCTACGAGGAAGGCGTTGCCAAAGCGAAAGAGCAGGAAGAAGAACTGCTCGAAAACGCGCGCAAAGAAGCCGACCGAATACTGGCCGAAGCGCATAAGAAAGCCTCGGAAATCGTTGAAACGGCAAAAAGCGAGGCTGAGCAGTCAAGGGCGCGACTATCCGCCGAACTGAAGCTCGCAGGCGAGCAGGCTCTCGCCCAGCTGGAAAACCGTGTTACCGAGTGTCTTGTGGACAATACGCTTCCCGCGGGCGTCAAGGCCGGCCTGTCGGATGAAGCGTTCATACAGAAGCTCATTCGTGACATCGTGGAGAAATGGAACGTTGGCGAAACCAGCGTGGACATCTCGGTGGTTCTTCCCCCCGAACGCCGGGAAGCTATGACGAATCACTTCGCTGCTAAAGCGAAGGACATGCTCGATAGGGGACTGGATCTGACCTACAGCGACGAGGTCAAAACCGGCTTTCGGATTCGCCCGAAAGACGGCAGCTACCGCATCTCGTTCCAGGAGGAGGACTTTGTCTCCTTCTTTCAGGGTTTTCTCCGACAGCGTACCCGCGAGGCGCTGTTTCCGTCCAATACGGAAAAGGTCGCCGATTCGAACAACCGGCAGGCAGGGCAGGGTAGGTGAGACACAATTACTACTTTCTGGCCGCCAGTCTCGCAGATGTGAAGTGGGGCCAGGACGTACCGCGGGAAACGCTGCAAGAGCTGATCGACTACCTGGAATCCAATCTCCAACCCGATGACCGGGTCGCGCTGCGGCAGCTTTTCCTCATGCACGACATGCGAAATGCCATCTCTTACCACAATGCGGAAGACAGCTTCGTCACCCCCTCCTGCTACGATCGGGATACCCTGATGGAAGCGGCCCAGACAGGTGGCGACGTGCTGCCTTTCCTGAACGAGTTTTTCGAGCTCCTGCGCAGCAACGCGCGCGCATACCCGGATCTTCCCCTCATTGATGAGCTTTCCATTCTTTTCTATGACATGCTCGGGAACATAGAGTCGGAGTTTGTCCGGGACTACTTCAGGCGCGAGCTTGATTTCCGGAACCTGACGATCGCGCTCAGCCGTGAGAGCCAGGGTTTTCCGTATCGAGAGCGATTGATTCCTCGCGGTGACGCGTACGACGCGATTATGACGGCGAATCCGCCCGACTTCGGGCTTGCCGCCGAGTTTCCCTTCGTAGAGGAGTTGGTTCGAGTATTCCAGACGACCGATCTCACTGCGCATGAAGAGACAATGGCACGCATCCGCTGGAACTGGCTCGACGAGAGAGTGGGGTCGCAGTTCTTCTCTATAGATTTCATTCTCAGTTATGTCGTCAAGTACCAATCCGTGGAACGATGGCAGACACTGAACGAAGAAAAGGGCGACGAGCTTTTCGGCGAGCTCCTCAATGCGGTACGCCGGAGTGTGCGGTTCTCCCTCGAGTTTTCACACATCGGAGACAAAGAAGATGACGGCAGGAAGAGTAGTAGGGATCAACAGTAATCTCTTGACTATACGCGTCGATGGGCCGGTTTCACAGAACGAAATCTGCTATGTCAGCACCAAAGGCGATAATCTCATGAGCGAGGTCATCCGGGTCAACGGCGACCGCGCGTTCGCGCAGGTGTTCGAAACAACCCGCGGATTGAAGATCGGCGCCGAGGTCGAGTTCACCGGGCGAATGCTCGAGGTCGAACTGGGCCCCGGAATTCTTTCCCGGATCTACGACGGATTGCAGGGAGATCTCGAGAAGAAGGTGGGACTTTTCCTCAAGCGCGGGGAGTACGTGGAACCGCTCGACCGGGATCAGAGCTACGACTTTATCCCCTACGGTCACGTCGGCGATACCGTCCGCGCTGCGGACTGGCTCGGGGAAGTGCAGGAGAACTGGCTGAACCATAAGATCATGGTTCCGTTCGATCTCGAAGGGGTATGGACAATCGTTTCGATCGAGCCTCCCGGTCCCCGCCGAGTCGCGGATGTCATCGCCGTACTCAAGAACGGCGACGACAAGTCGGTCGAGGTGACGATGATGCAGCGATGGCCGGTGAAGCGGGCCATAACCGCGTACAGGGAGAAGCCGCGGCCCTATCGCGTGCTCGAGACCGGCGTGCGCGTTATCGATACATTCAACCCGATCGCCGAAGGCGGAACGGGATTTATCCCGGGGCCGTTCGGCTGCGGCAAGACCGTCCTTCAACATGCAGTTTCGAAAAACGCGGAAGCCGACATCATTATCATGGCCGCCTGCGGCGAACGCGCAAACGAGGTCGTCGAGCTCTTCACCGAGTTTCCCGAGCTGATCGATCCGCGTACCGGCCGAAAACTGATGGAACGCACCACCATCATCTGCAACACGTCAAACATGCCCGTAGCTGCCCGTGAGGCGTCCGTCTATACATCGATGACAATTGCGGAGTACTACCGACTCATGGGGCTGCGGGTTCTTATGCTCGCTGATTCGACTTCGCGGTGGGCCCAGGCCCTGCGCGAGATGTCGAACAGGCTCGAGGAGCTGCCGGGTCCCGACGCGTTTCCGATGGACCTTCCGGCAATCATAGCCTCCTTCTACTCGCGCGCAGGCATCGTTCGCTTGAACAACGGAAAAACCGGATCGGTGACATTCATCGGTACGGTCTCTCCGGCCGGCGGCAACCTCAAGGAACCGGTGACCGAATCGACCAAGAAGTCGGCGCGTTGTTTTTACGCGTTGTCCCAGGCACGTGCCGATTCGAAAAGGTACCCGGCAGTTGACCCGATCGACAGTTACTCGAAGTATCTCGAGTACCCCGAAATCGAGAAATATCTTGCCGAGAAGCTCGATCCCGACTGGGTTGAAAAGGTCCTCGAGGCAAAGAACTGGACGCAGCGAGGCAAGGAAGCCGACGACCAGATCAATATCCTCGGCGACGACGGGGTGCCGGTCGACTATCACACAACATTCTGGAAATCGGAAACCATCGATTTCGTACTCATGCAGCAGGACGCGTTCGACCCGGTCGATTCGGTGACACCGTTCGAACGGCAGAAATACATGCTCGACCGGGTGCTCGACATGTGCTCGCAGGAATACAATTTCGACAGTTTCGAGCAGGTGGGCGCGTACTTCAAACGAATCATCAACTCCTTCAGGCAGATGAATTACAGCGAGTTTCAGTCCGACGATTTCAAGCGCCACGAGAATGAGCTCCTGGCGATCATCAAGGAGCGGGCTGTGGCTGAGGAGGCTGCAAAATGAGAGAAACCAGCGCTTTTCAGCGGGTCTACACCAAGATATCAAAGCTTACCAAGGCGACCTGCTCACTCCACGCGACCGACGTATCCAACGAAGAACTTGCCTACGTCGCAGGACGACACGCGCAGGTGCTGCAGATTAACGGCGATGAGGTGACGTTGCAGGTTTTCGAAGGCACCGAAGGCATCAGCACCAATGCGGAGGTCGTTTTCACCGGAAAACCGCCGATGATCCGCGTTTCTCCGCAAATGGCCGGCCGCTTCTTCAATGCATACGGCGATCCGATCGACGGCGGTGCCCCGGTCGAAGGTGAGGAGCGCGAGATCGGTGGTCCATCGCTCAACCCGGTGCGGAGACGCCAGCCGTCGGAACTCATCGCGACAGGCATTGCGGGGATCGATCTGAATAACACGATCGTTACCGGTCAGAAGATTCCGTTCTTCGCCGACCCCGACCAGCCCTACAACCAGGTGATGGCCGACGTCGCTCTTCGTGCACAGGCAGACAAGATCATTCTCGGCGGTATGGGCATGTCGAACGACGACTATCTCTACTACCGTGAGCTGTTCGACAATGCCGGGTCGCTCGACAAGATTATCAGCTACGTCAACACCACCGACGACTCAGCGGTCGAACGGCTGCTCATACCGGATATGGCGCTAACCGCCGCAGAGTACTTTGCGGTGGATCACAACCAGAATGTTCTGGTGCTTCTCACCGACATGTCGCTCTTCGCCGACGCGCTCGCCATCGTCGCCAACAAGATGGATCGCATACCGTCGAAAGACTCGATGCCGGGTTCGCTCTATTCCGACCTCGCGAAAATCTACGAGAAGGCCGCACAGTTTCCCGGCGGTGGCGCGATCACCATCATCGCGGTGACGACTCTTTCCGGCGGCGACATCACCCATGCGGTTCCCGACAACACCGGCTATATCACGGAAGGACAGCTGTTCCTTCGCAAGGACAGTGACATCAACAAGGTCATCGTCGATCCGTTTCGGTCTCTGTCGCGGTTGAAGCAGCTTGTGATCGGCAAGAAGACCCGCGAAGACCATCCGCAGGTGATGAACGCTGCGGTGCGCCTCTATTCAGATGCGGCGAACGCCCGGACGAAGCGAGACAACGGCTTCGAGCTTACCGACTACGATACCCGCGCAATCAAGTTCGCCTCCGATTACTCGACGAGGCTTCTTGCTATCGACGTTAATCTGCAGATCGAGCAGATGCTCGATGCGGCCTGGGATCTCCTTGGCACATACTTCCATCGTTCCGAAATCGGCATCAAGGAGTCGATTCTCGAGAAATACTGGAAGGGCAGTGAGGCGTGAGCCATGGAGTTGAAATATCAATTCAACAAAGTGTCCATGCAGATGCTTCAGCGCCAGCTGAAGATCCGCGAATCTGCGCTTCCTATTCTCAAGAGCAAGGAAGCGGCGCTCCGTGTCACTGAGAAAAGGCAGAAAGACGAATATGCGCGGCTCGAGGCCGAGTACGAGAAAAAGCTCTCGCAGCTTCGCGGCGATATCCGGCTCTGGGCGGAGTTCCCATCGCATATTTACGAGCTGAAAGAGATACTCATAAAGCGGAGCAGAATTGCCGGCGTAGAAGTTCCCGACATCGAGAGAATCGACTTCAACCTTCGCGATTTTTCCCGTTTCCACCGGCCGCTGTGGGTTTCCACAGGAGTCATTATTCTCCGCGACTTGACGACAATGCTGACACGAATGGAAGTGGTCTCCAAAGGAATCGAGGTCATTCAATCGGCGCGACGCAAGACAACGCAAAAGGTAAATCTTTACGAGAAGGTGCAGATTCCCGCTTACGGCGAAGCAATCAGCCGTATCAAACGATACCTGGAGGATGTCGCAAATCTCGATACCGCTGTTCAAAAGATCACAAAGCAACGCGCGGAAGCACAGGAACTTGAAGAGGAGTTAGCCGATGGTTGAGCCAATGGTCAAGCTGACGCTGCTGTTCCGGCCCGCGACCCGTGAAAAGTTCGTGTCTGAACTGCAGAAGTTCGGAATTGTGCACGTCGAACAGCAGCAGGTGGAAGACGACCCCGATATTTCGCGGCTCGCGGCAAGGATAAGCCGGATCGTGCAGCTTCAAAACTACCTGCGGCAGCGAGCTGCCGAGCTTCCGGAGCAGCCTTCGGCGGCACAATATCCGGGAAAGGCCGACGATCTGATCCGGAAGATCGACCTGCTTCGTGTCCGGATCGACGGGTACGAAACTGAACGCGCGCAGCTTGTGCGGGAGCTTGCCGCCGCCGAACGCTGGGGCAACTTCGATCCGGAGCTGATCGAAGGGCTCGACAAGTTCGGGCTCCGAATGTCGGTCCATTCGGCGACCCTTGCGACCGCTGCGCATATTGCCGAAGAGATGGAGGGCGATGCGCGCCGCTCCTACGTCCCGTTATTTGAAGACAAAGGAACGGCGTACTTCGCGGTCGTTGGTCCGGACGACAAAGAGGGAACCCCGATTTCGGTGCCGGAAGAACGCCTTCCCGAGCGTAACGTCACACTCGTCCGGGAACGTATGGCAAAGGTCGACGAGGGGCTTGCCGAGGCACGTTCGGAGATCGACGCTCTGCTTCCGTACACCGGTACGCTCGAGGCCCGTAATGCCGAGCTGCAGAACGAGCTCTCCTTCAAGACGGTCGTTGCGAGTGCTCACGATGCCGGTGAAGGCCATCTCTACTTTCTCACGGGGTGGATCCCGGCCCGGCAGCGCAGCCGCCTCGAGGAGTTTCTTTCAGATGAAGAGGCGGCATTCCTGCTCGAAGAACCCGAACCCGAAGACAGGGTTCCGGTTAAGCTTCACAACGGCGGATATACCCGGCTGTTCGAGCCTATTCTCCGGATATTCAGCATTCCCAACTACCGGGAGCTGGACCCGACACCCTTCTTTGCGCCGTTTTATACCATTTTCTTCGGCCTCTGTGTTGCAGATCTGGGCTACGGTATTCTGCTGCTGGTGGCCGCTCTCATTGCTTTCGCGGTGATCAAACGCAAGTCGGTGAGGCCGCTGCTGTATCTCGGGCTGATACTTTCGGTTTCGATAATTGTTTTCGGGCTCTTGTTGAACGATCTTTTCGGCATCAAGATCACAAGTCTGGCAGGACCTCATTCTGCCCTGTCGCAGGCGGTGCTGTTCGGCAGCGTCAATAGCGCGATGATGCTCGCGATTACCCTCGGCATCGTACAGATAACGTTCGGGTACGTGCTGCGTGCGATAAATCAGGTGCGGGCAAATGGTCCTGCGGCGGCGTTGAAACCTGCAGGTATCATACTGATGCTTGTAGGGATCGTGCTTGCCGCGCTGCATTCGCTCGGCCCATCATTCAAAGTCGGACCGATACCGTTCGGCGCCGCCGCAGCAATGATTCCCTCAGTGCAGCAGATTGGCTTCGGAATGATTGCAGTCGGGCTAGTGCTGCTGCTGTTGTTCAACAGTCTGGAAAAGAAGATCTTTCTGCGGCCGCTCTTGGGCCTGTGGGAGCTTTACGAGCTTGCGACCACGGTTCCCGGTTACATCCTCTCCTATCTGCGTCTGTTTGCGCTTGGGCTCTCGGGCGCACTGCTCGGGGAGACGGTAATCAACCTGTCGGTAATGGTAAAGGGCGACGCGTGGTGGGGCATCTTTCCGATGATACTTGTGCTTCTGATTGGGTCGGGAGTAAATCTGGCGATCGGACTGCTGTCCGCTTTCGTTCACTCCTTGAGGCTCACTTTCGTCGAGTTCTACAACTCGGTCGGGTTCAAAGGCGGCGGGGTGGAATATCGCCCCTTCGAACTGAAAACTTGAAACTTTGATTCCGTGTGGGAACGATAGATCTATTAGACTTGGAGGATTTTCATGGGAGCGATTGCAGCTGCAATGGGCGGTAACATCACCTGGGCGGCACTTGGATTGGGTTTGATGTTTGGGCTATCAGGTATCGGGTCGGCGATCGGGATTGTCACGGCCGGTAACGCGGTAATCGGTGCTATCCGGAAACGTCCCGAAACCTTCGGCGTTAACCTCGTGCTTTCGGCGCTGCCGTCGACACAGGGGCTGTACGGGTTCGTCGGCTACATCATCTACGCTGGGTATATGTCCCCGCAGATGACGCTGTACCAGGCGGCGCTGATTTTTGGCGCCGGTGTCGGGCTTGGCGCGGTGAACCTTTTCTCCGGCATCAAGATGGGAGAGGTCTGTGCGTCCGGCATTACGTCGATAGGATCTGGCCACAACGTCTTTGGCAACACGCTGGTTCTTGCTGCATTTCCGGAGTTTTACGCGATTCTTGGGCTGGTGACTGTCATATTGATGGGTGGTCTGATAAAATAGCCCGTGTCACCGGGAGGAGCCGCAGCGATGTTGCTTTCTGAAATTTTCAGCGTGGACCGAATCAAGGTCGACCTCGCAAGCAAGACAAAAACCGAGCTGTTTCACGAAATGGTGAGTTTCCTGGAGGACACGGGCGCGATTTCGGATCCCAACCGAATCATGGACGCCCTGTGGCAGCGTGAGAGCGTAATGAGCACGCTCGTTGCTCCCAACATCGCCCTGCCTCATGCTTCGCTCTGGCTCTTCAAGCGGACCGTCGGTGCCTTTGGTGTGTCCAAGCAGGGTATCGACTACGGTGCGCCGGACGGGAAGCCGGCGCACGTTGTGATGCTTCTGATCGACGACCGGTATGATTCCGACAAGCACCTGGCAATCCTCAAGAAGAGCGCGCGTCTGGTCGGAAGTCCCAACTTCCTGAGCAAGATCATGAACTGCTCTCAGCCCCAGGACGTATTCGACCTCATCCTCGAGATGGAGGAGATGCAGCGCCTGTAGGCGTACGCATCTCCTCGGTTGACCCGCAAATTCTTTATCGGTAAAGTAAACCTCGGAGGAAGCTATGGCATTTCGTCTGAGAAGCGCAACGACCACTATGGGGCGGCGGATGGCGGGCGCGCGGAGCCTGTGGCGCGCAGCGGGAATGAAGACCGAGCAGATCGGAAAGCCGGTCATCGCGGTTGCGAATTCGTTCACCCAGTTCGTACCGGGACATACGCACCTGCATGAGATCGGCCAGCGGGTGAAGGAGATCATCGAACGGCAGGGTTGCTATGCCGCCGAGTTCAACACGATCGCCGTGGACGACGGAATCGCGATGGGTCACGACGGAATGCTCTACTCGCTTCCCTCCCGAGACCTCATTGCCGACAGTGTGGAATACATGGTCAACGCCCACCAGGCAGACGCGCTGATCTGTATCTCAAACTGCGACAAGATCACGCCGGGAATGCTGATTGCCGCCATGAGGCTGAACATCCCCACCATCTTCGTTTCCGGGGGACCAATGGAAGCGGGGAGAATCGGCGACAGGAAGTACGATCTGATCGACGCCATGGTTCTCTCGGCCGACTCCTCGGTTTCCGATGAGGAGATCGATCAGGTGGAAAACGCGGCCTGCCCGACCTGCGGCTCGTGCTCGGGAATGTTTACCGCAAACTCCATGAATTGCCTCAACGAAGCGCTGGGTATGGCGCCTGTTGGAAACGGAACCATCGTGGCCACGCACGCAAACCGGCTGAAGCTCTTCGAAGAGGCCGGCGCCCGTATCGTGGAGCTCGCGAACCGCTACTACGGCGAGGAGGACAGCTCGGTTCTGCCGCGCTCGATCGCCACCAAGGCAGCGTTCATGAACGCCATGGCGCTCGATATCGCAATGGGCGGATCCACCAACACCGTACTGCACCTCCTGGCGATAGCGCACGAAGCGGGCGTCGATTTCACCATGAGCGATATCGACATGCTTTCGAGAAAGATTCCCTGCCTCTGCAAGGTTGCGCCGAGCTCGCACTTTCACGTCGAGGACGTCAACCGGGCCGGTGGGATCCTGTCCATAATGGCGGAGCTCGACCGTGGTGGCCTCGTCGATCGCTCGGTGAATCGCGTCGACGGTCTTACCCTCGGTGAGGCGATCGACCGGTATGACGTTACACGCGCGGACCTGCGTGAGGAGGCGAAGTCCATCTTCGAGAGTGCACCCGCAGGTGTACCGAGCCGGACCATGGGCTCGCAGGCGTCCCGCTTCAAGGATCTCGACCGCGACCGCGCCGGCGGCTGCATCCGCGACGTCGAGCACTGCTACTATCCCGACGGCGGGCTCGCAGTTCTCTTCGGCAATCTCGCGGAGAGCGGCTGCATCGTGAAGACCGCCGGGGTCGACTCCTCCATCCTGAAGTTCTCCGGGCCGGCAAAAGTATTCAACAGCCAGGATGCATCCTGCGACGGAATCCTCGAGGGCCGCGTCAAGGAGGGCGACGTCGTCGTCATCCGGTACGAGGGACCGAGAGGCGGTCCCGGGATGCAGGAGATGCTCTATCCCACCAGTTACATCAAGAGCATGCATCTGGGCAAGAGCTGCGCGCTCGTCACCGACGGCCGATTTTCCGGCGGCACGAGCGGGCTCTCGATCGGCCACGTATCTCCGGAGGCGGCGGCGGGTGGTGGAATTGCGCTGGTGCGCGACGGAGACATCATAGACATCGACATCCCCAACCGCTCGATAAACCTCAGACTCGAAGAATCCGAGCTCGCCTCACGCCGGAAGGAAGAGGAGAGCCGGGGTGCGGAGGCGTACACGCCGGGTCCGCGGGAGCGGACCGTATCCGCGGCGCTTCGCCTGTACGCGAAACATGTGACCTCGGCCGACCGCGGGGCGGTGCGTGAGCTGTAGCGGGTCTGCCGACACGGGGACCGGTCCGGACACGCAGCAGCGGAGTTCACGCATATGAGCAGCGGTGAATTGCAGGTCCTGGCCATAGCAGGAAGCCTACGCCGGGGTTCCTTCAACAAGGGGCTGATCCGTGCGGCGCAGGAGGTCAAGCCGGCCGGGATGAACATCGAGGTCTACGATCTTGCGCCGATACCGCTCTACAACGAGGATCTGCGCATCGAGGGTGACCCGCAGGTAATCCGTGACTTCAAGGAACGCATAGCGGCGGCCGACGGGCTTCTCCTCGCGGTCCCCGAATACAACTATTCGATCGCGGGCGTGTTCAAGAATGCAATCGACTGGGCGTCACGGCCCCCCGACACCTCGCCGCTGCGAGGCAAGCCGGTCGCGGTGATGGGTGCCGGAGGCCGACTCGGTGCCGCAAGAGCGCAGTACCATCTGCGGCAGGTCGCGGTGTTTACGAAAATGTTCGTGATGATCGGCCCCGAGCTCATGGTGCCGGCGGCCTACGAGAAGTTCGACCAGGACGGTAATCTGACCGATCGAAGCTACCTGCCGCGAATTGCCGAGCTCGTCGCCTCTTTTGCCTCCTGGATCCGGTTCGTGCAGGCAGGCAGGGCGGCGGTAGAAGTCGAAAGCTGAGAGCCGGCCGCGGACGCGAAGACGCGGGGCCCCGTTTCAGGTAGGATATCGCCAATGACGACGATTCGGCTCGACCATGTTGCAGCGCAGCTCGAGGGCCTCGAAGAGACCATCATTCACCGGCTCATCGACCGCGCTCAGTTTGTGCAGAATCTGCCGGTATACGAACCGGGAAAGAGCGGGTTTCCCGGTGATCCGCGCGAGAGCCTGTTCGAGCTGCGCCTTCGTTCGCAGGAGACGATGGATGCCGAGTTCGGCCGATTCCACGTTCCTGAAGAACGCCCCTTCTCGCGAGACCTTCCTGCCTCTCGCCGGACGGTAATCCTTCCCCCGACCATCCTCCGGCTTTCTGACTTCGACGCGGTAAACCTTACCTCCGAAATACGGGCGGCATATCTCGCCTTCGTCCGTCGCTTCTGCGCGGAGGGAATCGACGAGCAGTTCGGCTCGAGCGTCGAGCACGACGTGCACGCCCTCCAGGCCATCTCCCGGCGCATCCATTTCGGGGCGATGTACGTTGCCGAGGTGAAGTACAGGGCGAACACGCCGGGGTATCGGCTCCTCATCGAGGCCGACGACCGCAGCCGCCTGGTTGCTCAACTGACGCGTCCTGAAGTGGAGGAGAACATCATCAGGCGTGTTCGTGACAAGGTCCGATACATTCAGGCTCACGTGAACGGCGCTGTCAGGACACGGATCGATGAGGATGCCGTGCTGGAGTTCTACCGGGACACCATTATTCCGCTCACAAAAGAGGGAGAGGTGCGATACCTGATCTCACGGCCGGAGTGATCGGACTTTCATCACCGCCAGGTTGGATCTTCGCGGAGACTACTGTTCGAGCCGGTCGGCACGCCTGGCCGCCGCCACAACCGCATCCATAACGCTTGCTGTAAAGCCGCCGCGCTCGAGCGCCCGCACGCCGTCGATCGTTGTTCCGGCGGGCGAGATCACCTTGCTCAGGAGCTCCTGCGGATGATGCCTGCCGGCAGGCTGGCCCGTCCCGGTTTCGCCGCCGTCGGGAGATCCCGCGTCGGCGCGGAGAAGCGAGAGCGCCCCCGCGACCACCTGGACAGTGATCTCGAGCGACTGCTCATAGGTGATGCCGGCCCGGGTTCCCCCCAGGCTCATTGCGTGAATGAACTGAAAGACATAGGCAATTCCCGAGCCTGAAAGCCCGGTGAAGGCGGCAAGAAGACGTTCCGGAATTTCGAAGGGAACGCCGATCGCTTCGGCCACCGTCAGCGCGTCGGCGCGGAACTGCGGAGTCGTGTCCGGAGGCATCGCTACGCCGACGGCCGCCTTTCCGAGAGAAGCGGCGAGGTTGGGCATGAAACGGACGAAACTGCAGCCGGGCAGGTGGGTCAACAGACTGTTTATCGTGGTGCCGGCAAGAATCGAGACGATGCGGTTTCCCGCAAGGATGTGCCCGATCGATTCGACCACGTTATCCAGGTCCTGGGGCTTCACGGCGAGCACTATCAGGTCCGACCGGTCACGAAGCTCATCGGGACGCTCCGAAAGGTCGGTCACCCCCTCAATCTCGGCCGCCCGCGCTCTTCGTTCAGGCATCTTCTCGACCACCGACGCCGTGATGGACCGATCCTTCGCACGCAGTCCGCGCACGATCGCCTCGCCCATCGTCCCAAAACCTACTATTCCGATTCTTTTCATCAACGCATCACCTCACCGCCAGAATTGTTCCGGCCGCTCTCCGGCGGCAGACCGGACCTTCCCAGTCCTTCAAACCGGTTCTGCCGGTGCACCTCGTAGGCGACCACCGCCACCGCGTTTGAAAGGTTGAGTGAACGCGCACCTTCGCGCACCGGGATGAGCACCGCTTGTCCTTCGTCGCCGTTCAGCAGCGCGCCGGGAAGTCCCTTCGATTCGGGGCCGAAGAAAAGATAGCATGGATCGGGGTAGCTGATCCGGGTGTATTCCTCGGTCGCATGCGCGGAGGCGAAGAAGCGGGAGGCGCGGTCGCACCGGCCCAGGACCTCCCCGAGCCCTGCATGCACCCGCACCTCCAGAAGGTGCCAGTAATCCAGCCCGGCGCGCCTCAGATAGCGGTCCTCCAGCGAGAAGCCGAGCGGTTCCACCAGGTGGAGCGTCGCGCCGAGTGCGGCGCAGGTCCGAGCGACGTTCCCGGTGTTCTGCGGAATTTCGGGATTGACCAGAACGATGTTGAGATTCAAACGATCATTTTGCAGCTTTCAGCGCGTCTGCATAGTTGGGCTCCTGACCGATGTCGGGCACCTGCTCGGTATAAAGCACCTTGTTGTTTTCATCCAGAACGACTACTGCCCGGCTCAGGAGACCGGCCATCGGCCCGTCGATCAACTCTACGCCGTAAGCCTTGCCGAACTCGCGGTTGCGAAGCTGTGAGAGGGTGACCACGTTGTTCACGCCCTCGGCCTCGCAGAACCGCTTCTGCGCGTAGGGCAGATCGTTGCTTATCGTCAGGCAGACCACGTTGTCGAGGCCCGCAATTTCCTGATTGAACTTTCTCGCCGAGGCGGCGCAGACCCTGGTGTCCAGGCTGGGAACGATGTTAAGGATCTTCTTCTTACCCGGATAGCTTGAGAGTGAAATATCGGTCATATCGGCAGCGGTCAATTTGAAATCGGGAACGCTGGTGCCAACTGCGGGAAGATCTCCAACGGTGTGCACGGTACTGCCTTTGTGGGTGATTTGAGCCATTGCTGAGCCTCCTAAGCAACAAAGGTAACCAAGGGGACCGGCAACGACAACGCGATCGTTCTTCCTATATGCCGAGATTGAGAGGTTCGGTAGTCTGGTGCCCGAACTCGACGATGTTGAGCACGACGGGAACCGCGCGAATGCTCTTCATCACCCGTTTGAAATCCTCCCGCCGCTCGAGCTCCATCGTGAAGACCGCCTGCAGGTGCTCGGAATCGGTCTCTTCGATCTTGCCCTCGATGAGATGTCCTTTGTACTTCCGGACCGCACCCTCGATTTCGGAGAACAGGTCGAGGGTCCTTCGTGCCGTTACCCGGAAGCGCCGGGTCGCCTTGGGAGAGACGGTCTCCCATTCCACCTCGATCGTTCTCTCTTTGAAGTCCGCGATATAATTCAGATTGCTGCATCCCCGCCTGTGCACTATGATGCCTCTTCCGCGCGAGACGTAGCCGATAATATCGTCGCCGGTGGACGGGTGGCAGCACTGCGCGAACCGGATCATCATGTTACGTTCGTTTCCAATACGGATCCCGACCTTGCTGGTGTCCATGATCTGCTGCGGATCGACGTGGGTCTGTGCAGTTTCCGGCCCGGCGTGCTTCCGTTCCGGCTTGAGATCGTGGTGAGGATGATCGGTCTTCTTTCGGGCGACAATGTTGCGGTCGATGATGAGGGTCTCATCGTGCCGGTTGAGCCATGTGCGAATCTTGCTCCGCGCACGGGTGGTTCGCACGAACCGCAGCCAGTTGACGTGGGGGTGTGCCTGGGGTGAGGTCATCACCTCGATTACCTGCGTGTTCTTGAGTTCCTCCCTGAGAGGGACGATCATGCCGTCCGCCTTGGCCCCGACGCAGTGATTGCCTATCTCTGTATGTATGTGATAGGCGAAGTCGATCGGCGTCGAACCCTTGGGAAGCTCGATGGCATCTCCCTTGGGCGTGAACACGTAGATGGAGTCTTTCAGGAGCTCGCGTTTGATCTCGTCGAGAAACTCATTCGATGTAATCCTGAAGCCGTTCAGGCTCTTGACCCGGTTGATGATGGCTAGATCTTCCGGTTTCACGCCTTCCGGGCTTAGCTGTTGTTTGTAGAGCCAGTGCGCGGCGATGCCGTACTCCGCGATGTGATGCATGTCGTAGGTTCGGATCTGTATTTCGATGAGCTTCCCCCCGTAACACATGACGGTCGTATGCAGGCTCTGATATTTGTTGGCCTTCGGCATCGCTATGTAGTCTTTGAAGCGGCCCTCTATAGGCATCCACAGTTGATGCACCAGGCCAAGCAGGGTGTAGCACTCGTTCTGGTTGTTGCACATAACCCGGATCCCGAGCAGATCGTAGATCTCGTCGATGGCCTTGCTGCGCCGCTTCATCTTCTGGTAGATGGAGTAAAAATGTTTGGCGCGCGTTTCTACCTTCACGTCGATGTTCTCCGACGCTGCCGCCTCGTAGATTGCCTTCTCGACGCGGTCGAGGTACTCCGCGCGCTCGCCGCGTTTCTGGGCGACGAACGCTTTGATCTGATCGTATGCCTCGTGGTTCAAATGTTTCAGCGACAGGTCTTCGAGTTCATCCTTGAGGCCCGAAATACCGAGCCTTCCGGCCAGCGGCGCGTAGATGTCGAGGCACTCCTGCGCGATGGCTTTCCGGCGCGGCTCGGTCTTGAACTGAAGCGTTCGCATATTGTGCAGCTTGTCGGCGAGCTTTATCAGGATGACACGGATGTCCTTGACCATCGCGAACAGCATTTTCCGGATGGTCTCGGCCTCCTGCACGTTCTTGTTTTTCGCCTTTACGATGTTGATTTTGGTGACCCCGTTTACCAGCGACTCCACCTCGCGGCCGTATTCACGCCGGAGGTCCTGACGGGTGACAAGCGTGTCTTCCAGGACGTCGTGAAGCAGGGCGGCCACTACGGTACGGGCGTCCATTTTGATGTCGACGAGAATTTCGGCTACCTGCAGCGGGTGGATGAAATAGGGCTCGCCGCTGTCGCGAAGCTGGTCTTTGTGCAGAGTCTGGGCGTGGGCGCAGGCGGCGAGAATCCGTTCCCGTTCCTGGTCCTCATAGTCGCCAAGCTTCGCTGTGAATTTCTCGATAGAGTCTACCATAGCCTCAGAGCTCTTGACCCGGCTTTCGTCCCACGGTGACCCGGCCCCTGCCTGCAAGGTCCCTATGTGTTACCACATCGGCAAATCCTGCGTTTACCATGATTGTACGGGCAGAGTCTGTTTGCGGATCTGCTGTCTCGACACAAAGATAGCCGTTTTGGTCTAAACAATCCATGGCCGACGGGACCAGTCTCCGCACCAGGTCCAGGCCGTCATCACCGCCGTCGAGCGCATTCTGCGGCTCGGGCCATCCCCGCTCCCGCATTGCCGCGTACTCCTCGCTGGTGACATAGGGCGGGTTCGCCGTGATGAGATCGAATCCGCAGTCTACGGAATCGAGCAGATCGCTGCAGACAAGCATAAGCGCGGGGCCACCATTCGTCTCCGGAGGGTCGAGCAGGCGGGCGGCATTTGCAGCCGCGACCTCGAGCGCCGCCGGGCTTATGTCCGACGCCGATACCGAAAGCTGCGGCCGTTCCGCCTGGAGCGTGATGGCGATGCAGCCGCTTCCGGTGCAGCAGTCGTGAATCCGGCGGATCGCCGGATTGGCGTCGGCGAGGGCAAGAGCTGTCTCCACCAGCAGCTCGGTGTCGGGACGCGGCACGAGCACTCGCCTGTCGACCAGGAACTCCCGGCCGTAAAACTCCTTGACGCCGCGAATGTATGAAACCGGCAGCCCGGCAAGCCGCTGCGCGACCGATTCGCGGAAAGCCCGGAGGCCCTTCTCGGGGAGCTCCTCGCGAAGATCGCTCAACAGCCGTTCTTTGGAGACGTCGAGCGCATGGCAGAGCAGAATGAGCGCATCGAGGTAGGGCGTTTCTACCCCGTTCGAGCCGAGAGTCGCTGTGGTCTCCATGAGCGCATCACGGATGGTCATTAACCGCCGACGTTCTCCGCCTTCATGATCTGCTCGCGCGCGGACACCTTCAGAGCGTCGAAAAGTTCGTCGAGATTGCCCTGCATCACCGCATCGAGCTTGTACAGAGTGAGATTGATGCGATGGTCGGTGATGCGGTTCTGAGGGAAGTTGTAGGTGCGGATACGCTCGGACCGATCTCCGGAGCCGATCTGGCTCTTCCGGGCGCTTGCCCGCTCATCTGCCTTGCGCTGCTCCTCCATCTCGAAGAGGCGTGCTTTCAGGACACGAAGGGCTTTTGCCCGGTTCTTATGCTGCGATTTCTCGTCCTGACAAGTGACGACCATTCCCGTCGGAAGATGGGTGATGCGTACGGCGGAGTCGGTGGTGTTTACGCTCTGACCGCCGGGGCCGCTCGAGCGGTAGACGTCGACGCGAAGCTCCTCCGGATTGATCTGGATGTCGGTGTCTTCGGCTTCCGGAAGAACCGCTACCGTGACCGCCGAGGTGTGGATGCGGCCGCCCGATTCGGTCTCAGGGACCCTCTGTACCCGGTGACCGCCTGATTCGAACTTCATGGTACCGTAGACGTCCTTGCCGGAGAGCGAAAAGATGATCTCCTTGAAGCCCCCTATCTCAGTCTCGTTCGCCGTTATGATCTCCTGCTTCCACCTTCGCGCTTCTCCGTACCTGGTATACATGCGGTAGAGATCCGCAGCAAAGAGCCCGGCCTCGTCGCCGCCCGTGCCGGCACGGATTTCCACGATGATGTCCTTGCTGTCCATCGGATCCCGCGGCACCAGGAGCACTTTCAGCTGCTCTTCGGAACGCTCCCTGGCGGCTTCGAGACGATGCACCTCCTCGCGCGCCAGCTCGCGCAGCTCGTGATCCGACTCCTCCTCGAGGAGGGCGCGCGAGGATTCGAGGTCCTCGTTTATCTTTTTGTAGTTGCCGTACTCGTGCATCAGCTCCGACAGCCGAGAGTGCTCCTGCATGACCTCCTTGTATCGCCTGGGATCGCGGGGGAGGTCGGGATCGAGGATTGCCGTTTCGAGCTCGGAGTATCGCGCCTCGAGCGACTTGAGCTTTTCTAACATCTGACGTTCTGCCTCTCTTGCATTGAACTTCCACTACCGGGTTGACTGATGGGCGGACCTCCCTTCGTGACCGACCACGGCCGGGCGGGACGAAGGCAGAAATCCGGGTATTGATGACCGCTACGGGTTCTGCTGGGTGATCTGTTTGCGTTCCGGCGGACGGATGAAGCCGAACACGCTTCCGATAATGCCGCCAAGGATGTGCGCAAACTGTGAGATGTTGTCCTGATGCAGCGAGTTGACTACCTCGCGGGCGAGATAGAGGATGATCACGAAGATGAAGGTGAGCGGAATATCACCACGCTGAATATTGGTGAATGACACCAGGATAATCATCATGAATACAATACCGCTTGCGCCGAGCAGACCGGTCGGTAGAAACAGAACGTTCAGCAGACCCGTTACCAGCGCGGTCACAAACATCATGAAGAACAGACGGCCCGAGCCGTACTTCTCCTCGAGGATGGGACCCAGGAGCAGTATGAACGCGAAGTTGCTGATGAGGTGGTTCCAGTTCGCGTGGCCGACTACGAAAAGCACAAGTCGCGGCCACTGAAGAATGTTGCCCCAGTCGAGGCTTGGTCCGATGGAGAAATAGTTTTTTGTGAGCGTGCCGCCGGTCAGCTGGTCGATTGCGAGAACGACAGCCGCCAGAAGTGCAAAAGAAAGGGTTACCGGGGCATTGTATCGCAGCCGCATGCCGTAAGATTATGCCGGGGCAATCCGAAAGTCAAGGCGAGCACCGCCACCTGCTTGTACCGTCATCGGTCAGTTCATCGAAGGCTTGAATCCGGTCTCCGCGACGATCTTGTAGAATGGACCCTTCCTGCTCAGCGCGTCCTTCCATCCCTGTTCGGGGTGCGGGTGAAAAACAATGTCACCGCTCGCCTTGAGGACGACCCACGCCTCCTCCTCCAGCTCGCGTTCCAGCTGCCCGCCTCCCCACCCGGAGTAGCCGGCATACAGGTGCAACCTCGGCCGGTCTTCGGCGGGCAATGCGCTCCACTCTTCGGAGAGATAGCTGATGAGCGGTTCGGTTGCCGGCTCGAAGATAACGCCGCTTGCGGCTTCGCTCTCGTGGCCGGAGCTCACGCTTTCGGGAAGGCCGGAGTGGATCACGAAGAGATATTCCTGCTGGACCGGTCCGCCGACGTAGATGGGAAGATCTCCCGCCGCCCCGTCGTCGACTCCCTCCACGAGGTCTTTCAGAGTCACCTCCGATTTCCGGTTGACCACCAGCCCGAATGCCCCCTCGTCGTCATGGCTCACAAGGAGCACGACTGTGCGGAAGAAGTTCGGGTCCATCAGCTCGACCTCGGAGATCAGAAAATACCCGCGAAGAAACTGAGGCGATTCCTGGTTGCGCGAATCTCCCATCGTCAATTACTCCTTTCGCTAAACATCCACCGTCAGGCTGACCGGGCAGTGGTCGGAGCCCATGACGTCCGCATGGATTGCAGCGCTTTTCACCAGGTAGTCCAGCCCGCGGTCGAACCAGTGGTAGTCCAGTCTCCACCCTACGTTTTTCGGACGGGCGGCAAGACGGTAGGACCACCACGTGTAGCGACGCGGCTCGGCGCAGAACCGACGAAAACCGTCCACGTAGCCGGCCTCGCTGAACCTGTCCATCCACGCCCTCTCTTCAGGAAGATATCCCGGATTCATCTCGTTCGCCCGAGGGTTTTCCAGGTCGATTGGTTTGTGCGCGATATTGAAGTCACCGCAGATTACGACGTGTTTTCCCTCGTTTACCAGCTGATCGCACCTTTCGCGGAGGGTCTCGCAGAATCCCAGCTTGTAGTCAAGCCGAGCTCCTCCTTCCTGGCTGTTCGGGAAGTAGGCATTAATAAGTACGAAGGCCGGATACTCGAGGATTTGCGCGCGCCCTTCTGAATCGAATTCGCCGACACCAAGTGTCGCGATTGAGAGCGGCTTTTCGCGCGAGTAGACTGCAACGCCGCTGTAGCCCTTTTTTTCTGCCGACGCCCAGAAGGCATGGTAGCCGGGAAAATCGAGAAACTCCTCCGTCAGCTGGTCCGGTTGCGCCTTGGTCTCCTGCAGGCAGACGATGTCGTGACCACTCTCCCTGATCCAGGAAAACAGCCCCTTTCCGGCAGCTGCGCGGATTCCATTGACGTTCCAGGAGGCGAGCGACTTCATTCCGAAGATCGTAGCAGAAACCGCCGAATCGATCAAACTATCCCGCAGACCAGCTACCGGCCTGAGAGCTCAGCCTCGACGCCGGCAATCTCGTTCAGCACCTCCTCCCATCGGCCGGCGAGTCCTTCGTGGCGTCGCTTTGACTCCTCGATAGCCGCAGTAAGCTGTTTGACCATTTCGCCGTCCACGTAGACCTCCGGCCGGGCAAGCTCGTGCTGAATCTCCGTCTCCTTTGTCTCGAGCGCTTCCATCGACCGCATGATCTCCTCCTCCTCCCGGCGGAGCTTCCGCAGCGCGCTCTTCAGACGCTTCTCCTCTTCGAAGTCTCTTTTCGTGGCGCTTTCCGGCTCCGATTCAGCACCGTTCCGCCTGGCCTGTTGCGTCGAACGTGCCGGGGCGGCGACGGAGCCGGTCTGCTCCAGGCGTTCCTGTTCGCAGCGCCAGAGGTAGTACCTGTAGTCTCCGGGAAAATTGCGGACCCGCGATGCGGTTTTCTCGCTCTCATCGGGGATGAGCTCGATGACCCGATTCGCGAGACCTTCGATGAAGTAGCGATCGTGTGAGACAAATACGACGGTTCCGGAGAACTGCCGAAGAGCGTCGAGAAGTACCTCTTTCGACTGCATGTCGAGGTGGTTGGTAGGCTCGTCGAGGACAAGCAGATTCGACGGTTTGAGCAGCATCTTGAGGAGGGCGAGCCGGCTTCGTTCACCGCCGCTCAGCACACCGACGCTTTTGTAGACGTCGTCACCGCGGAAGAGGAACGCGCCGAGCATTCCGCGGAGAACCGGATAGAGCGATGCCGGCGCGTCCTTTTCCATTTCCTCGATCACAGTCGCTTCCCGGTCGAGGCTGTCCGACATCTCTTCTGCGAAGTAGCCGGTCTCGACGCCGGCGCCGAAGGTGACGCTTCCCGAAAAGGAGTTGTCGTATCCGGCGAGCACACGCATCAGGGTGCTCTTTCCCGCTCCGTTTGGCCCGGCCAGCACCAGCTTCTCGCCGCGCTCGATATCGAGATGCAGCCGCTCGAGCACCGGGCGGCTGCCGGCGGGAGTATCGTAGGACCGCGAGAGGTCTCGAACCGTCACCACCTGACGGCCCGAATGGGGAGGGGAGGGGAAGCGGAAATGAATATGCTTCATCGATTCGGGGATTTCGATGGGTGTGATCTTTTCGAGCTGTCTGATCCGGCTTTGAACGAGCGCGGCCTTGCTCGCGTTGTATCGAAACCGACGGATGAAATCCTCGATCCGGGCTATCTCCTCCTGCTGCTGCTCGTATTCGGCGAGGATCGTCTGAAGCTCCTGCTGCCGACGCTTCTCGTAGGCAGTGTAGTTGCCCTTGTAGACCGAAAGTCGGCCGAGGAAGAGCTCGGCCACCTCGGACATGGTGGAATCGAGAAAGAACCGGTCGTGCGAGACGAGCAGAATTCCGCCGGCGAAGGTGCCGAGAAAGCTTTCCAGCCAGGTGCGGGCCTCGATGTCCAGATAGTTGGTGGGTTCGTCCAGGAGCAGAATGTCGGGCCGCTCGAGGAGCACCTTCGCGAGCGCGATCCGCATCTGCCACCCGCCCGAAAACTCGTCGGTCTGCCTATCGAGATCGCGGAGGCGAAATCCGAGGCCGCGCACCACCTCCTGAACGGTTGCCTCACGCGAGTAGTAGCCGCTGCGATTCACGAGCTCCTGGAGGTGGCTCAGCCTTTCGACGAGCTTCCGGGTCTCCCCCGTTTCTTCCCGGGTACCTTCGAGCCTGGTCCCGATATCGGTCATCTCCCGCAGAAGCCGGTGGACCCATGTGTAGGCCGCCTCGAGCTCCGCACGAAGCGTTCTGTCCTGGTGCGTGATTCCCGATTGGGGAAGGTAGGATATGCGGCAGTCCCGATCGCTGCTCACCGTTCCGCTGTCCGGCGCGGCGAGGCCGGCGATTATCCGCATCAGGGTGGTTTTCCCGCTGCCGTTTGCCCCCGTGAGCGCGATTCGATCGCCGTCGCGCACGGCGAAACCGACATCCCTGAGGATGTCCCGGTCGCCGAAGGCGATGCTTACCTGCGTCAGCTGCACGAAGGACATAGGAGGGCGACTGTCAGCTTCCAGTATGGGAGAGTGTGAAGAAGATGATTACCGGCGAGAAGCTTTCCCTCTGCACCACGTTGTCGGTTATGTCCTGGGAGGGAACGTAGACAAAGCGCACGCCATCTGAAGCGAAGGCGTAGAGGAAGCTTGCGTCCTGAGTGTTGTCGGTACCGTTCATATTGAAGGTCAGGACCCCGTCGAACTTCGTCTTGAGAGACTTGTCCAGATAGAGCGGGAATCCTACCTTTCCGCTGCCGGTCGCTGTCCGCGGGATCACGTTGGGTACCAGCGTACGGAAATCGGTCCATGTGAAGCTCTTGTCCGGCGCCAGCCTGATCTCTCCGTACGCGGTGCTGCTGAGAGTGTTGCCGTGGTCGATGAATGCCTTGTATAGGTCGTCTCGCCGTTTCTGCTCCGCGGTGATAAGGTCGGCGACATTCTGATCTATTTTGTCCACCACGGTACTGGTGATGTTACCCTTGTAGGAGTACTGGAGGCTGAGCTCGCTGTCGTTTCTCACGGTAATCAGCAGCGACGTTCCCTGAACCGCATATCTATTTGATTCGACCTTCTGCAGTGCCGAGTAGTCGAACGCGATACTGTAGTCGGGAAGCGAAAGGGTGAACCGCTTCTTCTCGGGATCCGGGAAGAAGCCGTAATCGGTTTTGAAACGCGCGAGATCGTAGTTACCCGAATCTATCATCTGGCCGTAGTAGGAGGGCCGCCAGATGGTACCCATGATATTCGCAAGAACGGGGTCGACATCCGGAGCGGGCTGTGGAGCAGTCAGTCCGGGCCCCTGATCGTATACGGTGAGCAAGTAGCCGAACACCCAACCCGACACGCCGCCTTCCGTGAGCACGTCGTACCAGTAGGACTCGAAACCCGACTCGTTGCTCGGGGCGTCGCTCTTGCGGAGCACCTTCATTATCTCGCCCTGACGCAGCTTGTAGACCATGTCCGCGCTCGGGCTCGCTTCGGCTCTTATCGGCAGAGCATTCTTCTCCGACCGGGCGTACACCTTCGCGTAGGGAGCAAATGACGCCTGAAATGCGTTTGCCGACTTGAGATCGCTGAAAAACGAGAGCCGCCACTGGGCGGTTTCTACCGTCTTGTTCGATGAAGAACCGGCGCTTTTCGCCGGCGGGAGCACCGTGTAGGTGTTGGAGATTCGAGACTGGTCCACTACCCGGACAACCGATCCGGTGGGCAGAACGTTCTCGTTCTCCGACCAGAGGATGACACCGTATCCGATTGTTCGCGGACCACAGGAGGCGAAAAGCGTCACAAGCAGCGCTGCCGTGAGACCGAAGATGAAAGACCTTGATAAGACGCGTGTGTGCTTTTTCATTGATATCGCAATATCAGAACACAATGGAGCACATTCGTCAATGATTTGCGAAAGACAAGAGGAGCTACCGGGCGCCGTAAATGATGAGAATTCTTCCCTGCGCGAGGAGCCTGCGGTTGTTCTCGGTCGACAGAAGTCTGTCGGCATCCTCCGGTGATATGATCGGGTCGGTCGGCGTCTCGCCGAAAAGGCCGGCCGCGACCACGCGGAGCGGCGAAAGACCGATTCTGTCGATGAACTGTTTTTCTCCGAATCCCTGTGTGTAGGCCGCGGCGCCCCACCGTTTCAGATAGGCAGGATCCATCTGAAGCTTTTCTATCACCGTCCGCATATCTGAGTCGAAGATATCCGGGAACAGGCAGGGAACGATCTGCGCGCTCCGGTCCGTTCCGTGCACCGGAAGATCTCCCTTGGCGTAGATCACAAGGCCGGTGAACTTATCATTCGGCACCCAGCGCAGCGTTCTGTTCACAGGCGAGGGATAGGTGTGATGGATAAAGAGGGAACCAATCGTCGGGAAAAGCGGTATAGTGTAGGGCAGGCTCACCGAGCGTAGATCCGCGGAATAGGCAGGATAGCCCCGGTCGGCCCCTTTGGCCGCGTCGGCAAAGGATCTGTAGAGGCCGGGTGTCGCCCTGACCAGGTCGGCGGCGGTGTGGAGTGAGTCGATCTGGATGGGCAGAATTGCCTGAGACAGCAGCTGCGGGAAGTCCCGTTCGGCCGACTGTTCGGACCGATATCCCGCGGCAGGCGCATTCTTGCCGCCGTCCTGCACAGGTGCGGTGAGAGTAAGCCGGAGCTCTGCCTTCTCCCAGTCGATTGTGCTTTTCGCGGTGACCTTGATTCCGGTATCGATGGACGCATTTGTCTGGGCGATAACGGCCGGAGCCGCGAACGAACCAGTCAGGACCGAAAGCAGGACGGCGGCCACGCGCAGAGCGGTGCCTGCTGCAGGGTGAGATCTGTCGGGGTGACGGTGGATTCTCACGCGGTCCTCCATTTACTTTTCGGACGCCTGCGAGGGAACATTGAGCTTCCGTCCGACGCTCAGAACGTCGTGGAGCGTCATCCGGTTGGCGGCTGCAAGCGCTTCCGCAGTAATACCATAGGCCCGCGAAATGCTCCAGAGCGTGTCACCACGAGAAACCGTGTACGAATCGGCCCCGGCCGCAGGCGGCGGCGTCCCTGCCGCCGCATCGAGCTTGGCGGGATCCGGCACGCCTGCGAGTACAGGAACGAGGATCTGCCCGCCCTGCGGAAGCGAGTCCGGATCTATTGCGGGATTGAACTGCTGCAGCAGCGTTACCGGTACCTGATAGCGCCGGGAAAGCTCCCAGAAGGTGTCACCGGTTCGAATGGTGTGGCGGTACATCCGGATGAGATTTATGCTGCTCGAGGAGAGGGCGCTTCGAGCTGCGGCGGCGTACTGCGCGGGCACTTTGATGCGGTAGCCGCCAGGCGGGGTCACACCGTAGTTGAGAGCGGCGTTGGCGGCTCGAAGGATGTCGGCAGGAATTCCCGCCTGTTCGCCGAGCAGGGAAAGACTGACCGGCGCCTCGGTGGCCACCTCCACCCAGGTGGTCGGCGGAGCCCAGCTCAGGTCGAGGCCGAAACGGCCCGCGTAGTCCGCGATCGACGCCACTGCAAGAAACTTGGGCACGTAGGAGGCAGTCTCCGGGGTGAAATAGCCCCCGCGGGCCAGTTTCCAGAAGTCGTGAATGCCGGTCTTCTCCACCAGACGGGATATGTAGCCGAGCCCGCCGTTATAGGCTGCGATCGCAAGGAGCCAGTTCCCGAGCGTTTTGTAGTTGAAGGCGAGCTTTTCTACCGCAGCCTCCGTCGATTTCCAGAAATCGCGCCGTTCATCGACCCAGGAGTTGATCGACATTCGGTCGCCGACCGAGTTTTCCATGAACTGCCACATCCCCACCGCGCCGGAACGGGAGACCGCCTGCACCGCGAAGGTAGACTCTATCATTGCGAGGTAGTAGAGCTCCGGCGGAAGATGGGCGGCCTCCAGGCGCCGAATAATGAAGTCTCTGAACGGCGAACCGCGGTCGAGCGCAGCCTGGATCCACCGCAGGCCGGCAGGTGAGCTGTACTGGGTGAGGTAGCGGGAGAGCGACGGTTCTTCCGGCACGTCGATTGGAAAGACCCTGGGGCCTTCGTGTGTCTGGCGGGAGAGCAGAGCGGCCGTCGGAAGGGGCCGGAACGATGCGTCTCCGGCAACCCTACGGCGGACGCTGTGATCGTCGAACTGGGCCGACACCGGGACTTCAACCGGAAGCGCATGGCCAAAAGGCGGCGCCGCCATGGTCCAGTAGAGGAAAAACGCTATACCCGCTCGCCGAAGTAGATACCGGCCCATTCCCACCTTCCGTTTATTTCAGGATCGGCAGGGAAGTTGATTTTCCGGAAATAAAGATACCAGGTCGGTATTCTGAGGGACCAGCCGGTAGTTCGCAGATAGGCTTCGGTTGCGTCCGAGGTCATTTCCACATGGTCGGCGACCTGAACGTGGTTGGAGAGGAAAGCCTCGATCGGGAAATCCGCCTGGTTGTCGTAGTCGGAAGACTGCTGGTCCCAGGACATGGCAAAAAAGTTGACCTTCGCCTTGTAGTGCAGGAGGCGCGAAGGGCTCGCCCGCCAGATTGCGTCGCGAATCGCCTTCACAAGCGAGTCGAGCGTCGGCATGGTCCAATCCTTCGTCGAATCGTAGAATGCAACCTTGGCGGTGATCACCTTCCGCGCGTCGGGAAGACCGGCTATTCGCGTGTCCGGGTACTTGAGAAACTGTTTGTAGGCCTGAAACGCCTGGTCCCACTGCCCCAGCTCCTCGTAGGTGCGGGCGAGGTAATAATAGGTCGATCCCAGGTCGATTTGATCGGCGAAGCGGGAAATGAGATCCTTGTAGTAGTCGAGCCGCAGGGCCGGACGCTGGGTGACCTTGGTAAGCTCTCGAAGCGCAATGAACTGAACCGAGGTTCCTTTTACGATGACATCCGGGTAGTTGCGGACAATGCGCTCGTAGTAGTGGATCGCAAAGGGCATCGCCCCGTTCGCTTTGTAGTTCTGTGCGACCATCAGCAGATAGTAGGCGTTGTAGGCGTCATGCGGATTCTTCTCCGCATAGGTGGTGAGGAACAGGTTCATCCGGTCCTCGTAGCCGGCACGCGCCAGGATATTGGAAATCTGCTCGATGAGAAAGACGCGGTCTTCGCCCGGTTTCTTCGTCTTGTCCAGAAGATGAAAGAGGGTTGTGAGCTCCTTCTTCTGATCCGAGCTCCCGACGATGTAATAGGATTGAGTCGAGCTGCATCCGGTAAGGGCGAGAGCCGCAAGCAGCGCGGCTCCTGCAAGAAGGAGGCCGCCGGCAAGGCGACGTTTTCGATTTCGATCAGTTAATTGCATCGGGGAAATCCATCTGAATGCGCAGGATAGTGCCGCAGGAATGTAGTTTCATGTTTTCGACGCCAAGTATACCGATAGCTGTCCGCCGTGACAATAAACCGTCGGGACTACTCTGAAGTATCAACAAGCGTGTTGATAAATCGACGCAATCCGTTGCAGTACATATGCTTAACAGCAAGAAACGACCAACTGCGCCGTAAGTTCCGATACCAGGTAGAACTGACCGGGTGGTATCAACAAGCGTGTTGATAAATCGATGTAATCCGTTGCAGCACATATGCTTAACGGCAAGAAATGACCAACTGGATCGTAAGTTCCGATACCGGGTACAACTGACCGCGTGGTATCAACAGGCTTCTTTATACCCCCGAGATTCCTCGACTTGAAGCGTCTCGGGCGGTCGTGATACTATTCCCGCAGCTACCTATGCCACGAACGTCACCGCGATTTCCCAACAAGCTGCTCATTTTCGGCGTATTCTTTCTCATTATTGGATTGGTGCTGCTTCTGCGCACTCTCGGCTATATCCCTCAATTGTATGCGCTCTGGCCCCTGATCTTCTTTGTCTGCGGGATCCTACTGCTCTATGTGGCCTTTGTCCTTCGCCGCGGCCGCGAGTCCTACGTCTTCGTCGGAATGTTTCTGAGCCTGGGAGGTCTCTTCCTCTTCCTGATGATGACAGTCATGACCGCGGTTGGACTGGAGCGGATCTGGCCGGTCTTCATGACCATCGTCGGACTCTCCCTGGGTGCCTACGGACTGGTCAAGAGAGGCTACGCCCGTCTTTCGATGTCGATTCCTGCAGTCACTATCATCGCCCTTTCGCTTGTGTTTCTCCCGTTCAGTCTGGGACTTGCACAGCAAAGCTTTCGCAGTTTCGTGGGCGAGTGGTGGCCCGTGCTGTTCGTGCTCCTCGGGCTGGTCCTGATCTTCGTATACGGCTATCGGCGCCGCCGTGCGCGTCGTCGACTCCACTAGCGGCGGACCTTCTTCGGACATCTCCCTTGACAAATACGGCACCTCTGCTACACTTGTATTCAACTGATAAAATCTATCATGAATCTTCGTGATCTTGAACGCCTGCGGCTGTACGCCGAGCGGGCGTATTGCAGGTTTCACCACCCGCGGTACGTTCCGCCGGACCCTCTCGAGCTGGTTCTTCCGGTCCGGGAGCAACCGGAGCGGGAGATCGTGGCACTGGTCGCATCGTCGTTTGCACTCGGCCGCGTCGGCTCGATTGTGGCGATTGTCGGGAGTATCCTGGGCCGTCTGAGCGCCGCCGCGGGCGGGGTTCTTGAAGGCGTCACGGGGCTCGGTTTCGACGATCTCCTCAAGCTCTTTGAGGGGATGGTGTACCGTTTCTTCACCGCGACGGAGATTGCCTCCTTCCTGTCCGCCGCAGGTACGGTGATCCGCGAGTACGGCTCACTCGAAGGCTGCTTCGCTGCGGGACTCGATCCGGGAGAGGCCACAGTTCTTCCGGCGCTCGAGAAATTCAGCTGGACGCTCCGCGGCCACATGCCGGAGCCCTGTGGGATTCTCGTGACCGACCCGGCGAAGGGCGCGAGCAAGCGGCTGCATCTCTTCCTTCGGTGGATGGTGCGCCGCGATGCGGTTGATCCCGGCGGATGGAGTGCGGTGCCGGCTTCGAAGCTGATCGTGCCGATGGATACACACATGCTTCGCATCAGCCGCCTGCTGGGGATCACGAACAGGAAGACAGCGGACATCCGTACCGCTCTTGAAGTGACGGAAACGTTTCGGTGCATTCAGCCGGAGGACCCGGTCCGTTACGACTTCGCGCTTACGCGGTACGGGATTCATCCCGAAGGTAGGGCGGAAGCGGCAGCTTTGCTCACCGGAAACGGGCAGTCCGGGGAACGGCCCACAACGCCCCGGGCCGCGCCATGATCAAGGACGAATCGCCGCAGGGCGATATCGATAAGACCACCACCACAAGGAGTTACCGTATGGGTAGCGTGAAGGGTACCAAGACCGAGCAGAATCTGCTCAAGGCTTTCGCGGGCGAGTCCCAGGCGCGAAATCGTTACACCTACTTCTCAGAGAAGGCACAGGAGGACGGGTTTGTCCAGATCTCCCGGATCTTCCAGGAGACCGCAGATCAGGAGAGGGAGCACGCTGAGCGGTTTTTCTCCTTCCTCGAAGGCGGGGATCTGGAGATCCAGGCCGCCTATCCCGCAGGAAAGATCGGCACAACCGAGGAAAACCTCGCTCACGCTGCCGAAGGCGAGCGCATGGAGTGGACGCAGATCTACAAGGAGTTCGCCGAGACGGCCCAGAAGGAGGGCTTTCCCCAGATTGCCGCCGTCTTCAACGCGGTGTGCGTCGCCGAACGCCAGCACGAGAAGCGATACACCAGGCTTCGTGAGAACATCATCAAGGGCGAGGTTTTCAAGAAGACGTCGAAGGTGATGTGGGCCTGCATGAACTGCGGCTACATCTACGAGGGCGAGGAGCCGCCGAAGAAGTGCCCAGCCTGCGGATATCCCCAGGCGTACTACGAGCTGCTTCGGGAAAACTGGTGACGGAGCGGGCGGTACCCACCACGGTGCCGCCCAAATTTCCTTCGTTTCTGCTCGTCCGGAAGGACCAAACTCAATATATTATTACCCAAACACACGCCTAACGAATTTGGGAGGACAAAATGGTGATCGGAGACAGACTCACGAAAGAGCTCAACAAGCAGATCAATGAAGAATTCGCTTCCGCCTATCTCTACCTCGCAATGGGAGCCTATTTCGATGACAAGGACCTGCCCGGTCTTGCATCCTGGATGCGCAAGCAGGCGCAGGAAGAGATCGGCCATGGAATGCGCATCTACCACTTCATTGTCGAACGTGAGGGGCGCGCCGTTATGGACGCGTTGTCGCGTCCGCAGGACCGATGGGACAGCCCGGCAGCTGCTTTCGAAGCGGCGTACAAGCACGAGCAGCACATCACCGAATGCTTCCAGAAGCTGATGCAGTCGGCACGGGAGGAAAAGGACGTGATGACCGAATCGTTCCTCAAGTGGTTTGTCGACGAGCAGGTGGAGGAAGAGGCTCAGACCATCGCGATCGTGAAACAGCTGAAGATGGTCGGCGAATCAGCGCAGGGGCTGTTCATGGTCGACCGGGAGCTCGGAAGCAGGGGCGAAGAGTAGCCCTCTCAGCAAGCAGCCCGGTCTTAACAGCTCCGCGCTTGTGTGATAGATTTTCGGGGTATACTAACCACAAATAACTCGTATATGAAAAGAATAGCAAGGAGATGCTGATGCAGAAATACGTGTGTAATGTATGCGGCTACATTTACGATCCGGAAGAGGGTGACCCCGACGGCGGTATCGAGCCCGGGACCTCGTTCGAGAAGCTTCCCGAAGACTGGGTCTGCCCGATGTGCGGTGCCGCGAAAGAGGATTTTTCCCCGGAAGAGTAAGCGCTCCGTTCCAACGGGCGCGTAAAACGAAAGGCCACCGTGAAGCGGTGGCCTTTTTTTGTCCGGAGGACCCGGTGTTTCAACCGAGCATCGCCGCCTGCCGCTTGTAATGATCCTCGAGTACGATGCTGACCATCGCTTCCACCACCGGGACCACCCGCGGGCAGATGCAGGCGTCGTGGCGTCCTTCGGTGCGAATCGTTCGTTCCGCACCCGTGAGGTCGACGGTCTGCTGAGCTTTCGCAATGGAGGAGGTAGGCTTCACTGCGACGCGGAAGATGATCTCCTCGCCTGTGCTTATGCCGCCGATTATTCCTCCGGCGTTGTTGGTGCGGAAACCGTTCGCGTCCATCGTGTCGTTGTGCTCACTGCCGCGCATGTCGGAGACCCGGAAACCCGCGCCGAACTCGATTCCCTTGATTGCGCCGATGGAGAGCATCGCATGGGCGATCTCGGCGTCCAGCTTGTCGAAGACCGGCTCGCCAATCCCGGGTGTGACGCCGCGTACGCGGCACTCGATGATCCCGCCGGCCGAATCGTTGTCGTCCTTGATGCGGGTAATCTTTTCCAGCATCTTTTCGGCGGCCGCGGGGTCGCAGGCGCGCAGAGCATTTTTCTCGATTGCCTCCGGGTCGAACTTTTCGCAGCTGATACCGGCAGCCTTGAGCGTATACGCGAGGACCGATACCCCTCTGCGCGCGAGCAGCTTGCGCGCGACGGCCCCGGCAGCGACCCTGCCGGCGGTCTCGCGTCCGGAGGCTCGTCCGCTGCCGCGCCAGTCGCGAATCCCATACTTTTTGTAGTAGGTGAAGTCGGCGTGGCCGGGCCGGAAGAGGTCCTTGATATTGTCGTACGCGGAGGGGTCGGCATCCTTGTTGTACAGGATCATCAGCAGGGGTGTGCCGGTTGTCATGCCCTGGAAAACGCCGGAAAGCAGATTGACGGTGTCGAGCTCCTGGCGCGGGGTTGTGATGTATGATTGCCCCGGCTTGCGCCGGTCGAGCTGTTCCTGCACGTCCGAGGCGGAGAGCTCGACTCCGGGCGTGACACCGTCGACAATCACTCCCACTCCGCCGCCGTGGGATTCGCCGAAGGTGGTTATTCGAAATGTCTGCCCAAAGCTATTGCCCGCCATTCATGTACTCCTCGATCTTCTGGTGCACCAGTTCGAGCGCCGGCTCGATGCTCAGCCCGGCCAATCGTACCGAAATAGCGGCCCTCTGTCTGTACAGGGCAGTACGCTTTTCATACAGCGCTCTGAACGAAGCCTCGGGATCGGCGGGATCGAGAAAGGCGGGCGTGCCGCCCTTGACGATCCTCGCAAAAAGCAGATCGAACTCCTCCTCCAGATAGACAAGGGTGCCGCGACGCGACAGAGTCTTCATGGCGGCATTGTTTTCGATGGTTCCGCCGCCGAGGGCAGCCACCGCCCGGTACCCGACCTCCTTCGCCGCGTCGATCATGGCTTCGGACGCGCGGGCCTCGGCCTCCTTGAATGCGTCCAGCCCGAGGATTCGGTAGACGTCGCGGATGCCCACGCTTCCCGATGCAGTGGAACCCTTCGGGCCGCACAGGTAGTCGGAGACCACGTAGTCGTCCAGGTCCTGAAACCGGCAGTTCCACAGCTCTGCCAGTCTTCTCCCGATGGTGGTTTTTCCGCTGTGCTTCATTCCCATGAGGAACACCGGCAAGCGGTGCGCCGGGTCCGCGCGATTTGCAGCCGTCATCGAAACCGGTCCCTTGCTGCCGTCAGGGCTCCATTGCCCGGATACAGCTGATACGTTCCGAAACTCACGTAGAAACCCCAGTCCGAAGGAAAAGTCGGCGCCTGCCGGAACGTCGGATCGAACCGGAGCGCCGTGCCCACGGTGAGCGGAATCTTAACAGTATTTCGGGCAAGCATGAAGAGGAGGTCCACTCCCGCCGCCATACGGTTGTCCCCGGCAACTGCCGCGCTTCCGGAGTTCGACGGCCCCAGGGCCATGATGCCTGGATCAAAGCCGATCGAATATGCGGCGAATACCGAGGCCCCCAATGCGGCGAGTCCGGAATCGAAGGGCAGGGGAAGGTCGGTCGAAGCTATCGTAAAGCCGTATCGGAGCAGAGCCATCGCAATGCCCGGGGTATCGAGGGCGGAGCCGGCCTGCCGTATTGAGGTGAAGCCCGGTGGGAGTACGGAGCGGTAATCCGGTATCTGCATGGTATCGTAGCTCGCCGCAATGGACACGGTTATCGACTGAAGCCTGAACGGCGAGGGAATCGATCCGCCGAGCCGGGCGTCGAAGTGAATGCCGCGGTAGGCCTGTCCGAGCGCCGGCAGCATCGAGTCTGCGGAGAGGCTGGCGTGAAACCTGCCGGCAGGATAGAGGGCGAGCGGAGCGCTCGGCCCGGCGCTGCCGAAACCGAGCCCGCCGGTGAGGATGAGCGCCTGGCTGCCGGATGTTTTCGAGGGGTCGAAGCCCTCGGCAAAGGAGAAATCCGCCGGAGCGGTGCGGTCGACAGAATAGACGACGCCCGCAGAAAGCGATAACACCCGTGAGGTTCCGAGCTCGAGCGCGGCGAGCGGTGTAAGTGAAAGCTCCAACCGCTGCGTGGTATTCTCGACGGGGGTCGAAAGGCTCTCGTAGGGAGAGGCGTCCAGACCGTAGTACTGCGAAAACCGGTAGTCGAGTCCAAGCATGCCGCGGGTGAGGTGCAGTTGAAGCCCGCCTGCGGGTTGCAGCACACCGGGGAAGAATCCGCCGTAGGCCGTCCAGGCAAAGGTTCCGGTGATGTTGGCACCGTAGGTGAGGAGGGCCGGGCCGATCTCGAGCGGCCGCGCGGCCGAGCTCGTGAAGGTCGGATAGGGCAGCCAGAAGTCGGGAGGCGCACCGTTCGCGTAACGGGTCGATTTCGCGGGCGGTCCGGCCGGCGCCGACTGAACTGCGGCCTGATTTTTGGCCGGAAGCCCGGCCGGCGGCTGCGAGGAGGCGGAAAGCTCTGAATCGATGAGGCTCGATCCTTCCTGATATCGTATCGCAGTTCCGGTCGAGGCCATTGTCTCGTAAAGGATGCCGTTCCCGTACCGCACGCCGCGTGCGGCGCCGACGCGGTCGCGGAGCACCTCGTGCACCTCGCCGGTCGAGATGTTTGCCTCATAGAGTGCGAGAACGCCGCCACGGTCCGCCGTATAGAGGACGGCGTCGCTTCCCGCGAAGGAGGGATAGTACTCCTCCCCGGCATGGAAGCGGGCGACCTCCTTCAGAAGCCCGCTGTTCCAGTCCCTGTCCGCCTGGAGTGCCACCGGCGTGTCGGCCGGGAGAGTCATCGGGGCGAGGCTTGCCAGCGGAGCCGCTACAACGGTCTGCCTGCCGTCGAGATCGCGGACAAGGGCGATCGAGGTTCCGTCCGGCGAGAAAACGGGGGTGTAGAGATCCGCGCGCCTGTCGGAGTAGAGCAGCCGAAGCCCGCCCTCGGGTGAGTCGCGCTCGAGCCGAAATTCTACCAGCCGCCGATGCAGCCCTATGCGCTGGAGCGCAACGACCCGTGAGCCGTCCGGCGCTATCGCCGGCTGCACGAGGTGCGCGTTCCAGGTGAGCCGCGTCACCCGTCCGCTTGCCGTGTCGCAGAGGTAGAGATCGGCTACCGTCCGCGGACCACCGGCGCTCGCCGCGTCCACCGAGAAGGCGCTGAAGACAAGCGTCCTGCCGTCGGGTGTCACCGAAAAACTCTCAGGATCGGTGAGGGATGCGGTGACCACCGTATCGACGGACCGGGTCACCGGGTCGACCCGGACTATCGCCGTCTTCCGATCGGGCAGCACCCGGTACTCGAACAGTCCGTCCGAAGTGACTGCCGGGAGATAGAAATCTCCCGTTTGCGCAGGGCTTTCGAGGGTGCCCGACGGAAGGCTTTCGGCCCCCGCATAGCGGTTTCCAAGCTCGGCGATGAGCGACGCGTAAATCGACGACAGGCTCATCCCGGTTTCCCTTTTCACCGCGGGCTCGAGCCCGGCAAAGGGAAAGCGAACGTAGTCGTTATGTATCCGGTAGAACGCATCTTCGCCGAAGTGGGTGATGATGTAATCGATCATCAGATAACCGGCGATATAGACCCTGCCTTCCGGCCTTCCGTAGGCATCGTACCCCGCCTGTCCCAGGCCGAACATCCGGCGTTCGAGGATCAGGTCCCGGTAGTAGAGCTCGAAATAGGGGTTGCGGCCGCGGCCGCCATTCGAGAAGAGGGTTTCGGTGTTTACGGCGATACCCTCTACCGTCCAGCCGGGAAGAAAAAGTCCATCCCCGCTTGCGGCAGTGCCGCCGAAGACGCGGGACAGAGCGTGGAAAAACCCGCGATCATAGACGAGATGGATGTAGTGCGTGAGCTCGTGGGTAAAGAGCAGCCTGAGCCAGTCTTCGGAGCGGGCGCCGATCACGGGTGTATCGGGTGAGGCGAGGTAGAGTCCGATGTGATGCGGCGGCAGCGGGTTGAAATAGCCGTTAGCCGCATCGGTCCGTCCGATGAGCAGGCAGTTGATGTGGTCCGGCGCCGAGTGCAGAAACCGGGAAAGCTTCGCGTAGACCTCTTCAGCGAAGGAGGTGAGTTTATCGGCGGCTTCGCGGTCCTGTGGCTCGAATATGAAGACGAAATGGCGCGTCCGCAGCTCCCGGTAGCCGTGGAAGGGTGCGGCAGGAAGCCTGATCTGCTGCGGCTCCGCCTCAGCCGAGACGGCGACCGCGCATCCGAAGGCGATGATCGCAAGAACCGTGAATCCGATCAGGTGCCGGGAACGGCCGATTGTTGTCACTGCCGCCTAATATGCGATCGCACACCGCATATGTCAATAACCGCGCTGCAGCCGGAAAATGTATCCCGGCCGTTTGAGCTTGACAGCAGCCCGGTATGGAGTCATAATGAAAATGAAAATCATTATCATTATGAAAAAGAGCAGAAAAGCGAACGAAGGCGGGGACGCGCGCAGCCGTCTTTCGGCAAGCGGCTTCCGAACGACCGAACCTCGCAAGCTCCTCATCGAGATGCTGTCTGCGAGCGACGAATGTCTCACCGCCGAGGAGCTCTATTTTGGTGCGCATCGGCGCAATCCCAGGATCGGGCTCACTACCGTCTACCGGACCCTCGCGCTGCTCAACGAGCTGGGTGAGGTGGATCGCGTTGAGGCCGGCGACGGCAAAGCGCGATACGAAATTTCCGAGGGGGCGGGCGCGGATCATCATCACCATCTGATCTGCACCAGCTGCAGAAGGGTGACGCGGTATGCAGAGTTTTCGGCGGAAGAGGTCGAGCTCATGAAGAGAACAGAGGCGGCGCTCGAAGAGCGTTTCGGTTACGAGGTAACCGGACACAGCATCTACTTTCACGGGATCTGCCCGTCATGCGCGGCCGGCCGTACGGGCGGCGGAAACAGCTGACAACAGGAGCAGGCGAATGAGAATAGCGTTTGCATGCGATGGTACGAACGTTTCGGATCACTTCGGACGGTGCAGGTCCTTTCGTCTTTACGAAGACCGGGACGGGCTTCCCGGACCGGTACAGGAGGTGCCGAACGCTCCCGAAGGTCACAGCGCCGCGATATCGGTGCTCCGGGCCGCGCGGGTCGATGCAGTAATCGTCGGCGGCATCGGCAGCAGAGCTGTGGAGCTCCTCGAAATGGCCGGCATCGCCGTTCATCCGGGCGCCTCAGGCTCGCCTGACAGCGCCGCCAAAGCACTGCTCGCCGGTAGATTCGAGGCCGTGGAGCAGGTCTGTTCCGGCCACGGGCATGACGGTCGGCACGCCGACAAGAACGGACACGAGTGTTCACAGCACGGCGGCGCCTCGAAGGGCGCATGGACGTGTAATCATAATTGAGAGGTGAAAACATGAAATCGACCGCAAAGCTGGTTCAGGGCTGTTATCAATCGATTGTTGACAACGGCAGACATCACGGCGTGGTGCTCGATCTTCCCGACGCAAAGGGTGGCGACGACCTCGGAGCGACCGCGCTCGAACTTGCCGTCATGGCGCTTTCGGGCTGCATCTCGACGATCTGGGCGGTGGTTGCAAGAAACTCGAATGTTTCCTACCACAAGATCGTCGTCGACATCGATGCTCAGAAACCGGACGACGAGCCGACGATTTCGACCGTTACCGGGACGGTGCGAATTGAATCAAACGAACCGGAAGAGAAGCTCTCCCGCACGCTGGACAAGGTCATGAGGACCTGCCCGGTGGGACAGCTCTACGAGAAGGCGGGAATCAAGGTCGACGTCACGATGACGAAAATCGAGGTGCCCGAGCTGGTCGCTGCCGCCGGCCATTGATGCATTGACCTCACCGACCCCGTGAGGGGTCGCTGCAGCAAAAAGGGCCGCGGCGTGTTTCCGCGGCCCTTCTCTTGTGCTTGACGCTTCACTGCAGCGAATCGCTCCTACATCCGGAGCACCTTCTTGATGCGCGCGGGCTCGAGCCTGAAGGGAGAGCCGTGCCCCTGCAGAAAGTGGAACTTTTCCAGCAGGTGGAGCGAGAGCTCCGAGTAGTAGAGCTTCTCCTCCGTAGGCTTGCCGCCCGGGGCCAGCACAACCTCCGCATTCACTTTGCGGTAGATCCCATCCTCGAAGGGTGAGGCGAGGAAGCCGCGCGCTTCGCTGACCTGAACGATCCAGTCGCCGTCAACGGTGACCGGCTCGCCGAGTCCCTTGCGGCCCTCTTTCAGAAGATGCCGCATCCGCGCAACCACCGGCTCCCATTCGAGGCCTACCGAAGTCATCAGCTCTTCATCCTGCTCGATGATGTCGGTGAGATTCCGATGATCGGTTCCCATGAAACCGTCCGAGGTTATGACACCCGCCTGCATATTCGCCTGAGCCTTGACGTATTCCGGCGACATCTTCATGACCGCACCCTCCTAGGCGAACTTGTCGAAATATATCTTGTCATCCGTCATGCCGAATTTACGCATCACGTTCATACAGGCGTCAAGCATGCCGGGGCTTCCGCAGAGATACCCCTCACGGACGTCGCCCTTCGGCATTGTTTCAGTGAGGTACTTGCCGAGCACGTCGGTGATGAGGCCGGTCTCGCCCTTCCAGTCATCCTCCGGCTGAGGCTCGGAGAGTGCCGCGATGAAGTGGAATCGCTCGTACTTCGACTGAAGCTCCTCGAGCCAGTCCAGATAGAACAGGTCCTTCTTCGTCCGGGCGCCGAAGAAATACCAGATGTCCCGCTGGTCCATCACACCGCGGTCGATGCGGTCCTGGAAGATCGACTTGAAGGGGGCCATCCCCGATCCGCCTGCGACGCAGACCATGGTCGCGTCGGTCTCCCGCACCATGAACTCGCCGAAGGGCGCGATCACCTTCATCTTCTGCCCCTCTTTGAGGTACTGATGAACGTAGCTGGTCACGATTCCGCCGGGAACGAGCCTCACAAGGAACTCGAGATAGCCCTTGCGTGCCGGCGCGCTCGACATCGAGTAGGCGCGCTGGGTCGACTCCTTGATCTTCTCATAGGGAGGAACTTCGATCTGTCCGTACTGACCGCTGGTGAAGCTCACCTCCGAGCCCTCCGGCAGCCTGACCAGGACCTCCTTGATGTCGTGGGTGACGTCCTCGATCTTCTCTATCACCCCGTCGTACTGCCTGACGTTGAACAGGCTTTCGGGAATGTCGATTTCGATGTTGGTCTTGAGCTTCACCTGGCAGGAGAGATGGACGTTGTCGGCCAGCTCCGCTTTGGTCAGGTAGGGCGTTTCGGTGGGAAGGTGCGGTCCGATGTCGGAATCTACCTTGACCTTGCAGGCACCGCAGCTGCCGCGTCCACCGCATGCCGACGGTACGAAGATGCCCTGCTCGGAAAGGCTAATGAGGAGCGGCGCGCCGCCCGTCACCGTCAGGTTCTTCTTTCCCTTGTTGATATTAATATCCACATCGCCGTAGTTGTTCAGTATGCGGTCGGAGATACTGATAACCGCCGCAAGTGCTGCGCTGATTCCGGAGACGGCTAGTGGCGCAATGAAAAATGCGAGATCCAACTGCTTCCTCCCTGCTTCCTACTGGACCTTGAGCATGCCCGAGAATCCGATGAAGGCCATTGCCATCATCCCGATGGTAATCATGGTGATGCCGGGACCCTGAAGGCCGGCCGGCACAGGCGCCTTGTCGATCTTCCGGCGCATCGCCGCAAGCAGCATGATCGCGAGCCACCAGCCGAGTCCGGAACCGAGCCCGAAGGCGAGCGCCTGCACGAAGGCGTAATTCCGGATCTGCATGAAAAGCACGACGCCGAGTACGGCGCAGTTGACCGTGATGAGCGGCAGAAATATGCCGAGCGCCATGTAGAGCGACTGAGATACGCGGTCGATGACCATCTCGAGAATCTGGACCACGGCGGCGATCACCATGATGAAGACGATGTACTGAAGGAACTCCAGGCCGAGCGGCACCAGGATGAAGTGGAGAACCACCCAGTTGATTGCCGCGGTCAGAACGAGCACGACGGTGACCGCCATGCCGAGGCCGTTCGCCGAGTCCATGTCCTTCGAAATCGCGATGAACGAGCACATCCCCAGGAAGTTCGCGAGCAGGATGTTGCTGGTGAATATCGAGGCAAAGAGAAGGGTAAGAGGTGCAATGATCGGTGCCGAATTCATGCTGTTGCCCCCTTTGTCTGTCTGAACTGAATCGTCTTACCGATCCAGATAATGAATGCAAGAATGAAGAATGCGCTCGGCGCCATCACCATGATAGTCCACGGAAGAAAGGAGGCCGGCATGATCTGGTAGCCGAGAAGGGTGCCGAAACCGAGAAGCTCGCGGATGACCGCGACCACAAGAAGCACTCCCATATACCCCAGCCCGGAGGTGATTCCGTCCCAGAAGGATATGATCGGCGCATTCGACTGCGCGAACGCCTCGGCGCGTCCCATGATGATGCAGTTGGTGATGATGAGACCGACGTAGGGACCCAGGTTCTTGCTGACGTCGGGCATGTAGGCGCGCAGCACTAAGTCGACGATGATCACGTAGAAGGCAATGATCAGCGTTTGGATGATCATGCGCACCTTCCGCGGAATCCATTTCTTGATCAGCGAGACGGTAAGACTCGAAAAGCCGGTCACCAGCGTCACGCCCACGGTCATGATGACCGTGTTTATAAGGAGATTGGTTACCGCCAGCGCCGAGCAGATTCCCAGAACCTGCATGAAGATCGGATTGCTGGTCCAGACGTTTTCCCGAAGAACCGTCGCAGGCTTATGGTCACTCATGAGTTGCCCCCTAAGACGGACCGCAGCGTCTTTAGCTCGTCGTTCACGATGCGGCCTACACTGGTACTGGTGATGGTGGCGCCGGTGATTCCGTCCACCTCGCCGTTGTCATGGCTGGTATCCGGCGTCCCTGCGTTGTGCATGTTGATCTGTATCTGACCGTTGACGATCTTCTCGTCGGTGAACTGCTGCTTGAACCAGGGCTCGTCGATACGTCCGCCAAGTCCCGGCGTCTCGCCCTGGCTGATGATCTGCAGGCCGAGAATCCGGCTCACGTCCTCATTGACTCCGAGCACGCCGCGGATGGTGCTCCAGAGCCCGCCGCCTGCAAACTCGGCGGCGTAGATCGTCTGGCCGTTGGAGGTGGTGGTGTAGAGGGTGACTCCCTTCCTCTGCTCGGTCTTGATGTTCTTGAACTTCGCTACGACATCGGCCTGCGAGCTGTAGGAAATGCCCATCGCGGAGAGAATCGCACTCTGCCGGGCGGTCTCCTGGTTCAGCTTCACCTTGCCGATTGTCGCTTGGTTGGTGAGCGCGAGCAGAAAGACGAAAGCGAAGGTCACGATGAAGGAGAAGATCACGGTGTAGGTGGTTCCCTGCCTGTCCATCAGCTACCTCCTTCTGCGCCCGCCGCGGCCGGAGAAGGAGTAGGCTTCTTCGCCGGGGCCTTCTTCTTTTTCGGATTCGGCATGAGCTCATCGAGGAGTGACGCGCAGACGTTTCCCACCATTATGCCGAAGCTGACCCCCTCCGGAAAACCGGAAAAGGTCCGTACAAGAACGGTGACGCCGCCGATTATGAGGCCGTAGAGCCACTGAGCAGGCTTCTTGTTGGGCGCGGATACGGGGTCGGTAACCATCCAGACCGACATGTAGAGGATGCTTCCGGCCATCATTGCGTCCAGCGGCGGGTAATAGGGCGATGCACCGACGGCCCAGAATATCGTGGTAAACGCCGCAGCGCTGAGAAAGGTGGAGAGCATGAGGCGCCACTGGCCGGTCTTGGTCCAGATCAGGTAGACGGCGCCGAGGAGGATCAGGATGACGGGGCTCTCCCCCAGCGATCCGGCGCGGAGACCCACCAGCATATTGAGGAAGTCGACGTGGCCCCCCGCATGCATGATGCCGAGCGGGGTGGCGGTGCTCGTCGCGTCTACCGCGTTCATGCCGAAGTTGCCCGGTGTCATCCATGCGCTGGTCATTACTGTAGGGAAGGTTATGTAGAGGAAGAGTCTGCCGGTGATCGCGGGGTTGAACACGTTGCGCCCGAAACCGCCGTACACCTCTTTGCCGATTGCGACCGCGAAGATGATGCCCACCGCGACGATCCACAGCGGCGTCTTTGGCGGCATGGACAGCGCGTAGATCGTGCATGTGACGAGGACCGCCTCGCTGACCTTCTTCTTGCGAACCTTCTCGAACACGTACTCCGTCAGGATACCGAAGACGAACGTCACGGCGGTGATGGCAAGTACCCGCCAGCCGTACAGGTAGATGGAGAACAGGAAGACGGGCACAAGCGAGTAGATGACTCGTCGCATGATAACCTGTTTCTGAAACAGATTCTGGAACACATCCCCTCCTCTTCGATCACGTCATGCGTTACGCAACCCGCACCGGCGAGTAGCGTAAGGTTTATCGATACATTATTGTACTAATAATGATCTTTTCGTTACAAGACGGGCTCTTCCGAAATATAAGACCGGAAGGCGCGTGGTGAGGCTTTTTTGCTTGAAAAAACATCCTGAATGTGTATTTTAGACACGATGCACGTGCAAGAGACGCAATTCGCCGCTCACCGACGGATCATGGTCGGCCCATTGAACGACACAGCTGTAAATCTTGCGGCGGAGGAGCTGATTTTTGACGAAATTCAGCCCGGCGACGTGCATCTCTGCCTGTACGTTGATCGACCTTCGGTCGTTCTGGGGAAGCACCAGAATCCCTGGCGTGAGTGCAGTCTTACCTGGCTGCGCGAAAGCAGTATTCCGGTCTACAGGCGCATAAGCGGCGGGGGAACCGTCTATCACGATCCGGGAAATCTCAATTTCTCCTTCCTGCTCGACCGCGAACTTTTCGATAAAATGGGAAATCTTCGACTCGTAGCACGCGCGCTTGAAAGGTTCGGAATCGACGGAGTCGTGACCGAGCGCGGCGACATTCTTGTCGGCGGCCGAAAGGTGTCGGGAAACGCGCTGGCAATCAAGAAAGGCCGGGTGATGCACCACGGCACACTGCTCGTCAAAGCCGATCTCTCGCTGCTGCGACGCGCGCTTCGCAGACAGCCCGTGGCCGGCGACGGAACATCAGCGGATGCGGCGCCCTGGGCCTCCGAAATCGAGACGCATGCGGTCCGCTCGGAGCCTGCGCCGGTCGCCAACCTCTGCGATTTCGCAGAGGGACTTACCGTCGAGCAGGTGTCCGAGGCCATCCGGGAGGAGTTTGCCGCCGAATGGGGGGCATCGTTCGTCGGCAGCCTGACCGACGCGGTAGACCCGGATGCGCGGTCCGCGCTCGAGGAGCGGAACCGCTCCTGGAGCTGGAACTTCGGCAACACACCGAAATTCGATGCGCTCTTTCCACTGTTGCAGGACGGATCGAGGCTTCGCCTTCACGTGCTCGACGCGACAATCAGCGGCGCGGAATGCAGCGACTGCGCGACCGCGGCCGCTGTGCTTGCGGCCTCACATGAGTCAGCCGTAACTGCGAACCGGTGCACGGTAGGAGCGACGCTCACGGGGACACCGTTCGAATCGACTGCTATCCTTGCGCGCTGCAGCGACTGGTTCCGGTCTTCGCCCGGCGGCAGCGACGGTGAGTCCCGCGCAGGTGCGTGCAACGCCGGAGCGATGAAAGTGCTTTCAAGCCTCGCAGAGCTACGAGAGTTCTAGGTGCGGCCGTCATCCGGCCAGGAATAACTGAGGAGGAAGTGAATGGATAAGAATTCTATGTTTGCTGCACTTGATCGGATCCTCGATAAATCGAAGGCGGCTGTTCTGGCAAGTGTAGATCAGGAAGGCAAGCCGCACGTTCGATGGATGACGCCGGTGACCATCCGCGGTCGCGACGGTTTTCTCTATTCCGTGACCTCTCCCGGATTCGAGAAAGCCATGCAGGTCGCCTCCCATCCGCAGGTCGAGTGGATGCTGCAGTCCAAGAGCCTTGATGAGATCGTTACCGTTCGTGGCACCATACAGGTGCTGGACAACCCGCGCACCAAGGCGGAAATCCTGGAATCCATTGGAGGTAATCTGGAAGTTTTCTGGCGGGTGAATCAGGACCAGTCGGAGCTGGTCGTTCTTGAGACCATTATTGAAGAAATTCTCTACTTCAAGCCGCTGACCGGGGAACACGCGAAAGCCACGGTAGCGTAGCAGCGCAGCAAGGAGTGAGCTGATGGGTGAAGTAAAAACCAGAGGCGCCGATCAGAGGCGCACCGATGTTAGCGATATAAAGTCCTACGACAAGGGGTTTCTCTTCGAGCTGCTGCGAAAGATGCTCCTGATCCGGAGGTTCGAAGAGAAGGCCGCCCAGATGTACGGGCTCCGCAAGATCGGGGGCTTCTGTCATCTGTACAACGGTCAGGAGGCGGTGGCGGTGGGGGCCATCGCCGCGATCGACCTCGCGACCGATTATGTCCTGACGGCCTACCGGGACCACGGCCACGCGCTCGCTTGCGGCATGGATCCCAACGTGATCATGGCCGAGCTGTTCGGCAAGATCACCGGATGTTCGCGAGGAAAGGGCGGATCGATGCACATGTTCGATCTCGAGAAGCACTTTCTCGGCGGTAACGGTATTGTCGGTGCGCAGATTCCAATGGCCACCGGCGTCGCGTTCAAGCAGATGTACGACAAGGATGGCGGCGTTACCCTCTGTTTCTTTGGAGACGGGGCCATCCACCAGGGCTCACTCCATGAGTCGATGAACCTCGCAAAGGTGTGGAAGCTGCCGGTAGTCTATATCGTGGAAAACAATCACTTCGGCATGGGTACGAAAGCGGACCGCGTGTCGGCGGTCACCGAATTCGAGCTGCAGGCGAAGGCGTACGACATGCCCGGCTACACCGTAGACGGCATGCGGGCGTTGAGCGTCTACGAGGCGGTCGGCGATGCGGTCAAGCTTGCCCGCGAGAAGGGGCAGGCCTGCCTGATGGACATAAAGACCTACCGGTACAAAGGGCATTCGATGAGTGACCCCGCGAAGTATCGCACCCGCGAGGAGCTCGACAGCTACAAGCAGCAGGATCCGATCATTCTACTGAAGGCCGACATGGCAAACGCAGGCATTCTGAAGGACGACGAGTTTGAGTCGCTCGACGAAGAGCTCAAGAAGATTGTCGGAGATTCAGTCGAGTTCGCCGAGGCGAGCGAAGAGCCCGCGCTTCATACCATGTACGAAGACGTCTATGTGGAGTCGGCGCAGTAAGATCGGCAATTCTGCCGAATCGCGTTGCATCGAGCAATAGGAGAATTTGGGAATGTCCACACTTGCATACAGGGACGCATTGAACCAGGCGCTGGATGAGGAGATGAGCCGCGACGAGCGGGTTTTCATCCTCGGGGAGGAGGTAGGCGAATACAACGGCGCCTACAAGGTCACGCGTGGACTTCTGGACAAATTCGGGGTTCCGAGGGTCCTCGACACGCCGATAACCGAGCTCGGATTTACCGGTATCGCCATTGGTGCCGCGGTGGTCGGACTGCGGCCGGTAGTCGAGTGGATGACCTTCAACTTCTCGATCCTGGCGATGGACCAGGTGTTCAACAATGCGGCAAAGATGCGCCATATGTCAGGCGGTCAGTTGAAGGTCCCGATTGTCTTCCGAGGTCCCAACGGGCCCGCCGAGTACCTCTCTTCCCAGCACTCCCAGGCTCTGCAGAGCATCTACGCACACTTCCCGGGACTCAAAGTGGTCGCCCCCGTCACGCCCTACGATGCAAAGGGACTCCTGAAGGCGGCCATCCGGGACGACAATCCGGTTGTGTTTCTGGAAGGCGAGATGATGTACGCCTGGACCGGCGACGTCCCCGAAGAGGAGTATCTGATCCCGATCGGAAAGGCCGACATCAAGCGGCCCGGCAAGGAGGTCTCGCTCATAAGCTTCGGGAAACCGGTACGAATGGTGCTCGAGGCGGCCGAGGAGCTCGAGAAGATGGGTATAGACGCCGAGGTGGTCGACCTGCGGTCGCTTCGTCCCCTGGATGAGGCGGCTATCTACGAATCGGTCCGTAAGACCAACCGGGCGGTTGTCATCGATGAAGCGTGGCCCATCGCGAGCTTCGGGTCCTATGTCTCGTGGCTGATTTCGAGGAATTGCTTCGACGTCCTGGACGCGCAGGTCGAGCTGGTCTGCTCCGAGGATGTTCCCATGCCCTACAACCACACATTGGAGCTTGCGGTGCAGCCTTCGGTCGAGAAGATCGTCTCGGCGGTCAAACGCGTGCTCTATCTCTAGGACATGCTGCATAACAGAAGGGGTGTGAAATGGCCGACAAGATTCTGATGATAGCGCTCTCTCCTACGATGGAGGAGGGATCCATAGTCAAATGGCACAAGAAGGAGGGCGACAAGGTCAGCTCCGGGGATGTGCTGTGTGAGGTGGAAACCGACAAGGCAACCATGGACTATGAGTCGACGCAGGAGGGCACGCTCCTCAAGATCGTTCGCGGGGAGGGCAGTTCCGCGCCCGTCGGTCAGACCATCGGCATCATCGGCGAAAAGGGCGAGGACATCGCGGAGCTTGTGAAGTCGCTCTCGTCGGAGGCGGATGCGAAGGCGCCGGCCGTCGAGGAAAAGGCCGCAGAGGCCGCCCCTGCTGCGGGGGCGAAGGGCCCTGCGCAGCCTTCCGCAACCGCAGAAAAGCCCGCACCGGAGCCGACCGCGCCGGAACGGCCGGCGGCGCAGCAGGCCGCACAACCCGCGTCGGGCAGATCGCTCTCGACCCCGGGGACCGTCAAGTCCAGCCCGCTGGCGCGCAAGGTCGCGGCTCAGAAGGGCGTTGACCTGCGCATGGTGCGGGGCTCGGGACCCGAAGGCCGTGTCGTGGTCAAGGACGTTGAAGGATTCACACCACAGGCGGGTGGGGCGCCGGCGGCCGGCGCGCCCTCCGGTTTCGCCGCAGCCGCTGCGCCGGGACAGGACATATCGATCCCGGTTGCGGGCCGCCGGGCCGTAATTGCGAAACGCCTCTCGGAATCGAAGTTCAGCGCGCCGCACTACTACATCAAGGCGAGCGTGCAGATGGAACGGGTCATCGAGGCCCGCAGACAGCTGAACGCCGAGCTTTCCGAAAAGGTTGGGTTCAACCCCTTTCTGATCAAGCTTGCAGCGGAGGCGCTCAAGCGTCAACCAAATGTCAACGCCTCCTGGCAGGGTGATCATATCCTGCAGTTCGGAAGCATCGATATCGGACTCGCCGTGGACCTGGGCAACGGCCTCATCACACCGGTTCTCCGCAACTGCGGAAACAGAGGAGTGGTCGACCTTGATCGCGAGCTCAAAGATCTGGTCCAGCGCGCCGGTACCGGAAAGCTGAAACCGGAGGAGTACACGGGGGCCACCTTCACCATCAGCAATCTCGGTTCCTTCGGGATCGAGGAGTTCACCGCCATCGTCAATCCTCCGGGCTCGGCGATACTCGCGGTCGGCGAAACGCGGAAAGTTCCCGTGGTGGACGAGCGGGATCAGGTTGTGGTGCGCCAGGTGATGAAGATGACGCTCTCCTGCGACCACCGGGTGGTCGACGGGGCTGCGGGCGGCCGCTTCCTTCATGAGCTGCATAGCATCATGGAGAATCCCGCGCGGGTTCTGTACTGATTCAGGGCTGCACTCCGACACGAGGTAAGAAAAATGGCAGAAGAAAACGCTTATGATCTGGTGGTTATCGGTTCAGGCCCCGGCGGCTACGTGGCGGCGATCCGTGCATCTCAGCTTGGGCTTCGCACCGCAATAATAGAAAAGGACCGACCGGGTGGTGTCTGTCTCAACATCGGCTGCATCCCGTCGAAGGCGATAATTCATCAGGCGGAGTTATTTCACTCCATGCAGGGACTTGCCGACATGGGCATCACCGTGGACAAGAGCAAGTTCGACTACGGGGTGGTGTTCAAGAAGTCCCGTCAGGCGGCTGAACGGCTCTCCAAGGGAGTTCAGTCTCTGCTGAAAAAGAACAATGTAGAGTACATCACCGGCACCGGCAAGCTCGTGTCGGCTCACGAGGTAGAGGTCGACGGCAAGCAGAAACTCAGCGCAAGTAACGTGCTGATCGCGACCGGGTCGCGTCCGCGCCAGATCCCCGGCTTCGAGTTCGATGAAAAACAGGTGATCTCCTCGACCGGCGCACTGATGCTCGAAAAGCTTCCGAAGAAGATGGTCATTCTGGGCGCCGGCGCGATTGGAATGGAGTTTGCGCACGTGATGAGCTCCTTCGGCGTCGAGGTGACTGTTGTGGAAATGCTCGATCAGATTCTGCCCCTGGAAGACGCAGAGACGGTGGAGGTGGTGGCGCGTGATTTCAAGAAGCGCGGGATCGTCATGCACACCGGCACGAAGGCGACAAAGCTCGACAAGAAGAAATCGGGCGTCACGATCACCATCGAAGATAAGTCGGGCAAGAGCAGCACGATCGATGCCGACCTGCTCCTGGTGGCTGTGGGCCGGGCGCCGAACACCGAGGGACTCGGGCTTGAGCAGGTGGGCGTGAAGCTCGAAAAGGGTTTCATCACAACCGGCGACTACTACGAAACTGCCGTCAAAGGTGTATTTGCAATCGGCGACTGCATTCCGACGCCGCTGCTCGCGCACGTCGCCTCGAAGGAGGGCGAAATTGCCGTCGAGCACATGGCGGGTGAGGAGCCGGAGCATCGGATCCCCGACGGAACCATCCCCTCGGCCGTATACACCGAGCCACAGGTGGCGAGCTTCGGCCCCACAGAGGCGCGGGCGAAGGAGCTTGGCCTGCGTTTCGAGAAGGCGATCTTTCCCTACCGCGGTGCGGGCAAGTCGGTTGCGATCGAGCAGCCAGACGGCATGGTGAAGATCCTCTTTGCGGCCGATACACATGAGATCCTCGCCGCCCATGTGGTTGGAAACATGGCGACCGAGCTCATTCACGAGCTTCTCCTCGCCCGCAAATCGGAGCTTCTGCCGGAAGACATCGCAACGATGATACATGCGCATCCGACGTTGTCCGAGGCGGTGATGGAGGCAGCGCGCGCGGCAGAGGGCTGGGCAATCCACATATAGGGCAACCGCTATTCACAACCAACCGTTTTCTGGTAACGTCCAGCCATGAATCACAATCGGGTGATCACAGGCCTTCTCATCGTCCTGGTCGCGATTGCAGTCGGCGCGGTGCTGAAGCTCACCGTTACGATCGTTCTTCCCCTCGTGATTGCGCTGCTGCTCTCTTTCGTGCTTTCGCCGATTGTGGAGGCGCTCGTCCGCCTGCGTTTTCCGCGAATCATCGCGATTATTGTCGTTATCCTGCTCTTTCTGGGTTTCGGCTTTCTGCTCGGCCTCGTGCTCTACTCGAGCGTTCAGTCGATGATCCGGGTCTGGCCGAGCTACCAGCGACGCTTTATCAACATAGTCGAGCTGACAATCAAGTCGCTCAAAATATCGTCCCCCGTTATCGACCGCATCAATCTTGCACAGTCGTTCGGTTCCGCGGCCGTGTCCTTCTTCGGCAGCTTCGTCGGATTTCTCGCCGGGCTCATCATGGTCATCGTCTACCTGCTTTTCATCCTGCTGGAGAAGCCCTTCCTGCGGAAGAAGCTCCACGATGCGATCCAGGGCAGGCGGACCGACAAGGTCTACAAGATACTGGGTCACATCAATCACCAGGTCGGACGGTACCTCACCATCAAGTTCATCGTGAGCCTCGTGACGGGGCTCCTGGTCTGGGGCGCATTCGGGTTGATCGGGCTGGACTTTGCCTTCATCTGGGGCGTGCTCGCGTTTCTGTTCAATTTCGTTCCGAGCATCGGCTCGATCGCGGTCGGTGCCGTCAGTCTGGTTTTCGCAATCGTCCAGTTCTATCCCAACTGGAACCCCGTAATCTGGGTTGGGCTTGCGATGCTCGCGATCCAGAACGTCATCGGAAACATTACCGAACCGAAGCTTCAGGGCGACAATCTGAACCTCAGCCCTGTAATAATTCTCTTCTCCCTGCTATTGTGGGGCTGGTTGTGGGGAGTGATGGGCATGCTCCTGTCGGTCCCGCTGACCGTTGCGCTCAAGATCATCCTCGAGCACATTCCGGGTCTGGAGTTTGCCGGTGTTCTTATGGGAACGGGCAATTTCCGGGTCCGGCCGCCCAGGAACAGAACACCAAAGCAGAAGGAAGAGCTCAATCAGAATGGAACGTAAAAGAATACTCACAGGCGACCGTCCCACCGGCAGGCTCCATCTTGGTCACTACGTGGGGTCGATTGCAAACCGCGTGCGGCTTCAGGACAAATACGAATGTTTCTTCATCATCGCCGATCTGCATACCCTCACAACCAGACCGGACCGGGAGGATGTCGAGCAGATCGCGGAGAACGCACGGGACATGGTGCTCAACTATCTCGCCTGCGGAATCGATCCGTCGAAATCCCGTATATACCTGCAGTCGGCCGTTCCGGAGACTGCGGAGCTCAACCTGCTTTTCGGGATGCTCGTGACGGTTCCGCGGCTCCAGCGGATACCGAGTCTCAAAGAGATGGCCCAGAGCGCCAACCTCAACGAGATGCCCTTCGGGCTGCTCGGATATCCCGTCCTGCAGACGGCGGATATCCTTCTGCCGCGCGCTCACCTGGTACCGGTGGGGAAGGACAATGAGTCCCACGTCGAGCTCACCCGGGAGATCGCCCGCAGGTTCAACAATCTGTACGGCGAGGTTTTTCCGATTCCCGACGTGCTGGTGGGCGAGGTCCCGACGCTGGTCGGTACCGACGGAAACGCGAAGATGTCCAAGTCGCTCAACAACACCATCCTCCTTTCCGACGACGCCCGTACGGTCGAAAAGCGTGTCCGGGGAATGTACACCGATCCAAAACGGATCCGTGCCGACATTCCCGGCACGGTGGAAGGTAACCCGGTGTTCCAGTACCACGACATATTCAATCCCGACCGGTCCGAGGTGGAGGAGCTGAAGGAGCGCTACCGCCGGGGTGCAGTTGGTGACGTAGAGGTCAAGGAGAAGCTCGCGGCAGCGCTGAACGGCTTTCTCGATCCCATCCGAGAGCGGCGCGAATACTTCTCCAGCCGCGCCGGTTACGTCGACGAGGTGATCTACGAAGGAACTATGGCAATGCGTGAAGAGGCCCGGAGCACGATAAACGCAGTCCGCAAGGCGATCGGGCTTGCCGGAACCTGGAACCGTATTTCACGGAAAGCCGAAGATGCCCGCAAGAGGCGGGAACGGGAGCCCGCGAAGTAGCCGCGCCGGATAGAGAACAAGAAGAACATGATTGATCAAAGAAATGAATTCCCTTCCGAGCGGCCGCCATCGGACAGCCGGGAGCGGTCGGTTATCTTCGACCTGGACGGAACGCTCATCGACAGCGAGTTCAACTACCTCGAGTCGGACAGGCTCTTCCTCGCCCGCTACGGGGTCGAGTGGACCGAAGAGCTCTGGCGGCGATTCGTCGGCATCGGCAGCCGGTCCATGCTTCAGTGGATGAGAGGTGAGACCGGCATCGAAGCTTCGGTCGAGCAGCTGCTCGAAGAGAAGAATCTGGCATACCTCGATGTCGCAAGGCGAAATACTCGCGTCTTTCCGGAAATGGTCGAGCTGGTGAAGCTGCTGCGCAACGGCGGTTTCTCGCTTGCAATTGCCACCGGCAGCTCTTCGGAAGTCCTGCATGAGGTTCTCGATATCACGGGTCTGCGCGGGCTCTTCGAAGTCGTGGTTTCGGCGGATGAGGTGGCGGCAGGCAAGCCCGCACCCGACGTCTTTCTCGAGGCCGCACGCCGCCTGGGAACCGAGCCTGGCGACTGCATAGTGGTCGAGGACTCACAGTACGGGGTGGAGGCCGCGGCGTCAGCGGGTATGAGCTGCGTAGCGGTTCCCACCGTGGTGGCCGAGCCGCTGCCGGAGTGCTTCGAGCGGGCCGGGCTGCTCTATCGGGGCGGAATGGGAGAATTCGATCCAGAGGAGGCGTTCCGCTGGATCTGCGACCGCGACGCCGAGCCTGTCGGAAGGTGAAGCTGCGGTGGCGGGCACTGCGTTCACCGGACCCGAACAGATAGAGCGGTTCCGGTCGCTCATCCGGAACCACTTTCGTGACCACGGCCGAAGCTTTCCCTGGCGCGAAACCGAAGATCCCTATGAAATCCTTCTGTCCGAGTTCATGCTGCAGCAGACGCAGACCGACCGCGTCGTCCCCTACTACTCACGGTTCCTCGAACGATTCCCCCGCATCGACAGTCTTGCCTCGGCCGCACTGAGAGATGTAGTTCAGCTCTGGCAGGGGCTCGGCTACAACCGCCGCGCGCGCTACCTCCACGAAACGGCCCGGACGATAACCGCCGGATTCGGCGGAAGGGTGCCGGACGATCCTGAGGCGCTCCAATCGCTGCCGGGAATAGGACCGGGCTCCGCCGGGGCCATTGCCGCCTTCGCCTACCGACGGCCGGTGGTCTTCATCGAAACCAACATCCGCCGGGTCTTCATCCATCTCTTCTTTTCCGACCGCGACCGGGTATCGGACCGCGAGATTCTGCCGCTCATCGAGGTTTCGCTCGACCGGGAAAACCCGAGGGAGTGGTACTACGGACTGATGGACTACGGTGTCCACGTCGCATCGTTTTTTTCCAACCCCAACCGCCGAAGCCGGCACTACACGCGGCAGTCGCCCTTCGAAAACAGCAATCGGCAGGTACGGGGCCGCATCGTGCGGGCACTTTCACGGGTGGAGTCGGCGCCGCTTGCGGCGCTCGTCGCCGAGACCGGGAGCGAGGGTCCCGTGCTCGAGCGGGCGATCGAAGGGCTGATCGCCGAAGGAATGATTGTGCAGGAAGAGGCCACCGGCCGCTATCGCATCCCGTCCTGACCATTCTGATCCGTTGCGTCCTGCCTTTTGTTCCCGCTCCGCCGAAAGAGCCTGCGAAACAGCATCAGGTTCTCGAAACGGTTTTCCTCTCCGTGCAGCAGTCGACCGATGTTCCTGCGGTGAGTGAACAGGATCAGAAGCGCAAGGGGAATGGAGAACCAGAAGAGCAGCGGAGAGAAGCTGCCGATACCGGTCTCCGGAAGAAGGGTTACGATCACCGGAAAGAGCAGCGCTGCGATTATGGACCCGACTGATACTATGCCGGTGGAGATGACGAGAAGGGCGAAGATACCTACAGTGATGAGGAGCGCGACCGGGTAGAGTGAGACAACCATTCCCGCTGCGGCCCCGACTCCCTTTCCACCGCGGAACCCGGCAAAAACAGTCCAGATGTGGCCGACAACCGCGCTGCAGCCGGCGATAAGACGGACCGCGTCCGGCTCGAGAAACGGTGCCGTGGTGGCGGAGCCGAACGCCGGCAGCTGCGAGACAAACAGCGTAGCGACGACCGCCTTACCCACGTCGATCAGTATGGTGACCACACCTGCCTTCCATCCGAAGACCCGGAAGGTGTTGGTCGCGCCGGCGTTGCCCGAACCCTTTTCGCGGATGTCCACGCGGAAAAAGAGCCTGCCGATGATGATGCTCGTCGGCAGCGATCCGAGCAGATAGGAGATTACCGCAATCGTGATGAGGTGGAGGACCGCCAAGGGTCAGCCCCCGGTCACCGGCTCGGGTTCGATGTAGGCGAGGCCGATGGTGCCGAAACCGGTATGGGTGGCGAGCACGGGGGCGGCGTCGCGGATGAAAATCGGGCGGTCGATGCGGAAGGTTGCCTCGAGCTCTTCGGCAAGCCATTCGGCATCCTCGCGGTTGTCCACGTGCGCTATCGCGAAATCGACCGCGCGGGCCTTTTCGGCAGCAGTTTCGTCGGGGGCGACCGATCCGGGCAGGCGCTCCTTCAGCATCGACAGAATCCTGCGCTTTCCGGAGGCGACGCCGCGGGTCATGGCTATCGGGCCCGCTTTGCCCTCGTCGTCGAGCGCGATGATCGGCTTGAGATCGAGCAGCCGCGCAAGCAATCCCTTGGTTCTGCTGACGCGGCCGCCTCGAACCAGCATGTCCACGCCGCGGACCGTCACGAGGAGGCGTGTTCGCCGGGCGAGGCTGCCGGCGAGCTTTTCGAGCTCGTCGAGGTCTGCTCCCCGTTCGGCGGCCTCGGAGACGCGCCGCACGATAAGCCCGATGCCGATTGATACATTTACCGAATCGACGACCCGTATGCGGCCCTTCAGGTCCATGAGCGCCGCCGCGGAGCTTGCCGAACCGTAGGTGCCGCTTAGACCACCGGAGAGCGAAATCACCAGGATATCGCGGTAATGGTCCGCAAGAAAGGCGAAGCTCTTCTGAAAATCGATGGGAGCGGGCTGGGATGTTGTGGGGAATACCTTCGGATTCTCACGCAGAAGCGAATAGAATTGATCCGCAGTGAGCGATATCTTGTCGACGAAAGTCTCCTCGCCGAAGATGACCTTCAGGGGAACCATGTGGATGAAGGGTTTATCGGCGAGGTCGACGGGCAGATCGCAGGCGGAATCGACCACGATAGCGACGTCGACGTGCTCGGTGTGTGCTGCCGCGTGCTGCTTCTTCATGTCGTCCGCCTTGTGCGAGTTCAAACGTCCATACTCGCGGGCGACGGCGAAGACCGCGGCCGGGTCATCGGTGTGAATGTGAATCTTGGTCCGCTCGGTGGACCCTGCGACGATCAGCGAATCCCCGAGAGGGCTGAGGCGGTCGCGGAGCGCCAATTGATCGATCATTACACCGTCGATCATGCATTCGGTGCAGTAGCGAAAGGTGAGATCCCCTTCGAAAACCGCAGCCGATTCTTCCGCTATCACCGCTCCGGTGGCGCTCTCCTCCAGCTCGCGGATCTTTCCGTCGTCGATGAAGGTAGTGATGCCTTCGATCAGGTGGACGAACCCCTGCGCTCCGGCGTCGACGACGCCCGCTTTACGCAGCGAGGGAAGCCGTTCCCTGGTTGCAGTGAGCGCCGTCCGCGCGGCGCCGAGAGATTCACCGAGCAGCCTGGCGAAATCCGTTGTCCTGCGCCCGTACTCGGCCATACCTTCAGCCCATTGTCGGAGCACGGTAAGTATCGTTCCCTCGACCGGCGCCGCGATGGCCTGATATGCGTATTTTACCGCCTTGCCCACCGCGGTCGCGAACGAGGCGGTATTTATATTGGTGTGGTTCTTGAGCTCTTCCGCCATGCCATGGAAGAACTGAGCAAGGATCGTGCCGCTGTTGCCCCGCGCACCGAGCAGCGCGGAGTCGGCCGCAGTCCGTGTCACGACCGCAAGTGAGCGGTCGGTGAGCGGCGTAAGCGCCTGAATGATCGACTGCAGCGTCCCCGCCATATTGGTACCGGTGTCGCTGTCAGGAACGGGATAGACGTTGATCCTGTTGAGCTGATCGCGAAACCGGATGACGCGTTTTGCGCCGGCGATGAGAGCCCGCTTCAGCCGTTGGCCGTCGAGGTAGCCGATTTTTGTTATCGACGTCTTTTCTTTCTGCATTGTTTACCTGGTATCCCGTTTTTCTGTTTCGGTCAATCACGGTACAAAGCGGCGGATGCAATCTGGTACCTGATTGGCTCGATGAAACCCCACCTATACAAACATAGCGCCGTCGGCACTCCGCCGACAAGGCGAACGGCCGTTCGGCTTAACCGCGTCTGCCGATTCCTATCGAACGGTCTGCTCGACGGTCGAGTCTTCGCCCGCCGATGCTGCGGCGTCCGCACGGCCGACCATGTCCACGTGCCAGGAGAGAAGATACTCCTCGTCTTCCGGCCGCTCGCTTTCGACGTCGGCCATAACGCGGAAGACCGGCTCGGTGCCGGAGCCTCTCATCCAGATGAACGCCGAAACGTGGCCTTTGTCGTCCTTGAACACTATCTTGAAGCCTCCCCGTTCAGGAGGCGTGCGAAACGCCTTGCCGACTCCCTGTTTTTCCGCGACACCGTCGTAATTGATCTCTTTCCAGGTGTGGATGCCCAGGCGGCGGGCTAGCTCGGACCTCTTCGCCTGCCATTCAGCGGCAAAGACGGACTCGTACTCCGCCTTGAGAAGGCCGTGATTCTTCGTCTTTACGTGCAGTAGCGCACGGGGATCGAAGGCGTTGGTTGTCTGGAAGCGGGGGAGGGTGGAAAGGATTGTCCCGAGATCAAGGCCTTTCCCCCCGACGGAGGGGCGGCCGATGCGGGAGCACCAGATATCGAAGAGTCCGGGACGGTCGCCGGAGGAGCGAAGGGCGAGAAGCTTCACCATGGCGAGCACGGTGTTGAGCGGGTCCCGGACCGCTGCAGGATAGGTGATGTTTCCGCCGTTGGAGCCTTCGCCCAGGATGCGCACTATGTAGCCGCGCTTGCGAAGACGCCGGGAAAGCTCCACCACGTTCGCCTCGCCGACCTCCGCGCGGAACACCCGGGCGTCAAAGGCGTCGGCGATCCGGTCGATTCGGAGTGAGGTCGGGCCGTTGACGGCAATCGCGACCTTCTGTCGCGCCTTTCCACGCTCGTCGTAGGAAACCTCGCCGGTGTAGACGAGCCAGGCTAGCTCCGACAGACACGAGAGGGCGAAGACCTCCTGCGCGCTGAGGATCTTCGCCGACCGGTCGGCAGCGCTGTAATAGACAAGATTGCCGCGGTCGCCGTCATTGTCCGGAACGTAGCCGAGCAGGAAGCGGGGGTCGGTGCGGGCGAGACGCTCGAGCTCCAGTCGAGCCGGTTCGAGTGACTCCCCCTCGGGAACGATGCGATGAACCACCTGTCCGGGAGTGTCGTTCACCAGGGAGACCTTCACGCCGCAGGACGAGAGAAAGCGGCCGTCGATCCCGGTTGACCGGGCGCTGCCGTTCAGCTCTCCGACGACCCCCACGGGGTTTGCCGCGAGTGCCTCCTGGAGCTCACCGAGAATCCTGTTCTGAACTTCGCCCCTATCCGAGCCGGTCACAACCTGAGTGGTGAAACGGGCGTAGCTCTCATCGGCGGCCGTTTTCCACGCCGGCATCTGCTCGAAACAGCGGCGGACCGGTTCTGTACCCGCCTCCCGGATTCGCAATGCGGCCTGCGCCAGCCTCTCCCAGGCGGATTCGGGCGAGCTGAATCCGGCACGAATCCGGCGGATCAGTTCCTTCGCGTGGTCCGGTTCGAGGACCCCGCCGCGGTTGCGGCCGAATTTGATGCCGTTGTGTCCCAGCGGATTGTGGCTCGCTGAGATGTAAATGAAGGCGTCGATCTCCCGGTCGTTCCGGACGTAGGCCATGATCTCAGGGGCGGGAACGATGAAAAGGTAGCGTACCGTTACCCGCGTGCCGATGAGAGCACGGATTACCGCGTCGCCGATCGCCGGACCGGTGGGTCGGGCGTCGATGCCGACGGCTACAGACAGCCGTCCGGAATGAGCTCCGGCTCGCTTTTCGCTCAGCATGTCGACGAACGAGAGGCTGAAGCAGGCCGCGAGGAGTCTGTCCTCCACAGAGACTTCGGCCGTCGAGCTCTCCTCGTCGCCGTCCGCCGCGCACACCTTCCGGAAACCGGATACCGAGAGAATGTAGGAGTCCAGGGCCTCTCGGACGGCACGAAGGACCCGTTCCTGGTCGGGGGATGTCGAGTTGTATGGAATTTCGGTGTCACGATCCCTGTCGCCGACGCGGAACGCGTCAGCGAGCGCGTCAGCGCCGCGGAGTACGTCGGCTTCGGGGTCTCCCAGCGCGAGCCCGGTGACAGGATCGAAAACAACGGCCATGAACACTCCTTCCTGAACACGATAAGGGGCTGTCGAAGACTGGCACAGACTATGCCTTTTGCCTTTTCTTCGTCAAGCTAATAGTGCAGGCCGAGCTCTATCGAAATGGGTGTCCACGACCCGCCCGCGACCAGGTTCCCGGTCAGCAGGTAGGCTGTGTAAATGGAGGCATCGCCGAGGTCGAGAAAGTCGACCGAGAGTCCCGCGCCGGCAGAGGCGACGAAACCGCTGTCGTCCGGGCCGGCAGGCGCCTGAGCCATTCCGCTGTAGTAGCCTGAGTCGAAAAAGAGATAGGCTCCGGGTACGATGTTCCGGTTTACGAGCGGGGGAAAGGTGGCGCGCAGCGACAGGTTGTTGATGATCTTCAGGTTCGCATCGAAGCGGTTTTTCTCGAGTCCGCGCACCGCGTCACCCATTCCGTCCGCCGGACTAATTCCGCCCGTCTGCTGCCGGACCGAAAGCGGAATTCCCGAACCCCACAAATAGTCTGCGATGAAACGGTCGCCGAGGTAGAGTCCGAAGACGTTGCCGCGGCCGGTCGGCTGCACTTCGTAGACCGGAAGGAAATACTTGCCGGTCAGATTGAGCCGGTAGTAGTTGACGTTGCGTGTCAGGGAGTCGACCAGCGGACCGGGAGCAAGCTCCATCGAGGTCTCCGCGTAGTAACCACGGTAAACCTTAGTGACCGGGTCGCGGTCCACCGTGTCAAGCTTGAAACCGAGAAGCGCTGAAACGTGCACGTCGTCACCGGAATCCGGACCTGCGAAGATCAGCTGGCTGGTACTGGAATCCTGCAACGGTCGGCTCAGCTCCGCCTGCACGAAGAGAAACGTGGTCAGAAGATCCTTGGGCAGAACGGGATTATTTACGAGGCCCTGCTCTATCCCCATCCGCCACCGCAGATCGAGACGGTTGTAGTAGGGGGCCTTCGAAGGATCGTATCCGCTGATTGATCCCGAATATGGCGAGTTGTCGGCAGGGTTGCGGAAGTATCCCTTGTTGTCCCAGGCGCCGCCCGCGATGACCCAGAAGATGGTGTCGAGCGGTGGCGCCAGGTCCCAGGTCGACACACCGGCACCGAGGTCCAGTCCCCACACACGGGGGGATACCGTAAGGTAGAGATCCTTGCTCTGATCGGCACGCACCGTCGGCGCTGCGAACGAAGCGATGGAGACAAACAGTGTGAGGGCAGCAAGCTTTTTCAACGTCGACCTCCCTGAGCGCGTAATCGTAACCGCACGAAACGGCGGTGTCAACGAAGCCCCCGCGCCTTTGGAACGTCGGTTGAAAAAGCAGAGATATCACTTTATAACTATGCTGAGGAGCAGCCACCATGAAAAAAGTCCTCGTAGTCGACGAGTCTCCGCTCTTTCGCGACTATCTCAGCAAGAAGCTCGCCGAGTATGGATTCGACGTGATTCTCGCAGTGAACGGTCTCGACGGATCGGTGAAGCTGCGGAACGAAACTCCGGAGCTGGTGATCATGGATTTTTTCCTTTCGCGGAACAGCTCCACCGAACTGCTTAAGAAGAAGAAAAGCGATCCAAACACTGCTCCTATTCCTGTCATCATGGTCTCCTCGAAAGTCGACAGGGAAAAGATACTTCAGATCGGTCAATTCAACGTCCGCAAGTTCTTCACAAAGCCGGTCAAGATCGATGCACTCCTCAAAAGCGTAGCCGAACTTCTGAACGTGTCGCTCAATCTGGACAGCACCCCCTCGATTGTCGAGGCCCACGTCAACGACGAGATACTTTTCGTTGAGATCGCCCAGGGACTCAACAAAGAGAAGATCGAGCTTCTGAAATACAAGATTGCCGAGCTGGTAGATCTGTATGAAATCAGCGTTCCCAAGATACTGGTCATGATGTCGAGCATCGAGGTGAGCGCCGACGACAGTCTCAAGCTTTCCGCCCTCTTTTCCACTCTTGTGGATGCGACGAAGGTGAAACAGCGCTACGTGAAGGTGCTGACCAACTCCGATTACGTGAGACAGTTTCTGAAGTCGCGGCCGGAATACGGCGAGATCGAGGTGACCAACAGCCTGGAAAAGGCGATGGACGGCCTTCTCGGTCGAAAAGCGGGAAGTCTCAGCGACTCGAAGAAGAAGACTGCACAGCAGGAGTTCCTCCAGTCTGCTTCGCCGAAAAGGGAGAAGGAAGAGAGCCTGCACCTTCGTTTCGACGACGAGGTCAAACAGGCGACACGGTTCGATCTCACAGGGCTCGACAAGGGCATTCGCATCGTGGTTGTGGACGATGACGTTATTATCCAGGAGCTCATCAAGACTGCATTCTCTGATACACAATTCCAGATAGAGACCTATAACAACGGAAAGGAATTCCTCGACGATGCGAATGCGGCCAAGGCCGACCTGATCTTCCTCGATCTCATGATGCCGCAGGTCGACGGTTTTCAGGTGATGGAGGAGCTTTCGGCCCGCAAGCTCGAGCTGCCCATAATAGTTCTCTCAGCGCTCTCCCAGAGGGAAACCGTGCTCAAGGCGCTTCGCTTCGGTGTCATCAGCTATCTGATCAAGCCCTTGAAACCCGAGGGAATTCTCAAGAAGGCAACCGAAGTTCTGCGCCTGAACTTCTGATATCCGCGCGTGCGGCAGGGAGGCAATTTGCCGTCATTCGGTCGTCATTTTCAGGTAATATTCGATCACGCACCGGTCGGTATGGTCATCATGGACAGCGCCGGCCGGCCTCTTTATACAAACCACGCCATTGAGTCGATGCTCGGGCAAAGCAGCGAGGAGCTGCGCGAGAGCTCGATCTTCAAGTTCATCCATCCGGATGATCTCAGCCTTTTCAAGGATCAGTTCGCGGCTCTTTCGCAGGGCAAGGAACAACGGATCCAGTCGGTGGGCCGCTACCTCAAGAAGTCGGGCAAATCCGCATGGTGGCGCCTCGACATTACCCATGTGTATTCCTCCGAGCACTCGCCCTTCATCTTCGGATTCATGGAAGATGTGACCGAGCAGAAGGCCGATGCTGAGCGGCTGCTCAAGGCCAAGGATTCCGCCGAGCGCGCCACCCGCACCAAGAGCGCCTTCCTCGCAAACATGAGCCACGAGATCCGTACGCCGATTCACACCATCACCGGAATGACCGAACTGATGCTGGAGACCAGTCTCGACGACGAGCAGCGTGAGTATGCGCAGCAGGTGCGGTTTTCGGCCGAGGTGCTGCTGGGACTCATCAACGACATCCTGGACTTCTCCAAGATCGAGGCCGGGAAGCTCGGTCTGGAAAACATCGAATTCGATCTGTTCTCGATGACCGAGGACGCAGTCGACATGGTCAGTCTGGAGGCGCACAAGAAGGGGTTGGAGGTGGTGCTCTACCTCGATCCCGGGCTGCCGGACCTGGTGTTCGGTGATCCGGTACGGATCAGGCAGGTCATCGTCAACCTGTTCAACAACGCCGTGAAGTTCACCTCAAAGGGAGAGGTCCTCATCAAGGTCGAGCAGGTGGACCAGAACGACGGCTCGGTCACCATACTGTTCGAGGTGGTGGACACCGGAATAGGCATCGAGCAGGAAAAACTGACCCATCTGTTTCAGGCGTTCAATCAGGTCGACTCCTCCACCACCAGGAGATTCGGCGGTACCGGTCTCGGACTTTCCATCTGCCACAGTCTGGTGAAGATGATGAAGGGTACCATCGGCGTAAAAAGCCAGACGGGACGCGGCTCGACATTCTGGTTCATGCTGCCGTTCAAGGGCCACCACACCGGACCCGATCTCTGCCGTGAAACCCTTCCGCGCTTCGAGGGCAGGTCGGCCCTGCTCATCGATGACAATGCCACGTTCCGCAGACAGGCCGCAAGGTACCTGGAACGATGGTTCGACCGCGTCGAAGAGGTTACAACCGGACCGGATGCGCTCCAGCTTCTGCACACGCGTGCCGCCGAAGACCGGCCTTTCGATCTGGCGCTTGTCGATCTCATGCTGCCGGGGATGGACGGCTGGCAGTTTGCAAGCGAAGTCAACGCCGACAAGACTATCAATTCCACCCGTCTTGTCCTCATGAGCCCGACCGGGAACGCCGGGGGCGAGGCGAAGATGAAGCTTCTCGGCTGGTTCAATGCCTACGTCGACAAACCGCTCAAGATCCGCGAGCTCTATGAGTCACTGGCAGGATCGCTCGAGAGCGATCTCGACCTTGTCGCCGTGGACGAGGAGCCGGGGGAAATCCCGGTTGGCGGCGAAAGGGAGTCGACACTCGCGGACGCCGGTCAAACCGCCGCCGGCAATCCTGCCGCCGGCCCGGCACGCGCCGTGGAGCCCGCCCTCCGAGCCCCGGGTCGAATTCTCGTCGCGGAGGATCACTTCGTGAACCAGCAGCTTTTCAAGACGATTCTCGAAAAGCTCGGTCACCAGGTTTCCCTCGCCGCGAACGGACGGGAGGCGTTGGAGGCGGTTCGAGCTCAGGGCGTCGATATGGTGTTCATGGACGTGCAGATGCCGGAGATGAACGGATACGAGGCTTCCGAGCAGATCCGGGCCGAGGGGTTCGACGTGCCGATTGTTGCGGTGACCGCGAATGCTCTCAAAGGCGAACGTGAGCGCTGCCTGCAGTATGGAATGAATGACTATCTCACAAAGCCCTTCAAGGCGAAGGACCTTGAGCCTCTTCTCGACAGGTGGCTGAATATCGCGGCCGCCGGCCCGGGAAAGAAGCCCGTGCCCGAGAGGGATGCCGCCGTTTCGAAGAGCGACGTGGAGGGCGTGGCGGACGCCAAAGCCGCCGTCAGGTTGGATCCGGCGATTTTCAACTACGACGGGGCTGTGGAGGCGTTCATGGGAAAAGAGGAGATTGTGCGTCGCGTAGTGCACGAGTTCCTCGAGCGGGTCGGAGGTCAGATCGACCAGATCGGCGCGCTCATCCGTTCCGGCGATTTCCGCGCCGCAAGTATCGAAGCCCACGCAATCAAGGGGGGCTCCTGGAACATCGAGGCGAAACGCCTGGGCGACGCCGCCGCGCTGCTCGAGATATCGACGAGACAGGAAAAGCTCTCCGAATCCGTCAAGCACCTCTCCAGAGTCCGCCGCACCTTCGACGAATTCCGCGAGTATTGCGGCGCGCTCCCCTCTCTCAAGGTTCCCGTCGAGCCCTCCTGAAAGCCGGCGAATCGGCCGATGCTTTAGACATGCGAATTGTCCGAAGACCCCGTCTGCGGAAGGGGTCGAAATGAAGCGAAAGCTCGAGCGGATTCTGCTTTTTCTCAGAACGTCCCGTTCGGCAGGGCCGGTAGCGCTGTTCCTCTTCCTTTTTCTCGCCGCGAGCATCTTCATGGTGCTCTTCGAAGAGGGGCGAAACAGGGAGTTCTCGACCTTCCTCGACGGACTCTGGTGGACAATCATTACCTTCAGCACGACAGGTTACGGCGACAAGGTGCCGATCACCACCGGCGGGCGGATAATCGCGGTGGTCACCATCTTTTTCGGCATCGGCGCGATGAGCCTCCTGTCCGGTACACTCGCTTCATTGCTCGTCGAGCGGAACACGAAGGCAAGGAGAGGTCTGATGGATTACAAGCGGGTGAGAGACCACCTGGTGGTCTGTGGGTGGAAGGAGGATTTGAAGGAGACGCTGCTGGACATCCTGCAGGTGTGGCGGGACCTCGATGCCGACCGCGTGGTTCTTGTTTCGAACGTCGATCCGGAGAGGGTCGAGGCGCTGCGGGAAGAGACCGACCTGAAGGGGCTCAAGTTCGTAAGGGGCGACTATTTTTCCGAGCTGGCTCTGACCCGGGCGAACGTCCGGGAGGCGCGGAAGGTACTCATCCTCGCTGACACGCTCGAGAGCTCGGCGGTAACGGAGGTCGATTCCAAGACCGTAATGACCGTGCTGACCATCCGTGCAATGGCGAAGGACGTCTACATCTGCGCGGAGATTCTTGACCGGAAATACGAAAGCTATCTTCAACAGGCCCTATGCGACGAGATACTTTACAGCCGCGACTTCGCGCGGCAGATGATCGCGTCGAGCTCGGCGACGAACGGCATGTCCCACATCATCCACAGCCTGCTGAAGAGCAGTGAAAGCGAATCTCACCTGCTGACGGTGGAGATACCGACGGACTACGTAGGGAAGACCTATCATGACTATCGCAGCAGTCTGCCTGCCGGGACCAACCGTGTGCTCATCGGGCTGCTCGAGAACACCGGCTCGCCGCACCGGATGAAGATGCTCGCTCTTCGTGAGGCGCAGAAAACCTCCGACGTTTCCCGACTGATCAACAACCTGCAGAAGGTGAAGGAGCTCGAGGTGAACCGGCCGGTGTTCGTTCCGAAGGACGAGTACGTGATTCAACGGCATTCGCTCGGCATCGTCCTCGAGCGGGTCGAGGGGTAAAAGATGTCCTTTTCAAACGAAGCGGTCGGGACCCGGTTGAAGCAGATCCCGCTGTTTGCCGCGATCAAGGACAGCCCCGAGAATCTCGCCCGGCTTCAGGAAATCTGCAAGTCTCGCTCGGTGGCAAGCGGGCACGCCGTGATCGCCGAAGGGGACGTCGGCAGTGAAATGTATATCGTCTATTCTGGAGCGGTCGAGATCAAGAAGCGCACCCGCGCCGGCGACGACTACACGGTAGTGGTACTGCGCGCGCAGGACAACGTCTTCTTCGGCGAGCTTGCCCTCATTGACGACGACAAGCGGTCGGCTACCGTCGTGACGCGGGAAGACTCAGAGTTTCTGGTCATCGAAAAACGTGACTTCCTTGCGCTCGGAAACAACCATCCCCAGATCGGACTCCCCATTACGAGAGTGCTGGCGCAGATCCTCTCCTCGCGCCTGCGGAAGACCACGGGCGACATGCTCACCATATTCGACGCGCTCGTCCAGGAGCTGCAGTCCTGATCGGCTTCAGACGGGGCGTGTCAGGCGAGTACCCGCTCGATACGATCGAGCGCTTCGAGCACCTTTTCGCGGTGGTTGAACGCGCTTATGCGGGCGTGCCTTTCACCGCAGAGTCCGAATCCCGCCCCCGGCGTGCAGACAACCTGCGCGCGGTCGAGAAGCCTGTCGAAGAACTCCCACGAATCCTCGCGCACCTCGACCCAGATGTAGGGTGAGTTGTCTCCCCCGACGCAGGTGTATCCGAGCGTCTGCATCTTCTCGCGGATCAGCCGCGCATTTTCCAGGTAGTAGTCGAGCACTTCGCGTACCTGGCCGGTCCCTTCAGGCGTATAGACTGCAGCCGCCGCCCGCTGCACGGGATAGGATACGCCGTTGAACTTCGTGGTATGCCGCCGGTTCCAGAGCGTCCGCAGCGGAACCGGCTTCCCGTCGCCGTCGAAGACACTGCACTCGGCGGGAATCACGGTGAACGCGCAGCGGGTGCCGGTGAATCCGGCAGTCTTCGAGAAGCTGCGGAACTCAACCGCGACCTCGCGTGCGCCCGGGATCTCGAAGATGGAGTGGGGAATGCTCTCGTCGCGGATGAACGCTTCATATGCGGCGTCGTAAAGGATGAGCGCGTGGTTTTCCCTGGCGTAGGATACCCACGCGGCCAGCTGTTCGCGGGTTGCCGTTACGCCGGTCGGATTGTTGGGAAAACAGAGGTAGATGAGATCGACCTGTCCCGCCGGAGGGGAAGGTACGTAATTGTTAGCCGAGGTCGAATCGAGATAAACGAGCCCGTCGTACCTGCCCTCCTTCCATGCGCCGGCCCGTCCTGCCATGACGTTCGTATCCACATAAACCGGGTAGACCGGATCCGGAACCGCAACGCGGGCATCCTGTGAGAAGAGCTCCTGGAAGTTACCGGTATCACACTTCGCCCCGTCGCTGATGAAGATCTCATCGGGGTCGATACGGACGCCCCGGGACCGGTAGTCCCCTTCGGCAATCGCGTTACGGAGGAAGGGGTAGCCCTGTTCCGGGCCGTAGCCGCGGAACGTTTCGTCGCGGCTCATCTCTTCCACACCGGCGTGAAACGCCTCCACCAGCGCCGCCGGCAGTGCCCGGGTGACGTCTCCGATTCCGAGCCGGATGATGTCGGCGCCATCGTGCTTCGACTGATATTCTTCGATCTTTCTGGCGATGGTGGAGAACAGGTAGGAAGAGCGCAGCAGGCTGTAGTGCTCGTTGACGCGTATCAAAGGGGCCTCCTGATGGACTATCGTATGTGGATCAGTATAATTCTTCAAGATCGTTCCTGGGGGTATAACGGTGCCGGAAGCTTTCACCAATCAGTCATCCGCGGTCAGGCGGAAACTCGTAGACATACTCGACGGGGACAACGATGGGCCGGGGAAGCTCCAGGAAATTGCGGATGCACTCCACGAACTGATTTCTCACTACAACTGGGTAGGCTTCTATTTAGCGCTGCCGGGAACCCGCACTCTCGTTCTCGGACCTTTCGCCGGCGAGCCGACGGAGCACACGCATATCGAGTACGGAAGAGGAATATGCGGTCAAGCCGCCGAAACAAGGTCAACCTTCGTGGTCAAGGACGTGTCGAAAGAGGACAACTACCTCTCCTGCAGCATAAAGGTCAAATCCGAAATCGTCGTACCGATTTTCCGCGAGGGCACCGTTGTCGGTGAAATCGACATCGACAGCCATCGGCGGGATGCCTTCACTGAAGCTGATACGGTATTTCTCGAAGAGCTGGCACGCACGGCAGAACAGCTCATCCCCATAGACTTCCCCTGACAACGAGGAGGATACGAAATTGAGGATTACAATCATCGCACTGTTCACCGCACTGTCGCTTGCAGGGGTGCTCTACGCACAGAGCTCCGATCTGCAGCGCGCGGACGCACTCGACACCGCGGGCAGTTACGAGAGCGCCCAGAATCTGCTGCTTCGGGTGCTTCCCTCAGCTGCCACGCCGGCGGAGAGGGCCGACATCTACGTCAGGCTCTCCCGTGAGTCTCTCAACATCGCTGACCGCGAGCACGACACCGGCAAGTCCAAGGAGCAGGTCCTCGCGATCTACGACCACGGCGTCGCCTACGCCGACAAGGCCATCGCCGCGGACCCCACTAATCCGGAAGGCTATTTCTGGAAGTCCGGGAATATCGGAAGGATCGGTCTGCTGAAGGGTGTCATGGTGAGCCTGGATTCAGTACCGACCATCAAGGAGCTTCTCACCAAGACCATCGAGCTCAACAACAATCATGCCAAGGCCTTCTACGCTCTCGGTCAGATGTACGCCAAGCTTCCCGGCTGGCCGATCTCTTTCGGAAGTATCGAACATGCGGTGTCGCTTGCTCGAAAGGCGGTCGACCTGCAGGAGCGGGACATCCGCGCGGGGCTCTATCCCGAGATGGACTACGGCTTCTACCTCGAGCTGGCGCGTTACCTGCACCAGCGCAACTGGGACGCTAAGAAACGGGCTCACGAGCAGCCGAACGAGAAAAAGAAATTCAATGAAACGCGCGACCTCATCGAGCGCAGCTTCTACTATGAAGGGACGGTTGCGATCCCGGCGGAGAGCGACCGCCAGGAGGCGAACGCACTGCTCGAGCGGACAATCCGTATGATCAACCAGAAGGCGAGTCCGACCGACCGCGATCTCCGCACTCTGCGGGACGCAAAGAAGAATCTGGCCGACTGGTCATAGCTCTTCGGCTCACTCTTCGCGCGGCTTCCGCGGGGGTCTGCGCTTTGACGACCGCTCATCCCCCTCCAGGAGGCTCGCCTTCTGGACCGGGATGCGGCCGTAACGCCGCTTCAGTTCGAGCACGGTCTGCTCGATTCTCCGGTCCCGCTCGTCCTCTTCGGTAAACAGCTCCGGCTGCACCTCCTTCCCCTCGCGCTCCAGGTTCGCACAGCCGACTCCGAGTAGCCGCAACGGCGTTCTGCCGTTCCATCGCGACCTGAGCAGCTCCATCGCGACCTGGTGAGTCTCCTTTGCCGAAGCAACCGGACGTGTCAACGTCCGCTGCGCGTTCGTTGTGGTGAAATCCCAGTAGCGAACCTTGATGGCGATGGTCCGTGAGCGCTGCTTCTCGGCGAGCATGCGGTACATCACCGTCTGGCTCAACTCGAGGATCGTACGCGAGATCACCTCTCTTTCGGTGACGTCCGCCTCGAATGTCGTCTCCGCGCTGATCGAGCGGCTTCGCGGCTCCCCCGCAAAGATGCCGGGGTCCGAGCCTCTGCAGACCCGGTAGAGGTAGCCTCCGGCCGCACTTCCGAACATGGCGGCGAGCTCCTCCTCTTCGTATTCTCTAAGCTCGCCGATTGTCTGGATCCCCTCGCCGGCCAGCCGCTCGAGGGTCTTTTTCCCGAGGCCCCAGAGGTCCCGCAGCCGAAGTCCCGCAACAAAGCTCTCTTCATCTCCCGGACGGACCTCCAGAAGGCCGTCGGGCTTGCTGCGCGCGGAAGCGATCTTTGCGATATAACGGCTGGGTGCAATTCCCACCGAGATCAACAGGTTTTCCGCCTGCCTGACTGTCTGCTTGAGAAGACGCCCGGCCGCAAGCGCCGGACCGAACAGCCTTTCGGTGCCGCTCATATCAAGAAATGCTTCGTCCACCGAGATCTGCTGCACGGAAGGGGTGAAGCTTTCGAAGATGGCCATAATGCGCTCCGAGACCTCGTGATAACGCTCCATGCGGACGGGGAGAAAGATACCGTTGGGGCAGCGCCGGAACGCCTCCGATATGGGCATGGCCGAATGAACTCCGAATTCCCTCGCTTCGTAGGAACAGGCGGAGACGACGCCTCTGTGGCCAGGGGCTGCACCGACGATCACCGGTTTGCCGCGGTGGTCCGGATTGTCAAGCTGCTCGACCGAGGCGAAGAAGGCGTCCATGTCGACGTGGAAAAAGACCGGTGTCACGAATGCTCCTAAGCCGGCGTCCTGTCGCTCACCGGCCCGACGAGCCGATTTCAGTCGGCGGAACCTCAACGGTGACCCGGGTCCGAAGCAGGAAGCGGTAGCTGGCGCTGCCGGGCTCCGGCAAACAGGGCTCAGGAAGATTGAGGAAGCCTGCGGTCACCGTCGCCGCGGGCGACTTCCCGGCCGGCAGCGTGTAATCGACTCTGAGCGGCGCTGGAGGATCGACACCGATGTGGAGGTCGACCTCGCGATTCGCCGCGGTATAGGTGAAAGGATAGTTCGCATCGTACATGACCAGCGGCTCGCTCGAGCTCAGCCCCACCGAGATGCTGTAAAGCCGCATGTCGGCGGGAGCCTTCGGGCTGCTCGACACCGTCAATGAGGTCTGCTCGCGACCCAAAAACGCGTGAAGCGATCTGCCGATGCTGATGAGCCGCGGCCCGGCGGGCAGCGTTAAGCTGTGCGAGCGCCCGGCTCGGCGGAGCGAAAAGACCTGGTCTCCGTAGGTGAACGCGAGGTTGCCGAGCGGCGCCGCGCTCGTCAGGCTCAGAGTGTCGGTTCCCGAGCCCTCGTCGATATGCTGGATCACCGTAACAGGCTGCGGGTTTTCCGGGTTGAACGGATGCTGGAAGAGAAGAAACCCGGCAAAGACGAGGGTGGCCGCCCCGGTTGCGAGCATCGCCAGAAGCGTAGCGAAGCTGGTGCGTCCGCGAACAGGATGACGAATCAGGAAGTCCATCCGGATCACCATCAGGAGAAATGGGAGCGTGACAAAGGCGAGCAGCAGATTTCCGCGGACGGGCGAGAGCAGCATCGCGTGCACAAGCTGGAGCTCGGGAACCGAGAGCGCATCCCAGGCGGCCTTCAACAGCAGTATCGGACTGGCAACAAGAAGGACGAACTTCAGCCAGCGGATGCTGGTGACCGTGAACAGAAAACAGAAGATGAACCCGAAGAGGAAGTAGGTCACGAACGCGAGATTAATGACTGCGGCGATGACCACGTCCAGAAAGAGAAAAAACAGCGAAGCAGCCGAGTAGAAGCTGCCGTTCCGCGAAATCGGAAGCCGGCGCAGCAGCCGGAAGACAATCGTCGAGAGAAAAAGGCTGAGCGCAATCTTCCACGCGAAGAACAGGGCGGGGTAGTGAGTCCACAGCGACGGATAGTCGCGGAGGACGAGGAATCCCTGCAGCATCAGCGTCGACGCCAGGAGAAAGAGGAACATGACGCCGAGCAGAACCGGAAGGTTCCAGAAGTTGCGGGCGACGGTTCTCGCGTAGCGTCGGATACGTTTCCTCGACGCTACCCCGTAGGCCAGGGCGATCCCGACGACGATCATGAGAAGAACAAGCGCGGCGCGCTCTCCAAAGAAGATGTAGGTGTCCCGAAGTTTGACGACAAGATAGTGATGGTCCCAGTCGGTCGAAAGTCCGTTGCGATGATCGTAGAGGAACCGGTTCACCATCGTGAAAAGACGCGTATACCAGAGTCCGGCATCAGGAGTGGAGACAGGAGCTGCCGAAGGGTCCTTCGTGGCCGCCGGAGAAGCCGGGCTCGCGCCGGCAGTGACCATCACCGCAGGTATATTCTGCGCAAGGTAGGGCGTTATCGGCGACCACTGCTCCGAGTGGCCGAGCCGGTAGGAGAGGATTCGGTTGGTCGCGAGACTGAAGTCGAGGCCGGCCTCCTGCGCCGCCTCGATGGCGCCCTTGAGAAGCCACGACGGTGCCATCAGATCCTTTCCGCCGGGCCGGATCGCGATGCCGCCCCCGACGCTGTCGATGGCGAGGTAGAGCACGGCCACCGCGCTCTCGGGGAAGTAGCCCTGAAGGAAGAGCTTCGACCCCAGCGGATAGTCGCCGTTTGCTCCCGCTTCGATACCCGACTGGTCAGGCAGAAGTGGAACCTCGGCCCCAAGAAACAGGATCCTCACAGTCAGCGGAGGCATGCTGCTGGAGAGACTTTTTGCCAGCTCGATGCCCGCGGCAATTCCGGCGGCTCCCGATGCACCCCTACGGGCGTAGAGATCGTGGTTGACCGGAATTGCGAGAATCAGTGTGTCGGGAAGATTGCCGGGTATCGTGACCGAAATCACGCGAGAGAATGAGTGGTCGGTCTCGAGGCCGTTGAACCCCTGCTCGACATAGCTGATACCGTCCGCTTTGAGCTTATCTTCGATGAAGCCTATCGTCGCCCTGCTGCCCGCCGAGCTCTCGAGGCGTGGATAGAATGCTTCGATTGATTTCTGGTATGTCTCGGCCTGCGCAGGATCCGGACCTTTGTAGGACCTTGAAAAAAGGACTGAAGCTGTTACAATGAGAAGCGAGAGCGACAGGATCGCTTTTTTCATTATATGCGTGAGCATAGGTAAAAGGAAGAACGTTAGTCAAGGGATCGCACAATTACGGGGTCTGCTCGAACAACCATTGGGGGGAGGATTATGGATCTGCTTCCGGAGATCAAGAACAGGACCAGCGTCCGGGACTTTTTGCCAGATCCGGTATCGAAGGCCCAGCTCGAGAGAATCCTCGAGGCCGCTCGGCTCGCTCCTTCCGCAAAGAACCGCCAGGCCTGGCGCTTCATCGTTGTGCAGGATTCCGCGCTCAGAGAGCGGATGGAGTCCGCCTGCTTCGGCCAGGAATATGTCGGCAACGCGCCGGCGATCGTTGCCTGCTGCACTACCAATGTCGATTACAAAATGCCTAACGGGCAGCTTTCCTATCCGATAGACATCGCCATCGCAGCCTCCTTCATGATGCTCCAGGCGGTGAGGGAGAAACTGGGAACCTGCATGATCACAACCTACGACGAACAGGATGTGCGGGTAGCGCTGTCCGTTCCCTACTCGATGCGGGTCGTCATGCTGCTCCTGATCGGGCACCCGGCCTCCGTCGGCGAGCGTGTCCAGAAATTCCCCCTTCGGAGAATCGCCTCATATGACCACTGGTGACGAGGTTTCGGCAGACGAACCTTCCGTTCCCCCGCCATCCAGAAAGAGCACGCTCGATCTGTCGGTCCGTGTCTACCTGACGCGTCGCGGCATTCAGTTCTTTATCCGAAACAAGAAACGACTCAACCGCTTTTCCGGTGAGGCATCAGGATCGCGTGAGCCGGAATACGGGCTGTTCCTCTCCGGTTTTTCCGCGGCTTCGGTTCAAAGGATGGTCCTGCTTGGCTACGTTACCCGCGTCGAGGTTCCGTCCGGCTACATGGGCGAGCAGCAGTCGGACATTTTCGATCTGACGAAGCTTCTGCTCTACACGATGCTGTACCAGCAGTTCGACTCGCGAGTGTACGACGAGATTTTCGAATCTGATCTCATAGTCCGATGGAACAGACGTCACCTTCGCAAACCGATTGACAGGGACACGCCGTTGAATGAGGACCAGCTGCGCCATCTTCTCGCGCGAAGCGAGGACGTAGTCTCGGCGCTGCGCGCCGAAATGCTGCGGCCTGTCGTCGATGCTATCGAAACGAATTTTGAAATTCAGGCAGAGGAAAGACGAATCCGCGGACTGACCGCGGAGAAATTCGTCGGTAATCTACGGCCGTTTGTCTGGTTCATTCTCGCTCAGTTCCGCGGGAGCGCGGAGTACCTGTCGCTCGTCGCATCCATTCGCGAGATGATGGAGGACTACCTCCACCGGGCCGGGATCGCCGAGTATGCCGCACTCGTGACGCGCGAGGTCGTCACCAACGCGGAGAACGTCAACATTCAGGATTACGCGCGTACCACCTACGGCGACACCTGGGACAGCGGCCGAATCCTTCACGACAAGGAACTCAGAAAGCGGTTTGTCCGGGAGATGACCGCACGGGGAAAGGCGGTATCGGTAAGCTGGACGATGACGAGCAGAAGCGGATCAGGCGTCGGACTCAACAATCTGCGGCTCGTGGTGCAGAACCATCAACCCGAAATGCTCGCCATACCCAGTCCCGACGAGGACCGAAGCATCTACGACCGCAGAAAGAGCCTCCGGGAGTACTACGCGGAGATACCGGAATCGGTCACCAATACCGAGCTTGCTCTCTACTACTATTCCTATCTCACCGACGCCTGCAGGACGCGCGGAGTGCGTTTTGAATCGTCGGTGCACGACTCGCGAAAGACCGGAAGAACAGAGGTCACGCTCCTGTTCCAGTTTTGAGGCAGTCAAATCCCATCTCACCGAGCACCGATCGCGCCTCCGCCTCTTCGTCCCAGCGGATCGATCCATCCCGGTAGATAATAGAGTACTCGTGGCCTTTTCCGAGGAGGAGCACCAGATCGCCGGGCCTCGCGAGCGCGAAGGCCTTGCGGATGGCCTCTTTGCGGTCCGGTATGAGGAAAAGGTCCTCACCGCGATTCCTGTGCGGACAGCCCGCGGCGATCTCTTCGAGCACCTGCATCGGGGGCTCGCCCCGGGGATCCTCGTCGGCAAGCAGGACGATCTCGGCATGCTCGGCCGCGATTCGGCCCTGAAGAGGCCGCTTCGCACGGTCTCGCTCGCCGCCCGAGCCGAAGAGGACGATTAGCCTTCCTTCGAGTCCACTCCGCATCATCGGGAGCACCTTGGAGAAGGCCCCGGGCGTGTGCGCGTAGTCGACCATGACGGAGAAAGGCTGTCCGCATCGCACCGGTGCCAGCCGTCCTTTGACCGGGACGAGCGACGGCGCAAAGCCGAGAATCTCGACGGCCTTTTCAATCACGGAGTCCTCCAATGGGGGCGCGCCGCCGAGCGTCACGATACTGCCGGCCGCAGCGAGGGAGGAGGCAAGCAGGTTCTCGACGTTGAAGAGCCCCGGTGTGTTGAGCCGGACGTCGCGGAGAACCGCTTCGCCTGCGAGCACATCCACGGTTATTCCCTCGCCGTCCTGGCGGGGATTGATCGCGCGAAGGTGTACGCGGCCACCCGCGTCCGTCCGCCGGTAGCCGGACGCCCGCTCGGAGACGAGCGCCCGCTCGGAGACGAGCGCCCGCTCGGAGACGAGCGGAGAGATGGAATATCGGAATACCGGCCGGGTAGTCGCCTCTTCGCAGTAGATCCCGCTCGGGTCATCCGCGTTCGTCACCCCGAACCCTGCGGCGACGGTATCGACGGTGCGGAAGAGGTTTGCCTTGTCGTCGCGGTACTGCTCGAAGGTTCCGTGAAACTCGAGGTGCTCGTGGGTGATGTTCGTCATGACGGCCGCGGAGAACCGCACGTCGGCAAGCCGTGAGGTACGGTGTGAAAGTCCGTGCGACGTGGCCTCCACCACCGCGGCGCTCATGCCGTGATCGATCATCCTCCGGAGAATGGCGTGTATCTCGGGCGCCTCCGGGGTGGACTGGCGGAAAGGATTCACTTCTATTGTGCCGTCGGCGTCGAGCGCGACGGTGGAAAGAAAACCGCTTGCGACTCCGGCTGCATTGAGCAGCTGGTAGGTGAAAAAGACCGTCGTGCTCTTGCCGTCGGTTCCGGTCACCCCGATGACCGGGATCTCGTGCGAGGGGTTTGCCGCGAAGGTCGCCGCGGCCGCCGACATTGCGCGTCGGACATCCGCCACCCCGACCAGGGCCTGAGCGCCGGTGATAACGGGCTTTTCCCCCTGGTAGATAATGGCCGCGGCGCCTCTTTCAACCGCGTGCGAGGCGAAGCTGCGGCCGTCGGCGTGTATGCCCGGTAGCGCACAGAAAAGCCATCCCGGTTCGACGCGGCGCGAGTCATAGGTGATGCCCCGGACCATTGTCTGCGGAGAACCGTCCAGCTCCGTCACGTTGATGCCGGCGAGGATAGCTGATAAGCTCTTCTCCATAGTTGGCGTATGGTAGCAACAGAGGCGGCATTCGGCAAGATCAACCTCACGGACGCGGCCGTTCGCGAGTACCTTCAATCACAGCTCATTGCCTACATCGGTAACAAACGCGCGCTTCTCTCCTTTTTGGGGGAGGTATTCGTCTCGCTCGACCGGCGCCATGCAGTACGCACCTTCCTCGATCCCTTTGCCGGAAGCGGTTCGGTTTCGCGGCTGGCGAAGGCGCTTGGCTTCGAGGTGCATGCATCGGACTGGGAGTTCTACTCATGGATCGTGAACTGCTGCCACGTCGCCTGTGATCGCAGCGAGCTCGACGGCCTCTATGCCGGCGACGGCGGAATCGCGGCAGCGCTCGCGAAGCTCCAGGCAGAGGGAGATCCCGGTCCGGCGTACGTGAGCCGCCACTTTGCTCCTGCACGAACCGCCGGGGCGGACTACAGGGTGGAACGGCTCTTCTATACTCGGGAAAATGCGCTTTTCATCGACCGTGTCCGCAACCGGATCGAAGAGCGCTATCCGGGGTGGGAGCTTCCCGAAAGGGCGCTCAAGGAAAAGGCAATTCTGACGGCGCTGCTGCTCCACCAGGCGGCCACGCACGCAAACACGTCGGGCGTCTTCAAGGCGTATCACAAGGGGTTCGGCGGCCACTCGGGGGACGCGCTGGGGAGAATCATGGCGCCGATGAGTCTCCGGCCGCCAGTGCTCTTCGACGGCCGCCACCGTTGCACGGCGTCACGAAACGAGGCGCAGGAGTTTACGGCGGGACGTTCCGCGGACCTCGTCTACCTCGATCCTCCCTACAACATCCACCAGTACGGTTCGAACTACTTCATGCTCAATACGATTGCTCTATGGGACCGGCCTGAGGTGCCGGCCGAGCGCGGGGACGACGGGCGGCTGTGCGAGAAGGCGGGCATTCGAAAGGACTGGAAGCTCACACGCTCACCCTACTGCTCGCGGGGAAGCGCGCTTCCCGCGCTCTCAGCGCTGCTCGATACGGTGGACGCACGCTATGTCGTCCTCAGCTACAACACCGAAGGTATCATCCCTTTCGAAGAGCTTGTGGAGATGCTCTCCCGCCAGGGGCACGTCGACCTTTTCGGCAGTGACTACACCGTCTACCGGGGAGGAAAACAGAGCCTGTCGCGTAAGACCTCAAACGTGGAGTTCGCGCTGGTGGTAGAGCGGGGACGCCGCGCCGCCTCAGGTTCCGAAGAGCATTTCCGTCGCTTCCGGATCGAACGTGAAGTCGGCATGCTGCTGCGGGGCGCCTTCGTTCCGGAACGCCTGCGTGAGAACTTCGCTCACGAGGGATCGACCGTCCTCTTCGGCAGCGGCAGGTCTTCTACCGGCGCAGGTGAATTCCGTGCAGAGACCGAGCAGCTGTGCCGGTTCACGGCGTTCGATCCGGAGCAGGCGAGGCGCTTTGCGGCATGGCTCGCCGCGAACCCTCTTCAGGAGCTCGAGACGCTTCGCGACCGACTTGCCGGCGCGGCCGCAGCGACGAACCGTGAAGAGGCCGGCGTTCTCCTCCGGCTCCTTGACGGCGGGGCGTTGATTCCCCGCCGCCGGGCCTGTGTGCGGCGACTCTTTGTCGTCATGAGAAAGTTCGCAAATCGTAAATACCGCACGGAGTTCGAGGAGTTCTCGCAACGAGTGCTCGAGGCCGTTCATCGCGGGCCGGAAAACTTTCCGGGCGCAGAGCGGCCGCTTGCGGAGCTCCTCGACCTGTTCAGGCGCCGCGTCAGCGACTAGCTCGACCGGACACTATCGACCGGTCGGGCTGTAGAGAAACCGGAAATAGTCCATATCCGTGGACAGAGTCTTGCTGAACTGAGGCAGCGTCTTCCGGTAGGATTCCATCGCCCGCCAGAACTCGAAGAAGCGCGGAGACTGACGGTAGGCTGCCGAGTAGGTATGTGCAGCCTCGGCGTCAGCCTGTCCGCGGATCTGTTCCGAGGTGGCGTAGGCCTCCGAAAGGATCGCTCTCTTCTCGTTCTCCATCTGTCCGAGCCACCGCTGCTTGCGGCCCTGCCCGTAGGAGCGCGACGCCTCTGCAATCTGCTTGCGCTCGGCCACCATCCGGTTGTATACGCTCTCGGTGAGCTCATCGCTGTACCGGATCTGCCTGATTACGATATCGATGATCTCGATTCCGAACTCCGGCGTGATCGCTTTTGCGGCCGCGAGCATCTCGTTGGAGAGTGCACGCCGGCCCTTCGCCACCTCCGGCTGCTGCTGCTGAGTCGTGGTCAGGCTTGCAAGCTCCTCGATTCCCTCGAGGTCCTGCCCCTGGGCGTCGGTCGGAAGGATGGATCTCTTGATCTGGTTGATAATGTTGGTGTTGCGCACCGCCTCTCGAAGCGGGCTTCGCGAAATGACAGTCTTGATCGTGCTCTCGATGACGTCGTCGAGGCGCGAGTAGGCCTGCCCCATGGTGGTCAGCCGGCCGTAGAAGAGCACCGGGTCCGCGATTCGCCAGCGCGCTGTTGCATCAACCCAGATAAACTGGTTCTCTGCGGTGGGGATTAGACTGGGGTCGCCGTCCCAGGAGAGCACCTTCTTGCTATAGGTTACCACATTGTCGACCGCCGGTGTCTTCAGATGGAGCCCAGCCTTGTCGGTAGAGGCAATGATCTGGCCGAAGCGGATCACCACCGCCTGTTGACCCTCCTGGACCACGTAGAACGGACCGAGGGCGAGAAAGAGAATCAGAACCACGCCAATTACGACGAGGGTAACCACTACCTTTTTCACTGGTTGCCTCCTTGTACGGCTGCGGCCGGCGCCGGAGACGCAGACGGAGCGGTTGCGTTCTTGCGGCTCTGGAGATTCATGAGCGGAATGAAATTGCTGAAGTTCCTGTCGATCAGGTCTTCGCCCTTGTTATTCTGAAAGACCGACTCCACCATCTCATAGTAGAGCCGTGTCCGCGTCGTATCCGGCTCCACGTTGTACTGTGCGAGCACGTCGCTGAATCGGGCGACGTCGCCGTCGGCGCGGTTGACCCGTTCGGACGCGTAGCCTTTTGCCTGCTGGATGACCTGTTCGGCCTCCCCTCGGGCTCGCGGGATCTCCTTGTTGAAGGCCTCCTTGCCCTCGTTGATGAGTCGGTTCATGTCCTGCACGGCACGGTTGACGTCCTCGAACGCGTCCTTTACCGGTCCGGTGGGAGGGACGATGTTTCTGAGCTTCACGGTTGTTACGGTCAGTCCCAGCCCGTAGGAATCGAAGAGCTTGTTCATCTCCTCCTGGCCCTGAAACTCGATGTTTGCCCGTTCAGCGCCCATGACGTCGAGGATCGCGCGGTCGCCTACGAGCATGTTGATGACCGATTGCGAGATGTCACGCACGGTTTTTTGCTGATTGTCGACGTGGAAGAGCCAGGCTCGCGCGTCGGTAATCCGGTACTGAATCGTCCATTCGACATCGACGATATTGAGATCTCCGGTGAGCATGATCGACTCTTCCGGGTAGTCCACCTTGGAGTAGACGGTGTTGACGCCTGCGCGTTCGGTCCGGAATCCGAACGACATGTTCTGGATCACCTGGGTGGGGACGTTGTAATTCTTCTCCACACCCAGTGGTATCTTCCAGTGCAGCCCTGGCCCGAGCGTGCGATTGAACTTGCCGAGCCTGAGCACGACTGCCTCTTCGGTCTGATCTACCACGAAGAAGCTGCTTCCCGCTATCGCGATGACGACGATGGCAAGAATGATCAGCAGCACAGTCCGCGGCTTGACTGAGAACGGTAATCCTGAGTTTCGGAATCCTTCTTCCGACATACGGCCTCCTTGATTCTGGTAATGCCCGGTGCGTCCCCAACGGTTCCGCACCTCGGGCCGGCCCGAACTGAGAGTCGCCCGCGCGCGTCCACCCCGCGCACTTCCCCCCTGGGCCGGGTTGTGAAAGGCTTGCTGATTTACAGTGTGAGGTGTCCACGGTAAAGGTTTGCCGACCGATGGTCAAGAACGTGCAAAACCGGGCTCAGCTTGACATCGTTCCGGCGTCTTCCTATAGTAATTTTCTCATGAGCAACACAAAGAAGCGCCTGATCACCTCGGCCCTGCCCTATGTAAACAACATTCCGCATCTGGGGAATCTCACGCAGGTCCTTTCCGCCGACGTATTTGCACGCTTTTGCAGGCTGCGCGGATACGAAACTCTCTACGTGTGCGGGACCGACGAGTACGGCACTGCGACCGAGACACGGGCGCTGGAAGAGGGGATCACGCCCCGCGAGTTGTGTGACCGCTACTACCAGGTCCATTCCGATATCTACCGCTGGTTTAACATATCATTCGACAAATTCGGCCGTACCTCGACGCCGGAACACACAACCATCACGCAGAGCATCTTTCTCGATCTCCACAAAGCCGGCTACATCGTCGAAAGGACGATTCAGCAGCTTTATTCCGAGAAGTCCAGCATGTTCCTCGCCGATCGTTACGTCCGCGGTACCTGTCCGCACTGCGGATACGGCGAAGCTCGCGGCGACCAGTGCGAAAACTGCGGGAAGCTCCTCGATCCGGCAGATCTCATCGAGCCGCGCAGTCTCATCGACGATTCGCGCCCGGTCATGCGGGAAACGCGCCACCTTTATATCAACCTGCCGGCCATCCTTCCCAGACTCGAGCAGTGGATGAAGGATGCCTCGAGCCGCGGCAACTGGTCCCGGAACGCGCTTCAGATGACGCAGGCGTGGATTCGCGACGGACTGAAGGAGAGGTCGATAACGCGCGACCTCAAGTGGGGAATACCGGTACCGCTCGACGCCTACAAGGAGAAGGTCTTCTACGTCTGGTTCGACGCGCCCATCGGCTACATCTCGATAACGGCGAGCCTGACCAGCGAGTGGGAGAACTGGTGGAAGAATCCGAAAGAGGTCGAGCTCTTTCAGTTCATCGGCAAAGACAACATCCCTTTTCACACGGTGGTATTTCCCTGCTCGCTCCTTGGAAGCGGGCGCGAGTGGACGATGCTGCACCACATGAGCTCGACCGAGTACCTGAACTACGAGAGCGGCAAGTTTTCCAAGAGCAAGGGCGTGGGTGTATTCGGGAACGATGCCATGGAGACCGGCATTCCGGCCGACGTATGGCGATTCTACATGTTCTACAATCGGCCCGAAACCTCCGACACGCTGTTCACCTGGTCCGACTTCCAGGAGAAGTCGAACGGCGAGCTCATCGGCAACCTTTCCAACCTGGTCAACCGTACGCTCACCTTTGTAAGCCGCTATTTCGACGGCGCCGTTCCCGATGCGCCCGGCGACGCCGAACGAAAGGCGGAGATCTACCCGGGCGCTTCCGAGTTCTGGGGCGAGGTGAGGAAAGCGGAGCAGGAGATCACCGACCTTCTGGAGAACGCGGGACTGCGCGATGCGTTCCGCAGGGTGTTCCTGCTCTCCTCCTACGGGAACCGCATTTTCCAGGCGGCCGAACCGTGGAAGACGAGAACCGAAAAGCCGGAATCGGCACGTGCGCTCCTCCACGACCTTGTGCACCTCGTTCGCGACCTGGCTGTACTCATCTCTCCCTACGTTCCGGAGACCTCCGAACGCATCGCGTCGTTCCTCGGAAATCCCGCCATGAGCTGGAAGGTGCTCGGCGCTTTCGGCAGCAGCGCCCCCGAAGGTGCACGAATCAGCAGGATCGGCCGTCCGGAGATACTGTTCCGCCAGCTCGAAACTGCGGAGATCGATCGCCTCCGTGCCCGCTTTTCAGGAACCCAGGCCGAGCGGAAGGCCGAGGACACGCGAAAGGCGGAGGACGATGCCCGTGCGAAGGCGATGCTGCCGCAGCAGTTTGCCGAAAAGGTGGAGCTCCGCGTTGCGAAGATCACCGCAATCGAGCGCCATCCCAAGGCGGACAAGCTGTACATCGAATCGATAGATGCAGGCTCCGAAAACCGCCAGATAGTCTCCGGGCTTGTCCCGCACTATGCCGAAGAGGACCTTCTCGGCCACAACATCATTCTGGTGGCAAATCTCAAGGCAGCGAAGCTCCGCGGCGTCGAGAGCCAGGGGATGCTCCTCGCTGCCTCCGATGAGCAGAGCGTCGACGTCATTTTCGTGGATTTCGCCGAGCCCGGGTCGCGGGTCACCGTCTCCGACGGCGGTGGGGCCGATTCGGCTCCGAACGAGCACCTGCCGGAAATCGACATTGACACCTTCTTTTCCATCCCGATACACGCCGAGGGAGGGAAGGTGATGGTCGGCGACGCGCTGCTCGAAGTATCGGGAAGGGCGCTCACCACACGGAAGGTCGCCGACGGAAAGGTCGGTTAGGCTGTCCCCCTCGCCATGCAGCAGAATCCGGTAACGCTCGAAAAGATCGCACTCGAGGCGCTCGACGGAGGAGACAATCTCCTGCAGTCGGGTTTCTGGGGTGCGCACAAAGCGCGGTTTGGATGGGAGGCCCACGCCTTCGCCATGCAGATCAGCGGCGCCGGCGGCGCTGCGGACGCGAAGCATCTGCAGCTTCTCGCGCTGCAGCGGAGTCTCGGAGCAGGGCTGAGCATTGCCTACATCCCGCACGGGCCGGACGGCGGAAAGGATCCGGTGGACGGTGATCTCCTCGCGCCGATCGCGCGTGAGCTCCTGCGTTCGCTGCCGGACGGCGCTCTGTTTGTGCGTTTCGACCTGCCCGGCCCGGTCGTCGCGAGTGATTCGGCGCCGGAGAAGGAATCCTACCGGCCGTCGCTTCCCGGTCTCCGTCCGGCCTCGTCGGATGTCCAGCCGCCGAGCACGGTGGTCGTCGACCTCTCAACCGGTCTGGACCAGATTCTTTCGCAGATGAAGTCGAAGACCCGGTACAATATCCGGCTCGCCGAGCGGCGTGGCGTGGAGGCTTCACGGCGGGGCCTCGAGGACTTCGACGCGTGGTATTCACTCTACCGGGAGACGGCCCGGCGGGACCGGATCGCCATCCACTCCGCCGAGTACTATCGAGCACTCTTCGAGCTTTCCACCGAATTCGCCGGCCGCAGGCCGGAGCTGAGACTCTATCTGGCAACCCACGGGGACGACCTCCTCGCCGGTATCATTACCGCGTTCCACGGCCGCCGGGCCACCTATCTCTACGGTGCCTCCTCCAACGAGAAGCGCAACCTGATGCCGGCCTATCTGCTTCAATGGCGTGCGATGCAGGATGCCGCGGAGTTCGGCTGTACCGAATATGATCTGTTCGGCATTCCTCCCAGCGATGATCCCGACCATCCAATGTCTGGTCTCTACCGGTTCAAGACAGGATTCGGCGGAAAGGTGATTCATCGTCCAGGCTGCTGGGACCTCTCATTGAAGCCGGTCCGTTATCATGCCTACCGTGCCGCCGAGACGGCGCGGGCCTACTATTTCCACCGTCTGCGTAAACGAGGCAGAGGGGATCGCTCGTGACGAGGGGCGGGACTCTGCAGCTCGGACCGCTGAACATACCCTCAATGTGGCTCTTCTTCGCCGCTTCGGTGGCTGCGGGCGCGCTTCTCGTCGGCCTCTTGTCGCTGCGGCGGCCCGAGATTCGGCGCCGCGCGCTCGACACGGGGCTGAATGGCGCACTCATCTTCTTCGCCGTGTGGAAGCTCTCCCCGCTCATCGCGTCGCCCGGAACGATAATTCACGAGCCGCTCGCGCTGCTCTATCTGCCGGGCGGAACCACCGGGGTGATTCTGGGCGGAGCAGCCGCCCTGGTCCTGCTCACCATTTCGGTGGTGCGAACGCAGTGTGCCATTCGCGTCGAAGTTTCGAAGCGGCTTGCGATGTGGGCGCTGGTCGTCGCCGCAGGAAGCGGAGCAGCCTGGCTCCTTGTGCCCGATCTTCCCGTTCACACCGCCGGTACCCCGGCGGTCGGGACACGGGCCGGGGAGGAGGCGCCCTCCTTCAGTCTATCCGGCCTGCGCGGCGGGACCGGCGGTATCGACCAAGGGCCGGCACAGGTCACGTTCATCAATTTCTGGGCAACCTGGTGTCCTCCCTGCCGGGCCGAAATTCCTGAGTTGGCGCGTTTTGCCGACACCCTTGGCGACAGCGCCGGCGTGGAGCTATACCTAGTCGATATGACGAACACCGAGCACGCGGCAGCCGCGAACCCGAGTACGGCTGTCGAGAAGTTTCTCGCCGACCACCGGGCCGAAATCCTCGCACCGCGCGTTCTTCTCGATGTCACCGGAAGCACTGCCGCGCTCTACGGAGTGAGCTCGGTTCCGACGACCTTCGTGGTGCGCGGCAGGCAGATCGCTACGGTTCATCGCGGCGTGGTGACCTACGATTGGCTCAGACGTATGGCAGGGGAGGGGGCGGCGCAGTGAATGGCCACGGCGGAGGACGAGCCGGCTGCCTCGTGAGACGGCTGTCGAACGGCGTACTGGAGAAAACCGACTATTCGGCGGAAAGTCTGGCCGAAGCGGCGCTCCACGAACCGGATGACGGAATCTACACTCTCGCGAGCACGCGGGCCGGCGGAAATGTGGCAGGATTGAACCTTCACTTCGACCGGCTCGAGGATTCCGCGAAGAGGGAGGGGATTCCTCTCAGCCTCGAGAGGGGCGCAGTCCGCGACGCGCTGCGCGGCCTGCTGCGCGAGCTCGGTACGGGCGACATGCGCTTCCGGATCACGGTTCCACGTTCCGGCCGGCCGCTGACCCTATCGGTCGAACCCTTTTCGGGTTATCCCGAGGACATGTACCGCCGGGGGATACGCTGCATCACCGTACACGACACGGTACGCGCGCATGCTGAGAGCAAAACAACCGCATGGCTTCATCTGCGTCTCTCGATCTCCTCCCATCTTCCCGATGGCGTATCGGAAGCGATTCTCTGCGATGCGGAGGGACGGACGCTCGAGGGTACAAGCAGCAACTTCTACGCCGTTTATGCGAAGCAACCTCAGCTGCTGCGCACAGCCGGCGAGGGGGTGCTTGCGGGGACCGCTCAGCGAATTCTGTTCGCGTCGGCCCGCGGCATTTGCGAGGTCGAACTGAAGGCACCTCTTTCCGGCGAGCTCGGTCTCTATTCGGAGGCGTTCATCACCTCTTCGAGCCGCGACATTGTACCGGTAGTGGAGATCGATGGAAAGCGCATCGGTTCGGGCTCCCCCGGGCCTCTCACCGGAAGACTTCAGACAGCCTACGCGGACTGGATCTCCCGTCATCTCGAGCCGCTCTGATCCGCTCATCATTGTGATACAATAGCCGCGTGAAATCGTGCAAACATGCAGCTTCGTCTCGATTTTCGGGTCGCCTGGTCACGGTCGCGGGGCTCTGGATAGCGGCCGCCTTCGTCATCGCCGGCTGCTCGAGCACACCGGCATCGGGCAGTGCAGCTTCGAAGGGCTCGTCCGGCGTGGCGGCCGCACAGACCTCCGCTGTAAAACTGTCGATCACCTCACCGCTTCCTGGGTTCACGGTCCGGGAGCTGCCGCTCGGTGTTTCCGCGCAGGTGTCCGGAGGGGCGGCGACGAACCCCGGTATGGAGGCAGGCGCCTGGCCGGCCGGCTCGCCGGAATCCGATCAGCCCTCCTACACGGTGGAGTCGAGTGCACTCTCGGCCGATATGACCCTCGAAGGCCTCACGAACAGTGCAGAATACGACGTGAGGGTCCGGGCCGTCGTCGCTTCGGGCGGTTCGAAGAGCTACGGGGTCTGGAGCGCACCTGCGCGCGTGACCCTCGCCCTCGCGTTTTCTGCGCCCGAAGCGACGGAGCCGCCTGCAGGCGGCATGTCGATCGAGACCAGGCCGACCATTCGATGGAGCTACGAGGGACGTGCGACCAGCTACGACTTCGAGCTGAGCGGCCGTTCACTTTCCACGCCCATCACTGCTACCGGTTTGAAGAGCCCGGAGTACGCGCTGGGTCAATCGCTTCAGCCCGGGAGCTATCAGTACCGGGTGCGCGCGCTCGACAGCTCCGGGATCTGGACCGGCTGGAGCAGCTATGCAGCCTTTACCGTCAATCCTGACGCCGTCCCGGAGCCGACGACACTGAAAGGCGGGGAAACGAGCATCGCGCTTCGACCGGTCATTGGATGGACACCGCTCCTGGGAGCTGCCGGATACACTCTCGAGGTCTCCCGAAGCGGCAATTTCTCCGGACCGCCGATAGCGGCGGCGAAGGTGGAGCGCGGCTCCAGCTTCAGGATGCCCAACCCGCTGCAGCCGGGTACTCTCTACTACTACCGCGTCCGCGCCGTGAACAAGGATGGGACGGCGCTTCGGTGGAGCCCGACGGCGTCCTTTGCCGTGGCCGACCTCGGGTTCCGCTTCGTTCCGGTGGTTCAGCCCGGACATCCGGTCCAGTTCGCGATGGGTGACACCGGCGGGAGCTTCGACGCAGCGCCGGTCCACCCGGTGAAGCTCACCGTCCCCTACGAAATGCAGGTCTACGAGCTGACGAATGTGCAGGCGGCGCGGCTCCTCAACTGGGCCGTCGACCACGGCTACGCTTCTCTGGAGGCGCAGGCGGATGGAGGCATGCTCTACACCACCTACGCGGTGCAGGGCTCGACAAACCCGTCGCAGGAGCTTGCGAGCGCCTCGAACACAGCGGACGCCGGCGGCGTCGCCGCGAGCAGGCCGGTGGAAAGCACGACGGCAGCCGGACCGGCTGCCGCGACGGCGAAAGGCGCCGGCGCTCGTGTCGCCGGTTTCGGTTCGCTCAACTATGGTACACAGTTCGGGCTTCGGATCGAGAACGGGCGCGTCGCCCCCGTTCGTGGCCGTGAGAATCAGCCGGTGATCGGGGTGACCTGGGACGGTGCACTGCTTCTTGCCAACTGTCTCAGCATTCTGGAAGGACGCACGCCGGCCTACGATCTCGCGTCACGGCGCTGGAAGCACACGGCGGACGGATTCCGCCTTCCTACCGAGGCGGAGTGGGAGTTCGCCATGCGCGGAACCGACGGCCGGATCTTCGCGTGGGGCAACACGGCTGCAGGAAACCTCGCCAACTACTATCGAAGCTACGATCCCTATGAGGCGGTGAATCCTCCCTATACGGAAAACGGTGGACCGCTCACACCGGTGTCCTTCTTCGACGGCGCGGTTCACGACGGGTTCGCTACAAGGAGCAACGCCTCTCCTTTCAACGTATTCGATCTGTGCGGAAACGTCTGGGAGTGGTGCTGGGACATCTACGCCTCCGATACCTACGCGGTCGACGCGGCGGGAGTCACCGACCCATCGGGTCCGGGAACCGGCCCCGAGCGGGTGACCCGTGGCGGGGCGTGGAACGTCCCGCTCGACTTCTTCCGCGGCACGAACCGCGGCCACTATCCTGCCGACGGCACGAGCTACAGCACAGGGATTCGCTTCGTCGCAGATCTCGCTCAGCCGCTGGCGAAATAGACCTGCCGGAGCGAGCGACCGGCCGCAGGCCCGAAACTGGTCTACTTGACGGTATCGCGGATGCGGCTCTCCCGTTCCAGCTTTTCGTAGTAGTCGATGACCGAGCGGACGTAGCGCCTCTTCTCCGGATAGGGACGGTAGAAGAAGGAGCGCTTGAAACCGTAGATAATGAGGTCCTTCAGCTGCTTGGGCGAGATGTCGAATGCATCGACGGCAAGCTCGATCTCCTTAGTCACGGTTGTGTGGGAGACCAGCCGGTTATCGGTGCAGAATGTGAGGGAGAGATTGTGCAAGAGCATCTGTCCCAGGCTATGCTCGCGGACCGAAGCAAAGTTGGGCGAGGTCTGCAGGTTGCTTGTAAGGCACACCTCAATCGTGATCCGCCGGTCGGCGATGTAGTTCACAAGCTCTTCGATGTAGGCAGCCTTGTCGCGGATGTCGGGCGAGTAGATCATCTCGGAATCGAAGAGGTGGAGTCCGTGTCCGATCCGTTCCGCGTGAAGCTTGGTGATGGCCTGGAATATCGATTCCGGTCCGTACGCCTCGCCCGCGTGAACCGTCTTCTTGAGGAAGTTCTTGTGGACGTAGTCGTATGATTCTTCGTGCGCGCTTGCCGGATATCCGAACTCGCTCCCCGCGAGGTCGAACGCCACAATCTGAATGTCGGTGCTCTGCCGCAGCTCGACGGCTGCCCGCGCAAGGTCCACCGAAGCGAGCTTTATTATGTCCTGATCGCTGGAGTAGGGGTGCAGGCGGAAAAGGTCGGCATAGTACTCCGAAAAGGCATCGGTGAAGAATCTCATCGCGCAGACGATGATTCCGTATTCGAAGGGAGGATCGCCCTGCGGGATCCGCTTGTTGATATCGGCACGCGCCTTGCGGAAACCTTCGTCAACGGCGCGCATCACGCGTTCCAGGTTCATCCCGGAGTTCATATGCAGCTGTGGAGCAAAACGAACCTCGATGTAGCGTACCCCCTCGGCGAAGTTGTCCTCTGCAAGCTCATAGGCGATGCGCGAAAGGCTCTCCGGATCCTGCATCACCTTCGTCGTGAGCGCAAATCCGGTGAGATACTCGTCAAGGCTCTTGTAGCTGTTCTTGAACACCAGCTCGGTGAGTCCCTCCTCGGTGTATGAAGGAAGGGTGACCTTGCGTTCCCGGGCGAGCTCGATGAGCGACTTCAGCCGCAAGCTTCCGTCCAGGTGCACGTGCAGGTCCGTTTTCGGTATTGCTCGCAGGTACTCGGCCGGGTATTTCATTCTGACATCCTCCGCTGTTTTACCTATAATAGCCGCGGAAGCCGGGGCGTGGCAAACACTTCCGGCAAAGGACGCAGCCTATGAATGACGGCACCGAAGAGGAGCTCCTCGATCTCGTTGACGAACACGACAGAGTGATAGGAGGGACGCGACGCCGCGACGTGCACGGTAATCCGGCGCTTATTCACCGCGTCGCGCACGTCATCGTCCTGAATGACCGGGGCGGCATCTTTCTTCAGAAGCGCTGCGGTACCAAGGACGTGCAGCCGGGGAAGTGGGACACCTCGGTGGGTGGCCATGTTGACCGCGGCGAGACCTACTTCTCGGCAGCGCGCCGTGAAATGGCCGAGGAGCTGGGGATCACGGACGCAGAGCTCCGGTTCTCGCACAAGTATCTTCACCGCAACAGCTACGAATCCGAGTACGTGGCTACCTTTCTTGCCGAGTGGACGGGCGACATACGGCTCGACCACACGGAAATTGACGAAGGACGTTTCTGGACGGCCTCGGAGATCGCGTCGAAACGGAATTCCGGCCTCTTTACACCCAATTTTCTGGACGAATTCGACCGCTGGCGCGCCCTATAGATCTGCGCTCCCGATCCGTTCGGAAACCAGCCGCTTGAATTGCCGTCCGCGGTCGAACTCGTTCTGGAACATACCGAACGACGCGCACCCGGGAGAGAGCAGCACGGTAGCGCCGGCGGCCGCCCGGTCGAACACGGCGTCGAGGCAGCCGGCGAGAGTGTCGTAGGGGCCGTGAAAGACGATGCCCTCGCGCTTCAGGATCGGAACTATCTTCTCGGTGGCGCTGCCCGCGAGCAGAAAGGTCTCCGAAGCGGCCCGCGCTATCTGCGGAAAGAGGTCGAAGGCGAGCTCCTTGTCGGTCCCGCCGGTTATGAGAAGGAGCCGGTCGGCGACTCCGCGCCTCGCGACGATCCCCTGCACCGCGGCGAGCGCAGCCTCCGGAATCGTTGCTGCCGAGTCGTTCACAAACTGCACACCGCCACGCTCGGCGAAGCACTCCATCCGGTGCTCGACGCCGGGAAACCCGCGCAGCCCTTCGTCGACGGACTCGGCCGGCAGCGCGCGCAGCGAGAGCACTACGCCCGCCGTCAGCAGATTGGAACGGGTGGTCGGCGCGTGGTCGGACGGGCCGAGGATGCGGCGGCGGCCGGCTTCATCCTGATACCAGCCGCTACCGTCGAGCATGAATCCGCCCGTCCTGCCCGCGGGCAGTTCCGCGGAGGAAAAGAAGACCGGCTGTGCCGGCGTCTCTTCGGCGAAGCGACGCCCTTCGGACTGGTCGAAGTTGCAGACCGTGTGCTGCCCTGCGCGCTGACCGCGAAAGATCATCTTCTTGTCATCGATGTAGTCGTTCATTGACCGGTAATAGTTCTGATGGTCGGGCAGAATGTTGGTGATCACCGCGACATCGGGTTTGAGCAACGCCGTCTCATCCGTCGCCTCAACGAGGGAGAGATCGCCGAGTTGAAACGATGAAAGCTCGAGGACCACCGTAACGCCGGGGGGCAGTTGGTCCGCGAAGGTCAGCGGCGAGACAGTGATGTTTCCGCCCAGCCGTGAGCCCGGCGGGTGATCGCGCAGAACGTGATGGATGGCAGATGCCGTTGTGCTCTTACCCTTGGAGCCGGTGATCGCAATCACCGGATTCGGGAATATCTTCAGGAAGAGCGAGATGTCCGTTTCGATTCGCTTCGCTTTTTCCAGAAGAGCTGCGCTGCGCGGAACCGCCGGATTCTTGACGACCATATCGGCTCCCGAAAAGTCGGACTCCTCATGGCTGCCGAGCACATAACGGATCGGAAGCCCTGCCAGTTTCTCGATCGAGGAGAGCAGGTCGGACTCCGGTCTTGTGTCAGTTACGGTGACCGATGCGCCGTGCCGGCAAAGGAAGCGAGCGGTTTCGATACCGCCGCCGTGGAGGCCGAGCCCCATCACGGTGACCCGGCAGCCGGACAGATCAGCTGCGTCCATGCTCGACCCGAAACTCTTTCATCCCGTTTTCGTTGAGGTAGGGCTTGACCGTCAGTCCGCTGAAGAGAGCCTGCCATTCGGCCGGCACCTTCTGCTGCAGCATCCGGAAGCTGCTGAGGTTCTCGCTGAACTCGCTTTGCTTGAGCTCCTCCTGAATGGTGCCCATGTGCGGTCTGATGAACTCGGTCACGCGGTGCAGGGCGGGGAGGAAGGCTTTGCGTGCATCCGCCTCGAGATCTATCACCGAGTAGCAGATTGCCCGGTACTTGCAGGTGAAGGGATAGTAGGGATAGGTTCTCATTCCCTTTGGAAGGAACAGCTTCGACAGAAACTTGGTGAGCTCGCGGTCGATCCAGATGCCCTGAACGAAATAGCCTCGTCCGGTTTCCCCGATCCAGGTCTGCGAGACCGATTGCTGGATTCTGAAGGCGCGCACCTTCCCCGCTTCCACCATCACCTGGTCGAGCGGGATCAGGTCGGCCTCCAGAAAGAGCTGGCTGGTTTCGTATTCGGGAGTCGTATCGTTGGACCCTCGTTCGACCACCTTGTGTATCTGCGGCCGATATGCCAGATCGATGCGCATCAGGTAGAGGTAGGTCTGCTCGCCGATGCGATAGAGGTGATAGAAGCTCGGCCGCAGAACCTCCGAAGGATCGAAGATGTAGGTCATCTCGCTGAATATCGAAGGAAGCGCCTGGGAAATCGTCTGGAATAGACCGCGGAGCGATTGAAGGTAGGCGTCTTCGGGCTTTGGATTGCGCACATCGTGATGGATTGGAAGCGGTGGAACACGGAAGGGGCGCGTGAGTTTCAGGAAGAAGTCCTCGCCCTGATTGAAGTGACGAGTGTACTCCGCCGCTCCGGTTGTCGGCGGCTCCGTCGCCGACGGTCCGTTTTGCCCGGCGCCGATTCCCGCATGCGCACCTTTCAACTGCTCGTTTATGCGCATGTCCGTGTAATGTAACCGGATCTCGCCGAGAATCTGCTCCATTTGAAGATCAACTATACAAAGAAAATGGACGAACATCAATTCAGGCGGGTTGTTGTTGCAAGCGGGCTGGGTGCGGGGTACAATTGATGTTAATGATACACAAATGGCGGGACTTTTCGGCGGTTATCGCGCTAATTCTCGTTGCTGCAGCCGGCTGGGCACAGTCAGCCGGGGGATCGAACAGGCCGTTCGGCCTGATTCTCTACGCTCAGGGAAATGACGTATCGATCTATCGCGATGGAAGGCTGACTGACTACGATCTGGCCACGACCGATGTGATCGGACTCCCCGTATTCACCGGTGATCTCGTGCAGACGGGTCCCGGCACCTTCGTTGAACTGCAGCTCCAGCCCTCCACCACGCAGCTGAAAATTGCGGAAAACACGACATTCAGAATCCAATCGATGGGTTCTCAGGGAACGGGCCAGATCGATCTGACCTACGGACGTATCCGGGCAAAAGTCGAGCACTTTGCGGCCGCCGTGTCGAGCGGTGGTTCCTTTCCCTTCTCGATCCGTGGTCAGGGAGTGGTCGCCGGGGTCCGGGGGACCGACTTCGGATACGACTACGTTGCCGGCACCGGCGGTGCGACCATCCCGCTCACGCGTGTCTACTGCTTCCAGGGCACGGTTGAAGTGTCCGGCGTGAGCCGGCAGCAACCCACGACGGTGCAGACGCAGACGCCTGAGGCGCAATCGGCGCCCGAAACGATTACCGGCAGCGTTCTGCTCAACGCCGACGAAATGGTCAGCATCTCAGCGGCTCCCACAAGGGAGGAAAACGGCAAGCCGTCCGGTGCGGCATCTTCGGCTCAGACTGAAGATGAGCCGGTCATTCAGACCGACTCCGTATCACCGGCGGTCACCCAGTTCTGGAAACGTTACGACTTCGCGAGCAGCCCCATTTCCACCGACGCGGCCGAGCAGAAGTTTCCGAAGCTCAATCAGGAGCTCGAGCAGCATTTCGCCCGGACGGTGGCCGCTTCGGGGCCGGCCTCCGAAGCGGGGGTGACGCCTGCGGCAAGCCCGGCGGCCGAGCCGAGCCCTGCTCCTCTTCCCAACGAAAACAACCCCAAACCCAATCCGAAGCTCCTTCCGACACAGAGAATCTCCATCTCGCCCGCCTACAGCATGGGCGTCGCCATCGGAGGTCTGACTATCGGGCTTGCAGGTCTCGGATTGTCATACTTTGGAACCGACATTTTCCCGGGCATGAGCAGCTTTACCAACGGCCAGCTGTCCAACGGTCTGATGATTTCGGGGGGCATTCTCTTTGCGGGCGGTCTGATCGCCTATCTGTTCAGTCAGGCGCCGAATGCGCCCTCGAAGTAGGCCGGTCTTTCACCGTACGTTGCTCAGAACCGTCTGATCGGGCAGAAGCTTGTCGCTCTGTCTTTCGATTCTGTAGATTACCCAGTCGCCGCGGTCCTTTTTCAGGTGGAGAATGTCCTTCCGCTGGTGGGCGGTATTCCTGATCTCCTGATTTGCAGCTGGTGCGGCGCCGGTCGACGCAGCGCCGCCGGACACGCCGCCTGCAGAGGAGCTCTTCGCGGCTCCCGCCCCCTGCCCGGGAGGAGAAGGAAACTCGGGCTGCCATTTGAGATAGGAGGCGGCAATGACCACCTCGTCGGGAAGCTGCGTCATCATCGTCAGGTGGAGGTCGGAAACACCGTATACGAAGGTCGACGCCTTGAGGGGTGGCTTCCCGGCTGCGACCCAGCTCTGGGCAGGAACGATGCCGGTTTTCATGTCCACGGACATTCGCATCCGTGAGGTCACGTAGAGATTCATTACCTCGCTAATCGCGCTCTTACCGGCACCGTTGATGACGCAGTCCTGCATGGTTGCCTGGTCGAGCGAGTTCATGCTGTCGTAGAAGGTGGTGACCACCTTCTCGGGCGGATAGCCGTGGGTCGAACGCGGCGCGAGAGCTTTGGAAATGATGGTTCCCGGTATGGTCCCGATGATGAGTACCATCGCGACGATGAGAACCGTCACCTTTCCGTGCTTTCGAACGAATTCACGGCGCTTGAAATTCCTGGTCATCCGTTTCCACCGAGCCTCTGCCTGCTGCAGAAGCAGCGCTCTTCCCTGTTCGGTCACCTCCTGGAAGGGCCCTGCGGATGCCCACTCGTGCAGCCGCTCTGTCCACTCGGCTGGCGTGCGGAGATTGTGGCCCGGATCCCGCAGGACTGCAATGACGTCGTTCGACAGGTCCTCGCGGATCCGGGGGTCGTGATAGACCGGATCGATCGAGTAACCGGCTCTCACCCGTATGTGCAGATCCTCGAGCCGGTCACTATGATAGGGATATTGACCGGTGATTGCGCGATAGACCATCGACGCGAAGAAATAGGAGAGGTTCTGCGCGGGCTCGAGATCGGGGTGGTTCATGTTCTCGTAGTAGCGGATCTGGTCGGGGATCGGCTGGTGCTCGCGGATTGTGTTCATCAGCTCGCCGGGAAGGAAGAGGATTCCGCCGTCGTTCAGGAAGATCACGCCGCGCGTGTGCAGCTTGAGAATCGGGATCTGCCGCTCCTGCAGCAAGCCTGCCGCCGATGCCAGCCGCTCGAGAAGCGCAAGCACTTCGGCAGGATCGCGTCCGAGGGTCTCCTCGAGGGTGACACCCTCGAGATAGGGGCCGTAGACCACTACCCGGTGCTCGTGCTCGGTGAATCCGGCCGGTAGCCACTCACCGATCTCATTTCCCCGGACTACCCAGCCGGGCCGTTTCGTCGGACCGGACCGTTCGGTGGAAAAGGACTGAAGTGCGTAGCTGCGTCCGGGAATACTCGTGATGATGCCGAGGAATGTCGCTTCGTTGCGCTCAACCTTCAGAAGACCATCTGCCATTATCTCGACCTGCATTTGACGTCCGCCTGAGGTCAATATGCCCCATTTGCCCCTTTGGGTCAAATGGCACGTGCCGGTCGAGGCTCAATCCCGCTCTCACCGAAGACGACCGCAGTGAAGCTCTCGATCTCGGCGTCGCGATCGAGGTAGGCGCGGTCCGACAGACCCGCCTTTCGGCACAGGTGCTCGAGAAGCTCCTCGCGGTTCCATCCAAACTCGGTTGCGACCTGCGGAAGAAGCAGGCCGGACGTGCCGCCCTTGCGGATGAGCAGGCCGTGGAGCCCCGGAACGATCTGCTCGCAGTTTTCGACTCGACGAAAGGTCCCGAGTACCGAAATTTCGACGCGGACACGTTCGAACTCCGGCGCGGTGAGCGGCGGAAACCGGTGGTCGTGGAAGGCGCTGCCGAGTGCGGCGCGCTTGACTGCATCCGCAAGCTGGAACGCTTCGCCCAGGTATCCGATGCAGCCGCGAAGGCAGAAGGCGGTGCCCTGCTGCTCGTGCAGGGTCACGAAGGCTCCGGCCCTGCGTCTGAGGGCGGGCGGAATGGGCGGATATGCCGGGTCACGCTTCTGGAAACGGGCGAGGATTGTTTCACGGGCTATCTGAATCAGTACATTGCGATCTTCACACGAGAGGTCCTGGTCGGGGTCGCTTGGGCTTTCAGGTGAAGCTGACTGCGGCATATTCGACGGTCTGTCTCCTGTCTCTGTTGGTGGTGCACGAGGCGCCCCGGTCGAGGATCTCGACGAGGGGCTGTTTTCCGATATATCGAAAGTGAGCGGCGAGCACTCCCGCGCCGCAGGTCGTCAGGATCCCCGACGAGTGCTGCGCGAGTATTTCGCCGCCACTGCAGGACAGAATCAGGCCAAGCAGACGTTCGGATTCCCGTTTTGCGGCTTCGCTTTCGAGGTAGTTGGTCAGATTGACTGAGAGTACAAAGAGAGTCTCCTGCCGGATCGATCCGCCGAAGACGGCAGTCAGCCCGTCGGCCAGGGAATCGACGAGCGCAGGCACCGGTTTTCCGAGAAGCAACGGGACCATGGCTGCATTTGGAAAAAGATACTGTATGAATGGAAGCAGGACCTCGATGCAGTGCTCTTCCAGGTGAGGTATGTCGTTGCGGACGAACGAAGGGCCGCACGATTCGAGCCTGAGGACGGCATCTTTGTCGACGGTGACCAGGCCGAGCGGCGTCCGGAACCAGCCTGATTCGGGCAGATAGACACTCTCTTCGGGATCACGGTGCACCGGACCTATTACCACAACGCGGCGGATCTCCGCGGCGGCTGCAGCCTTCATGCCGCTGGCAATCACGCTGCCGCAGTAGTCATAGCCGGCGTGCGGAACGAGAACGGCAGCTGCGTTTCCGGCAGGAACCGCGGAGCATCGCAGGAGGTCGCGAACGCGGCTATGCAGCTCCTGCTCTTCATCAGGGTAGAAGATGCCTTCGACAATCGGTTCGCGAATTATGCCGAACTCCATATGCTCCTGAACCATACAAGTACTAGTATGGGTTATGCGTCAGCAGATTGCAACAAAGGGAATTCCCTCCGGGGGCCCTCAGGCCTGGTCCCGTCCCATCTGTAGCCTGTGCAGACGAACCGGATCAAGCTTAACGGACAGGTTCCTCTCCTGCGTCGGAAGCACCAGCCCCTTCTTTCCCTCGCGCGGGCGCCGCAGATACTTAACCTTCGTGTAGTAAAGCTCCGCATACCCGGAGCTGCGTGCCTTAGAGTAAAACACGGCCAGATTACCTGCGTCAAGAAGGGTATCCAAAGGTATACTCTTCCCGGGTATCATTTTCACAAAAACGTATGCTCCAGGATAATCCCGCGTATGCAGCCAAACGTCGTTTCCCCGTGCGTACCGCCTCAGAAGCCTGTCGTTTTCGTTTGCCGACCGCCCGACGATGATTCGAAACGGTCCGGAGCGAAACTCGAGCCCGGGCCTGCCTTCACCCGACGTGTCGCCTCCCGATGACGTTGCACGGCGATCGGTCTCTTTCCACTTCTGCCGCAGCACGACCGTGTCGTCCGTTTCGCGAAGCTCTGCCGCCTCCCGTTCGACCGCCAGCAATGCGGCCTCTACGCCTGTAATCTCCGCGCGTACCAGACCAAGGCCGGAGCGTGCCTTCTTGTGCAGGTCGTAGTAGTGCTCGGCATTGGCGCTTGGCGAAAGGGTGGGATTGAGCTGAATCCGGACCGGCCGGTTGTCCTCCTCGTAGTTTTCGGCCTCGAGCCATTCGTCACCGCGTTGAATGCGGTGCAGATTGCTCATGATCAGGTCGCCGTAGAGCTTCTGGTCCGACGACAGGCTGTAGTCGTCTTCCCGTTCGCGCAGCCGTTCCAGCGCGGCGCGAAGCCGGCTCTCCCGCTCGATGAGCGCCCGGGCAAGCTTCTCCCGCAGCCGCTCCCTCTCCGCCCGATTTTCGCGCTCGCGGTAAAATGTTGCGACGCGATCATTGAAATCGCCCGCTCCCTGGAGCTCGCGTACTTCGAACTGACGCGGTGCGGAGTCGCTCGAGCGCTCCTGTGCGCGGCTTATCAGAGCCTCCGGATCGAAGTTCTCGCCCGAGATTTCACCTCTCCCGGGCCGCCGGAAGAAAGCGTCGAGGACGGTTCCGTCCGCGTCGGTCGCGAGAATGTTGCCTGCGCCTCCCCACAACCGGATCCACAGAAGCGTCGTCTCATCGGCGCGAACGATCTCGATGCGGATAATGCGCTCACTACCGAGCTGAGCCGCGGCAGTGATCCTCCCGCCGCGGATGCGGGAGCGCAGAAACTCCGCAAATCGGGGGATGACGCGGGGCTTCTGTGGTTTGTGGATGGTTCGGTGAAGGCGGACTCCCCCCTGAGCGAGGGACATGAGCAGGCGGAAGGGGTTTCCCGGCCTGTACAGCTCGAGTATGAGGGTGCGATAGTCGGGCTGATGTACGCCCTGGACATGGCAGCCCGGCAGATCGAGCTCCGAAAGGATGAGGTCAATCTCTTTCCAGTTCAGCGACATATTGGTTCTTGGCGGCGACCTCACGCGCCCTTCACGGCGGCCATGAAAATATAAAGATCTGCCTCGGAGAAGTAGACCAGGCGGACCTCACGCGGGTTGTGGTTTTTCTCGAGAAACGTCGAAACTTCCGCATAGACCACGGACGCGGCCAGATCCTTCGGAAAGCCGTAGACGCCGGTGGAAATCGCCGGAAAGGCGATCGAGCCGAACCCCTGGTCCATCGCGATCTCGAGACAGCTCCGGTATGCGGAGGCGAGCGTCGCCTCCTCGTTCTCGCGGCCTCCGTGCCACACCGGTCCGACCGCGTGGATCACGTGTCGCGCGGGAAGCTCCGCCCCGCCGGTGAGCACCGCCTGACCCGCAGGAAGTCCGTCGGGCAAGGTCGTGCTGCGGAGCCTCCTGCACTCATCGAGGAGGGCGGGTCCCGCTGCGCGATGAATAGCCCCGTCGACTCCGCCTCCGCCGAGCAGCGACGAGTTGGCCGCGTTGACAATCGCGTCGGCCTCCTCCCTGGTGATGTCTCCGACGTAGACCTTCAGGCGTCCGTCAAGTAGTGATTTCATGGTCAACCTCCCTGCGTGTCAGCTGCGGAACCAATTTCCGTGCTTCCGACACCAGATAGAATGAACCGGTGACCAGAATCGGCAGCATCGCCGCTGATCCTGGACTCCCTGAGCGCGTGACTGCCTCCCGCAGCGCCTCCTGAGGATCTGCAATCAGGAGCGCGTGAGGATTGAGTGCGCGGAATATCTCGAGCGTGCGATCGGGCGACGAGGGTTTGAAGAATCCGGGCGTCGTGATGATGACCTGGTCGAACACAGGCGCAAGCAGCGCCGCCATCTCCTCCTGCCGCTTTCCGTCGACCGCGGCAAACAGAAGGATCGCACCCGCCGGAGTGTCGGGATGGAGCCTTCGGTAGGTAGCCACCACCTTCGCAATCGACGCCGGAGTATGCGCTCCGTCGAGAAGGATCTCAGGGGCGCGCGAGACCATCTCCATGCGGCCGGGCAGAAATGCCAATTCGAGTCCCCGCTTCAGAACCTCGACCTCCGTCTCCGGGAGGAGGTGTCTCGCGACCAGCGCGGCCAGCGCCGCATTCTCGGCCTGAATAGAACCAATAAGCCGGAGCGTCGCCTCGACCTGTTTTCCGTCGGCGAACTGCAGTGCGATCCGCGTTCCGGCTGCAGTCGGCACGGTCTCATCTATGGTGACCTCGTCGGAAAGAAGCGTGAACTTGCAGCCGAGAAGCTTCGCCCGTTCGCGGAAGACCTCCAGCACCTCCGGTGCCTGAGCGCTCGAAAACACCGGCCTGTGCGGCTTGATAATGCCCGCCTTTTCGCCCGCGATTGCTTTCAGCGTCGTGCCGAGGATGTCCGTGTGCTCGAGCTCCACCGGCGTCAGCACCGAAGCCTCGGGAACGATGACGTTCGTAGCGTCGAGACGCCCTCCGATCCCGGTCTCCATGATTGCCCAGCGGCAGCCGCTCCGATTGAATGCGATAAACGCCATCAGCGTCAGAAGCTCGAAGGTGGTCGGTTCGACCGGCTCACCGCCGTCTGCGCGGATGTCGGCGAGCCCGTCCCGCACCTCCTCCACCAGGTCGATGTAGAACGGGTCCGGGAACTCCTTCGATGCGAGCGTGATTCTTTCGCGGTAGCCCTCCACGTGCGGGCTGCGGTAGAGGCCAGTCGGGATGCCCGCTTCCGCGAACGCCGCCGCGATGAAGGTCGCAGTGGAACCCTTCCCCTTTGACCCCGCCACATGGACGTACCGGGTCCCCTCTTCGGGGTGGCCGAACCGTTCGAGGAGAAAGCGCATGCGTTCGAGGCGGTACTCCCGCCTGTCCTGCCGCCGCTCGAGGTTGGTGAAACTTTCGATATATGCGAATGCCGAATCGACGTCTCGAAATCGACCCACTTCGGATTTCATCGATACACCTTCCGGCCGGATGATATTCCGGTCCGGACTACCGGATGTCGTACCTGCGGCGCAACGCTCCGGCGTGGGCCGGGAAGCCCTCGTAGTCGGCGAGGGCTATCACGTGCCTGGCCGCCTCCTTCAATCCGGACTCCGTCACGTGAACCACCGAGGAAAATTTGATGAAATCACGGACGGAAACCGCCGAGTAGGTGCGCGCTTTGCCTCCCGTGGGAAGCACCGCGTTTGCGCCGGCAAGGTAGTTGGCCACAGAGAAGGGGGTGGTGTCGCCTAACAGAATCTCTCCCGCGTTTTCGATGAGCGCGAGCGTCTCCCAGGGGTTGGCAGTCTGGATCTGCAGGTGCTCGGGCGCAAACTGATTCACGATGTCGGCGGCCTCTTCGATGCTTTCGCAGTGGAAGAGTGCCCCGTAGTTCGAGAAGACCTCACGCACGAAACTCTTTCGCGGTTCCGGAAGCGACTCGACAAGCTCCGGAAGGATGGAGGCAACCGCCTCCGCGACCGGCAGGCTCGGGGTGACCAGCACCGCCGAAGAGTCCGCACCGTGCTCCGCCTCGATGATGAGATCGACCGCGATCTTGAACGGGTCCGCGTCACGGTCCGCTATGATCATCGACTCCGAAGGACCGGCTGGAAGGCCGACGTCGATTACCGTCGATACGATCCTCCTCGCCGCCGCAACATAGGCGCTGCCCGGACCGGTAATCTTGCTCACCGCCGGAATCTCCGCGGTGCCGTAGGCGAGCGCGGCGATCGCCTGCGGCCCGCCGACCCGGTAGAGGCGGGTGACCCCGCAACACGAAGCAGCATAGAGACAAGCCGGGTCGACCGATCCATCCATGCCCGGCGGGGTGACGACCGCAATGTCCCTGACACCGGCAACACACGCGGGTACCGCAAGCATGTAGAGCATCGATGGGAAGCTTCCGCGGCCGCGTGGAACATAAAGGCCCGCCGACGAGATCGGGCGGGCGCGTTCGCCCGCGAGGATCCCGGAGCGCACCTCGTTGAGCGCTATTCCGTGCGGCATTTGCACCTCGTGATACCGGGTCACGTTTTCGATCGCATAGTCGATCGCATCACGCACCCGCGAATCCAGGGTACGGACCGCCTTATCAGTTTCATCGGATCCGACGGCCAGCGGGATGCCCGAGAGATCCACCTTGTCGAACCGCCGTGTCGCGTCGCGGATCGCCTCGTCCCCCAGGCTTCGAACCGATTCCACGATCTGCCGCACGCTATCCGTCACGTCTGCGATGTCCGCTTCCGACCGTGCGACATAGGTACGGCGCTGCCGGTCGCTCAGGTTTGCCCAGCTCTGTATCGCGATCTCCATCCGGCCTCCAGATTGTGTTCAACTTACTCTCTCGCCCCGTCACAGTCAACGCATGGGTAGTATCAAGAAGCCTGTTGATACCAGGGATCCAGATCAGCAAGCGCATAC
>CAZNYW010000002.1:153407-173972 GCA_964577375.1 uncultured Spirochaetales bacterium | reverse complement strand
TGGTACTGCCCTGTAACGGGGTGGGAGAGTAGGACATCGCCAGGCTTTTTTATTTTACTGCACCGCACCGCCTCACCGCCGACAGTCACGGTGGTGGGAACACAGACCCTTGAGTTCTGACGATGTCCGTCGAGTCTTGCGCGCGGCGTTCACGCCGGCGCGAAACTCGTACCTCAAGCCCGTCTTCGGGGTTGAGGAAAGGGCCCAGTCGCCAGGCTTTCTTATTTGCTCGCACGACACACCCTGACGACGTCTTCGCCGACCGCCGGCAATCTGCCCTCATGGTCAGTTCGACCTGCGGTCGATACCTTCCCCATGCTCTCGTTATCGATGCTCGCTGGTTCGTTCTGGCGGTAGCGAAGGGGCAACAGTTTGCCGCGGTAGTCAGTATATTCGACTCATAGCCCGCCGACCGGCACGACTCGAGAAAAAGCAAAACGTGAGGTGAATTATCTATGAGACAGAAGAATATCAGGAAGATCGAGGAGGACGAATCAAGGTCCGAGACCACGGGACGGCGGCTCGTCTATTTTGCTGCCGAACGTACGCTGATGGCGTGGATCCGTGCAGCAGTAGGCATCATGGCGCTGGGTTTTGTGATCGACCGGTTCGGCATCGTCGTACGGAACGTGCTGCCGCAGGTCGGTCCGAAGATCTACCCGAAGGAGTTTTCGTTCTGGGCCGGTGCGGGCCTTGTAGTGCTCGGTGTGCTCATGGCGGTGGTGGCTTCCATCCGATACGCGGACTTCGCGCTTCGGTACCGCCGCGGCCGGGGAACCTGGCCCGGTCCCGGGCTGTTCTGGGGTATCGTTTTCACGCTGGCAGTTGCGGCCGCCGGTGCGGTGATCTTCGTGTACCTGGTAATGTTTGCGGGCGTCTCAGCTGGGGGATGAGGCGCCATTCTCAGGCCGGGTGTTGACAGCTTTCGCTCCGGTTGCTTTGCATTCCAACGCAGCGTTCTACGCTCTATCAATGCGAATGGATACTTGATTGACCGGTCCACCGACCGGCGCATGTACTTGGATACAAGAGGGTTGGGTTGGGCCGGAATGATCTGAAAGGAATCGTAGAACAACGAACGACACTCGGAGATCGGGCGTATGAGAGCATCCGCGATGCGATCATCTCGCTGCGTCTCAAACCGGGCCAGATGGTGTATGAAGCCGAGCTCTCCAGCACGCTTGGGGTAAGCCGAACACCCGTGCGCGGGGCGTTTCGCCTGCTGCTTACTGAAGAGCTCATTGAGATTTTGCCCCAGCGAGGAATCCGTATCGCCTACATCTCGAAAAAGACAGTCGAAGAGGCACGCTTCGTAAGGGAGAGTCTCGAATTGAGCGGATTTAGACTTGCCGCTCGAAAATGGCGATCGTCGGAAGAGCCGTCTCGCAGTGCGGAAACTCGAATCGAAGCTTCGCTTGCCGAGCAGAGAAAGACTGCCGCGTCAGAAGACTACGAGGCATTTCTTCAGTCAGACGAATTTTGGTACCGCAGCATTCTCGAGCAGGCAGGGAACGCCACTCTACTCAAAGTGATCTCCGACATGCGCGCACACCTCAACAGGATCCGATATCTGGAGTTGCGAACCCGCCACCATTTCGAAGCAGTAATAGAACAACATTCGGCGATGTTCGAAGCGGTGAGGAACAACCAGGAGGACGAGGCCGCAATCCGCGTGCGTTAGCACATCGAGTATCTCGAGTGCGATTTCCCTGCGTTGACCGGTGTTTACGCGAGCAATTTCAAGGATTAGTTGTTCCGAGGTCCTGTCATAGTGTTCTTCTCGCGTCGGTCGATGAGGCAGCGAAACGGTCTCGCCTTCTGAATATCCTAATGCCGCGAAGTCGAGACGATCACTTTCTCCTGGATACGAGACGCGGTGCCTGCCACTAGAGCCGGGAGTTAGCACCCGCGGCGACACCGCTGTCATGTCCCACCTGCAACGGGTGGAATGCGAAGCGGCGCATCACGCAGGTACGGCCGCTACTTGCTGACTCCCATGACCAGGTTTGGGAGAAACGTTACGACCTCGGGTACAAAGACGATCAGGATCAGAACCGCGAAAAGCGGTATCAGGAACGGCAAAATCGCCTTGACTACCTGGGCGAACTTGAGGCCCGACACCTGTGCAAGAACGAAGAGCACGATTCCGAACGGTGGTGTCAGCAGCCCGATCATGAGGTTGAGCACCATGACGACGCCGAAGTGAACAGGATCGATCCCGACTTTCTCGATGACCGGCATAAGAAGGGGGCCGAGTATCAGGATCGCGACGGTCGAGTCAATGAAACAGCCAATAATCAATAGAAAGACGTTGATGGTGAGCAAGATGACCAGCGGGCTCTGACTGATGCTCACCAGCCAGTTTGCGATCTCTATGGTGGTGCCCGATTGCATGAGGACGAATCCATAAATGCCTGACGCGGCGACCACAAAGCCGATTATGGCGGTTTCTTTCGCGGTTTCGACAAAAACCCGTACAACATCCCTGAATTTCAGCTCACGAATCACGAAGAGACCGATGATGAGCGCGTAACACACCGCCATGGCTGCGGCTTCCGTAGGGGTGAATATACCGAGCCAGATTCCACCGAGCAGGATCACCGGCGTAAGAAGGGGAAGCAAGGCGTCGAGAAAGATCTTCGCTGCTACAGCGAACTTCGGAAAACCACTACGGGGGAAATTGTTCCGTTTCGCATAGAAGGCGATCATGATCATGAGCACCACCGACATGAGAACGCCGGGCACCACTCCTCCAAGGAAGAGCCTGCCTACGGATACACCCGACACGAAAGAGAACACGACCATTGGAATACTCGGGGGGAAAATAGGGCCTATCGTGGAAGATGCGCCGGTCACCGCAACGCTGAAGTCCTTCGGGTACCCGCTCTTGTTCATCGCGTCGAGTTCGACCTGCCCGAGACCGGCCGCGTCGACAACAGCTGCACCCGACATGCCGGCGAAGATGAGGCTCGCAACCACATTCGCATGGCCGAGTCCCCCGGGAAGAAAACCGACAAGCGTGTCCGCGAAACGGAAAATCTTCTGGGTAATTCCCGCGGTATTCATCAGTTTGGCAGCGAGAATGAACAACGGAATTGCTATCAGCAGAAAGTTCTGCAGACTGAACTGCATCTTGTTCGCTATGATCGAGAACTGAAAGAGCTGACCGTTGACTATCGCTGCCACAACGCCGGACAGGCCAAGGCCAAAGGCCACCGGTAGTCCCAGCACGAGCAGTACAACCAATCCCAGTCCGAGTATGTAGATCACGTGGATCCTCCCGGTGTTGAGGAAGATCTGTTCTTCCCAGTCAGGTCCCAGTACAGGTTCATGCAAACGTAGAATGTCATGATTATCCCGGAAACGAACAGCACTATGTACAGGTAGCTGATTTTCATCCAGTCGATCGTCGGGAGCGAGATGCCCCAGTTCAGCTTCGTCCCCTGAAATGCACCTGCAGTGAACATCACGACGAATGGAAGGATGAGAATTTTCGCCAGGATCCGGAATATTTTCTGCAGTCGCGGGCTGAGATGATCCGTTACCGCAGTGATGGTGATATGCCCTTCGTCTCTCATCGCGGCCGCAGAGCCGATGAAGACAAGGAAGATGAATGAGTATTGTCCGAGCCCTTCGGTCCACGACGCCGGCAGTTTGAGAATCGACCGGAATACCACCGAGAGCACGGTGATAATGAACATGAACAGCAGCACGATCGCGTTGAGCGCCTCGAGAATTTTTTTCACATTCATAGCTCCGAATCGTTCTTCGCACAGACAAATTGCCGGCCGGGCCAGGCCCGACCGGCAACCAAGGATTCGCAAGAAACTCCGTCTTACTTTGCGAGCGCCGCTTTCACTTCCGCATAGAAGGCCGGATCCCATTCGCTCTTCGCGATTTGATCCAGCGTCGGCTGAACAGCCGCCTTGAACGCGTTCTTGTCAACATCGATCACGGTCATTCCCAGGCCCTTGAGCTTCTCGATGAACTTCGCGTCGCCGTCTTTCGTGATGGCGTTTCCTGAAGCCACCGCTTCCTCCATGGCCTTGGAAAGCAGCGACTGATCGGAGCTCGAAAGCGTGTTCCACCACTTGTCCGAGGCCAGAAAGCGTGCCGCCGAGTAAATGTGCTCGGTTTTGATGAGATACTTCTGAGCTTCGTAGAACTTGTAGTTGAGGATCGTCTCGGGCGGGTTCTCTTCCGCCTGCACGACGCCGGTCTTCAAAGCCATATACGTCTCACCAAATGCGATACTCGACGGAATCGCGCCGAGCGCTTCCCATATTGTGAACCAGCTCTTGACGGGTGGCAAGCGCATTTTCAGGCCTTTGACATCGGCAACGGTGTGTACAGGTGTATTGGACGTGAGATCGCGTGCGCCGCGGTAAATGACCCCGACGGTCTTCACTCCGCGATCCTTTTCTATCATCGCCGACAGCTGCTTGCCCGGACCGTTCCAGAACTTCCAGAAGTCGTCCTGGCTTGAGAAGATGTATGGCACTTCGGAAATCGCGTACTTCGGATAATATGTCGAAATATCGTTTGTACCAACCGCACCGTACTCGACCGAGCCCTGTTCGAGCATCTGGAATGTCTGATTCTCGTCACCCATGGCACCCGAAGCCTGAATGAGCACGTTGATACGTCCGTTCGAACGATCGGCGACGAGCTTCTTGAAATCATTCAGCGCAACATCCTGCGGTGACCCGGGCGGGAAAGTTGACGCGACATTGATCGTCATCTTCTTTCCGGGCGCCGCCGCAGCGTTCGCCGAGCTCCCCTGTTCTTTGGCGCCATTTGCGAATACCAACGCCGCGGACATCAGGAGGCTCACGCCGAGAGCCGTAACTACCAGTCTTTTCATTGCTACTCCTCCTCTGGCATTTCTTTACCCCGACTATTTTCGGGTTACGTTACCCAAATTTGGGTGCCGACGATCCGTTGCCGTTGATAAAAAACTCAGCCGGAAAGTCGGCAATGACTCTGTCGATCACGTCCCACGTGAGATGCTTCTCGACGGCCATGTCAATCGAGATTGCATCCTTCGCGCGGATGATTTCGAAGATGCGTCGATGTTCCTCGATCACCTGTTCGGTGACGAAGGGCAGAGTCATGATACGAAGTCTGTCGTAGTTGAAATCAAGCTGTTTCACGTATGCCCAGACTCCCTCTTTTCCGCACCCCTTGTAGATGACGCGGTGGAAATCGTTGTCGGCAAGCAGGAACTCCGCACGGTTTTTTCCCCGGAGCCAGCGAAACTGAAGCTCGATAAGCGATTCAAGTTCGGAAAGCGCCTCCTGTGGGAACTGTTCGCACGCTTCCTTGATGACCGCCTTTTCGACGGCGCTGCGAACGAATCGCGCTTCACGTGCCTGATTGAGATCGATTTTCGATACAAGCGAACCCTTCTGAGGCCGTATCTCGAGCAGACCATCCTTCGCGAGCCGGATGAACGCCTCTCTGACAGGGGTCCGGCTCGCACCCAGCAATTCCGATACTTCGGTTTCACTTAGAACTTGGCCGGGTTTGAGGCGGAGCTCTATGATGTTTGCCCAGAGCACGGAGTATATCCACTTGTTGATTGGCTGGTCCGTTTCACGTGAAGCTATGCTGATGGCTTGGTCTACTAGCATACTTGTATACTACACAGTAGATCCGTTTCCGTCATCTGTCAAACGAAATTTCGGTCCGGACCCACCGTGCCGATCCCTCGGATCGCAAGCGGCTGCCCGGGCCCGAAGGAAGGGACGTGCAGCGTGGAGCGGCTCGGCGAGGTCCGCGTCGATTGCCGGCAATCTACTCTTACGGACGGCCGCGCTGGAGGTTGACGGGAGCTGAATTGTAGCCTAAAATTCACAGCAATAACCGAAATATCACTACCCGCAATGCCGAGAAGAGCAACAGCGCTTGTACACAGCATGGGTGTGCAGCTGGATCGTCTGAAAGCCGACGTATGGAGGCACTGTGGCCACCCTTCATGTGGGCATAGACATCGGTTCAATCTCGATCAATACCGTTCTGACAGACCGCGATCGCCGAGTTGTCGAAAACCACTACACGTACTGTCTGGGCCGACCGTTCCGCGAGCTTCTTGCGCTGCTCGAGGCACTGCTTCATAGTCGCCATCGCGATCGGCTGATGCTCCCCGTCTTCACGGGCAGCGGTGGCGGTCTTGCTGCTCGGCTTTTCGACTCACCGTTCGTAAATGAGATCATTGCACAATCGGCATCGGCGTCAGCGCTTTTTCCCGATGCACGATCTGTAATCGAGATGGGCGGCGAGGATTCGAAGCTCATCTTCCTCGCCGACGGCGGCAGGATGCGCGACGCTGCCAGACTGCGCGATTTCGCGATGAACAGCATGTGCGCTGCCGGCACGGGTTCGTTTCTCGACCAACAGGCGAAGAGGATGGGACTGTCCATCGAAGACGAATTCGGCAAGCTCGCGCTCGCGTCCGTCAATCCTCCAAGGATCGCCGGGCGATGCAGCGTGTTCGCAAAAAGCGACATGATTCACCTGCAGCAGATTGCGACACCGGTGAGCGATATCGTGGCCGGTCTCTGTTTCGCGGTGGCGAGAAACTTTAGAAGCAACCTCGCACGGGGCAGGGACATCGCCGCTCCGGTAGTCTTCCAGGGTGGCGTCGCAGCCAATCAAGGCATGATTCGCGCGTTTCGGGACGTTTTCCGGCTTGCGCCGGATGAGCTCGTAGTCCCGGAGTACCATGCTTCGATGGGGGCAATTGGTGCGCTCCTCTGTGCGGGCGATCGGGTGAACCGGGAGCTTCGGGATCTGGCGCCGCTTCGGTCCTATCTCTCCAGAAACGAAATCGACGGTGAGTCGCTGCCTGCGCTGGCAGTGCCGGCTGTGAAGTTGAACAAGAACGTGGCTGGATCGGTCAACGGTGTCCGGAGGCTCCCGGTGGCGCTCGGGTTGGATGTGGGCAGCCTGAGCACTAACGTTGTCCTCATCGACGACGAAAACCGCGTGATTGCGCGGCGGTACCTTCCGACAGCTTCACGGCCGCTCGAGGCGATTCAGAGAGGACTTTCCGAAATCTTTACCGAGGTCGGCGATCGGGTGGAGGTTGTTGCCGCCGGGACAACCGGGTCGGGTCGCTATCTGACTGGGGACTTCGTCGGTGCCGACGTAATTCGGAACGAGATTACGGCACAGTCGACGGCGGCGATAGCAATCGACCCCGAGGTAGACACGATTTTCGAAATCGGCGGCCAGGATTCGAAGTTCATAAGCATAGACCATGGGTTTGTCGTCGACTTCGAGATGAACAAGGTCTGTGCTGCAGGAACAGGGTCTTTTCTCGAGGAGCAGGCGGAGAAGCTCGCCACCGATATCAAGGAAGAATTCGGATCGCTTGCGCTTTCCGCGCAGAAACCGGTTCGATTGGGCGATCGCTGCACTGTCTTCATGGAGTCCGATCTCAATGCGCATCAACAGAAAGGTGCGACTACTGAAAATCTGCTGGGCGGGCTTGCCTACTCTATCGTGTACAACTACATCGAGAAGGTCGTGGGCACAAAAAGGATCGGTGAGCGAATCTTCTTCCAGGGGGGCGTGGCGAACAACCGTGCCGTCGTCTCCGCCTTCGAGGCGGTCACAGGAAAGAGCATAACCGTTCCTCCGCACTTCGACGTCACCGGGGCAATAGGCGCGGCGATGCTCGCATGGCAAAAGGTCCGACACAACGGGAACGGCAGCTCCCCGCCGCGGACGCGGTTCAAAGGCTTTGCAGTGCGAGAGGTTCCTTACAGCCTTTCTCGTTTCAGCTGCAAAAGCTGCGTGAACCGGTGCGAGATCCAGAAGGTGAAAATCCAAGGAGAGCGAAGGGCGCTCCACTACGGAGGACGTTGCGAAAAATGGGAGCTTGACGAACGTAAGAGACACGATACCGACACGCCGAATCTCTTCGAAGAACGGCTTGCGATGCTGCTGGACGGATTCACGGACTGCGCTGCCGTTCAGGAGGGAGCCGATCGAAAACCGACCGTCGGAATACCTCGGGCGCTGATGGTGTTCTTCCAGCAGTTTCCCTTCTGGCGCACCCTCTTCGACGAGCTCGGTTTCGAGGTTGTGCTTTCGCGTCCGACAGATCGTTCAGTCGTTTCCAGGTCTCTGGAGATGCTTACCGCGGAAACCTGCTTCCCGGTCGAGGTCGCCTACGGGCACGTGATGGACCTTGTCGAGCGCGATGTGGATTTCGTGTTTCTCCCGTTCGTTGTGAATGCGAAGGCCGCGCCCGAGAACCCCACTGTAAACTACAACTGCCCGTGGGTGCAGTCATACCCGTTCCTGATTCGTGCCGCCCTTCGCGGTCGATCCGGGTTTGACTGGAACAAACGTCTTCTGACGCCGACGCTGCACTTTCGCTACTATGAGCACGTACTCCCGCGGGATCTGTGCAGCTTCATGGGAGAGAAGTTCGGGATAGAGGAAAGACGCGTTCTCGATGCCTTCGCGAGGGCCGATCGAGCTCAGACTGCCTTCGAACGACGGGTAAGAGTGCGAGGAAGGGAGGTCCTTCGATCCCTTCCGGTGGACAGAATCCCGCTGGTAATTCTTGGCAGACCCTACAATACAGGTGACCCCTTTCTCAACCTTTCGCTTGTGGACAAGCTGATCGGCATGGGTATTCTCCCGATCCCTATCGACTACCTGCCGCTGGAAGATGAAAACATCTTTCGGGACTACCATATGATGTACTGGCCAAACGGGCAAAGGATCCTTGCGGCTTCACGGATCATTACGCGGGATGAGCGTCTCAACGCCGTCTATCTTGGCAACTTTAGGTGTGGTCCCGATTCCTTCCTTTCGCACTACGTTCGCGAAGAGCTGTCGGCAAAGCCCTACCTGCAGTTGGAGGTGGATGAGCACTCGGCGGACGCCGGGATGATTACCCGCTGCGAGGCCTTCATCGACAGCCTCCGAAGTCGCGGGACTCTCGAACGAGAGCATCCGGGCGGCGGAGCTCGAGCACAGGAAATGCACAATTATGCGATGCCGGCCTCTGTTGATTCGAAGCGGGTGCTCTACTTTCCCTACATGTCCGATGGCGCCTACGCCCTGGCTGCGGCGTCACGAAGCTGTGGGCTGGAGGCGTATGTCCTGCCGATGCAGACTCAGGAGGATATCGATCTCGCACACCGCTATACCACCGCGAAAGAGTGCTTTCCGATGATCTGCACCCTCGGCAGCTTCCTCAGGAAGATAAGGGAACCGGGGTTTCAGCCCGAAAAGACATCGTTCTTCATGCCGGACCACGCCGGCCCCTGCCGATTCGGTCAGTACAATAAGCTTCAGAGGATCATTTTTGACCGGCTGGGCTACCCGGAAGTCGAGATTGTTGCACCGAGCAACGAGGACGCGTACGCAGGCCTCTCGGGCGGACACGGCAACCGTTTCCGGCTTGCCGCGCTCAAGGGTCTGTACGCCGCCGATCTCCTTCGAAAGCTGCAGCTCGCGCACCGTCCCTACGAGGCGACTGCAGGTGCGACGGACCGCGTCTACCGCGAAGCGCTCGAGAGGGTGGTGGCATCGACCGAAAGAGGAGCGAAGGACATTCGCCAGGTCCTAAAAGAGAGCGCGGAGAGCTTCGCGGGGGTAAAGCGGCTCGACTGCCCTCGAAAGCCCGTGATCCTGGTGGTCGGCGAGATCTTCATGCGGGACAACCCGTTCTGCAGCGGGTTCCTGGTGGACCGGCTCGAACGGCTCGGTGCAGAAGTGCTCATGTCTCCCTTCATCGAGTGGATGACGTACTCCACCCTCCGCTACACGCGGGACAGCATCTGGAAGCGCGATACAGGTGGCTACATGAGATCCAGGATCCAAAGCCTGTTTACGCACGCCGTCATGGGGAGCCTACACGCCTCGATAAGGTCAGTTGACGATCCTGAGCTTCAGGTCAGCATCGAACAGATGCTCGAAAACTGCGAGCCCTACATCCATCGAGACTACGACGGTGATCCGGCCGCCGCGTTGGGAAGCGCCGTGGTGCTCGCCCGGAAGGGCATATCGGGGATCGCGCACGTGATGCCGTTCACTTGCCTGCCCGGTACGGTTGTGGGAGGGGTAAGCGAATCATTCCGCCGTGATCACCGCGATATTCCCTGGGTCAACGTCGACTATGATGGCCAGGAGGACACCGGAATCGAGACGAGGCTTCAGGCATTCATGTACCAGGCCGGCGAGTTCATCCTTGTAGAGTAGCTGTTTCGAGAGAGGCGGACGGCAGGTCTGCGTTCCCGCCTGCCTGTGTCCGCCGGGCCACGCGCGTTGATGGCCGCGGCTCAGCCTGCCAGCTCCTTATGACAGAACCACCAGTCGTAACCTTCGTACGTTAAGAGTCGTGTCGCTGCGTCTTTTCGATTCGTCGGCGGCGGCACGATGACGTGATTCCCGATCAGATTGTTGTTCGGCCAGTTTGCGGGCATCGCGACGCCGTTCTTGTCGGAGATCATGAGTGCCTCAACCGCACGGACGATCTCGTCCATATTGCGGCCGATCTCCTGCGGGTAGTAGAGAATAAGCCGGTTTCGGCCGTTTGGGTCGACTACGAAGACTGCCCGAACCGTGTTCGTTCCCTTGCCGGGATGCAGCATTCCGAGCTTGTTCGCGATCGTGTCGTTCGCCGCCACTATCGGGAAGGTGATATCCACTCCCAGCTTTTCCTTGATCCACTCGATCCACTTTATGTGACTGAATATCTGGTCCACCGACATACCGATGAGCTTGACTCCGAGCTTGTCGAACTCCGCCACTTTTTCCTGGAAACCGACGAATTCGGTGGTGCAGACCGGGGTAAAGTCTGCAGGGTGGCTGAAGAGCACGAACCAGCTGCCTTTCAGGTCCTGAGGGAGCTTCATTACGCCCTCAGTGGTACTCACGGTCATCTGCGGAAATTCGTCCCCTAGCAGGGGCATAGACATTGTGCTTTCTTCCATGGGTCAACTCCTTGGTGGTCAATTTGAGATCAATTGTGCAAGAAGGATGCCAAGGGCCCGGCGATTGATAATTTGTTACGACAATTGTAGATAGAGTATGGTCAACAACCAGCCTCTTAACGGGTACCGAAATATCGGTTACACTGATAACGAGATTTCGGTATGAGACGGGAAATTATTGCCACCGATGTATTGAAAGGTCATATCCCGGCGCTGGACCCCGAGATGACCATACAGGTGATTCTGGAAAGCCTGCGAGATCTGGTTGAGTATGAGCTCGCGATTGTCATGAGCTTCGTATCGAGTTCGCAGCTCCAGATTCGGAAGGCCATGGGCCCTCTGTGGAACGATCGCCTCATGCACTATAGGATCGCGATTGACGAGGGAAGCGATCTGTTGCGCATCATCAACGGGCGAGTGCCCTACCTGTTCGCGGAGAACGAGTACCACGTCGATACCTATCACGAGGTTCTGGCTCTTCCCCAGGGCCACTCCTGTCTCGTGACGCCTCTCTACTTCAAGGACAGACCAATCGGCGTACTGACTCTTGATCACCGCGAATGCAACATGTTCACCGCGGGTATCGTCAAGCTTGTCGGAACTCTTTCCAGTCTCATCTCCACAGCCATTGTCAGCTCCGAGTACTCCGAGCGCCAGTCTCGGCGAAACAGGACACTGCTTCGTGAACGCAACAACCTGCTCGATCAAAGCTCGAACGCGCTCAGGGAGCTCGTCGGTGTCTCCGCGCCGTGGAGGGCCGTGCTGGACGGCATCCGACTCGTTGCAGGCTCCGATGTTCCGGTGCTCATTCTGGGGGAAACCGGAACCGGCAAGGAGCTCGTCGCTCGAACGATTCACCGTCTGTCGGAGCGCAATCACGCGGACTTTGTTCCCCTGAATTGTTCGGTTCTCACCGCTTCGCTTGCCGAGAGCGAGCTTTTTGGTCACGAACGGGGCGCGTTTACCGGTGCCCATGCTCAGAGGCGGGGTCGTTTCGAGCTGGCCGACGGTGGCACGCTCTTTCTGGACGAAGTAGGCGATCTGCCCAAGGAGGTCCAGCCGAAGCTGCTTCGCGTGCTTCAGGACGGTGTGTTTGAGCGTGTGGGAGCAGAAAGAGCTGTCCGTGGTGATGTCAGGATCGTTGCGGCAACGAATTCCGATCTCTCGCGCCTGGTGGAGGAGGGCCGGTTCCGGGAAGATCTCTATTACCGTCTGAACGTGTATCCGATTACTGTACCGCCACTGCGCGAACGGCCCGATGATATCCTGCCGCTTGCCCACCACTTTCTTCATCGCATCAACCTGCGCCACGGCAGGGAGCGCTTCGCACTTTCCGGTGAGGCAGCGGAGCTCCTTCTAACCAAAGAATGGAACGGTAATGCGCGTGAATTGCAGAATGTCATTGAGCGGGCAACGATCCTTTGTGGCGGCGAGCTCATCGGGCCGAATCATATCGCCCCCGATACGACCCGCGGGCGACGATCCGATACGGGGTCGTCGCAGACACCTGGCGACAGTTTTCCGAGTCTTGCGGAGGCGCAACGAACGCACATTCTGCAGGCGCTGTCCCGTTCGGGGGGACGTATCTACGGCAGCGGCGGGGCCGCGGAGTTGCTGCGTGTGAAGCCTTCAACGCTCCAGAGCAAGATGAAACGGCTCGGGATCAGATAGGATCGGCGCGAATGTCGGCCGGCCACGCGCGTCCTGCATCCTCCGTATCTGACCAATCCAAACACTCCCGAAGTCGCGCTTGCACAAGGGCGGTCAGTCCAGTATCCTGAAGCGTATTCGGGAGGATCCATGACGGAAGAGGGGCAGCAGCTGCAGCTTGTCACGTTCCAGCTGGGCGAAGAACAGTACGGGATCGACATCATGGATGTCGAAGGAATCGTCAAAGTCGAAGATGTCCGGGCCATTCCGAACGCGCCTCCCTACGTCGAAGGTATCTTCAACCTTCGCGGTGACATAATCCCCGTCATAAACCTTCACCGGAGATTTCATATTCGTCATGCCAATCTCTCGGAAGAGGACACGCTCCTCAGCGGTTTCGTGATCATCAACATCGACGAGATGCTTATTGCGGTGATAATCGACAAGGTATCACGGGTAGTGACCGTAGAGAGGGAAGAGATCCAGCCGCCGCCGCAGATGCTTTCGGGAATCGGTGCCGAGTATATTGAAGGGGTAGTGAGACGGGAAGAGACCTATCTGATCATTCTCGATACGCGCCGCCTCTTCAATGTTCGGGAGCTTCAGCAACTGAACACGATGAGCCAGTAGCCGGCGGGTTTCGGCGAAATCCTTCCGGAATTCAACACTAACAGAGTCGTACGAAATGTCAGTACCAGTTTTCAGACCAACTATCCGGCGAAAAGACATGGACGCCGTGCTTACCTGTATGGTGTCCGACAGCATCGGTCCCGGGGCGCTTTCTCATCAGCTTGCCGCAGACGTAGCATCCTACCTGGGGATCGAACCGGGCGTTTGCGTTCGCGATTATGCGACCGCGATCGATATTGCCCTCACGGCAGTCGGCGCGTCTGCGGGGGAACGGATTGCCATTTCGGTGATCGCACCTGCGGTATACCGGACTGCACTCGAGAACCGGCAGCTGCAGCCGGTGCTTATCGATGTCGATCCCGCCACCGGTGCCGTGCTCACCGGGCAGCTGGAAGTGGCCGTATCGGAAGGCGTGCGCGCTGTAATCGTCCACTACAGCGTTGGTATCATTCCTGATATCCAGGCTATCGTCGACCTCGGGGTCCCGGTGATAGAGGATGTGTCCGAAGGACTTGGCGGCATGACCGCAGAACGCCGGATCGGCGCCTACGGCCGGTACACCATCGTCGGACTGGAACCCGAACACATCATCACTGCCGGTGGAGGCGCCGCGGTGCTCGCCTCCGGGAAACGGGAACGAAACGACCTGCGTCGCATCGCCGAGTCTCTCCCACGTGGTCTGCTCCTTCCGGACATGAACGCAGCGCTTGGAGTTCAGCAGGTGAAGCGGGTCGAACAGTTTGTGCAGAAGAGGCGAGAGATCGCTTCAATCTACAATCGGGCCCTGCTTCGCGGACGGCACAGGATGCTGCTTCAGCCGGGAGACGCGGAGAATGTGTTCCATTCCTTTGCCGTCGTGCTCGCCGGCGGCGCTCGCGAAGTGGTGCAATACGCGCGGAAGAAACAGGTCGAGTGCATTTACGCGTTCGAGAACACTCTTTTCGCGTCGATGTCCTCACCGCAGGATCTGATCACGGTCGGGGCCGATATCGCTGTCAGCGGCGATGCCGCAGCGGATGCCTCGGCCGCTCCGGAGGATTCGGTTTCCGCCGGCTCGTCGGCCGACGAGTTCGACCGGCTCCGCGCCGGCTACCCGGGGGCCGGAAGCCTCCTGCTGCGCTGCGTTTTGTTCCCGCTCTACCCTGTGCTGCCCAAGCGGGAGGTAGAGCGGATCGAGAAGGTTGTAACGACTCTCCCCTGACAAGCTGAGAATTTCGCGAAGCTTTACGGAAAAGTTGGTGTGAGGTATAGTGTAGCGATCTCATGGCAGTGGACATACGGCGCGTTCTGGTTATTGCAAATCTTCAGAAGGACGGAGTAAGCGAAGTCACCGATGAGGTCCGCGAGTACCTCGAACAGCGCGGGATCGAGGTGGTCGTGTTCGGTTACCGCGGCCGGCCCGCCCATCCTACCGTGGAGGAGTTCGATCTAGCGATCTCGCTCGGCGGCGACGGAACTGTCCTTTTCAGTGCACGAATCCTCTCATACTCCGCAATACCGATTCTCGCCGTCAACCTCGGCGACTTCGGCTTCATCACAGAGGTTACCCGGGAAGAGTGGACCTACGCGTTCGAAAAATACTGCGCCGGCGATCTCGGCGTCGGCGAGCGGCTGATGATCGCTGTCGGCGTACAGCGGATGGGACGTGAGGTTGCGAGGTTTACCGGACTCAACGATACGGTGGTATCGGCTGGCGGGATTTCGAAGATCGTCAAACTGTCGGTCCGGCTCGGTGAATCGTCTGTCGGACGCTATCGCGCCGACGGTGTCATGGTTGCCACCCCCACCGGCTCTACTGCCTACTCGGCGGCTGCAGGAGGTCCGATACTGCATCCGGAAATGGAGGCGATGATTCTCAATCCTATCAGTCCGTTCACGCTGGCCCACCGGCCGCTTGTTGTGCCCGCAGAGGAAGTCATCTATATTGAGGTGGAGGAAGAGCAGCGCACCAACGTCATCCTCACCGTCGACGGACAGAGTGTGTTTCCGCTTCAACCGAAAGACCGTATATGCGTCTGCCGCGCTCCGACGAAGGCACGCATCATCCGGTCGGATGTCAGGACGTTTTACGAAGTCCTGCGATCGAAACTGAACTGGTCCGGAGAGCCGGGTCGGTGACAGCCGCCGCCTGATTTCGCGCGGGAGAATGGGGCATGATCGAAGAGCTTTCGATACAGAACTTTGCGCTCATCGAGCGGCTTTCTCTCCTTTTCACTGCCGGTATGAATGTGCTGAGCGGCGAGACCGGCGCGGGGAAGTCGATTCTCGCCGGCGCGCTCGGGCTCCTGCACGGCACCAAGGGCGACGTCGGTGCGATCCGAACGGGTGCAGAAGAGGCGATGGTTGCCGCTGTCTTTGGCGTCAAATCGAACCAGGACGCGCTCGCCTGGCTCGAGGAGCACGCGATCGAGCCCGAGGACGGACGCATAATCATTCGACGGACGCTCAAGCGAACCGGCCGCGGTTCGATCTACATCCAATCGGTTCCGACGACGCGGGCAGACCTCGAAGGCATAGCGAGCCTGCTCTTCGACATGCACGGCCAACACGAACACCAGTCGCTGTTCAGCGAGGATAACCATCGGCGAATTCTCGACCGTTTCGGCGGCCTCGAAGAGGATGGTGCTGCGCTCTACCAGCAGTTCGTGTCGCTGACCGGTCTGAAGAAACGGCTGGAGCGCATCGTCACCTCGGAGCGCGACAGGCTTCGCGAAGCGGATATTCTCCAGTACGCGATCCGCGAGATTGAGGAAGCCCACCTTGTCGACGGCGAGGAGGATGAGCTCGTCAAGGAGCGGTCGATCCTTTCTCAGCACGAAAAGCTTTTCGGGCTCCTCGATGAGGCGTACGAGGTAACTTCGGAAAACCGGGGCGGCGCGCTGTCGCAGGTCCGGCGGGCGCGGCAGGCGATGGATGGTGCTGTCGGGATCGACTCAGGATTGTCCTCACTCACCAAGCGTCTCGAGGACCTGTTCTTCGAGCTCGAAGACGCTGCCGAGGAGATCCACGCATACCGGGGCGGGGTGAACTTCAGCGCCGACAGACTCGAACAGGTCGAAGACCGCCTTATGGCAATCCATCGGCTCGAAAAGAAATACGGCGCCTCCATCGCGGAGGTTCTCGAGTACTACCGTGATGCAGTCGAGCAGCTCGGCAGCCTCGAAAACTGGGAACAGGACAAAGAGCGGCTCCAGACGGAAATCCAGACGCTCGAGAAGGGCGTGCTCGCGGCCGCACAGGCTCTCTCTTCCCGGAGAAAGGAGACAGCGGCGCGGCTTCAGTCGGAGATCGAGCAAATCCTGCGCGGATTGGGTATGCAAAAGACGCGCTTCGAAATCGCGGTGACCCAGCGGCTCTCCGAGAAAGGAACCCCCTCTTGCGGGCCCTACGGCATCGACCAGGTGGTCTTCCGCATTTCGCCGAACCCGGGTGAGCCGTTGAAACCGCTCAAGGACATCGCATCAGGCGGCGAAATCTCCCGCGTCATGCTTGCCATCAAGACGGTGCTTGCGCAGACCGACCAGATTCCAACGCTGGTGTTCGACGAAATCGATGCCGGCATAGGCGGCGAAGTGGCGGTGGCGGTCGGTCTGCACCTGTACGAGCTCGGCCGCCATAAGCAGGTTCTCTGTATCACCCACCTTGCGTCAATCGCCGCACGCGCGGATAATCACTTGAAGGTCGAGAAGCGCGGCAAGGAAGGCCGAACCGTCACCGAAGTTGCGGAGGTGACAGGCGACGAGCGCGTTCGCGAAATTGCGCGGATGCTTTCCGGCGACAAGACCGGGCAGCCTTCGCTCACACACGCGGAAGACCTGCTGCGAAAATTCAGCGGCGCATAGCAAGGAGCGGCCGATGGGGAAAATATCTGCCGAAGCAAAAAACCGCTACTTCGACAAGGTCAAGGAGTACAAGCAGACCATCGATCAGCTGCTCCAGCGCGAGCAGAACGTTTTGCGGACGATCAATAGCGATGAGAACGGTGCTCCCCACAAGCGTGTGGCTCTTGCCGACGAACGGCTGAATCTCGCCTCCTGGTACCTGCTGCTCAACCGCATGTCCGTTGCTCTTCTCGGAGTGAAGAACGACGCCTTCCTGAACGACGCCCGCAAATGCTGCTACCAGAGTATCATTTTTCTGGAAGAGGTGGTCTCGAACTTCGTTGATGTTCCGTTTTCCGACTACGAAGACAACCTTGCAAAGATCGAAGGCTTCGAGGACAACAGGCGCTACGATCTGCTGCGCAAAATGGGTTTCACGATTCAGTCTGTCGAAGAGGATTTCGGTGAAAACTCGAAATGGCGCTGGTCCTTCGTCGAGCTGGAAGCTCGTTTCGCCACGATCGTCAAGAACTTCATAAACCTGAAGACAGTGATCTCGGGGCTCGATCCGCGCGTGGACGGGTATCAGTCCAGGGTAGGGCACCTCAGTCTTGCCAAGGAGCTTCTTCAGCGCGCGGCGGACCGGTACCGGGAGAAGTACGAGCTTTCCACCCTTCGCATGGATGATTTCAAACTGGCGATTGCCTATCTCTCCGCGCTGCGGCGCCTGCATGCGCTTCTCGGTGAGGCAAATCAGGCCGAAGTTGTGAAGAAGAAGATCGACGTCTGGCGCACGAAGATGGAGGCCGACGACAAGAAGGCCGAGGGACGCTGAACCGGCCGGGAGTGGACCCCCGAAGGATCACCCGGCGCTGAGATCCTGAAGCGAATCGTGGGGCAGCAGCTCCTTCACGGCGAAGCGTTTGAACCCTCCCTGCCCATCGCTGCAGTAGACTGGAAAATCCGGCGGTACGAACTCGCTTATGACCTGCCTGCATGCGCCGCAGGGCGAGAGCAGCTCCTTTGCATCCGGTGTATAAATTGCCATGGCGCTGAACTCGGAATCTCCCTGACTCAAGGCAGAGAAGATTGCAGACCGTTCGGCACAATTCGCCAGTCCGTAGGAACGGTTCTCGATGTTTGCACCCCGAACGATCCTGCCGTCCGCCGTGAGGAGCGCTGCTCCAACCCGGAATCGAGAGTAGGGAGAATAGGAATAGCTCGACGCTTCTTTTGCCTCTGATTGCAGCCGGGAGACGGTGTCCTTGTCCAAGTCCATTTACAACTCCGAAAGTTGCGGGCCATCCGCTTGCGCGCTCTTCGGCCGGAAGAGCCCGTTCGTTGACACTTTCAGAAGTCATAGTATAGGATATCGCAGCTCATGAAAAGCGTGTGCAGACCGAAGGGCACGGTGCAATCAACGTGAGAGTCCGGAAGGCCCTTATTTCCGTCTTTCTTCTCATGCTCGTCCTCTACATCGCGCTCTTCCCCCGGCCGATGGGCAAAGAGCTCCTTGTGAAACCATTATGGACAACCCGTCTGCCGGCGGCCGCACCTGTCGCCGCGGCGGCGAACGCAGCTGGTCAGGCGCCGGCACCGCATACCGCGTTCATCCGGCCGGCCTCCCCGGGCGAAAAACTTCTCGCTTTCCGACTTGGTGACCGCTTCGGTTTCGTCGGCCTGGACGGAACGCTGCACTATCTTGACAACGTCCGCTACGGGCTCGCGCTTGGAACAGATCGATTCGTCAACTACGAACAGTTGTCTCCTCGAATAAACGTCGAAAACCCGAGCGGACAGGTGGTTGCGAGCTTCGCGCAGGACGGATACCCGGTCTATCTGAATGACCGGCTTTATGTTCTGAGCCCGGATCGGTCGGGGATATCCGAATACGACAAATCGGGAAAGCTCCTATGGCGGCACAAGGCTGAAAGCATCATAACATCGGTGGCCGCGGGGGTGAAGCTTTCGGTGCTCGGGCTGCTCGATGGGCACATCGAGATCGTCGACGGTACGGGCACCACGGTATACCGGGACGCACCGACCGGCAGTTCAATTCCCATAATTCTGGGGATCGCAATCTCGGCAGCAGAGGACCGAATCGCGGTGGTTTCCGGACTGGAACCTCAGGTCCTTTCGATATACGAAAGGTCCGGTGGGCAGTGGACGGCGACGCAGACCCGGCGCCTTGGTTCGGACTTTCGACGGCCTGTCCTGGTACGGGCGCTGCGCGGAAGCGGTGACTTCGCCTTCGAAGGATCCGAGAGTGTGCGTATATATTCGCAACAGGGCCGCCGGCTCGTGTCGGTTCCCCTCTCCGGATCTCTCCATTCACTGCTCGGCGCAGGTTTCGATCGACTGATACTCGCTGCGGCGCTTTCCGATACGCAGTCGTCCGCCTCGAGCGGGACGGCCGAGGTGCTTCTCTTCCTTCCCGATGGCCGGCCGGTCCTTCGTTTCAGGTTTCCTGCTTCCACGCTGTATGTAAGCGCCGAGGGATCGCGTCAATTCTGGGGTGTTGACGACACCATCTTTGAGTCCGAACTGACTACCGGATGAGACCATGCGGGCAGGGGTAATCTTCCTTTCAGCCCTCTGGCTGTTTCTGACTGCGCCGGGGTCGGTTTTTTCGTGGCAGTGGCCGGTGAAACCGGTTGAGATTGCCGGCGGATTTGCCGGTGACACACCGGACGGTTTTCGCAACGGCGTGTTCCTTCGAGGTGCCGGAGTCCGGGCGGGCTCGGTCGCCGACGGCCAGGTGATCTTCACCGACCGACGTGATCAGCGTTCCGGCTCACTTCCCTCGGGCCTGGGCGACTTTGTCGTTGTCGAGCACGCGCAAAGCTTCCGGTCCGTCTACGCACACCTTAAGCCGGGTTCGCTGCCGGCAGGGATGAAACAGGTTGCCGAAGGCCAGTGGATCGGTACCACGGGTGAAAGCGGGCGGGTGGACACGCCGGGGCTCGTTCTGCGAATTATCGACATGAAGTCGGATCGATCCGTCAACCCGCTCGTGCTTCTTCCTCCGGTCGAAGACAGACGGTCTCCGACGATCCAGAATATCGTGCTTTCCGACCGGACAAAGATTCAGCTCGAGGACGGCACGACCGTCGGGTCCGCGCACTGGGCGGTCGACGCTGAGGTGTTCGATGAGATCGTGACCAATGCAGGCCGTTTTCAGGTTGCGCCCTACGGCATCGATCTGTCGGTGAATGACAAGACCGTTTCGAGTATCCGATTCATGTTTCTCGAATTTCGTCAGGGAAAGGAGTACATCGATCAGCGCTACCGCTGGAGCTTCGACAATCTCTACCTCAGCCGCCACACCTACAATCTGGGGCTGGTCGACCTCTCCCCCGGAATCAACACGATCAGGATCTCGGCCTACGACTTCGCCGGCAACCGGACGGAGGTCACACGTCAGGTATACTTCGGGCAGGAGCCGGCGCCGGTAGCTTCACCCACCGCGCCGACTCCCGGCGCCGCGCCGACTCCCGGCGCCGCGC
>CAZNYW010000002.1:34762-153307 GCA_964577375.1 uncultured Spirochaetales bacterium | reverse complement strand
GTAGCTTCACCCACCGCGCCGACTCCCGGCGCCGCGCCGACTCCCGGCGCCGCGCAGGGAACGGCTCAGTGAAGACCTTCTCGATGAGCCCGGGTCAGGACGAATCGTTTGACCCTGTTGTCTGCGCAATCTGCGGCGAGAATCGGGTCGTGCCGGGTTGGGATTGCGGAACGTTCCGTTTCGCACGCTGCGCCGGCTGCGGGCATCTGTACCAGAACCCTCAGCCGCGGTTCGACGGACTGCGGGAACGCTACGGATCGGAATACTTCTCGTACGAGCTTGCGAACGACAGCAACTTTTTCGACCTCATGCTCAAGGGACTTCAGGACGCCGATTTCTTCAGGCTCGAACGCACTCTGGGGGAGAAGCGCCATTTTCTCGATATCGGATGCGCAACAGGGATGCTGCTTGCCTACCTGAAGCAGCGCGAGTGGCGTGTTCAGGGAGTCGAGATTTGTGAGCCCGCGGCCAGGTACGGGATAGAGAAACGGCATGTACCGATCTTCATCGGAACGCTCGATGAGGCAGGATTCGCGCCGGATACCTTCTCGTTCATACACTTCTCGCACGTAATCGAGCATGTACCCGACCCGCGAGAGTTTCTTCGCGAGGTCCACCGGATTCTCGCGCCGGGCGGATACGTGGTGGTGGTAACACCGAATACCGCAGGGCTGCAGGCGCGGCTGTATCGTGAGCGCTGGCGTTCGGCCATTGCCGACCACCTGAACCTGTTTTCCCGCCGCAGCCTTGCGCGGCTTCTCGCCGAATGCGGGCTACGCCCGATCGGCTGGAAAACCTGGGGCGGAATCGCCAAAGGCATGGCGCCCGGATTCGTCAAGAGCCCGCTCGACCGGATGGCGAAGATATTTGGCTTCGGCGACGTTGTCCTCTACGTATCGCGCAAACCGCCCCGCTCGGCGCCCCGCTCGGCGCCCCGCTCGGCGGGAGCGTAGCGATGTCTCCCCTTGACACCGATTATCCATTCCCCTAGGATCGAAAACCGGGAGTCTGTTGGAGGTAGGATGACGCGTACCAGACTGGAAACAATGAACGCAGAGGCGCTGCAGAGCCTTGCAAGCCAGTACGGTATTGATCTACCGAGAAAGACCGACCGCGAATCGCTTATCGACACCATTTTCGAAGCCTTCGAAGAGATGCGACTCGAGCGGGATTCCGACAACAATAATGCGATCCGGATCGAGGAAAAGAAATACGGTGTCCAGTACGACGAGGCGGACAACTCCGAAGAAGATGAGCCCGAAGAGCTGCCTGCCACCTACAACGAGACACGGATCGTCGTAATGCTCCGTGATCCGGCCTGGGCATTTGCCTACTGGGATCTCAAGGAAAGTCACGACAAGAAGTACCGCCGAAATCCGGATTTTCACGGCATGCTGATTCGCGTGTACGAACTGGCCGAGCCGACGGAGGATCGGAGCGCGATCGTCGATTCGTTCGACATTCCCGTGCAGCTGTCCGACAGCCGCTGGTACATCAATCTGCCTGAACAGGATACTCACTACCGACTCGAGCTGATTGCAAGGCACGCAGAAGGTGAAGACGTACTCGCTCAGTCAAATATCGTGTCCGTCCCCAAGGGATACTTTGCCGACGATAGCTCGGCCTCTTTCCAGGAAGACGCCATTATCGCACTTTCAGGAATCGAGCATCTGGGTGTCTCGCCGTTCGGGAACCGCATTCCACAGCGGATTCTTGCTCATCTGGACCAGCAATACATGGTGTAGGCGGAACTGAAGAAAGAGGAATCTTCTGATGGTCAAAGGTTATCTTGTGCTAATGCTGCACGCACATCTCCCCTTCGTGCGGCACCCGGAATATCCCAGCTTCCTTGAAGAGAACTGGCTTTTTGAAGCGATCTCCGAGACCTATCTGCCGTTACTGAGAGTCTTCGACCGGCTCGATGCAGACGGCGTTCCGTTCACCATTACCCTGTCGATGTCACCGACGCTCGTCGCCATGCTCCAGGACTCGCTGCTGCAGGAACGATACTCTGGCTATCTCGAGAGGCACATCGAGCTGGCAGAGCGTGAGGTCGAACGGCTCAAGCGGGAACCCCAGTTCCGGAAGCTCGCCGAAATGTACCTCGATCTGTACAAACAGGATCTCGTCGACTTCCAGGAAAAATACGAGCAGAACATCCTGCGGGGATTTGACTACTATTATAAGAAGGGGCGTATCGAGATGGTGGGCGCGGCTGCGACCCACGCCTATCTGCCCCTGTATCAACAGTTTCCGGTAAACATAAATGCGCAGCTCCAGGTGGCGATAGATTCTCAGGAGTCGATCTTCGGGAAGCACCCGACCGGCTTCTGGCTGCCGGAATGCGGCTACTTTCCCGGCCTCGAAGAGCATCTGTACGACAACGGCATACGTTACTTCTTCAGCGCGGCACATTCGGTCCTTTTTTCCGAAAAGCGCCCGCCTGCCGGCGTATATGAGCCCGTTCTCTGTCCGAACGGCGTTGCCGTATTCGGCCGCGACATCGCCTCCGCAAACATGGTGTGGTCGTCCGACGAGGGGTATCCGGGAGATTTCAGCTACCGAGATTTCTACCGTGATATCGGATACGACCTTCCGCTCGACTACATCGGCCCCTATATTCACGACAACAATATTCGAATCAATACCGGGCTCAAGTACTACGCGATCACTGGCGTCACCGAGGAGAAGCACCCCTACGATCCGGAGGTCGCCGCAGCCAAGGCGCGCGAGCATGCCGAAAATTTCATCTACAATCAGAAGAAACAGATCGCAAAGCTCGGTCCGCTGATGAAGCAGCCGCCGGTCATCACCTGTCCTTACGACGCGGAGCTCTTCGGCCACTGGTGGTTCGAAGGCACGATCTGGCTCGAAGCCGTCATTCGGCAGCTTGCCCAGACCGAAGGTGAACTGGAACCGGTCACCCCGTCGGCTTTCCTGAAGGCTTATCCGCCCACGACCGTAATAGAGCCGATCTTCTCCAGCTGGGGAAACAACGGCTATTCGGAGGTGTGGCTGGACGGTTCGAACGACTGGATCTACCGGCACACGCATACAGCGATCGAGCGCATGATGGAGCTGGCGGAGCGGTTTCCCGACGACCACGGCCTGAAGGAGCGTGCGCTCAACCAGGCCGCGCGGGAGGTGCTCCTTAGTCAGGCCTCCGACTGGCCGTTTATCATGCGCGCCGGGACCACGGTGAGCTACGCGACCAAGCGGGTCCGCGAGCACATCCTCAATTTCGACAGAATCTACGAATCCCTCGGCAGGGGCAACGTAGGGACCGAATGGCTCACCCAGCTCGAGAAGAAGGACAACATCTTTCCGCGAATCGACTACCGCGTTTTCCGCCCTCAGGGAAACCGAAGTGCATCGTTTCTGCGCGAGATAGCCAACCGATAGCATTCTCGCGCCACACCGACATCATCGATTTACTCTCACTTTACTAAACATCCATGTAGATGTTCCGGTAATACGGATAATATCGATTTGTTTATTCTGTCTACCAGGTTGACAATAGGCCGGGATAGGCTACTATTAGTACCAGATCGTGGGAAATAGTGGGAAATAATAGGAAGTGGTGGTGAAAGGGGATGATAACGGGGGAATTTCGGAATGCACTGGATGAAAAGGGACGACTCATGGTTCCAGTGCGGATCCGGTCCGAAATAAGCGGCAACCTCCTCATTCTCACGCGTGGAATCGACCGCTGCCTGTGGTTGTTTCCTCCGGAAGAGTGGAAGCGAATTGCGGCGAACCTCCTTTCCAATACCTCCCCTTTCAACTCCCGGGCGAGACTGATTCAGCGCAAGCTGATTGCCCCCGCTCAGGAGGTCGAAATCGACCGGACCGGACGAATCACGATTCCGGTTACTCTGAGGGAGTACGCGGGGCTCACAAAAGAAACCATCATACTGGGAATTGAGAAGTACATAGAGATCTGGGATGAGGCTGAATACCAGCAATATCTGACGGCGAACGAAAGTGAATTCCAGGAAGCGGCTGAGGAACTGGGAGGACTCGTCTCGTTCTGAGATGAGTGCCGCATGGATGTAATTCACTACACGGTAATGGGGCGCGAGGTTCTCGAGAATCTCGTTCCTCCGCACCCGTCGTCACTGCTAGTGGATGCGACGCTGGGGGAGGGGGGACATTCCGACCTGTTTCTGTCTCGATACCCGGATCTTCAGGTGATAGGACTGGACGCGGATGCCGATATTATGGACCGCGCCCGCAACAGGCTGTCGCGGTATGGGGACCGCGTTCAGTTTGTCAATGCGTGGTTCGATGACTACTTCACCGGCTTTCGCAGCGACACGCGTCCAGCCTTGATCCTGTTTGATCTGGGAATTTCCTCCTACCACTACAAGCTTTCCACTCGCGGATTCAGCTTCCAGACCGATGAGCCGCTCGACATGCGGCTCGACACCGGATCAGAGCTGTCGGCGAGCGATCTCGTCAACAGCCGTTCCGAAGAGGAGCTGGCAAACCTGATGTACAGGTTCGGGGAAGAGCGTTATGCGCGGCGAATCGCTGCGCGGATCGTGACGGAGCGCAGCAGCCACAGGATCGAGACCGCGGCCGAGCTCGCGGAGATCGTCTACCGCGCGGTCCCGCCGGATTACCGGCATCGCCGCATCCATCCGGCGACCCGTACCTTTCAGGCGCTCCGGATCGCGGTGAACGGCGAGCTCGACCGGCTTTCCCGGGCACTGCCCGCCGCGATCGATTCCCTCGAGCCGAAAGGCCGCATCGCTGTCATCTCTTTTCATTCCCTGGAAGACAGAACGGTGAAGACCCTGTTCCGGGAGCGCTCCCGGGGCTCCAACGAAGCGTCGAATTCGCCGACTATGAAAGAGAGAGCTGTAGATCTCTCTCTCGTTACGCGAAAGCCGCTGCGTCCCGCTCCCGACGAGGTAACGGAAAACGCAGCATCGCGGAGCGCAAAACTGCGCGTCGCTGAAAAGAGAGCAGCGGTCGCTTGAACCGGTAGAGGAGGGACAATCGGTGAAGGACGCGAAGATCAGACGTCAGCACATTATCATCATCGCCTGCCTCGCTGCCGTTATCCTGGCGTTCTTCGGTGCGGTATATCAATCCTACCGGTACGAGGAGCTCTATCTCAAGGTTTCGAGCCTTGAGAATACGCAGAACGACAAGATCGAGAAGAACAAGGAGTCGATTGCAAGCATCTCGGTTCTGAGCGCTCCGGCAAGGATCGAAGCGCTCGCGAAACAGGATCCGCTGCTCAAGGCGGGATATCCGCAGGATGCGCTCATAATTCACACGAGCATCGCCGCCGCAAACCGGCCGACCGTGTCTGGGGGTTCGCAGACGTCCAGCACCCCGAGCGCGGCCGGTCCGGGAACCGGCGCGACAGGCACCGCTTCGAAGACGACGAGCGGGGGCGGCCGATGACCGCGCTCCGCACGCTTTTCACCGTGCGTGAAATCACCGGTCTGGTCGACGGGGAGCTCTATTTTCCGTCTTCCGGTCTTGCGGAGGGAAGTGACCGCGACGCTCCGGTCGTGCACGTTTCGATCGACTCCCGTAACTGCCGTGAGGGAACGATGTTCGTGCCGCTGCCCGGTCGATTCACCGACGGCCACGCTTTCATCGCCGACGCCGTATCGAAGGGGGCAACCCTTGTTCTGGTGGCGCAGCAGTACGAGCGTGACCATCGCGCTGAGTTGACCGCTCTCCGTGAACGTGCTCCGTTCGCCTACCTTGTGGTGCCGGAGGTGCTGCGCTGCCTTCAGGACCTCGCGCGCTACTACCTGGGCAAGTTCCCCGAGCTCACGCGGATCGGGATCACGGGGAGCAACGGGAAGACGACCACCAAGGAAATGGTGGCGTCAGTTCTGCGCCGACACGCCGAAACCTACGCTTCGCAGGGAAACTTCAATTCGGAGATAGGGCTTCCGCTGTCCGTCCTCGACCTTGGCCGGAGCGAGCAGTACGGAGTCTTTGAGATGGCGATGAACAGACGTGGGGAGATGGAGCTCCTCGCCGACATCCTCCGTCCGGACGTCGCCCTGATAACGAATATCGGGCGTGCGCACATCGGACTGCTCGGCAGCGTCGCGAAAATTGCAGAGGAAAAGAAGAAGATCTTCTCCCGTTTTTCGGGGCAGCAGCGGGCATTCCTTCCGGAACACGATTCCTACCTCGAATTTCTTTCCAAAGGAATCAACGGACGCGTTCATCTCTTCGGACGGTTCAGCACGCCGGATGTGACCGGAGTGACCGATCACGGGATCGAAGGTTCGATGATCCACTGGCACGGATACAATGTGCGGTTGAGGCTGCCCGGAGAGCACAATGTGCTGAACGCGCTGGGAGCGATCTCGATCGGACTCGAGCTCGGGATTCCGCCTTCGGACATCCGGGACGGAATAGAGGCCGTGCAGGCGCAGTTTGGACGCAGCGAAATCATTCGCGGCCGGATCACGGTGATACAGGATTGCTACAATGCAAATCCGGATTCGGTTCGTCAGAGCATTCTGCTGATGGATCGCACCGAGTGGGGCGGACGAAAAGTGCTGGTTCTTGGTGCGATGAAAGAGCTCGGGGACCAGACGGCACCGCTTCATGAGGAGATAGCCCGTCTGGCAGCAACTACCCACGTAGGGTTGCTGCTTTTCGTGGGTGCAGAATATGAGGGAAGTCCGGACACGGTACGCGAAGCCGGTTTCGCGGGGGAGGTTTTCTGGGCTGAGGACGTGGAGGCTGTGTCCACGGAGCTGCCGCGCCGGGTAGAAGACGGCGATCTGGTACTGCTCAAAGGGTCGCGGAGCATGGGGCTAGAACGACTGACGCCGGTCCTCTTATCGGAGCACCGGTAGGCATGGCAGACCTCTTTTCCGCCGAACGCATCGAGAAGAACTCCGCCGACTTTGCTCTTGCCGGGGTGCTGTTCCTGCTGCTGGGCGTCGGGCTTTCGATGCTTTTCTCGTCCTCCTATTACTGGGCGCAGAGTCTTGTGCAGGACCCCTATTACTTTTTCAAGCGGCAGCTCATCTGGGTGCTGCTGGGCCTGGTGTTCGGCTTCATCGCCTCGCGCCTCTCGGTGGAGTTCCTGAAGCGAAGCGTACCGTGGATCCTGCTCGCGACGCTCGGCGCCATGGCGCTCACCTTCATCCCTGGAATCGGGACTATGTACCTCGGGGCCAGACGGTGGGTTTTTGCATTCGGGTTTTCATTCCAGCCGTCGGAACTGGTCAAGCTTGCTCTGATCATCTACCTCGCCTACATTCTCGAAAGAAAGTCGGAACATTTCAATGATCCGGTGAACAGCCTTCTGCCGCCATTCATCGTGGTTGTCTTTTTTGCGACTCTCATCTATCTGCAGAACGACTATTCCACCGCTGTATTCGTGCTGATCGTCTCCGCGACGCTGTTCTTCATCGCGAAGGTTCCGCTTCGCTACTTTCTTACGGTCGGGGTGACGGTGATTCCCTTTGCAACGCTGCTGCTCCTTACCCGTGAGCACCGTGTGAAGCGTATCATTGCCTTCCTTTATCCGCAGATCGATCCGGCCGGTATCGGCTACCAGGTGATGGCTTCTCAGGGTGCGCTCACAAACGGCGGCCTGTGGGGTCGCGGAATAGGCGAAAGCCTGCGGAAGCTGGGCGGGCTGCCGGAAGCTCACTCGGACTTCGTGTTTGCAGTAGTGGGAGAGGAGCTCGGTTTCGTCGGCGTGATGCTCGTGCTCGGGCTGTTTCTCTACCTGGCATACCGGGGCTTCAGGATTTCCTACTACGCTCCCGACCGGTTCCGCTCGATCCTCGCATTTGGGCTGACCGTCTGCCTGGTCTTCCAGGCGCTCTTGAACATGGGCGTCGTCGCCGGTCTTGTGCCTGCTACCGGCATAACCCTGCCGTTCTTTTCGGCCGGCGGCTCGTCGATACTGATCTCGATGATTATGTGCGGGTTGTTGATCAATCTCTCCCGATCTTCCGCACCGCAGAGGGGGGATAAGATAGATGGCTGACCAGGTTCTGTTTACACGAACGCTGACAGGCGAAGACGCCGAGCCCATGCGCTCGTTTGCTGGCGCAGACGAACGTGCTCGCAGCCGGTCCTACGGCTCTTCTGAGACCGTGGAGCGTCGCGCGGCCGGAAGGAAATTCCTTATCCTCATTGCGGCAATCCTCACTCTGTTCGCCGGGACAGCGGTTGTCTTCGAGTATGTGATCGCGCCGCGGATGGTAATCCGGAACTTCAGCATCGAAAGCGATCTGAACATCTCGCGCGACACGATACTGCAGGTGGCAGGAGTCGCGGACAGACCCAGGTTCTTCGATCTGAACACGAACGACGTTGTATCGCGGCTGCAGGCATGGGCGCCCGTGCGGCATGCGACGGTGGTGAAGGTGTTCCCGGATACCCTCCGCATAAGCATTACGGGGCGCAAGCCGATCGGCATGGCAATGGTGAGCGAGAACGGCCACGAGTTTCCGGTTGCCTTTGACGAGGACGGGGTGATCTTTGCGAGCGGAACCGCAGTCGCCGGCTGGGACCTGCCCATCTTTTCAGGCATCGAATTCAAGAACTTCAGCCTCGGCGTAACGCTTCCGCCGATGCTTCTGGAGTTCGTGCGCGAGGTGAAGGAGCTGAAGCTCTCCTCACCGGGTCTCTACGACCTCATTTCCGAGTACCGGATCATCCCGCGCAACGACCATGAGTTCGATGTCATGGTCTACCCGGTCCACCATCGGGTGGCGGTGGAGATCGGACCGCACATCGACCGCACGCTGTGCATGTATATCCTGCGCGTGCTCGATGTGATGGGGCACCAGGGAACACTCGAAAAAGTCAAAGAGATTGATTTCCGAACAAACGATGTGGTATATACGATGAAAGAGGAGGGCTAATTGCCGTCTGACTCCCTGATCGTCGGGTTAGACATCGGTACCACCAGAGTGTGCGCCGTCATCGCAGAGTACAACGAAGCGGGTGCTCTGGAAATTCTCGGAGTTGGAACGAGCCCTTCCTTCGGACTCAGACGCGGTGTGGTCATCAACATCGAGTCCACGCTGAAGTCGGTGACCGCCGCCATTGAGGCGGCTGAACAGATGGCCGGCCGCGAGGTGGACAGTGTCTACACCGGAATTGCCGGCGGACACATCGAGGGGTTGAACTCGCGCGGCGTGGTAGCCGTCACCAGCCGCGGACGGGAGATTACCCAGGCTGATGTCGACCGGGTTCTCGAAGCGGCGAAAGCGGTGGTGATTCCCATGGACCGCGAGGTCCTGCACGTTATCCCTCAGGAGTTTATCGTCGACGAGCAGGGGGGTGTCAAGAATCCCCTCGACATGATCGGAGTTCGCCTCGAGGCCGAGGTACACATCATCACAGGATCGGTGACTTCGGCACAGAATCTGATCAAGTGCGTGAACCGGTCCGGTTTCCGCGTCAACGGTGTGGTGCTCGAGTCCCTCGCAGCAGCACGCGCAGTGCTGACAAAGGACGAGAAGGAGCTCGGAGTCGTCCTGATCGATCTCGGCGGAGGCACCACGGACATCCTGGTCTATGCGGATGGGGCTCCCTACTTTACCAGCGTCATCTCGATAGGCGGGGCCCAGGTCACCGGCGATCTTTCGATCATGCTTAAGACGCCGGTCGAAGCTGCCGAGCAGATCAAGCGCGAATCGGGCTGCTGCTATATGCCTCTGGCGGAAGACCATGAGCCGGTGATTATTCCGGGCGTCGGCGGGAGACCGCCGCTGGCGGTGGAGCGCCGGCACATCTGCAGCATCATTCAGCCGCGGATGGCCGAGATTCTAGGCATGGTGAAGGAGAAGATCGAGAAGAAGGGGCTCCTGAGCAACCTGGGTGGAGGCGTTGTCCTCACCGGCGGCGGCGCGCTGCTTCCGGGTACGGTCGACCTTGCGCAGGATATCTTCGGTATGGCCGCGCGGATTGGGCAGCCATCCGACTTAGGCGGCTTGAGGAACGAATACCAGCACCCCGATTACGCAACCGCGGTCGGGCTGGTCTTGTACGGAGCGAGCGTGGCGCAGGTCGAGGGAAGGGACGTTCCGGTAAAGGAACGGTCGGCCGGCATGATGGACGCCATCGGAAAATGGATACGGAACTTTTTCGAATGAGAGGCCTCGACAGAGGGACGGAGTGCACGCGCAGATGTAGAGGCTGATTGCAGCAAGATGCTGATTGCAGCAATGGGAGGGGATATGAAGTTCGAGATACTCGAAGACGGCCGTGATTTCGAAGCCAATTTCGGCAGTCCTACGGTAATCAAGGTCATCGGCGTCGGCGGCGGTGGAAGCAATGCGGTCAACCGCATGATCGCCAGCGGTCTAACCAACGTCGAGTTTGTTGCGGTCAACACCGACCTTCAGGCGCTGCAGCTGGCCCACGCGGAAACGCGAATGCCGCTCGGCTCCAAGCTGACCGGCGGTCTCGGCGCCGGAGGCGTGCCGGACGTCGGGGAAAAGGCGGCTCTCGAGGACCGTGACGACATCGCCGACATCATCAAGGGCGCCGACATGGTGTTCATCACCGCGGGGATGGGTGGGGGCACCGGAACCGGCGCCGCGCCGATAATCGCCGGGGTTGCAAAAGAGCTCGGCATTCTCACCGTAGCCGTGGTTACCAAACCCTTCGACTTCGAGGGCAGGCGGAAGATGCAGCTTGCCGAGGAGGGTATCCGGAAGCTTCGCGGAAACGTCGATACCCTGATCATCATACCGAATCAGCATCTCCTGAAGATCGTTGAGAGGCGCACGCCTATCAAAGAGGCGTTTCTGATGGCGGACGATGTGCTGCGCCAGGGTGTCCAGGGAATTTCCGACCTGATCACCAAACCTGGTGAAATCAACATAGACTTTGCGGACGTTAAGACTATCATGAGCGGTCAGGGCGACGCTCTGATGGGAGTGGGGCTTGGCGAAGGCGACAATCGCGCCGTCGATGCCGCGACCAATGCAATCAACAATCCGCTGCTCGAGGATGCCCGTATTGAAGGTGCGAAGGGTATTCTCGTCAACGTTACCGGCGGCTCCGATTTCTCGCTCACCGAGTACGAAGAGGTGCTGAACATCATCACGGCCAACGCCGCGGATGATGCTCTGATCATCGCCGGGAGCGCGGTCGACGAGCTGATGGACGACGAGGTGAAGGTCACGGTGATCGCTACCGGCTTCAAGTCGCACCATCAGGAGGAGCGATCCGAGCACCGTGAGGAGAAGAAGAGCGACTACATCTCGCTCGATGCGTGGATAGAGATGACGAGCGGACGGAACGGCGGTGCCACCTCAGAGCGCTTTTCTCACGATCGGTCCAGCGTTTTGCAGGACGAGCTCTTCAGAAGCGGCGAGCTCCAGGACCAGGAGCTGGGAATCCCCGCCGTCCTCCGTTACAAGCGCAGCAATCCGGGCGCCGGCGGCGGAAAGCAGGAGGGCGGGAAGAATTCCGAAGGCTCGCTGCGGTCGGGATACGCCGGAGGCAACGGGGGCAGCGGGGCCTGAGCGATGAAGAGTGATGAGCTTCTTCTGCGATTTCAGGATTATCTCATTGTCGAGCTCAGGCTGGCACGCCGTTCGGTGGAGACCTATGTGCGTGAGAACGCATTCTTCCTGGAGTATCTCGAGCTGGAGGAGCTGTCGCCGCTCGAGATCGACACCACCGGTGTAATCCGCTATCTGATCCACCGGCAGTCCGGCAGGAATGCGCTCGACCAGCGAACCATCGCCAAGGTCGTATCGAGCCTCCGCTCATTCTTCCAGTACCTGGTGGTAACCAAGGAGCGCAGCGACAATCCGGCGCTTCTCGTCGAAATGCCGAAAATGGAGCACCGGGTTCCCGGCGTTCTGCGCGTGGAACAGGTGGAGCAGCTGCTGGAGAATATCGAGACCGACAATCCATTCGGGCTTCGCGACCGGGCGCTGTTCGAGCTCATCTATTCCTGCGGCCTCCGAATCTCGGAGGCGGTGGAGCTTTCGGTGAGAAGCCTTTTCCTGAGCGAGAGCATTATTCGGGTCCGCGGAAAGGGAAACAAGGAGCGGCTGGTCCCCATCGGCGGGGAGGCCATCCGGTGGCTCAAGCTCTATCTCGAAGAGGGACGTCCGAAGCTGGTCCGGCAGGGGCGCAAGACCGATAAGCTGTTTCTCAACCACCTCGGCGGCGGTCTCTCACGGAAGGGAATGTGGAAACGGTTCCGCGAAGTCTCGGGAAAGAGCGGGATTGCCGCCAAGGTTCACACGCTGCGGCATTCTTTTGCCACGCACCTCCTGGAGGGTGGGGCCGATCTGCGCGCAGTGCAGGAGCTGCTCGGCCACTCTGACATCAGCACCACTCAGATCTATACGCACATAGACAAGGAGGACCTCCAGACCTATCATCATGATTTTCATCCGAGGGGATGAGGTAGAGAGTGAAAAGAACGTTAGTTGCCGTCTGTACATGCCTGATTTTTCTCGCCGCCTGCCATCAGCGCTCCACCGTGATGCTCGATCGGCTTCAGTCGCTTGACTCAGGCGGTTACAAAGGGGAGCAGGCTTCGGCCGCGCACATCCAGGAGCTCAAGGACGCCATCGCGAAGTACAGCGGTATCGTCGAGAAGAAGGTGAACGCAGCCGACAGCGAGACCGAATACTACAAGATGCTCGCGCTTGCCTACATCGAGGCCAAGATGTATGGGCTTGCCCTCGAGGCGCTGTCCAGCGCCGTGAAGCTCGAGCCGGAAAATCCGGTTCTCTTCTATTATGCCGGCATCGCTGCAGGGAGGCTCGGCAAGGGCGATCTGGACTCACAGGAGGCAACAGGCTATTACGACCGGGCGGAGCGCTACTATCGCCGGGCCATCGCTCTCGATCCCACCTACTCCGAGGCAATGTACGGTCTGGGTGTTCTGCTCACCTTCGAGCTCAATCGGCCGCTCGACGCAGAGCCGGTGGTGAAACAGCTCCTTTCGCAGCAAAAGAACGATACCGATGCCATGTTCCTGCTGGCGCGTATCTATGTCGAGACCGGAAGAGTGGAAGAGGCGGCGTCGATGTATCAGAAGATCGCGCAGACCACGCGGGATTCTCAGGTCCGGCTGCAGGCCGAGGAAAACCGGAAGCAGCTCCTCGAGAGGAACTCAAATGGCTGAGCCGTTGCTGATTCTCGCCGTTCATGCGGTGGAATCGCTCCACACCGCCGAGAAAATTCGGCTGCTCCAGGAGGCCGGAACGGTCGAATCGTTTGCCTCCTTTTCGCGCGCGGACGTCGAAAGGAGCATCCGCAGAGCGCTCAGAATTGCCGATTTCGACCCGGGTCGACTCCTGCGTGCTGCCGAGAATGATCTGAAATACTTGACGCAGGCAGGAATTGCATACACATTCTACTGGAACGATGGATATCCGCCGCTACTTCGGGAGATCTACGACCCGCCCTTTGTCCTGTTCTACCGTGGATGCCTGCCGGACCCAGAAATCCCGCTCCTGGCGATTGTAGGAACGAGAAGGCCAACGGCCGGTGGCCAGCGGTCGGCTTTTGCACTGGCGGATGATGTGGTTGCCGCCGGGGTTCCCGTCATATCGGGACTCGCTCGAGGGATAGATGCCGCTGCGCATGAGGGGGCGGTCGCCGGCGGAGGCAGGACCGTCGCCGTGCTCGGCAGCGGAATCGACCGGATCTATCCGTTGTCGAACCGACGGCTGGCGGAGTCAATTCTCGCCTCCGGAGGGTGCATCGCGAGCGAATACGCTCCCGGGGTGCCGCCGCTGCGGTATCACTTCCCCGCCAGGAACCGGATTATCTCCGGCCTCGCACGCGGCACGGTGGTCGTGGAAGCTCCCGCGGGTTCCGGCGCGCTCATCACCGCCGATTTCTGTCTCGAGCAGGGACGTGATCTGTATGTTCACCGTGCCGGTATCTCGGGACCCAACGCGGCAGGGTGTGCGTCGCTGGCCGATCAGGGCGCCCGCACGATCGAAACCGCAGCCGAGATTCTGGACGAGTGGGGCCGCACAGCCTCCGCTGAACGCGGGCGAACGGCTGGAAAGCAGCTCCCTCTTGACCTCGCAGAGCCGGGCAGTGGGAACACGCCGACCGACAGTAGTCTGCCGGCCGGCAGTAATCTGCAGACCGGCGCCGCAGGACGGGCGGCCGCGGCCCTGATGGACCGTGAGCTTGGTGGTGAGGTGAAACGAAGATTCGGTACAATATTCAGGAGCACTGGGAGTATTGATTGATGGCTGAGAAGAAGGCACACACCCTGCTTATCGTGGAGTCTCCCGCGAAAGCCAAGACAATAGAGAAGTACCTCGGCAAGGGCTACACCGTGGAAGCGTCCATGGGACACCTGATCGACCTCCCGAAGTCCAGGCTCGCTATCGATGTGGACGATTCGTTCGAGCCGGAATACATCACGGTCAGAGGCAAGGCGAAGATCCTCAAGGAGCTTGCCAAGAAGGCGAAAAAGGCGGGGCACGTGCTGCTCGCCTCCGATAACGACCGTGAAGGAGAGGCGATCTCCTACCATCTGCAGCGTGCCTTTCTGTCCAAGAATCCCTCGTTGAACATCGAACGCATAGTATTCAACGAGATTACCCCGTCTGCCATCCGCGAAGCGGTTTCACACCCCGGCCACATAGACCACGACAAGGTGAGCGCCCAGAAGGCGCGCCGGATCCTTGACCGCCTTGTGGGGTACCATCTGTCGCCCATCCTCTGGAGAAAGGTGAAGAACGGCCTCTCGGCCGGACGGGTACAATCGGTCGCGCTCCGGCTGATCTGCGACCGCGAGGCGGAGGTCGAAGCCTTCATTCCCGAGGAGTACTGGACGCTCGATGCGGAGCTCGCCTCCGGGAAGCACGAGTTCAGGGCCCAACTGGTCCGATTCCGGAATGAGAAGCCGGAGATAAAGAGCGAGGAGTCGGCTCACGCGATTGTCGCTTCGCTCGAGAAGTCCGAATATTCGGTCACCGACATCAAAGAGACAGAAAAGACCATTCGACCACGGGCGCCCTTCACCACTTCGCAGCTGCAGCAGACTGCTGCAAACAGGCTCGGATTCACTTCGAAAAAGACTATGCAGATTGCGCAGCAGCTGTACGAGGGCGTAAACGTCGGAAAGAACCGGCTCGGTCTCATCACCTATATGCGTACCGACTCGACGCGGATCTCCCAGACTGCGCTTGACGAGGTTCGGCGCTATCTTTCGGAGGAACATCCCGAAGAGCTGCCGGCGGAACCGAACAGCTATTCGGTAGGGAAGGGCGCCCAGGATGCGCACGAGGCGATCCGGCCGACAGTGATTACCTACACGCCTGACGACGTAAGAGAGAGCCTGACGAAAGATCAGCACCGGCTCTATTCGATCATCTGGGAGCGCTTCGTGTCGAGCCAGATGACGGTCGCAAGGACGAAGTCTGTATCGGTCGATATCGCTGCCGGCGAGGCGCTGTTCAGGGTGACGACCACGCGGACGGTCGAGAAGGGGTTCCAGAAGGTGCTCAAGGTGCTGACAACCCGCGAGAAATACGAAAAAGTGCCCCATCTTTCCGTGGGTGACCCGCTCGATCTCGTTCGCCTTCACCCCGAGCAGCACTTTACCTCCGGGCCTCCACGTTATACCGACGCTTCGATCGTCAAGACGCTGGAGGAGAAGGGAATCGGACGGCCATCGACCTATGCCCCGATCATCTCGGTGCTTCTCGATCGCTACTATGTCGTTCGCAAAAACAAGCAGCTGGTGGCGACGGCGCTCGGCAGAATTATAAACGACATCCTGACGAGCTCCTTTCCCGAGGTGCTGGACGTCAATTTCACCGCCGACATGGAGCGCAGGCTTGATCGCGTGGAGGAGAACCAGGAGGAATGGGTAGAGATGATCCGCAAGTTCTACCGTCCCTTCAAGCACCGCGTGGATCATGTCATGGAGACACTCGAATCGTTCAAAGGCGTGATGGACGAGGAGACCGAGTACACCTGCGAAAAATGCGGAAGGAAGATGGTCAAAAAGCTCGGTCGCTACGGATTCTTCCTCGCCTGCTCAGGATTTCCGGAGTGCATGAACACGCGCTCGGTTCCCCTTGCCGACTGTCCGCGGCCCGGCTGCGGCGGCAAGATCGTGGCCCGCAAGAAACAGGGTGGACGGGGGAAGGAGTTTTACGGCTGCACCAATTATCCGGAGTGCGACTTCATCAGCCACTTCAAACCGACTTCGAGCGACTGCCCGAAGTGCGGCTGGTTTCTGGTGGAAAAATCCGACAAGAGGCGCGGCAATTACAAGGCGTGCATAAATCCGGACTGCGACTATCTGCATTCCCATGAAGAGGAGGAGACCCCGGAACCGGTGGAAGAGGAAGCATGAACGAAACTCACGTAGAGCTCTATCTCAACTATCTCACGAGCGTTCGCAATCTTTCCGGCGCTACGGTGAAAGCGTACCGTGGAGACCTCTCGGCGTTCATCGGATGGCTCGGGGAGAGCGGAACTTCGGAGGCACAGGTCGATCTCGAGGTGGTGAGGCGCTACGTGGGGCATCTTTCGCGCCAGAACGCGGCCACTGCAACGATCAACCGGGTGCTCTCGGCCCTCAAAGGTTACTTCCGTTTCAAGGTTCGACAGGGGTATCTGAAGACTTCGCCGCTCGAAGGCGTACGCGGCATGAAGCGTGCCGGCACTCTTCCAGATTTCCTTTTCGAAGACGAAGTGGCCGAGATTGTTGCTGTCGAAGGCGGCAAGTTCCACGAGCTTCGGGATCGTGCCATCTTCGAGGTGCTCTATTCAACCGGCTGCCGGGTCAGCGAGCTGGTTGGAATCAACGTGACCGACATCGACGGCGTTCGCGGCCGGATTCTCGTCCACGGCAAGGGAAGAAAGGACCGAATTGTATTTCTCGGAAAGGCCGCGCGTGGAGCACTAGCCGACTATCTGGCTATCAGGAGGGAGCATCTCCGCAACGTCGGGAGCTCCGAAGAGCCGGCGGTCTTTCTGAATCAGCTTGGACGCCGGCTTACGCAGCGGGGGGTAAGCACGATTGTGCAGCGCCGGGTAGCGGAAACCGGCATCATAAAGCATACCTCCCCCCACACCTTCAGGCACTCATTTGCCACGCACGTGCTCGACAACGGTGCCGATATCCGCGTCGTTCAGGAGCTGCTCGGACACGCAAGCCTGTCCACAACGCAGGTATACACGCATCTGGGCCTGGGGCGGCTGAAAGAGATCTATTCGCAGGCACATCCGCACGCGCATGAACGTCCGTCCGCCGCGGAAACGAAAAGAGGAATCTGAGAATGTCGGAACGATTGATCAAAAGCACAACCGTAATTGCCGTCAGGCGGGACGGCCACATCGCGATGGCCGCGGACGGTCAGGTAACGATGGGAAACACCGTAATGAAGGCAAACGCCAGAAAGGTGCGGCGCATCTACGATGACCGCGTCCTCGTAGGTTTCGCGGGGGGGACGGCCGACGCGTTTGCTCTTTTTGAGCACTTCGAAACCAAGATAAAGGAGTATTCGGGAGACCTGACACGCGCTGTGGTGGAGCTGGCAAAGGACTGGCGCACCGACCGGATGCTGCGCAGGCTCGAGGCATTGCTGCTGGTGGCGGACAAGGAAAAGACCTTTCTGCTCTCCGGCACCGGCGATGTGATCGAACCGGAAACCGGCGTGCTCGCCATCGGTTCAGGCGGCCCCTACGCATACGCCGCCGCGCTCGCCTATCTGGAAGCGTCATCGCTTTCGGCGCGCGAGATCGCGGAGAAGTCGCTCTCAATCGCAGGAAGGATCTGCATCTATACCAATCAGGACGTGGTGGTGGAGGAGCTTTCATGAAGACCGGACTCGAGAATCTGACACCACGGGAAATAGTTCAGGAGCTCGATCGGTTCATCATCGGTCAGGACAAGGCGAAGAAGGTCGTGGCAATTGCTCTCCGGAACCGCCTGCGCCGCCGTCGGCTGCCGGAGGAGCTGCGCGACGAGGTCGCACCAAAGAACATCATAATGATCGGTCCGACGGGCGTCGGAAAGACCGAGATTGCACGGCGTATTTCGCGACTGACCGGTGCACCCTTCATCAAGGTGGAGGCGACCAAGTACACCGAAGTCGGCTACGTGGGCCGGGACGTGGAGTCGATGGTACGCGATCTGGTATCCGTTTCCGTGAACATGGTGAAGGCCGAGCTTCGCGAAGATATCAAGGAGCAGGCCGAACAGCGCACCGAAGAGATTCTGCTCGACCTCCTGCTCCCGGGTGTGCGGCGGACATCAGATCAGGGATCAGACGTACCGTCCGAGCCTGCCGGCACAGTGGGCTTCACCGTCGAGCAGCCCTCAGACTCGCACAGCGCGACGCGCGACAAGTTCAGGCAGCGTCTTCGCGACGGCAAGCTCGACGACAAAGAGGTTGAGATCAACGTATCGAAGTCAATTTTCCCGGCGATCGAGATCTTTTCCGGAAGCAGTTTCGAGGAGATGGATCTGAACCTCGGGAACATCTCGAATCTGCTCGGTGGGAAGAAAAAAAAGAAACGTACCACCGTGAAGAATGCGCGGGAGATCATTCTCAACGAAGAGATGGAGAAGCTCGTGGACGCAGACAAGGTCGCCGAGAATGCCCGGGACCGTGTTGAGGACATGGGAATCATCTTCATCGACGAGATCGACAAGATAGCTTCAAAGGAGAATCGAGGCGGAGTCGATGTGAGCCGGGAGGGTGTGCAGAGAGATATCCTCCCGATCGTCGAAGGAAGCCAGGTGAACACCAAGTACGGCATGGTGGATACCGCGCACATCCTCTTCATCGCTGCCGGGGCGTTCACCACCAGCAAGCCTTCGGACCTCATCCCGGAGCTTCAGGGTCGGTTCCCTCTCCGGGTCGAGCTCGAGGCGCTGGGGTCGGAGGACTTCTACCGCATTCTCACGCAGCCTCAGAACGCCCTGATTCGTCAGTACACCGAGCTTCTGAAGACGGAGGAGGTGACGCTTGACTTCAAGGAGGAGGCGGTGCGTGCAATCTCCGATATCGCCCAGTCGGTGAACTCAAAGACCGAGAACATCGGCGCGCGAAGGCTGCACACCATCATGGAGCTGGTACTGGAGGACGTTTCATTCAACGCCCCGGACCTCTCCGGTCAGACGATTCCAATCACGGCAGACTACGTGAAGGAGCGGCTCGGTGACATCGTTCAGGACCAGGATCTTACCCGCTACATCCTGTAGCGGAGGGGACACTTTGGCTAAGGAGACGGCCGGGATCGACCGAATCTAGAAGGTGGAGGAGAAGAGAATCAGATGTTTCTGGACAATTCATTCGGCAAGACCGTAGACATTCTCCAGCGGACCATGGACGTCTCCGTCCTTCGCCAGGACGTGATCGCGAATAACATCGCGAATGCGAATACTCCGAACTTCAAAGCGTCCTACATCGATTTCGAGTCGCAGCTGAAGGCGGCGCTCGATTCGGAGAAGAACCGGAGCAGTTTCCATGAGAGCCTGACCAATCCGCGGGACATCCCGTTTTCTCAGCCGATCGACTACAGAACGGTACGGCCGCGAAAGTACCTGGACTGGCAGACCACCGTAAAGAACGACGGCAATAATGTGGATATCGAGCAGCAGGCGATGCTGCAGCTGAACAATCAGCTGTCGTACACGCTGATGGCTCAATCGGTCAGGGACATGTTCGCGAACGTGAACCTGGTATTGAGGTAGGCGTAGCGTATGGGACTCTATTCAACGATTGACATTGCAGCTACCGGGCTGACCGCGCAAAGACTGCGGGAAGACGTGATTGCAAACAACATCGCAAACGCGACCACGACGCGGACGCCCGAGGGTGGACCGTTCCGGCGGAGCCGGGTAATTGTCCGGCCGCGCGTAGATCAGCCCTACTGGAGGAGCCAGTTCCTGCCGACATCCCTCGACAATGGAATCGGCAAGGGTGTTAGAGTTGTGAATATCCAGGCGGATAACTCGCCGCCGCGCCTTGTCTGGGATCCTACGCATCCGGACGCAATCAAGACGGGGCCGAAAAAGGGCTACGTCGAGATGCCGAACGTGAACATTGTCAACGAAATGGTGGATTTGATCTCTGCGTCGCGGTCCTACGAGGCAAACTCCGCGGTGATCAACAGCGCAAAATCGATGTTCCTGAAGGCCCTCGATATTGGGAGGTAGAGGATAGATGAACTTTCTGAACACGACCGGTTTTTCGCCCGATCAGGTATCGGGTAATACGATAAACCTCTGGCGGACTAATCCGCGTCACGTTGCCGGATTTGGCGACCAGCAGAGCTCCGGTGGCAGCGTCGGCTTCGGGCAGATGCTGTTCGACGGACTGAACCAGGTGAACAATCTCCAGCAGGAGCATTCAAAGCTTGCGGTGCAGGCTGTGACGGATCCAACGAGTATCAACGCGCACGATCTGACCATCGCCGAGGCGAAGGCGAGTCTCGCGTTGAACATCACAAAGAATGTGGTAGACAGGGTGATACGGGCATACCAGGACATCATCAACGTCCGGTAAGCATCCGACAGAACCTGGCCGGCGTGGCCGGCCGACGGGAACCGATCGATGGGACGGTCGGTAACCGCCTATACATAGCCACAAGACGTTCGGTACCGAAAGAGTTTCGGTTTTGGGAGGGGACATGAACGAGTGGTTGAAGAAGCTGGTTGCCCAGATCAGGCAGCTCTGGTCGAAATGGACAACCGTGCAGAAGCTGATTCTGTTCGGCGTTATCGCTGCAGCGATAGTCGGAGTGATTCTTCTCATCGCATTGACTTCGACGCCGGGAATGGTGCCGCTGCTTCGCACGCCTATTACCGACCAGAACAACCTCGATCAGATCACGGCACGCCTCGAGCAGGACAACGTGAATTACACGGTGACCCCGGACAAGCGTATTCTCGTACCCAACGTGGAGACAGCTCGTCGGGAACGGGCGATCCTGGTTCGGGAGAACCTCATTCCCAAGGGGACAAGCCCCTGGGACATCTTCAACACGGTCCAGTGGACTGAAACGGATTTCGAACGCAATGTCAATCTGCAGCGTGCAATAACGAAGAGCCTGGAGCTGCACATAGAGGCGCTCGACGATGTGGATTCGGCGAGCGTAACGCTGGTGATACCCCAGAAGCAGCTATTCACGCAGGATCAGGCGCCCACGACGGCTTCGGTGATCATTCAGCCCCGGCCTGGGTCCGACATCCGTACCAACCGCAAAAAAATAGAAGGTATCCAGCGGCTGATCCAGTACGCGGTAGAGGGGCTGAAGCCGGAAAACATCACCATAACCGATACCTCCGGCGTTGTTCTCAACGACTTCACCAACCTTCAGGACGTCGACCGCCTGGACATCACCAAGCGCGAGCTTCAGATAAAACGGCAGATCGAAACGCAGTACATGAACGCCATCTATAACTCCCTCTCGCAGATGTACGGAAAGGACCGCGTGCAGATCCCGAACATCAATGTTCAGATAAACCTGGGAAAACATACGGTCCAGACGCAGGAGTACTATCCCATTACCACGGTGCCGGACAATCCGAAGACACCCTTCGACGAACGGCAGTTCGTCCTAAGCATTCCGCGCTCCACCGAGAACTTTCAGGAGAACTTCCAGGGCAGCGGATTCAATCCCGAGGGACCTCCGGGGCAGGAGGGACAGACCCCTCCGGGTTACAAGGATCTGCAGAGCACCGCGGGCAAGTACAATCGCACCGACCAGAAGATCAACAACGAGGTAAACAGCCGCAAGATCTACGAGGAGATGACGCCTCAGGTGGAGCGGATCACGGTAGCGGTCGCGCTGGACGGCATGTGGAAGAGAAAGTATAATGACAAAGGTCAGCTTATGACCAATCCGGACGGAAGCATTCAGCGTGAATACGTTCCGATCAGCCCGGACGAGCTCGCAAAGGCGCAGTCGCTGGTCGAGCACGCGGTTGGATACGATCAGGCTCGCGGAGATTCGGTGACGGTGCAGAACATTCAGTTCGACCGCTCAAACCAGTTCCAGAAAGAGGATGATCAGTACCGCCGTGAGAAGCAGATTCAGATGATCGTTCTCTACGCGCTTATCGGAATCGCGGTGCTTCTTATCTCGTTCATAGCGTTCCGACTTATTTCCCGCGAAATTGAAAGACGACGTCGCCTGCGCGAAGAGGAGCTCGCACGCCAGCATGCTGCGATGCGTGAAGCGGCGCTGCGGAGCGCCGAAGAGGAGGGCACCGAGGTCGAGATGTCCGTTGAAGAGCGGGCGCGACTCGAGCTGCAGGAGACTGCCATCAACATGGCCAGGGAGCATCCGGAGGATGTTGCCCAGCTCATCCGGACATGGCTGATGGAGGAGTAGTATGGCAAAGACGCAAAAGAGCGGCGGCGCAACCGCAACGACCGGCAGCAAGAAGGGGGCCGGTCACCGCAAGGACCTCACCGGCCGACAGAAGGCCGCGATATTTCTCGTTACGCTTGGCTCGGAGATCTCATCATCGATCTTCAAGCACCTGCGTGAGGACGAGATCGAGGCGCTCACTTTTGAAATAGCTCGACTCGAGACGGTGGACGCCGAGGACCGGGACCGCGTCCTTCAGGAGTTCCAGGAACTCATGATGGCGCAGGACTTCATTACCACCGGCGGCATCGAGTATGCCCGGGAGCTGCTCGAGAAGTCCCTCGGCTCGCAGAAGGCCGTCGACATAATCAACCGGCTCACTTCGAGCCTCCAGGTGCGGCCTTTCGACTTCATCAGGCGAACCGATCCGACCCACCTTCTGAACTTCATCCAGCAGGAACATCCGCAGACGATCGCGCTGATCCTTGCCTACCTCGAGCCGAATAAGGCATCGGTCATCCTCTCGAGCCTCCCGCACGATATTCAGTCGGATGTGGCAAAGCGCATCGCAACGATGGACCGTACCTCTCCGGAGGTTCTCCGGGAGGTCGAGCGCGTGCTCGAAAAGAAGCTCTCGACTCTGTCGAGCGAAGACTACACGGCTGCCGGCGGTGTCGAGAGCATCGTCGAAATACTCAACCTGGTCGACCGCTCCACGGAAAAAACCATCATCGAGAGCCTGGAAGAAGATGATCCCGAACTGGCCGAAGAGATCAAGAAGCGCATGTTCGTCTTCGAGGACATCGTCATGCTGGACGACAGGGCAATACAGAAGGTGCTGCGTGAGGTTGATACCAGCGAGCTCGCGAAAGCCCTGAAGAGCGTAGACACCGAAGTACAGGACAAGATCTACCGCAACATGTCGAAGCGTGCGGCGACGCTTCTCAAAGAGGACATGGAGTACATGGGACCGATCCGGATGAAGGACGTAGAAGAGGCTCAACAGAAGATCGTGTCGATTATCCGGAAACTGGAAGAGCAGGGCGAAATCGTCGTTGCACGGGCCGGCGAAGACGAGCTCGTTGTGTAGTCGGTTGAGGAGCGCGCATGGCCAAGAACGTCTTCCGCGCCAACGAGGTCAACATCGTTGGAGACAAAGTTCACATCTCCCCACCGCCTCCTGAAGTCATCGAAGCGGAGCCTGAACCGCTCGAAGACGTCGAGGCCTATACCGGTCCCACGGCCGACGATCTGCGACGGGAAGCGGAGCATTTCAAGGAACAGTGGGACGGTGAAAGGGAACGGCTCATTCAGGAGGCCCGCGACGAGGCTGACCGCATCGTCAACGAGGCGGAGCAGACAGCCTTCGACGAGGTAAAACGGAAGAATGATCAGGCTCAGTCCATTCGTCAGTCCGCCGAGCAGGAGGTGGAACAGATTCTGAACGACGCCCGCTCGCAGGCCGAACAGCTGGTGAAGGAGGCGGAGGAGCAGGCAGCCCAGGTGCGTGACCAGGCGTACCAGGAGGGCGTTGCGCGCGGAAAGGACGAAGGCTACGCCGAGGGCGAGGCGGAAGCGACCCGCCTCATCGAGCGGCTGCATCTGATACTGAACAAGGCGATCGAGCGGCGCGGCGCGATACTCGAGGAGACCGAGGCGCAGGTTGTCCAGCTGGTTCTGACAATCGCAAAGAAGGTGGTCAAGATCATGAGCGACAACCAGCGCCAGGTGGTGATGCACAACGTGGTGCAGGCGCTGCAGAAACTGAAGCACAAGGGCGACATAACCATCCGGGTAAATACTGTGGATGTCGCCATTACCACCGACCACGCCAAGGATCTCACCAGGCGTGTGGAGAATGTCGGATACGTCACGGTGCTCGAAGACACCTCCATCGAACCGGGCGGCTGCGTGATCGAAACCGACTTCGGTGAGATCGACGCGCGTATCGGCTCACAGCTGCGCGAGATAGAAGAACGGATCATGGAAATGGTACCCATCACGGAACGGGATAAGCGGGGGAAATAGCCCGTTTCACGATTGGCCGAGGAGCGGCTCGTGTTTGAGAAGTACACCCAGGTAATCGAAAAGCTGGAACCCATCAAGTACACCGGACACGTGGAGAAGGTTCAGGGGCTTCTCATAGAGAGCCGCGGGCCGCAGGCGGTGGTCGGGGAGCTGTGCGAGCTGCAGATTCCCGGCGCGCGGCACACGGTCTGGGCCGAGGTGGTGGGACTCCGGGACCAGACGGTGCAGCTCATGCCCTTCGGCGAGACGCAGGGAATAGAGGTGGGTACCACGGTTATAGCAACCGGGGAGACTCTCTCGGTTCCGGTTTCGCAGAAGCTTCTCGGCAGGGTGCTCGACTGTCTGGGAAAGCCGATAGACGGCGGCCCGGATTTCGGCGCGGAGACACTCTATCCCGTGGTCAACGGTGCGCCGGACGTCATGCGCCGTTCGGCAATCACCGAGCAGGTCGTTACCGGTGTCCGTGCGATCGACGGCATGGTCCCGGCCGGCAAGGGCCAGCGGCTTGGGATCTTCTCCGGCAGCGGAATCGGCAAGTCGACGCTCCTGGGGATGATCGCCCGCAATACCGCCGCGGATGTCAACGTCATTGCACTGATAGGAGAGCGCGGACGCGAGGTGCGTGAGTTCATCGAGCACGATCTCGGGCCGGAGGGCCTTGCACGCTCGGTGATAGTCGTCTCCACCTCCAACACCCCGCCGCTGGCGCGGCTTCGAGGCGCCTATGCAGCCACTGCCATCGCCGAATACTTCCGTGACCAGGGAAACGACGTCATGCTCCTGTTCGATTCGGTTACCCGCTTCGCCCGCGCACAGCGCGAAATCGGCCTCGCAATCGGAGAGCCGCCTGCGACCAGGGGATTCCCGCCGAGCGTTTTCGAGATACTGCCGAAGCTGCTCGAACGATGCGGCACATCCGACAAAGGAACGATCACCGGTTTCTACACCATTCTCGTCGAAGGTGACGACATGGACGAACCGATCTCCGACGCGGTACGCGGGATTCTCGATGGACACCTGGTGCTGAGCCGGCGCCTCGCGACCCGCTATCACTATCCGGCTATTGACGTCCTCGGTTCGATATCGCGGCTTGCGAACCGCGTAGCATCGCCCGAGATGCAGGACGCGGCGGGCTACATGCGGCGGATGCTCGCGGTTTATACGGATGCCGAAGACCTGATCAACGTCGGAGCCTACGCTCGCGGAAGCAATCCGGAAATAGACGAAGCACTTGGAAAGGTTCCTACCATTAATCAGTTCCTCCGCCAGGGGATCGAAGAGCGCGCCGATATCGCGGAGACTCAGACACTGATGCATCAGATCACTGAATCCCCCGAGGGCACGAATCCGGACGGCGAAGAGGAGCCTGCCTCATGAATGGTGAGGAGGCCGCTGCATGAAGCGTTTTCAGTTCCGGCTGGATCGGCTGCTCAAGATCCGCGAGTATCACGAGCGCGAGTGGGAGGTGAAGCTCGCGGTCGCCGCGCGGGTCTGCATCGAGCTCGAGCAGCAGATCGACGGACTTGCCCGGGAGCGGGCCGCAACAGCGCTCGGGAGCGCCCGGGCCGATGAAGCATCGACCTTCCTTGACCTGGAGGATCTGGTGGCCCGACGAAACTATCTGGTCTATCTCGACGGCCGCACGCGGGAGCTTTCGGAAACGCTCGGTGCACGGGAGCTCGAACGCGACGAGGTTCGGAGCCGGCTCGCGGAGGCGTCGCGCGCAAGAAAGGTGCTCGACAAGCTCAAGGAACGGCGCAGCGGCGAGTACAGCAGGGACGCGGCTCGCCACGCGGCGAAGCTTCTCGACGAGGTCGCCGGGAGCAGCCCGGCGCGTCGCCGATTGAAAGGAGAAACGTGAGGTGGCTGACTACCGACGAGTGGGCGCGGCGCCCCGAATCTTCGTACTCATACTGCTGGTTCTGGTACTTCTCTTCGGCGGTCTCCTCTGGTTCGACTTTCTCGGCATCATAAACGTAAAGTCCACGCTGCAGCCAATCCTCGCACCGATTTTCTCTCTCGTGGGTATCAAACCTCAGACGGCGCCGCAGGCGACAGAGAGCCCCTTGCTGCTCGACAGCGGGCGGATTGCGAAGGAGCGTGAGGCGCTGAATCTCCAGGAGCAGGATCTTCAGAAGCAGCAGCAGGCACTTGCTGACAAGTCCGCACAGCTCGACAAGAAGGAAGCGGAGCTCCAGGACCGCGAGAACACGCTGAACGACCGGGAAAAATCGTTCAATGAAAAGGTGAAACAATACGACAATAGAAGAGCGAACCTGATCCAGAATTCGGAATACCTTACAAGTATGCCGCCGGACCAGGCCGTGGCGATCATGAGCAAATACGATGATCAGCTCCTGATCGACACACTGCGTGTCACCGAAGAGCTCGCAAAGCAGTCGGGGCAGGCATCGCTGGTGCCATACTGGCTGTCGAAGATGCCGCCGGACAGGGCGGCCGAAATACAGCGGAAAATGGCGATAAAACCGAGTCAGTAGCGGAGGTGACAGGTGACCGTTCGGCAGACCGAAGGGCAGCCCATGGATCTGCTTTCCAGGCTTTCCTCGGCGCAGGACTCTTCGGCTTCACAGGGAGCCGGGGCGGCAGGTCCGAACGGGCCGGTCAAATTCGGGCTTCTTCCTCCTGAAGACAGCTCCCGCTCTTTCCAGTCTCTCCTTGATGCCTCGCGGGCCAGCTCTTCCGGCTACTCATCCCCCAGTTACTCAATCGAAGCCTCCTATGCAGCGCCGATCTATTCACCCGGCGCCTCCAATGCGAATCCGGCGTCGCCTGGAAACGGCATTCTCCCGGCACAGCGTGGCGACCGCTCCTCTTCTGCGATCTATCATGCAGAGACAGCTTACGCGCCCGGAAACAACGGTACCGATACCGCAAGCGGAAGAAACGCCGCACCAGCGGACGCCGGACGGGCCTCGTCGCGAGATGATTCTCCGCGTGCTCAGAACAGCAGCGACAGCTCTTCGAGCGGCCAGTCGGCCGGGACCGGGCAGGACGGCAAGAAGGGCGGCGACGCGAAAGCGGCAGATCAGTCCACTCAGTCCAGGCGATCGGACACCAAGGCCGCCGACTCCGCGCAGAAGGGCACCCAGTCGGGCGGGAACGCGGACAAATCTGCGAAAGCCGAGGATATGGCGAAGAAGAGCGCTGTCGCAGGCAAGGGCGCGCTGAAAAGGGGTGTCGAGGTCGCGGTTGCGAAGCTGATCGAAGCGGAAGCCGCCGCGCTCGCGGCCGGGGCCGCGCCTGCACAGAAGCCGGGAAGTTCGGTCCCGCCCGGCACCGAAGCCGGGCTCGGGAAGCTCCTGGGTCGTGCCGGACAATCAGCGGGCGGAGCGGCTCGCCTCCAGGGGTCGAAGCTTACGGTTGAAGATCTGCGGTCTGCCGCGGCGAAGGCACAGCAGCTCGCGAAAGGCGGCACATCGCTGCAGAGCGGTCTCTTTCAGGTAAAAGAGCTTCTTGCAGGGTCGAACGGCGGCAAGGTGGCCTCGGCGGCAAAAACCGGACAGCACCCGCACGGTGCCAAGCCGAATCCTGTCGAGCTTTTGAAGCAGCAGGTTGCTGCCGAGACGGCCAAGCAGCTGCCGGTTCAGCACGCGGCTGAGCACCACAACGGCGGTGACAACGCGAATCCGCAGAACAGCAGTGACGGTAGCGGGAAGCTCCACGCGGAGCAGGGGATCCAGGCACCGTCCCGCCCCGCACAGCCGCCGCCTGCCCCCTCCGCGAGCGGCGCATACACCGAGCTCGCTCGTCAGTTGCGCGACGGGCTCAAGAGCGACATCGTACGTGAAGCGAAGGTAGTGCTTCGCGACAATAATTCGGGCGAAATCCGGATGACGCTTCGTCCCGAATCGCTCGGACGGGTACGAATACAGCTTCACGTGCTGGACAACCGTATAGGTGGTCAGATTTTTGTCGACAATGTAACTGTGCGGGATGTGTTCCAGCAGAACCTGTCCCAGCTTTACCAGGCATTTCGCGACAGCGGATTCGAAACAGGCATGCTTGAGGTGGCGGTCGGCAACGGTCAGACCTCGCAGGGAGACAGCGGGACTGGCACGAAGGACGAGCCTCCGCACCGGAGAATCGCCCCCACCGCAATTGGAGCTCTCGAATCCAGCGTGCCGCGAATCGGCGACGCGGTCTACGCGAGCAGCACGGTGAATCTGGTAGTCTAGGAGCGTTTATGGACGTGAGTACGAGCATCGATACGAAAATGAACAGCCAGGACCTGGCACGAACCAAGATGCAGGTCGACACCTTCAACCAGACGATCAACAACGGGCGTCAGGTGAAGCAGGCGATGGACAAAAACGATTTTCTCAAGCTGCTCGTCACGCAGCTTCGCCACCAGGATCCGATGCAGCCGATGAACGATCGCGAGTTCATTGCCCAGATGGCGCAGTTTTCCACGCTCGAGCAGATGACCAACATGAGCGAAGGATTCAACAAGGTTGCCAGCCTGCTGAAGTCCAACGAAGCAATGGGACTTCTGGGAAAGACCGTGGATGTCACGGCAGGCGACAAGACCGTCAGCGGCGTCGTCGAACAGGTCACCGGCGGGGACTACCCGCAGGTTCTGGTTGATGGTAACTACTACGATTACAGCCAGGTTGCGCGGATTAAGAAGTAGGAGGACGTGAACCGATGATGCGATCACTGTGGGCCGGCGTATCCGGCCTCGAAAACCACCAGGTGCGAATGGACGTTATTGGAAATAACATTTCCAACGTCAACACCACCGGTTTCAAGAAGGGCAGGGTCGACTTCCAGGATCTGATATCCCAGATGATGGAGGGCGCCTCGCGGCCCCGCACCGAGATCGGCGGCGTCAATCCGAAGCAGGTGGGCCTCGGCATGAACGTTGCGGCGATCGATACCATCCATACGCAGGGTTCACTCCAGACTACCGGCGTAAAGACCGACGTAGCAATCCAGGGGGATGGCTTTTTCGTATTACGTAAGGGTGACCAGCACTTTTATACGCGGGCCGGAGCCTTCGGGCTGGACGCAAACGGAACGCTGGTCAATCCCGCAAATGGAATGCGGGTGCAGGGCTGGCAGGCACAGACGGTCAACGGACAGACCTTCATAAACACGTCGGCAGACACCACGGACCTCCAGATACCGATCGGAGGCAAGGACCCGGCGCACGCCACAACCCAGGTCGACTTGATGTGTAATCTGAACAAGGACACGCCGGTTATCCCGGCAAATCCTACCGCCGCTGAAACGAGAGACGGCACCTGGACGGTGACGAAGCAGATCTACGACTCCTTCGGTGAGCGGCATGATCTGCAGATCAACTATACGCGCGTTGCCAACTCCCCGAACCAGTGGCAGGGAACTGTAACAATCGACCCGAACACGGCAAATCCGGTGAATCCCCAGCTTTCGATAGGGGGAACACAGGGCCCCGACAACACCTTCCTGGTACAGTTCGGGAACGACGGTACGCTGCAGTCGGTTACCAATGCCGCGGGCGGCGTGGACAACACCGGCGCATTGAACCTGAACGTCACCTTCCCGGTGCCGAACGCGACGCCGCCCGTCGGGGCGCCCGCAGCTCCGGTTACGCAGACCTTCAGCATGAACCTCGGGACGGTCGGTTCCTTCACCGACTCGATGACGCAGTTCAGCTCGCAGAGCTCCACCAAGATTTTCAAGCAGGATGGCTATACAATGGGCTACCTGCAGGACTTCCGGATCGACCAGAGCGGCGAGATCGTCGGCATCTTCTCGAACGGAACCAACCGTCCCCTCGGGCAGCTAGCCATGGCGAACTTCGTCAATCCGGGTGGGCTCGAGAAGGCGGGGGAGAACACCTACGTGGTCAGCATCAACTCCGGCGATCCCGATGTGGCGCCGGCCGGACTGGCAGGGCGTGGCAAGTTCATCGCAGGTGCGCTCGAGATGAGCAACGTGGACCTCGCGGAGGCATTCGCCGACATGATCGTGACGGAGCGTGGATTCCAGGCAAACAGCCGCACGATCCAGACTTCCGACCAGATGCTCCAAGAGCTGTTAACACTCAAAAGGTAACGGGGTATAGTGTCGGATAGATGATCAAGGTTACGCGCCTGGACGGAGTGAACTATTACGTGAATCCGCACCAGATTGAGTACATAGAAACAAATCCCGACACGACATTGATTATGCTTTCAGGCAAGCGTCTGGTAGTCCGCGAGGACTACCAGACTGTTTTTGACAACATTGTGGAATACCGCCGTCTGATCGGTGGATTCAAGAACGAGGAATAGCGGAGATGGATCTCGGCTCAATTCTAGGACTTGTCGGCGGTACCGCGCTTGTACTCACTTCCATCCTGATTGGAGGTGCCGGATTCGGCATCTACCTGGACCTGGGCTCCTTTGTGCTGGTATTCGGCGGTTCGCTCGGCGCTCTGATGGTGAGCAATCCCCTGAGCCGGGTTCTGGGCATGGTCAGGTACATGAATCTTGCCTTTCGTACGCCCGATCTCAAAGAGGAGAAGATCATAAGCGACCTGGTTGCATTTTCGGAGCGGGCGCGACGTGAGGGTCTCCTTGCGCTCGAGGACAATCTCGACGAGGTGGAAGACGAGTTCATGCGGAAGGGAATACAGCTGGTGGTTGACGGTACGGACCCGGAAATCATCAAGAGCATTCTCTACAATGAACTGAACCAGGTCCAGGAACGCCACGAATCGGGAATCAAGGTCTTTGAAGACTGGGGCAAGTTCGCCCCCGCTTTCGGCATGATCGGAACGCTGATCGGACTCATTGCGATGCTCGCGAACCTTGGAGGCGACAAGACGGCAATTGGTCGCGGCATGGGCCTCGCCCTTATCACCACGCTGTATGGCGCGTTTGTGGCCAACATACTGCTGATTCCGGTGAAGAACAAACTCGGAGACCGTGACCGCGATGAGACGCGAGTGAAAGAGATAATCATCGAAGGTATCCTGTCGATTCAATCGGGCGACAACCCGCGCATACTGCTGGAAAAGCTTGTTTCTTTCCTGCCTCCGCGGCAGCGTGAAACCATGCGGCAGGAGACCGTGCGAGAGTAGGAGAGGCTCGATGCCGGCACCAAAGAAACAGAAAAAACAGAGCGAAGGTACGCCAGACTGGATGGTCACCTATGGTGACATGACCACGCTGCTCCTGACCTTCTTCATATTCATGTTCACAACCGCTGAAATCAACGGCTACAAGCTTCAGCTCATTCTTGCAGCTTTTCAGGGGCTCGGCGCCTACAGCGGTGGAAATACCCTTCAGCAGGGCAAGCTCGCGGAGCTTGGAAATACCGTTATGAGCCTGCCTTCGATGCAGGCCGGGCGCGCGCTCGACAAGGCGCGTCGTGCTGCGACGGCGCTCTTCGAGCCGGAGATCAAGAGCAAGAAGGTGCGAATCACGGAGGACGAGCGTGGACTTGTGATAACGCTCGCCTCTGACGCCTACTTCAGACCTGCGAGCGCAGAGCTGAACATCGAAGCGAGTCGTGAGCTCTTACAGAAGATTTCCACGCTTCTTTCGAGCAAGGAGCTCGCGAACAGAAAGTTCCGAATAGAGGGACACACCGACAATGCACCGACCGACCCGAATGGGCCGTGGCCGTCGAACTGGGAGCTTTCGACGGCGCGCGCGACAAACGTGCTGCACTACCTGGTCGACTTTGGCGTCAACGAGAACCAGTTTCAGGTGATGGGACTGGGCGATACGCAGCCTCTCATGAGTAACGACACGCCGGAAGGCCGCGCCTACAATCGCCGCGTCGATATCATCGTTCTGTCGAACGGTAACCTGTAACTGAAAAAGGTGGAGTAATCCATGTCAGACGAAATGTTTGAACCTGAAGACGATGTAGGCGGCGGCGAAGAGCCCGGAAAGCGAAGGGTCGCATTCTTACCCGGCATCGTCATACAGATTCTCAAATGGGTGGCCATCATCCTCGGCTCGATCATATTCATTGTGACGGTCGTGGTCATAACGGTAAATATCCTCAACAAGGGCAACCGAGCGCAGGGACAGGAACCGCTGTCACAGTCCTACCAGGCGACGAAACCGATCTATGCCTATTTCTCCGAAATCGGCGAGATCCGGGGCCGAACCGCGGACCAGGTGCCGCACACGGTAATAGTGGAGCCGGTCCTCGGGTTTGATCCTGCCAATAAGGCGCTTCAAGCGGAGCTCAGTCAGCGGGCGCCCGAAATACGGGACATCGTGCTGCGCTACTTCATTTCGAAAAAGGCAAATCAGCTCGACGGGGCGTCCAACATGCAGCGGGTAAAGGATGATCTTCGAGAAGAGATCAACCGTATACTGGCACACGGCAAGATTGCGGAGGTATTCTTCAAGAGCTACAACGTGGTTGAATTTTAACAGAAACTGTGTATGAATTGAGAGAAGGGGTGCGAGCGGAGAGGATCAATGACCGAAGTACTGTCACAAGACGAAATTGATCAACTTCTCACGGCGATCTCGTCCGGTGATATCGAGACAGAAGAAATTCACCAGCCGGCCGATCAGCGCAAGATCAAGATCTACGACTTCAAGCGGCCGGACAAGTTTTCGAAGGAGCAGATCCGCACGGTCTCGATCATGCACGAGACCTTCGCCCGTCTCACAACCACGGCGCTTTCAGCGCAGCTTCGCAGCCTTGCGCAGGTTCACGTCGCCTCGGTAGATCAGCTGACCTACGAAGAGTTCATCCGTTCGATCCCCAATCCCACTACCCTCGCGGTAATCAACATGGATCCGCTGAAGGGTTCAGCCATCCTCGAGATAGATCCCGCAATCACCTTCTCGATAATCGACCGTCTGTTCGGAGGTCAGGGCGAAGGGGCAAAGGTCACCCGCGAGCTGACCGACATTGAACAGTCTGTTATGGAAGGCATCATCGTCCGGATCCTGGGAAACATGCGTGAGGCGTGGAGCCAGGTCATCGATCTGCGGCCGCGTCTCGGGCAGATCGAAACCAATCCGCAGTTCGCGCAGATCGTTCCGCCGACGGAAATGGTCGTGCTGGTGACCCTCGAGACAAAGGTCGGTGACGTTGAGGGAATGATGAACTTCTGTATTCCCTACCTGACGATCGAGCCGATCATCTCCAAGCTGTCCGCGCAGTACATGTATTCGTCAATCCGGCGCGGCGCTACCACCGAAAATCTCAACATAATCCGCGAAAGGCTGTCGACAATAGAAGTAACCGTGGTTGCCGAAATCGGTCAGATGGACCTGACGGTTCGCGATGTGCTGTCGCTGCGCGCCGGGGACGTCATCAGGTTCCCGAATGTGCGGGTGAACGATCCAATGTCGCTGAAAATCGGCAACCGGCCCAAATTCCAGTGCAAACCGGGCCAGGTCGGAAACAAGATGGCCGTCCAGATTATCAAGCAGCTTGAGGATATTGAGCAGGAAGACTTCGAGGAACTGGTTGTCGAAGGAGAAGAGTAATGAGCGATGGATCCCTCTCACAAGATGAAATAGACGCTCTGTTGCAGGGATCGGGGGGCATGGAGTTCGACGAAGCGCCGGCCGCCCCCGCACAGGAAGAGAGTCTCTCCAGCCAGGATCGCAAGGCGTTTCAGCGCCTGGTGGCCGAAACCGTAGACGGTCAGGCCTCGAATTTTTCCATGCTCGTCAGCAAGAGCGTGACGATCGGCAAACCGACTGTAGATACGACCGACAGCTCCGGGCTCGAAGACGATCTCGAAGGTGATGTCGTGCAGGTGCGGATGGACCTGAGTGAAGGAGTGACCGGGCCCCACAGCTACGTGCTCGCCTCCTCCGGCGCGGCCGTTATTGCCGGCGCCATGATGGGGCAGGAGGATGCGGAGCTCGATGATGCGGCGCTGAACGCACTGCAGGAGGCCTTTTCCCAGGTTGGAAGCCCGCTTCTCACCGCCATCGGGGATAAGACCGGTGAAACGGTGATGACCGACGCCCCGGAGGCGGCCCAGCAGGACAAGGGAAGTCTCCAGTTGCCCGGCGGCGAGTTCGTGAAGGTCACCTACCCGGTGACTATCGAAGACGGTGCCTCATTCGAGCTGGTCGAGATATTCGGTGCGGAAGTTGCGGCGGACATTCTCGACCGTGCAGGACTGCGGGCAAAAGCGGCAGCGCCGCGAGCGCCGCAGGGCAGGTCGGCGCAGAGTCAGCCATCCGGCGGCGCCCCGGCTTCCGGCATGGGCGGGCAGGGTGCGTTCGGCAACGCGATGGCCGGCGGTGGGTTCGGCGGACCACCCGGTGGCATGGCCTCCCAGCAGGCCTCACCGGTTCAGTTCCCCAACCTTCAGCAGTCGAGTCTCCAGCCGGAGCAGGGCAACATCAGTCTGCTGATGGATGTCTACATGGAGATGACGGTCGAGCTCGGCCGCACCAAAAAGCTGATCAAGGAGATCCTCGGTATGGGCGAGGGGACGATCATCGAGCTCGACAAACTCGCCGGCGAACCGGTCGACATCCTCGTAAACCACAAATTGATAGCAAAAGGTGAGGTGGTGGTCATAGACGAAAACTTCGGAGTTCGTGTAACAGAGATTGTTTCGCCTATGGAAAGAATGAACAATATGACGTAATATATAAGTATCAGGCCACGCGGGACTGCAGACCCGCAAAAGCCGGTGTTGGGAGGGGACATATCAAAAAGAAAGCCGCTATTCTCATGGCGGGCGTTCTTCTCATTGCTGTTATCGCTGTTGTCTCGCAGACGGTAACCGCTCAGAACAGGCCCGCTGCGCAATCGGGTAAATCTACAGCAGTCTCGCCGCAGGCTCCGGCGGCGCAAAACGCGCCGGATTCGAAAAATGCGCAATCCGCACAGACCGCGCGAAGCGTGCCGGACGTCGCGAGTCCTGACAGCGCCTCCACGGCGGCAGCAACCACAGCCGCCGGTGCGGCGAACGGGAAGAGCGTGGAAAACGTCAATGAGAAGGATCTGACCTTCTCCGACAGCGCCGCCCCGAGCCCGATCAAGTCGGTTCCGGCCTTCGGCATCTGGGACCTGGTCCGGATGGTGCTGATACTCGGATTCGTTGTCGCCCTGATCTACGGACTGTTCTACCTGCTCAAGAAGGGCACTGGTGGCCGCGTCAACGAGGCGTCCTCCATGCGCGTCCTTGGAAGTCTTCAGCTTCCGGGCAATCGGACTATCCACCTGGTGGAAGCCGGTCGGCAGATCTTCCTTGTAGGCGGCGGCGAGCACTCGATAAGTCTGATAGCAGAGATTACCGACCAGGAGAGCCTCGACGATATCCGCCTGAAGTACCAGACCGCGACGCCCGGCGTCCGGCGGAACTTCTCGGATCTGCTGTCGAATGTGCTCGCGGCGACCGGAATCTCGACGCATCAAAAAAACCTCTCCCCAACGCCGACCCGGCAGGGCGCGGCCCTGACCGCCGAAACGGTACCTGCCGGCCCGGCATCTGCCGGCCCGGCACTGGAGCGCGATTCCGAGCCCGTGGAAACGCGAGGTGGCCCGCCAGGAGCTGAGATCGGCGGAATTGCGGAACCGACGCAGTTCCTGCGGAAGCAGCGGGACCGGCTGAAGCGGCTCTCGCAGTAGCCGCACGGTAAACAGGGGAGGGGACATGAGAAGATCAGCAGCAATTGTGATCCTGGCCGCAGCGCTCGTGGGATTCACACCGGGGGTGTTGTTTGCTCAGGCTACGCCTGCAGCGCCGACTGCGCCTTCGACGGCCGCGCCCGGCGGAAACGGCCTGAGCGGCATCAATATACCGTTTGTCGACCTTCAGCTTCGGTCGCCGAAGAACAACCAGGAGGTCGCCCTTTCACTTCAGCTCCTTCTGGGGCTGGCGGTTCTCAGCCTTGCGCCTGCCATCATCATCCTGATGACCTCGTTCCTGCGGATCGCGATAGTGTTCGACTTCGTGAAGCGGGCGCTTTCGCTGCAGCAGGTGCCGCCGAATCAGGTGCTCATGGGGATAGCGCTCTTCATGACGCTGTTCATCATGTGGCCGACGATCACCGACATCTACAACAATGCGTACAAACCCTTTTCCGACGGCAAGATAAACATCCAGCAGGCGGAGCAGAACTTCGAAAAACCGATCCGCGTCTTCATGTACAAGCAGATGCGGGCCAATCCGGACAATATCCGTCTCTTTATGAGCATGAGCGGGCTTCCCAAGCCGCAGAATCTGGCAGATGTGCCGACCCACGTGCTGATACCCGCCTTCATTCTCAATGAGCTTACGGTAGCCTTCAAGATTGGAATACTTCTGTTTGTGCCGTTCATAATAATAGACATGGTCGTGGCATCCACGCTGATGTCGATGGGAATGATCATGCTGCCGCCTGTCATGATCAGTCTGCCGTTCAAGCTGATTCTGTTTGTTCTGGTGGACGGGTGGGGCCTGCTTACGAGGCAGCTGGTAGCGAGCTTTTCCTGAGCATAGGAGGTTTTCATGGACCTGGGTGTAGCCGTTCAGATAATGCGCAGCGCAATTGTCGAGATACTGGTGATCGCCTCGCCGCTGCTTCTCATCGGACTGGTGGTCGGCCTGATCGTTTCGATATTCCAGGCGACGACGTCGATCCAGGAGCAGACGCTGACGTTCGTTCCGAAAATTGCAGCGATCCTTGCCGCGCTGCTCTTCTTCGGTCCCTGGATGTTCGGGGCGATGGTGCAGTTCACGCAGAACCTTTTTGCCCAGATTCCCAACATGATCAGGTGATGCTGGTTTGAACCTCGGGAGCCTGGTCAGCGATGCACAGATCTTTTTCCTCATCTTCGCCCGGGTGATTGCGATGATCGAGATTGCACCCTTGCTGTCCTCCGGGGGCGTTCCTCGTATCGCAAAGATCGGGCTCGCATTTCTGTGCTCCGCGCTCCTGCTTCCGGGGCTTCGCGGCGTCTACACGCCTCTACCCGATACGGTTCTCGCCTATGTGCTCGTTGTGATTGGAGAGGCGCTGATCGGGATCATCACCTCCTTCTATCTGGTGGTGATCTTTGCTGCATTCCAGGTTGCGGGCGAGTTCTTCTCCCTTCAAATGGGGTTTGGTGCTTCGGAAGTCTTCGATCCTTTGGCCCAGGTCGAGATTCCTCTTGTCGGCCAGTTTTTCAATGTGGGAGCCATGTTTGTGTTTCTGTCCGTGGGAGGGTTCCAGAAGCTCTTTCTCACCGGCGTGGTCGGGTCTTTCCATGCGGTCCGGGCGGTCGATTTCGCTACGCATCACAGCGACTGGGCGGCGCTGATGCTCGGAAGTCTTTCCCGTCTCTTCGAGCAGGCTCTCATCATTGCGCTTCCGATCCTTGGAACGCTCTTTCTGGTCGAGGTGGTGATGGGGTTGCTCGCAAAGGCGGCACCGCAGCTCAATCTGCTGATGCTCGGTTTTCCCCTTGCGATTATTGTGGCCTTTGTAATGCTGGTGCTTTCCATTCCACTCATCATGGGATTCTTCGGACACGTGATCGACCTCGGATTCAGCGAGCTGAACGGAGTCTTCTCACGGATCCAGGCAGGTGGTGGAGCCGCCGCCGCTGCGGCAGCAGGAGGAGGCCAGTGACGGTCGATTCGGATCAATACACACCGGGTCCCGAGCTCCGCAGTCTCCTTTCCGGAGACGACTTTGCCGCTCAACTGACCGGAGTTCATCTCCAGTGGTTTGCGGCTGAGGACGAGGGCCGCACAGAGGAACCGACCGAACACAAGATCCGCAAGGCGCGCGAAGAGGGCAAGGTCGCGAAGTCTCAGGACGTTGCGCAGTCGATCGTGCTGCTCTTCACCGTGGTCCTTCTCGGCATCATTGGAAAGTACTTTTTCGGAACGATGGCCGAAATGGTGGCCTACTTCATCAGCCAGTCGACGACGGTAGATATCACGGTCGATTTCACCGTTGCCCGGGCCTTCTTCGGTTACTTCCTGCGTCTGGTCTGGCCCATCGCGGCGGTTGCAGTGACGGCGGCCATTCTCGGAAATGTGCTGCAGGTCGGGCTGCTTTTCACCGTGAAGCCGATAACACCCGATTTCAACCGCGTCGCGCCCCGGTTCGGACGCTGGCTCCAGCGATCGTTCTTCTCCGCTGAAGCGATTTTCAATCTTTCGAAATCGGTCATCAAGATCATCATCATCGTCGGGATTGCAGTCCTGATCGTCGTCAGTTCGATCGGACAGCTGGTGAACCTTCTGCACGCGACGGTCCTTCAGGGCGTCTCGGTAATTGCAACCCTCACCTTCAGGATCCTTGTCTGGTCGGCGGTCGTGCTCCTGTTTTTCTCGCTCTTCGACTACCTGTTTCAGCGGAGACAGCACCTCGAGTCGTTGAAGATGAGCAAACAGGAGGTTAAGGAAGAGCGGCGAATGTACGAAGGAGACCCGCTGGTGAAGGGGCGCCTGCGCAGGCGCATGCAGGATCTTCTTAATCGCAACCTCGTGCGAAAGGTTCCGGAGGCGGACGTGGTTGTCACGAACCCGACGCACTATGCGGTGGCTCTCGAGTACAACCGGGAGATGATGCGCGCCCCCACCGTTACCGCGAAGGGGCAGGACAATATCGCGCAGCGAATCCGGGAGCTTGCGACCGAGTACAACGTGCCGCTCATTGAGAACCGGCCGCTCGCCCGCGCGCTGTATGCGGACGTGGAGATCGGAGACGAGATTCCGGAGAAATACTACGAAGCGGTAGTGGCGGTGTTGAAGCAGGTTTATCAGATGAACAAGCTCGGCGCGGCAGGACAGAGCGCGGCCGCAGGCGGGCCGGGCCCGCGATAGGCGAAGGAGAGCGATATGGCGGATGTGCGGTCTCTACTGGGAGCCTCATTCCTAAAACAGCGAAGCGACATCTTTGTGGCCGTCGGTGTCATCGTCGTGGTGATGATGTTGATCATTCCGCTGCCGGCGGTGCTGCTCGATGCGCTCATGGCCTTCAACATAATCCTCTCGCTGCTGACCATCCTGATCGTGCTCTACACGCGGAGGGCACTCGAGTTCTCGATTTTTCCAACGCTGCTTCTGGTCACGACCGTCTACGGGCTCGCACTCAACGTCTCTTCAACCCGCCTGATTCTCTCGCAGGGTAACCAGTTCGGCGGAAAGCTGGTCCGCGCCTTCGGGCATTTCGTCGTCGGGACCGGCGGAGTCCAGGGCATCGTCATCGGGCTCATTATCTTCACGATTCTTATTGCGGTGCAGTTCGTGGTCATCACGAAGGGCGCTACTCGCGTCGCCGAAGTGGCTGCCCGTTTCACTCTCGATGCGCTTCCTGGAAAACAGATGGCGATCGAGGCGGAATACAACTCCGGCGCTATCACCGAAGAGGAATCGATGAAGCGAAAGAACGACCTTCAGCGTGAAGTCGATTTCTACGGGGCTATGGATGGTGCGTCGAAGTTCGTGTCGGGCAACGTCAAGATCGGCATATTCATAACTACCATCAATCTGATCGGTGGAATCATCGTGGGAATGACGCTGCACGGTGAGGCATTCAACGAGGCGCTCAACACCTATTCCAACCTCACCATCGGTGACGGACTTGTGACCCAGTTTCCCGCGCTGCTCGTGTCTACCGCCACCGGCCTGATAGTCACAAGGGCAATTTCTGACGGAACCTTCGGAGATGACGTCACTAAGCAGTTCTCCAGTCAGTCGCGCGTCTACTGGATCGCTGCGGGGTTCCTCTTCATGATCTCGTTTCTTCCGGGATTTCCCTGGTACGTGCTTCTGCCCATGGCGGGCCTCTTCGGCTTTCTCGCGGTTCGTCTGACCCGGAGGCAGATTACGGCCGAACGCGACGCTCGCGAGGCGGTCGCCGCCGAGAAAACTCGTGAGGCGGCGCCGGCAGAGGTGTCTCCGGTGGCACCGCTCGACCCGATCTCTCTCGAGCTCGGCTACGGGCTCGTTCCCCTTGTCGACAAGGATCAGGGCGCGGAGCTTCTCGACCGCGTAACCCGGATCCGGCGCGAGGCGGCCCTCGACATGGGCCTGGTGGTACCGCGCATACGAATCATCGACAACATGCGCCTCGAACCGTCGGAATACTGCATCAAGATCCGCGGCGTGGAGGTGGGCCGTGGCTCGATCCGCCTCGGACACTATCTGTCCATCAATCCCGGCGGCGTGAAAGAGGAGATTCCAGGAGAAAAGACTCGAGATCCGGCGTTCGGTCTCCCGGCGCAGTGGATTACCGAGGAGTTCCGTGAGCAGGCCGAAAGGGCCGGTTACACGGTTGTGGACGCACCGTCCATCGTGGCGACCCACCTGACCGAGGTTATCAAGCGGCATGCATCCGAAATCCTCGGCCGGCAGGAGGTAAAATCGATCCTCGACACGCTCAAACGGGACTATCCTGCGGTCGTTGAGGAGGTTCAGGGCAACCTTTCGACCGGGGAAATTCAGAAGGTGCTGCAGGGACTGCTTCGCGAACAGGTGTCTATTCGCAACATGGTGGTCATATTGGAAACGCTTGGTGACTATGGTACAATCACCAAGGATACGGGGTATCTTATCGAGAAGGTACGGCAGGGACTTGCGCGGCAGATCTGTCTCCAGTATGCGGATGACGACAGGAAGATGTCGGTCATCACCATCAACCCCGCCCTGGAACAGACGATCATCGATTCCCGCGTGGAAACCGCGGGCGGCATCATCTCCGCGCTCAAGCCTGACGTTCAACGAAAATGGATTAATGCCGTGTCGAACATGGTCCGGCGGGTTCAGGAGCAGGGGCTCTACCCGATCGTGCTCTGTTCGGAGGCGGCGCGCCCGCTGGTGAAGACCGGTACCTCACGTGAGATACCGGACCTGGTGGTGCTGTCGGTAGCCGAAATCATCCCCGAAGTGCGTGTCGAAGGGGTTGGCGAGATCAGACTCGATGGATGAGGTGACTGCAGATGGAATACTTCGTTGAACAGGCCCAGACTCATCGCGAAGCTCTCGACAAAGTGCGGGTCAAGTACGGGGACAATGCCCGGATTCTTTCCCACAAGATGGTGCGAATGGGCGGTTTCCTGGGCTTCTTCGCCCGGGAAGGTGTCGAAGTTACAGGCTACTACTCCTATGAGCCGGTCAAGCGAAAGACCATCGACGTCGAAGAGGAAAAGAAGAAGATCCTGAATGCCGTGAAGGCGGAAAAAACCATCGACCTGGTATTGAAGGAAATTCAGGATATCAAGGAACGGATGGACAAGCAGCCGCCGTCGACTTCGGTGACGCAGACTGACGCAGTCCATCCGACAATCCGCGAAATCGAAACGCTTCTCGAACAGAACGAGTTTACACCCGCCTACATACGCGGCATCTCGGGCCGGCTTCGGAGCGAGTTGTCGGTAGATGAGCTCGACGATATCGCCGGGGTTCAGAACAGGGTGGTGGAGTGGATCGGCGAATCGATCGCCATAAGCGAGGACACGGCAAACATATCGAGATCCTCGGGGAAGAGGGACGCCGGTGCCGAGGTCTTCATCCTCGTAGGCCCCACCGGCGTCGGAAAGACCACCACCATTGCCAAACTTGCAGCCATGTACGGCATCACCGGTGCAAGCGGAAAACCTTCCACCGTGCGGATACTGACCATCGATAATTACCGGATCGGCGCCAAGCAGCAGATAGAGATCTATGGAGAGATAATGGGAATTCCGGTGGCCTTTGCCGAGTCGCCACAGGATTTCAAGAAGTATCTGGATCTGTACCATGATGTCGATCTTGTATTCGTGGATACTATCGGTAAGAGTCCGAAGGATTTCGCGAAACTGGGCGAAATGCGTGAGCTGCTCCGCGAGTCGGGCACGGGGAGCTCGGTGCACCTCGCTCTGAGCGCGACCACAAAGACCAGTGACATCTACGAAATCCTCCGGCAGTTCGAACCGTTCAATTATCAGTCGGTGGTTCTAACCAAACTCGACGAGACTACCCGGATCGGGAACGTCGTCAGTGTGCTCTTTGAAAAGCAGAAATCGATTTCGTTCGTCACCGACGGGCAGGGCGTCCCACAGGACATCGCCAGGGCATCGGTGGTTAAGCTTCTCACAAATCTGGAAGGCTTCCGGATCAGCCGCGACCACGTGGAAGCACGGTTCGGATAATCCGTTGGGAGATGGAGAGGGAGATGGCAGACCAGGCGGAAACGCTGCGTGAAATGATGAAGAAAAAGCCCTCCGCAGGGCGTGGGGCCGACGCGGCGGCATCACAGCACAAGACGAGGATCATTGCTGTCGCAAGCGGGAAGGGCGGCGTCGGGAAGACCAATATTTCGACGAATATGGCTCTGGCCTACGCGCGGCTCGGCAAGCGTGTTGTGCTGATGGATGCGGATCTCGGCCTTGCCAACGTGAACGTAGTGCTGGGGATCATCCCGAAGTACAACCTTTATCACCTCATCCGAAAACAGAAGAGCATGCGCGAGATTCTGATGGACACCAGCTACGGCATCCAGATCGTCGCGGGTGCCAGCGGCTTTGCGAAGATAGCGAATCTTTCGGAAGATGAACGGCAGATCTTTGTCCAGGAGCTTTCCGAGCTCTCGAGCGCCGACGTCATCATAATCGACACAAGCGCCGGTGTGTCAAACAACGTGCTTTCATTTGTCGCTGCTGCCGACGAGGCAATCATCGTCACAACTCCGGAGCCCACCGCGATAACCGATGCGTACGGCATCATCAAGATAATCGCGACCGAAATCGACAATCTGAGCCTGAGTCTGAAGCTAATCGTAAACAGGGTTCGCTCGGTGACAGAAGGGAAGAAGGTCGCCGAGCGCGTCATCAACATTGCCGGGCAGTTTCTCAATTTGAAGGTCGACTACCTGGGCTACGTCTACGACGATCCCGCGGTTCATCAGGCGGTGCTGCGTCAGAGGCCCTTTCTTGCCATGGATCCGAAGGGAAAGGCGTCGATCTGCGTCCAGCACATGGTTGGGAGGCTCGAGAAGGTGCCTGTAGGCCAGGAGGGAGGACTTTCGCGGTTTCTTCGTAAACTGCTCGGGCGTCAGCAGCCCGCGAGTTGACGGGGCGGGATATTTGGCCTAATCTGTAGTGGGGTTTTAAAACTGGACGTTATGGAAATTAACTGGAAAGTAAGTGCCGTATTTGCTGGGGCGGCCTTTATTCTTTCCATTTTGAGCGGGGCGATAGCCGGTGTCGGCTTTGGCCTGCTCCTCCTGCGCGCGATTCTTGGTGCCGTTGCCTTTGCGGTGGTGGGTGCAGGAGTTTCCCTCGTCATTGCCAGATATCTTCCCGAACTAAAGAAGCTCTCGGACGCAGAAGATCGTTCCGATGCCCGTCAACCCGGTGGGCGCAACGTGGATATCGTTATCCCGCAGGAAGAGCCCGGCATATACAGCGACGACGAAGAGAGTTCAGAAGGGCCGGAATCGGGGGAACTGGACGGAGAGGAAAGCGTTGATGAGTTTGCCGGCGATTCGCTCGTGGAAGAGGTGGAGGAGCTCGCCTCGGATGACTCCATTTTGCCTGGCGAGGGCTCCCAGCGGGCCGCGGGTGGTGAGGGCCCTGTAACACGCCGGTCCGCGCCATCCGACGTTGTTGGTGAAGAGGAGAGCAGGGAACTGCTCGATGCCGATACGAAGAATCTGCCGGATATCGGAGGACTTGCAGGGTCCTTTGACGGAGAATCGGTCGGATCTATCGTCGAACCGGAAGAGACTCGCGAGGAGGTTCGCGGCGGAAGGGACGACATGGATCCGGAAACCATCGCACGCGCGTTGCGGACGGTTCTAAAACGTGACCAGTCGTAGAAAGGAAAGGAACGGTATGGGCGACAACGTGCTCGCGGAATTGACGGAAGAGGAACTCTGGCGCAGGTACCGGAAGACTCACAATCCCGAAATCCGCGATGCGCTGATCAAGCAGTACGCTCCTCTGGTGAAGTACGTAGCGGGCAAGGTCGCAATTGGAATGCCCCACAACGTCGAGTTCGACGATCTGGTCGGTTACGGGGTGTTCGGACTCTTCGACGCAATCGAAAAGTTCGACCCCGAAAAGCACGTGAAATTCAAGACCTACGCGGTCACGCGGATCAGAGGTGCCATCTTCGATGAGCTCCGCTCGATCGACTGGGTTCCCCGCTCGATTCGCCAGAAAGCGCGCGAAATAGAGGACGCGGTACGCCGCCTGGAAGCGAGTCTCGGCAGGTCCGCATCGGACCGTGAAATAGCACAGTCGCTGGGCATGAGCGTGCGCGAGTTCGAGAAGCTGATGCTTAAAATCAGCGGAACCTCCATGCTCTCGCTCAACGATGTGTGGTACACCGGCGACGACAACGACAAAGTGTCGATCGCCGATTCCATCGAATCCCCGCAAAGCCTCAATCCGGACACCATTGTCGAGAAGGACGAAATTCGGCAGGTGATCATCAGATTTATCGACGAGCTGCCCGAAAAGGAAAAGAAGGTGCTTGTGCTCTATTACTACGAGGACCTTACCCTGAAGGAGATCGGACAGGTGCTCGAGGTGACCGAGTCGCGCGTTTCCCAGCTTCACACAAAGGCGATAATGCGGCTGCGCGGAAAGCTCACCAACATACGCAAGGGGATCGTATAGCATTGGCGATGGTAAGCCTCGAACAGCTTCAGAGCTTCATGAAACAGCAGGTCGAAGAAGACCGGAAACAGAATTATGTCAATGTTTCCGGGACCTCGCTTCAGGACGCGCTGAAGCAGGCTTCCATCGAGCTGGGGCTGCCGGTCAAGAAGATAGAGTACGAAGTGCTCGAACGCGGCTCGCAGGGGCTGCTCGGGGTCGGTAAGAAGCCTTTTCTCATTCTGGCATATCCGGCCAGGACGGCGGACTCCGGAACGGGCGCAGACGAGTTTCCGGACCTCGATTTTTCAGCGCTCGCCGCAGTGCGCGAAAACCCGAATCAGGACGGGGAGATCTTTGTACGGCTGTCGCCGCAGGGAGTGCTCCTCAAAGTGACGGCGCCACGGGGAAGTGGGGTGCCCGCGTCCGAGCGGCAGGCGGTAGAGCAGCTCAGCGCCCGGACGACCGACCAGATAAGCCGCGCTCAGGTCGCCAGGGTGGTGAAGCTGGCAGCGGGCGAGTTCGTGCGTGTAGGCGACTACGAGCACAATCCATCGAACGATGCAATTCTCTCGCTGGAAATAGCGGATATGGAGATGAAGGCCTTTCTGACGGCGCTTCCCCCCGGGCCGGGTGGCGCGGACCCCGAATTCGACACGATTGTCGCTTTTCTGGAACAGAATGGCGTGGCTGAGGGGATTGTTACGGAAGCGGTGACCCGGTTTGTGGACAGACCGCAATACAAGTTGCCCTTTGTGGTCGCAGAGGGCATACCGCCGAAGAATGGAGCCGACGCGCGCATCGTCTACAATTTCCAGACCGACCCAACGAAGGTCAAGCTGAAAGAGGTGAACGGCCGGGTCGACTTCAAGGAACTGAACCTGGTACAGAACGTGGTCGAGGGGCAGGTCCTTGCGCGAAAAGTGGCCGCCGAACGCGGAGAGGCGGGAAGGACGGTAACCGGAAAGCTTCTCCCGGCCAAGGACGGGAAAGACTTCGATTTCGAAATTGGAAAGAACATCCGGATCTCGGAAGATGGAATGACCGCAATCGCCGAGATGAACGGGCAGGTGATAATATCGGGCGGGCGACTCCACGTGGAGCCCGTTTACACTGTGGCTGGCGACGTGAACCTCAAGACCGGTCACGTGCTGTTTCTGGGGACCGTCCTCGTCAAGGGGAATGTGGAGGACGGTTTCGAGGTCAAGGCTGCCGGAAACATCGAGGTTATGGGCAGCGTAGGAAAGTGCAATCTGGACGCCGAGGGTGATATCATCGTCCATCAGGGTATCACGGGCAAATCGTCCGGTGTCATCAAGGCGGGAAAGAGCGTCTGGTCGAAGTTCATCGAAAATGCCCGCGTGGAGGCCGGCGAGCTCGTGGTGGTGAGTGACGGCATCATCAATTCGCAGGTTTTCGCGAACCGCAGAATCATATGCAAAGGCAAACGGGCCGCGATCGTCGGCGGCAAGCTCCGCGCGTCGGAAGAGATCAATGCGAAGAGCCTTGGTTCGGTCGCCGGAATGGAGACCTATCTCGAGGTCGGCTACGATCCGAGAAGCAAAGAGCAGCTCGTTGCGCTGCAGAAGCGGGACGGCGAGATAACCTCCGAGCAGGGCGATATCGCGCTCAACATGAAGACGCTGGAACAGCAGCTTCGTGCGCGCAGGGAGCTTCCCAAGGATCGACTGCAGGCCTACAATGAGCTCAAACAGCGGAAAGTCACCCTTATGAGCGAGCAGAAAAAGATCCGCGAAGAGATTGCGACGCTGCAGAGTTATTTGAATCAGCTCAAGGTCCAGGGGAAGATTTCCGCTTCCGGGACTGTCTATCCGGGAGTTCGCGTCAGCGTGAAGGACGCCATGCTTGAAGTCCGGAACGAGTTCAAAGGGGTCACCTTCCTGTCGGAAGGCGGCAACGTGAAAGTCACCAAGTACGAAGAGTCCGACGAAGATATCAGTATAAACAGGAGGGGTTGATGTCGCTCCAGCCCATAGACCTACAGACACTCTTCGTGAGGCTTCAGCAGGTGGGGCAGGACCAGGCGGCGATCAAGGATGCGGCGGCTCAGGCGCAAAGCGTTGCGGGTCAGGAGATCGCCCAGAAAAGCACGCAGCAGATAACCCGCGTAAGCGAAACCCCGGAACTCCAGAACGAACTCGAGAGTGTGAAGGACAACGAAGAGCGCGAAAAGGAGCGGGAGGAAGCGAAAAAGCGGAAGAAGGAAGATTCGTCCCGGGATGACAGTGAGCTTTTCCGTGATCCTGACCTGGGACAGAACATCGACATCTCGGGCTGAGTCGTCACCATATGTCCACACTGCTCGCAATACTTCTCAATATTCTCGTCGCAGCCGTCCTGTATATCATTCTTAATCGTAAAATAGATAACCAGTTGAACCCCAAGGAGATGCTTGACCGGATCCGGGACGAGGTCGAGGACATAATCAAGGAGCTCAATCACACTACCGACCGCAACATCGGCCTCATCGAGGATCGAATCGAGGTACTGAAAAGTGTTCTCGACACCGCCGACCGGCGGCTTTCTGTACTGAGGCGGGAGGCCGAAAAGCACGAAATGAGCAGCGCGGTGTATTCGTCGATTCTCAAACGCAATCGCGGACCTGCACCCAAGGACGAGACGGTCCGGCCCGAGCCGGAGGTGTCGGCGAATCCTGAACCATCCGAACCCGCCGGTGCAGCGAATGAGGAGCCGGACGGAAAGCAGGGTCGGAGCCGGGGCGACTTCAAGGCGCAGGTCCTCGACCTCCACCGCAAGGGAATAGCTCCCTCGATCATTGCCGGGAGAGTGGGGTCGACGCTCGGCGAGGTGGAGCTGATCATCGCTCTTCAGGGCGGACGAACGACCGGGTCCTCGGATCTTCCCGGGGAAGGTTCGAAGTGAAACCCATCATTGGAGTTGACCTCGGAACGACCAACTCGGCCGTGGCGTTCATGGACGGAAACGAGCCGCGCGTGATTCCGAATAAACGCGGAAGCCGTATAACCCCGTCGGTCGTGGCTTTCACGGATTCGGGTGATATTCTCGTCGGCGAATCCGCGAAGAATCAGGCAATTGTCAACGCCGGCCGGACCATCACCGCCGTCAAACGGACGATGGGCAGCACCACGGCGTTCGAAATCGCGGGCCGTGCCTACCGGCCGGAGGAGTATCTGGGATCAGAAGTTCACGACGCGGTAATTACGGTGCCCGCACATTTTTCCGAAGCACAGCGGCGCGCAACTCAGGAGGCGGGACGCCTCGCCGGGCTGCGAGTGGCGAGGATACTCAACGAGCCAACCGCCGCGGCTCTCGCCTACGCCTACAAGACGCCGGGTGACCGCCGAATCCTCGTCGACGACCTCGGCGGCGGCACTTTGGACGTGACCTGCCTGAAAAAACAGGGCATGGATTTCAGGGTGCTTGCAGCGGAGGGTGACAACCACCTCGGCGGCATAGATTTCGACCGGCTGCTTCTGGACCGGGTAGTGGAGAAGTTCGAGACCGATAGCGACATGAGCATCCGCAGCGAGCCGGTACTGATGCAGCAGCTTGCAGGACTGACCGAACAGGCGAAGATCGAGCTTTCAACCCGGGAGTCGGCGCATATTGCTCTTCCGTTCTTTGGCGGTCTCAGTGAATCCGGCGGACGGCAGCGACCGCTTCACCTCAGTTTCGAAATCAACCGCGAGACGTTCAATGAGCTGATCGACGGCCTCGTGCAGCGGACAGTGAAGCTCACGATGAAGGCGGTCAAGACCGCCGGTTTCGGCATACGCGGTGTCGACAGCCTGGTCCTTTCCGGCGGTTCGAGCCGGATCCCGCTTGTCGGCAGTTACCTCAAACGTGCGCTCAACCTGGAAAAAGTCGCCCTGGTCAATCCGGACGAGATGGTTGCTCTCGGTGCGGCCGTTCAGGCGGGCATTCTATCCGGAGAGGCACGGTCGACCGACAAGATCGAAGTCCACGACGTCATGCCATACAACCTCGGGGTTGAGATCGAGGGAGACCAGTTCGTTACCGTTCTCGCGCGCAATACGGCGATCTCGGCCGAGGCGCAGCCGACTTTTACAACGGTCTCCGACGATCAGGCTTCCGTGGAAATTCATGTCCTGCAGGGTGACCGAAGGGCTGCTCGGACTCCCGGCCGGAGCCGACATGGAGCGGGTAAAGGGAGCGTACCGGACGCTCGCAAAAAGGCTTCACCCGGACGCGAGCGGAAGCGAACATACAGGCGGGGAGTTTCAGCGCATTCAGGCGACCTATGAAATTCTTCTTTCCAGCGAAAGGCTGCGGGTTCCATCGAAGGCAGCGGGGAAGGATGTCCGTCGACGGAACGGAACTGCGGGACCGGTGCCCGGCCGAACGGCATCACCGTCCGCCACTGACCGGCCCAAGGAGCCTCCACCTGTGGATGTCGCCTCCGCGGGCCGCAGGGCCAGTCGAGGGACGGACTCCCGCGCTACGTGTGCTCGCCGTCAGGTCGCTCGAACGCAGCGGCAAACGGTCTGCCTACGGATATTTGCGGCGTGTGTTGTATGATAGTGATGAGAAGGCAGTCCTTGCAGCGGTCCGCGCAATTGGGACCCTCAGCGTCGTGCAGTCGGCAGGTGAGCTGGCGGCGCTTTTTGCCCGTGCCGGAGTGGAGGTCAAACGTGCAGTTCTCGAGGCGGCCGGAAGGATGAAGCTGCGCGGACGCATGATGAACCTCGCCGTAGCCGGAGTGGAAGACGGGGAGGAGTCGATCCGCCGTGAGGCGCGAAGACTGTACACCAGGTACAAGAGGATTGAATGAGCAGCAAACTGAAGTCGATGTTCGAAAGCGACGGCGCGCAGATGATCGAAACGCTGGACTACGTCGTCAATCAGCTCGAGGAACGTGGATTCGAGCAAGAGCTGATCGATCAGGCTTTCCGGACGGTTCACTCGCTGAAATCCGAATCGTCGTTCCTTGGCCACGGCGCGCTCACGGACACCGCCGGAGCTCTCGAGGACCTCTTCGAGGGGTGGCGGCGACGAAAAGGTCCGCTTTCAACAGAGACTCTCAACGAGCTCCTGAACGCAATGCACGATCTCAAGCAGCAGTTCCGCTCAGTAAACGTCCCCGCCTCCGCCGGCAAAACGGGCTCCGCTCCCTCGAACGCTGAAACGGAATCGGCACAGAAGGGACAAGGCGCGCGGGCAATACCAGATCCCGAATTCGCGATCCGGGCGACGCCGTTCCAGCGGCAGCTGCTTCGGGAATCGAGAGTGCGCGGTGAGACACTCTTTCGCGTCGACTGTGAAATAGACAGCGCCGAGCCGATGGCCTACCCGCGACTCTACCTGGTGATAAGCAACTTGGAGCAGGCCGTCCACGTCATCAAGATGCACCCGGACATTGAAACGATTCGTGCCGGCCGTTCCGGGTTTGTGCAGGCGCTGATCACAACGTCCGAGCCCGAAGCACGGATAGCCCGCTCGATCAACGTGGACCAGATCCGGCGGACAACCATCCAGCAGCTCGAATATGATCCGCTGCTGCAAAGTGACGCCGACTCCGAGCGGGGAGCCACCGACGGTTCCGCGATGCGATCCTTCTCGGTAAGCATGCCCGCGCGCCTCTACGAGGAGCTGTGTTTGAACGCCGACGAAATCCACAGCAGACTGAGCCAGGAGTGGAGCGAGCTGAGTAAAGCGCCGATCGACAGCGGGATCCGTTCCCGAATCCAATGGAATCTCTTTCTGGTCAACCGGCTGGTCGGTTGGATGCGAAACGAGATCTCGGGGTTTTCGACCGCACCGCTCGCGGAAGTGTTTCACAACCTTGCGGAAGTGGTGGATGAGCTTGCCCGAAGGCTCGGCAAGAGAGTTATTCTGAAGACCCAGGGTGAGCATGAACGGGTCTACCTCCCCGTGTCCGACGTGCTCACCGACGTCATGCTTCACCTGATCCGGAACGCGATCGACCACGGCATCGAGACGCCGGACGTACGAAAGAGCCGCGGGAAGCCGGAATCCGGCATCATACGCATTCTTGCAAGCAGCACCGACGAGAACCTGACTATTCGCGTTGAAGACGATGGTAACGGCATCCCGGAAAGTCTTGTGCGTTCGCTCGAGAACGGCGACGACAGGCCGGGTTCACTGCCGCCAGTCCGTCGAGGCGGTAAAGGCGAGCACGACCGCGATGTCGTCGATCAGCGCGACCTGCTGTCGGTCATCTCGCGTTCGGGGTTCACGACCCGGACCAGGCCGGGAGAGGTTTCGGGCCGCGGCGTGGGGCTCGACGTTGTGAGCTACTCGGTGCGCAAACTCCTCTGCGGCAGATTCGAGCTCGAGAACCGTCCGGGTAAGGGGTGCACCTTTTCGCTGGTACTGCCCCTCTCGACAAACCTCGTCACTGTCCTTGTACTGCAGGCGATGGACGAATATCTCGCACTTCCGCGAGTCTTTGTGACCAATACATTTGAGCTCGACCGCAGATTCGTCTTCACCGACAGCAATGAGACCACCTACTATCGCTACAGCGGTGAAAACGTACGGATGTACACCGTCCATGAAAACTTTCCCGAATCTATGACGCTCGAGAAAAAGCGGATAGGCGTAATGATCGCGATAGCAGACGAACGAGGCGTTATTGTCGCAGACAAACTGGTGTCCGAGGAGACCGTCGTTCAGGATCGGCGAAAGAGAAATGTAGTGTTCTCTCAGGTCCTGAATCGGGATGTCCGGCTGTTCCTGCCGTCGCAGCTCTTGTCCGCGTTCAGCTTCAAGCGGGGTGAACCGGCCTAGGTTCTGCCGCTCAATTTGTGGACGCCGGACTCCGACCCCTGCCGGGCCGAACTGGAGTCGAAGGATCCCAGCAGCCTGCGGGTCAACGGGTCGTACAGATTTCCCCGCAGAGGGCGTATCCGCACGGCATCGTCTCTCTGCAACCGGTGATCTCCGTTGCGTCTTCGCGCCATAATGTGCGGCGGCTTGTTGCCGAGCGCGAGCACGATGAGAGTGTCGGGACTTTCATCGAACACCCCCGCGACCGAGAATCTTCCCTCATCTTCGCCGGAAGCCGGCAGAATCTGCAGCGCCTCCGGTCTCACGTGCAACGCTATGCGCTCGCGGGCAAAGCCTCTGCATTCGTCCGGCAGGAGGATGAAACAGTAGGGATCCTCCTCGGGGAGAAACAGCACCCGATCTTCGGTCGTGTGAATTTCGCCGAAAAGCATGTTGGTCTTCGGATTCGCGGTGAACTCCGCAACATCAATGGTGGCGGGCGAGTCGTAGATTTCCCGCGGCGGTCCTATCTGGAGCAGGTCACCGTCGGAAATTACACCAATCCGGTCTCCCAGGATCATCGCTTCGTGCTGGTCGTGAGTAACGTAGACCGAGGTTGTTCCAAGCCTTGAGTGCAGACGTCTAAGGCCGGCACGTACGTTCACTCTCAGGATAGGATCGAGATTGGAAAGCGGTTCGTCGAAAAGCAGGATCCGTGGTTCCGAAACCACCGTCCTTGCCACCGCCGCCCGTTGCTGCTGCCCGCCACTCAACTGTCGCGGATACCGATCGGAGAGCAGCTCCAGATCTACCATCTGCAGCGCGCGGTGAACACGTTCTCGAATTTCGTCCCTGGGTACACGGCGTACCTTCAGTCCGAACGCAACATTCTGAAAAACGGTCAGATGGGGATAAAGGCCGTAATTCTGAAAGACGAAACCGATCCGACGCTGCTTGGGCGCAACATCAGTTCCATTACGATAGGAAAAGACGCACAGATCATCAAGATAGATGTCCCCGTTCGACGGCTGTTCGAGACCTGCAATACAGCGGAGGAGCGTGGTCTTTCCACATCCGGACGGTCCGAGCAGAACGAGAAACTCCCCGCTCCTTACCTCGATATCCAGATTCCGAAGGGCGGGAACGCGATCAAACCACTTTGAAAGTCCTACGACCTGAATTGCCGACATCAGCCTGTTTCGAAAAGCAACGTGAACTCGGGGACTCTCCGGCTACGGAGATCCTCCCCGTCCCAAGAACCATTTCCACCCGCCGGTCGGTATCGCAGCACAGGATCACCCCCGCACGGGTCTGGTCTCTTTTTAAGTTACGAAGGCAGGTATCAGCGCGACAAGCATGGGAGGGCGAAAGCTGTCCAGGCAAAAAAAAAACGGTATGCCTGGACGTCGAAGATCCGAGAGAGCAAGGCAGTCGGATCAACGTGCACACCGTTTGGAAGCGGTTCACTTCCGTGTCTATAGTATCGGTCGACCAGTGCATAATCTTCACTGCTGCTACGAATTTTGTTGATGCTCTTTTGGACGTTATGGTGGTATTGGGCCGAACAATCAGGAACCAAGGCGGGTCAGCCCTCTCTCCAGGCAGATACGGTGGTACCGAGCCGACTCATGCAGCCCGCGGTAGATCGCCTCGCTGTTGGCGAGAGTCTCCTCGAGGGTGGCGTTGCGATGGGCGCGGTCGATTATCCGTTGAATATCCTTCTGAAGGAGAAATCCGACGATCTCGCGGTGCTGCAGCGAGAAGATCGCCGAATCGATCGCGTCGAGGCCGCCGAGCCGCGATGATATCTCCCCGCCCCGGTCGGAATCCGCTTTGAGTGAATCAACGAGGAGGGAACCCTCGGCGGCGATCTTTTCGATCTCGGCGAGCTCATCGGTCAGCGAGCCGACTGCCCGGCGCAACCTCTCGTGGAAGGAGGTCGCCTTCGACGGGGAAGTTGGGCCATCAGGCACGGTGGAGGGAGCAGGAGACTGTTCCGAGAGGCGGCGGAGCCGCTTTTCTATCTTGGAGCGGATCGGGGCCGAGTCAAGCAGCTCCTGGGGCGCTGCCAGAGAAATCCCTTTCAGTCTAACGGCTCGAGTCGACAGAGCTCGGGTGTCGACCTGCGGGTGCCGTTCCGCCTGACGTTCGAACCACCAGCGGTAGATGGTCATCCGCCGGTCGGTGTCCACCGCACCGCCGTCGTTGGCGGGAAGCTGAAAGAGCCCCGCGTCGTTCAGGTAGCGGAACAGGTGCATTTCGGCCGGCTTGAGTCGCGAGCCGAGAGTGTGAATGCGTTCCTCGAAAAAGCTGCCGCGAAAATGGGTCTGTCGTCCGGGAAATCCGAGGTCGATGCCGGCGGTATAGATCGGGCTGCAGCCGGCGAGTCTGAGGAAATCCCACGCGCTTGTTGATACTGACCCGCCCGCGCCGAGCTTTCCGAGCGCGCCGGTCTGTCCCTCGAGATACTCGCCGAGCGGAAAGAGTGAGCTGCAGAAGTGGACGGGTCCATCGAGCTGCCGAAACACCCGGGGGTGAGTCGACGACTCGGAAATGAGAATCGCCCGCTTCGGATGGCAGCGGTCGAGGTGTCGCGTATTCCAGTACTGGGGATCTACCACGATGACGAAGTCGGGATCCACTCCGGCGCGAAGGCAGCTTCCAAGGCTGGTATCGACGGCTGCCACGACGGACCGTTCGGCGAGCCGGGGCAGCAGCGGGAGCAGATCGTCGATACTCGGTCCGCCGCCGAGAAGCAGGCCGGGGAGCCCCGAAAAGAGCCCCTCGATTTCCGAGAGCGGGCGCGCTCGCGCAAAGACGGGTAGGTTGAGCGCGAGATTCCTCACCCACAGCCGCCCGAAACGTGCCAGTGTGTTCTGGTTGACCTTCTGACGGGTCACGTGATTCTCAATGGCTGCATCGATTGCCGCGTAGACCCCGTGGTGCCGTTCATACAGGGGACGGAACCGGATTATTCCGATGGCGTTCGCGGGGAAGGTGTTGAGCACCCGGTCGATGGAATCCTGGCCGGTATCGAAGAGGTAACTGAGCTGCCTGCTCCCGAGGAGCTCGGAGAGATCGCGTACGGAAAGCACCTGGATGAAGAGGTCGGTGTCAGGCTCGACGACCACAATGTGGGCATCCGGAGCGATCCGTCGGATGGCCTCCGCCGGATATCCCATTCCGAACCCTTCGAGCAGAAAGCAGGCCATTTCGAGGTCGGCTTGCCGCACAAGACGCTCCGACTCCTCGCGCGGATTGTGCCGGCTGTGCAGAGTGACGCCGGCGTACCGTCCGCTGAGATCTCCGCTGGAAGCGTGAAACACCTCGAGCGGCTGATCTGTATCGGAACCGTGTCGCCGGAGATACGCTGCGAGTTCGGGCTGGACGGTTTCCAGCGCGGCGAGATTTTGCTTCAACTGCTCCGACTGCTCTACGGGCATGGGGTCAGTTCAACTCCAGAAGCAGTTTCATCCCCGGTTGGATCTTGGTTCCCGGCGGCGGTGACTGCGAAGTGACCCAGCCGTCGCCGTCGATCTCCACGGAAAGATCCTTCCGGTCGAACAGCGGCATAAGCAGCCGTTTCGGCAGTCCCGTGAAGTCGGGCAGGGTATCGGTGAAGGACGGGAGCTCGGGACGCACAACGGTTATTCGATTCTTGCTTTCGGTCGTGGTGTCGCCCTTGCGCGGAACCCCGAAATAGTTGCCCAGATACTCGGCCGCCTCCCTGATGACCGGTGCGGCGATTCGGCCACCGAGATAATCGCCTTTGCGCGGATCGTCAATGACGATGTAAACGATGATCTGCGGATCGTTTGCCGGGAAGAGCGCCATGCAGGAGGCAAGAAAGGCGGTCTTCGAGTAGCTGCCTGCCTTGCTATCCCATATCTCGGCGGTACCGGTCTTGGCCGCAATATCGAACTGATCGGAATAGGCCCGTATTGCAGTGCCGCCCGGCTGGGTTGCCGTGACCATGAAGGACAGCATCTTGCTCGCGACGCCTGGGGAGACTACCTCTCGCACCGGATCGCGCTTGGTCTGCATCAGGATGCGGCCGTCCGACGATACCACCTTCTGCAGAATGTGAGGCTTGAGCAGCACCCCCTGGTTGGCGAGCGCGGTGGCGGCCGTCACCATCTGCATCGCGGTCACCGATATCTCCTGGCCGAACGAGATGCTCGGTTTCGACCGGTCGGTCCAGAATTCCGGCGTCCGGAGAATGCCCTTTTCCTCGCCGGGAAGCTCAACGCCGGTCTGCTCGCCGAACCCGTAGTCGCGCAGCATGTGATAGAAATTGTTCTTGGTGACGGTTTCCGACGCGTAGGATGCACCGACGTTCGAGGAGTACTTGATTATGCCTTCCGCGTTGATCCTGCCGTATACGCCGAGATCGGTGATCGGCGGTGAAACCTTGTCGTAAATGCCGTTAGCATTGAAGTAGTCGTTGAGGGTGATCCCGCCGAGTTGAAAGATCGAGGAAATCGAGAACATCTTGAAGACTGATCCCGGTTCGTAGAGGAAGTTGATCGGGTAGTCGCGTCGCTGCTCTTCGGTCGCCTGCTCGAACTTGTTCGGATCGAAGTCCGGCAGCGCAGCGTAGGCAAGGACGTCGCCGTTCTTCGCATTCATTGCGAGGAGCATCACCGCCTTCGCATCGTGCTCCTGGTAAACCTGACGGGCCAGTGACTCCATCTTGTACTGGGCGTTCGCATCTATGGTCAGGAATACCTGGTTCCCGATGCTTCCGGCCGGGCCATCGGCCTCTGCCGGGGGTGAGAGCTGTTTGTCGAACTGATATTCCGCGCCCGAGAGGCCATGGTTGTCGATGCCCACGAACCCGATGAGGTGTGATGCGAGACTCTTCTCGGGATAGCTTCGTCCGTAGTCGGGCTGCAGGGTTACCCCGTGCAGTTTGTCCGCCGCCTGCAGCTCTTTGATCTTCTTGGTTTCGGTGGGAGAGATCGTGCGCTTGATTACCGCGTAGTCGCTGCTGCCGCGGATCTTGTCCATGATCTGGGCGGCAGGGATCGACAGAACATCGCCGAGAAGCTTCGAGGTCTCCTCCGGATCGGTGACATTGGGGCTCCAGATGCTCACCGTATTCAACTGGGTTTCGATGGCGAGAATCTTGCCGTTGCGGTCGAGAATCGGCCCCCGCTCGACGGCGGCGGTCTGCGGTCCGGAACTGCTGCCGCTCTTATGTTTGAAAAGCATCACGGAGGCATACTGATAGATCAGCGCTGCGGCAAACACGCCCGTTACTGCTATTACTATGAGATACCGCAGCCTAATATTCGTCCTCTCCATGCCGCAAACCTGTGCTAGTCCCTACGATTGGTGTAATCGGCGAAATACCGGTATTTCTCCAGTCAACCGGAGGATTTTGCCTTCACTGTAATATGCCCTCATCATCTTGTCGATATCTTATAGTGTTATGGTCACCTTCGGCGTAGAACAACATGTGGCAAAACGGAAATCGACGTCAAACGACTGGTTCCGGGAGGCGGACGAGCTTCCTGTAACCAGTCTCATGCTTGCCCGCGGCGGCGACAGCCCTCGTACCTTCTCCCGAGGCACCAGGATTGTCCTTCCTTTCAGGCCGAAACCGCGACGTCGTCCTGCATTGCGGCGGACCGGGAATCCCAAGCCTTTCATCCCCGAAAACTATGCTCCCGACGGCCCGTTTTCTGCGTTCGAGGCGGTCGAAGATTCGGTCGAGGTGAAGGATCGCGGCAGGTATCGACGCCGGGCCGGAACCAGCCCCGGAAACGACATTTCGGGCCTGCTGCCCTTGGTGGGGTCAGCAGTCTCGCGCGCCGCCACATCGGTTTTCCGTCTCTCGGCAACGCTCGACCGTGGTCTGCTTGTGCCGGTCCTCATTGCCGCAGCCCTCTTCCTGTCGATCGCTGCGCCCCGTCTCTGGCTGTTTCGCAATGTCTTTGTCTACCCGCCGGCCGTGGCCGTCGCGATGCCGCGTGACGGCCAGATCGACCCACTTCTCATGGATTTCGCTCTTCCCGGCTACAGCAGCGACACGGCTTCGGGCACGGCCGGCAATTCGACCGATTCGTCCGCCGCCACTCAGGCGGTGGCGCCACCGGAAAACCTTTCACAGTTCCAGTCGCTCAAACTCGAGACCTATACGGTGAAGCCGGGAGACTCGATCTCTTCCATTGCCGCGCGCTACGGTCTCAACCAGGATACGCTCATCAGCTTCAACGACATTTCCGACGTGAGGCGAATTCAGGTGGGCGCGACCTTTCAGATTCCAAACAAGAACGGGCTTCGCTACAAGGTGCGCCGTGGCGATTCGCTGAGCGCCATCAGCAGCCGGTACAACGTAAGCGTCAATTCGCTGCTTGATGCGAACAACCTCAAGAGCACCGTCCTCAGCGTCGGTCAGGAGCTGTTCATTCCAGGCGTCCGCATGGACCCATTTCAGCTCGACCTTATCCTTGGAACCGCATTTCAGTGGCCGGTCAAGGGTGCCACGCTCACCTCGCCCTTCGGATTTCGGCCGGATCCCTTCACCGGCGTGCGGGACTTTCACAATGGAATAGACCTTGCGCTCTACTACGGAGCTCCCATTCACGCCGCTGGAAACGGGACGGTGAAGGATGTCGGGTACAACAGCATCTACGGCAATTACGTGGTCATAGCGCACGCGGCCAACTTTCAGACGCTCTACGGCCACATGTCGAAACAGCTGGTCAGAGTAGGGCAGCGGGTGACCGTCGGTCAGACCATCGGGCTGATGGGCAGCACCGGCTACAGCACCGGCACCCATCTGCATTTCACGATCTATCACAATTACAAGCCGGTCAATCCGCTGAAGTATCTTCCGCGGTAGGCTACCGGCCGTGGCAGTACTTGTATTTCTTGCCGCTTCCGCAGGGGCAGGGATCGTTGCGGCCCACCTTGGGGTAGCTTCGCTTCACCTGCACCTGAGCCGGCGTGGATGCGGTCTGCGTCGCGGTAGCAGTGCCGCCACCGGAACCTGAGCTGAACATAGCCATCTCGTTGTGAACGGCGACCTGTCTCCCGCCGTTCTGCCGTACCTCGGGTGCCGGGGCGCGCATTCCCTCCGCCTTGATCGCGAAAAGCTTGCGGGCTATTGCGATCCGTATATCGTAGAGAAGCTCGTCGAAGATCTGGAAGCCTTCGAGCTTGTACTCGAGAAGCGGGTTCTTCTGGCCGTAGGCGCGCAGGTAGACCGCCTCACGCAGCGCTTCGAGGTTTTCCAGGTGGTCCTGCCATCGAGAGTCGATGTTGCGGAGATACTCGTACCGGATCGCCATGTTGAGGATTTCAGCCCCGACGATCTCCGCCTTTTCGGAGAGCTCGCTGCTCATCTCTTTGAGAATCGCCTCGCGCAGCTGCTCGGAGGAGAGCTGCTCGAGCTCGTCCATCGGGGCCGACGGAGTGTAATAGAGCTTGTCGCGCAGGAGGTTCATGAACTCGATGAAGAGCTGCTTGTCCTCGCCACGGGTCTTTTCATAGGGCTCTATCGCATCGGCAATGATGTCGCGGCCGGTCTGCAGGACGCGCTCCTTGAGGTCTGCGTCTTCGAGAATGGCGTCACGCTGCTGGTAGATGAATTTGCGCTGCTCGTTCAGCACGTCGTCGTATTCGAGGAGATGCTTTCTGATCTCGAAGTTCCTTTCCTCGACCCTGCGCTGAGCCCGCTCGATACTGCGAGTAATCAGCGGGCTGTTGATCGGTTCACCGGGCTGCATGCCGACGCGGGACATGAGATTCTTGAGCCCGCCGGAGCCGCCGCCGAACAGCCGCATCAGCTCGTCATCCATGGATATGAAGAAGCGGGAAAGACCGGGATCTCCCTGTCGGCCGGACCTGCCGCGCAGCTGGTTGTCGATACGCCGCGACTCGTGCCGCTCGGTGCCAAGCACGTAGAGCCCCCCGAGCCTCTGAACTTCAGCGTACTGATCGCGCCAGACCTGCATCTCCTTGCGGTACGCCTGTTCGTACTCGTCGGGAGTCGCCTCGGTGCCGGCTCGTCTTCGAGCCCGGTACTCGGGATTGCCGCCGAGCTTGATGTCGGTACCGCGTCCCGCCATGTTGGTGGCAATGGTCACCGAGCCCTTGGCGCCCGCCTCGGCAATTATGAGTGCCTCGCGTGCGTGGTTCTTCGCATTGAGTACCTCGTGGCGAACTCCCCTGCGGGTCAGCAGGCTCGAGAGTTTTTCCGACTTCTCGATTGAAACAGTACCGACGAGGATAGGCTGTCCCTTCTTGTTCATCTCCGAAATCTCGTCGCAGATTGCTTCGAACTTGTCCGGCTCGTTGAGATATATGAGATCATCGTCGTCGTCTCGGATGACCGGCCGGTTGGTCGGAATGACCACCACGTCGAGATCGTATATCTTGCCGAACTCCTTCGCTTCGGTCTCGGCGGTACCGGTCATTCCGGAGATCTTGTCATACATTCGGAAGTAGTTCTGGAAGGTGATGGTCGCGAGGGTACGGTTCCTCATCGCAACCTTGATCCCCTCTTTTGCCTCGATCGCCTGATGAAGCCCGTCCGAATAGCGCCGGCCGTAGAGAATGCGTCCCGTGAACTCGTCGACTATCTGGACCTGACCGTCGGCGACGACGTAGTCGGTGTCGAGATGAAAGAGCCGGTGCGAGCGCACCGCCTGGGTGACGTGGTGAATGTATTCGAAGTACTGATCGTCGAAAAGCGATCCGTGGATGGTGCCGCGATGCTGAAGCAGCTCTTCGGCATGGTTCAGCCCCTCGTCGGTGAAGATTACCCGTTTCCCCTTCTCGTCGAGCTTGTAGTCGCCCTCCGGATCATCAGGATAGTCGCCGGTCGCCGGGTCCTTCGCGCACTCCACGAGATCGTTGACGATGCGGTCTGCTTCGGTGTAGGTGCGTGTATCATCTTCGGCAGAACCGGAAATGATCAGCGGCGTACGCGCCTCATCGATCAGGATCGAGTCGATCTCGTCGATGATCGCGTAGTTGAAGTGACGCTGGACCTTGCTGTCGGCGTCGAGCCTCATGTTGTCGCGCAGGTAGTCGAACCCGAACTCATTGTTGGTGCCGTAGGTGATGTCTTTCGAATAGGCGATCTTGCGCGCGTCGTTGTCCATCTGCGTCAGAATGACGCCGACGCTTACGCCGAGGTAGCTGTACACGGCCCCCATCCAGCCCGCATCGCGCTCGGCCAGATAGTCATTGACCGTGATTACGTGAACGCCCTTCCCGGTGAGGGAATTGAGATATGCGGCCGTAACTGACGAGACCGTCTTGCCTTCGCCGGTCTTCATCTCGACTATCTTTCCCTGGTGAAGGACGACGCCGCCCATGAGCTGCACGTCGTACAGCCGTTCTCCAAGGACCCTGCGCGCCGCCTCGCGAACGAGCGCGAAGGCCTCCGGCAGGATGTCGTCGAGGCTTTCGCCTCCGGTGATTCTCTCTCTGAGCTCGACGGTCTTGCGCGGAAATTCCTCTTCCGGCAGATCCATGGCCCAGGCTTCCTTTTCGTTGATCCTGTGCAGGATGGGAATCAGTTGTTTCAGGTCGCTTTCGTTCTTCGATCCGAAGAAGAAATCGATAATGTTCTGGATCATAGGAAAACTGTATACTTTTTCTTACCTCCGGGTCAAGATTTTGCGGTTTCGTCGGGGCTTCCGCATGGCGTGCGCATATCCGAGAGCCTTACATTGACAGGCACCATTTCCGAAAGCTACTATTACGCAATGAAAATCAGGGCTCCGCGAGCGTTTCTTCTTCCGGCTGTGACCATCGTCCTGGCGGCGCTTTCCCTTGTTGCCTGCCAAAATCCGCAGGTCGTCAACATTCAGCGCGAGGATCTCTTCTCCCTCGACATCGGGAAGATGGAGGATCAGCTCGACCTCTTCCAGATACCCGGGGCACCGATGAGCCGAACCACGACTCTGTCGATGCGCGACGGAATCTTCTACATAGCAAACGGCAGTGCCAACAAGGTCATGGAGTTCACCAGCTACGGCGATCTCATATCGCTTTACTACAATCCCGAGGAAAATCCGGAGCCGGTGCTGCTGCAGCCCGAGAACAGCCAGGGCAAGGTCGCCAACCGGCGGGCCTTTCCCTACTACTTCAACCAGATCAGCCAGATTGCGGTGACGAAAGACAAATATCTTCTGGTGGAGGACCGCCTCCCGGAGGAGCGCGCAATCTACGACAAGAACCTCGGCGTTCTGCTGGACCGGGTCGTGCTCCGCTTCGACGACAAGGGGCACCTGGTCGATTTCCTCGGTCAGGAGGGCGTGGGCGGAACGCCGTTTCCGTACATCGAGAAGATCTACGTTACCCACAACGACGATATCGTAGTAGTCTCCCGGACACTCGATTCATGGAACGTCTTCTGGTTCACTCAGGCCGGTACACTCCGCTACAACGTGACCATCAGTCTCGACCAGCTTCCGGTTCCCAGGAATGAACAGGTCATCCCGACTCTCGAGACGGTGGTGCCCGACCAGGATCAGAAGCGTGTCTATTTGAAGCTGAACTACTATCATCAGTCCCTCGATGTCACCACCGGCGCGCGGGTCGGGATGCAGCATGTCTTTTCACGGGTCTACTGGATCAATCTCGAAACCGGAAGATACGCGAAGGACTATGTGCAGGTACCCGAGAATACTCAACGCGTAGGCGGGGGAAACATCTTCGGCCGGCAGAATGTCACCTATCAGTATCAGCTCCTCGGAACCGCACCAGGTCAGCATCTGATTTTCCTCAGCCAGGAGGACAACAACCGCGAACAGCTGCTCATAATGAATACCTCGGGGCGGGTGGTCCGGCGCCGGTACATCACCGTGGAAGACAGCGACCTCGTCTACAAGACCTTTGCGCTTTCGCCGGAGGGAATCCTCTGTGCGCTCCTGGTCTGGGACAACAAGGCCAGGGTGGTCTGGTGGCGGACCGACAAGCTGTTCGACAGGGAGGGTTCATGAAGCTTGTTTCGACGGAAAAAATGGGGCGGATCGATAGCGCCGCGCAGGAAAAGTTCGGGATCGATGGTGTCGTGCTCATGGAAGGCGCCGCACTGCGATGCGCCGAAATCCTCGAGGAGCTCGTAGCAGGTACCCTTTCCGTCGATGCGCTGCCGGGCTTCTCGCACTTCACCGAGGGGCCTGCATACAACCGGGCAGGGAGAGCAGCTGCGGAATCGCCTCAACAGGCGCCTGTTCTTTTTTTCGTCGGCAAGGGAAACAACGGCGGCGATGCGCTTGCGATGGCCAGGCTGTGTGCGATCCGCGCGGAGTTCCCGGTCGAGATCGTGCTCGCATTCCGCGAACCCGGCGGTCTTGCGGGCGTGCAGCTTCACTCCTGCCGCGAGATGGGAATTCCGGTCTCCGTCTACGAGGATGACCCGGACGGTGTGAAAGCCCGGCTCCGCGAGGCCGCCTGGGTCGTCGACGGCCTGTTTGGCACGGGGATACGCGGCGCTCTTCGGGCTCCGGCCGACCGGATCGTCGGGGACATAAACGATGCCGGCAGACCGGTTCTTGCGATCGATACGCCAAGCGGCATCGGAGATTCCTTCGGCCGCGACCTGCCTGCTGTTCGGGCTGCGGTCACCGCCACCGTCGGCCTTCCCAAGCAGTGCCTGTTCCTCCCTTCGGCGCGTCCGCTCTGCGGCAGGATAGTCGCTGTACCGATCTCGTTCCCTGCCGCTCTTACCGAAGATCCGGAAATACCCGGCGAGATTCTCGCCGCCGGCGATCTTCGGCGGCTCCTGCCGCGGCTGGATTCCTGGACATACAAGACAAAACGCGGGCACCTCGCCGTGTTCGCCGGCGCGCCGGGAACTGCCGGGGCCGCAGTGCTCTGTTCGACCGCCGCGGCGAGAAGCCGCACAGGGCTGGTCAGTCTCTACATCGAGCAGGCTGCCTATGCTGCGGCCGCCTCCTCCTGCATCTCGGTCATGGCGCGGCCGTGGCTTCCCGACGGCGACCGGCCCGAAGCGCTCGTTCCCGGCAACTACACGGCGCTTCTGATCGGCCCCGGGTGGGGGCGCGACACCAACCGGAGGGAGTGGCTGAAAGCCCTGGTCAGTTCGGGGCTTCCCGGCGTAATTGATGCCGACGGGCTGAACGTGCTCTCTTCAATGCCGGCGGAGGAGCGGCGGCAGCTGCCGTTCGCCGGGAAGTGGGTACTGACTCCGCATCCCGGTGAGTTCTCACGACTGCGCGGCCTCCCGCCCGCAGATCTGCTTGCCGACCCGGTATCCGCCGCGCTCGCGGCGGCAAGCGAGCTCGACGCGGTTGTCGTCCTCAAGGGCCACGTGACCACGGTCGCCGCGCCTGACGGGCGCTACTGGCTTGTCGACGGAATGAATGCTGCGATGGCGACCGGCGGGACGGGAGACCTCCTCAGCGGCATCATCGGCGGGCTCCTCGCCTCAGGCATGGATGCGGCCGCTTCGGCGCGGACGGGCGTGCTTCTCCACCAGGAGGTGGGTAGAATTGCCTTTGGGGAGATCGGCTGGTTTCTGTCAGAGGATCTGCTCCCGTTTCTCTCACGCGTGCTGTCGATCTATCAGCGTCAGGGGTAGCGGGTTATGTCCCGTCGAAGCCAGGATGAAACGAGGGAACCGGGCAGATATCAGTTTCACTACGATCGCGACGAGCGGCTGAGTCAGGCATCCGAGGAGCTGAAGGGGCGGCTCGTCCCGCAGAGTTTCTTCAAGAGATATCGGGGACCGCTATTTATATTCTTTGATATAGTAATTCTCGTGATCATGCTGCTGATCTACCTCTTTATCTCAGGCGAACCGTCCACAGCAAGTCTTCCCGGTTATTCCCTTTCGATGGCCGGGGTCGAATTTGGCACGCAGGGTCTGGTGGTAATTCGCATCAGACAGACCGAGGACAACCCGGCAATTGCCGGCAATATCGTGACGGTAACGGCGAAAGTAGACGGTACCTCCCTGGAGAGGTCGGAAAAGGATGTCCTCCCCACCCGCAAAGGGCAGGAACGGGTTTTCCGCTTTGTTCTCGAGCCGCTTCCCGGAGCATCGGCAGGTTCGGCGTCCGGAGCCAAACCGCGGACATTTCAGGCGACGGGAACGGTTACGGCGGGAGACCGGTCACAGACCCTCACTGCGCGTCTGAAGTCCGAGTAGGAGCTGCCTCCCCGGCCTCCCCTTATTGACCCGTGTCTGGCGTTAAGTTATTCTTGAATCGAACGAACCGAGGATTCACCGAGGCCATCGACGAGGCCGTCACTAGACGAGGCCGTCACTAGACGAGGGAACCATGTACCAATTCTATTTCCTGTCAATATTCATGAACCTGCTTGCCGGTTTTGCTCTCGCACACGAGACGCTGGAGGAGAGGATGTCGGTCAGCTCGTTTCTCAATCCGCAGGTGCTCGTCCGCCCCGCTTTTCGACTCACCGTGGGAATCATTACGGCAATCGTGGGCTTTTTCAAGTTCCTCACAGTCACCGACGGCAACGTCCCCGTGGTCGGAGATCTGCTGCCGGCGGTCGTGGGGATCATTGCCGGTGTAACGCTCATCCTTATGTACTACCAGGAGCGGTCGACGGTGAGCACTCAGACTACGGAGACTCTCAACGCTCTGTTTGTCCGGAATCGAACGGTCTTCGGCATTCTTGCCATAATCACGGCAGTGCTCCACTTCTTCTTTCACTCGGTGCTTTTCCTCTGATGCAGCAGGGAGACAACCCGCCTGTCGCTCGCTCCGTAGCAGGGGTCGTCCTCCGATCACACCAGGTTTTTCTCGCACGTCGCGCGCCCGGCGGAAGTATCGGCGGCAAGTGGGAATTCCCGGGCGGCAAGATCGAGCCTGGCGAATCGGCCTCCGAAGCTCTGGTGCGGGAGTTCGAGGAGGAGCTCGGCGTAGGAGTCGAGGTGGACCGTGCGATAGGCGAAAGTCTTTTCAGCGACGGTTCACGCCGGTTCCGGGTCACCGCCTACCACGTTGTTTTCTCAGGTGTGCCGGTAACCCGGGGAGAGCATACGGCAATCGAGTGGTTTCCTTTGGAGATGCTTCACTCTCTGGACCTGCCCGATTCGGACAGAGGCCTCATTGCCTCCGTCATCGAGTTCGCCCGATCGCTCGAGGGTGGGGAACCCTAGATCACCGTTCCGGGCTGAATCGTCGCGTTTTTCGGAATGATGATGATTCCGTCACGAAAATAGTAATTGTCGAAATCCGCATCCGGTCTGTCGATCCCGTCGAGGCCGATTCTGCAATCCTCGCCGATCCTTGCGTTCTTGTCGATGATCGCGTGCTGGACCCGCGTGCGTTTTCCTATGCCGATGTCCGGTCTGTCCAGCCGCCGGTTCTCGGCTCTGCCTTCATCGGTCTCGTAGTAGTCGGCGCCCATGCAGACCACACCCTCGAGATCGCACTCTGATTCGACGAACGTTCGGATACCGATTATTGCGTTCTGAATCGCGGCATTTGTGATTACGCAGCCGTCGGCCGCCAGCACGTGAGACATGGTGCAATGGTTGAACTTCGATGCCGGAAGATCGCGTCGGTGCGTGTAGATCGGCATATCCTCATCGTAGAAGTTGAAATCGGGCTGAGTGCTCGCAAGGTTGAGATTGGTCTCGTAGAAGGACTTGATCGTTCCTATGTCTTCCCAGAAACCGTCGAACACGTAGGTGTTGACGCTTCTGCGTTCGATCGCACGCGGGATTATCTCCTTGCCGAAATCAGTGAACTCGTTGTCCAGTTCCTGCTCGAGGACGTCGGCGTTGAAGATATAGATTCCCATGCTCGCCAGGTATTCCTTGCCGACGGAGAGCTTCTCCCTGTTCGGGTGTATCTCGGGCGGGATGCGCAGGTGGGAGATGTCGATTCCGAGCTGAGGCTTCTCCACGAACTCGTCGATGCGTGAGCTCTTGTCCGCCTTGAGAATTCCGAATCCGACCGCCTGTTCCCTCGTCACCGGCGTCGCGGCGACACTGACCTCCGCTCCGCTGGCCACGTGCTTTTCGAACACCTCCGCGAGGTTCATCCGGTAGAGCTGGTCACCGGAAAGAATTATGTAGTGCGTCGGTTCCTGCGTACGGAAATGGATGAAGTTCTTGCGGACCGCATCCGCAGTACCCTCGTACCAGCCGGAGTGTTCGAAGGTCTGCTCTGCGGCAAGAATCTCGACGAAGCCGCGCGTGAAGGAATCGAAGATATAGGTCTGTCCAATGTGCAGATGGAGGCTCGCTGAATTGAACTGGGTCAGCACATAGATCTGTTTGAATCCGGAATTGATGCTGTTTGAAAGCGGGATATCCACCAGGCGATACCTGGCACCGAAGGGAACAGCGGGTTTTGCGCGATCTTTGGTGAGCGGATACAGGCGCGTTCCCTTTCCGCCGCCCATGATGATGGACAGAACTTTTGGCATGCCACGGGATTCCTTTACTGGTAATTGTATGGAACGAATTCCAAACGGTCAAGAAAATCTTGAAACAAAGGGTCCGGTTTATGCTATGATGCTCGCAGCCCGTATGGATTCCTTGAGAGGCGTGTTAGAAGGCCTTCAGGCGGACCCGGACTTCATGTCCTGCGTCGGCAAATGGGAGGTGATTCCACCAAGGGAGGGGAGTTACGCGCCGCTTCCCGATGATCTTGACTACCGGCTGAAGGAGGCGCTCGCGTCGCGCGGCGTTTCGAGGCTTTATAGCCATCAGGCGGAAACCTACTGTCTCGCACGCGGTGGACGGAACGTCACGGTGGTCACGCCGACCGCCTCCGGAAAGACCCTCTGCTACAATCTGCCGGTTCTGCAGTCGCTTCTCGAACGGCCCGATGCACGGGCTCTCTATCTTTTTCCCACCAAGGCGCTTTCGCAGGATCAACAGGCGGACCTCAACGATTCGATCATCTTCGGTTCGCTCCCGGTGAAGGTTTCAACCTACGACGGAGACACGCCGCAGAGCGTCCGCGTATCGGCGCGCGAGACCGGCCAGATCATAATCAGCAATCCCGACATGGTTCATGCAGGGATTCTTCCCAACCATCCGAAGTGGATAAAGTTTCTGCGCAATCTCGCCTTCGTGGTGATTGACGAAGTGCACACCTACCGCGGTGTCTTCGGCTCGCACATGACCAATGTGATCCGGCGGCTCAAGCGGATCGCGCGATTCTACGGTGCGGACCCGCTTTTCATCTGCTGCTCGGCGACTATCGGTAATCCGCTCGAGCTCGCCGGCAGGGTGATCGAAGAGGAGACCGAGCTCGTCGATCGCAACGGAGCGCCGGCCGGAGAGAAACACCTTGTGCTGTACAACCCACCGCTCGTCGACCGCGTGCAGGGCATCCGGCGCGGAGTCGTACTTGAATCGCAGAAGATCGCGCTCAAACTCCTCAAGGCGGGTGTCAAGACCATAGTCTTTTCGCGGTCACGCGTGCGGACCGAGCTGATCGCGAGCTACATAAACGAGGCGCTCGCCAACGTCTATACCGACAACGATCGCATCCGGGTCGAACCGTACCGCGGCGGGTATCTGCCCAACGAACGGCGCGCCATCGAGAGGGGACTTCGCGACGGCTCTATTCGTGGCGTGGTATCGACGAACGCGCTGGAGCTGGGCATCGACATCGGCGGGCTCGATGCCGCGGTTCTCGCGGGCTTTCCCGGTTCCATCTCTTCGAGCTGGCAGCAGGCGGGAAGGGCCGGAAGACGGAGCGATCTGTCGCTCGCGGTGATGATCTCCTCGTCGAGCCCGCTCGACCAGTACATGGTCAAACATCCTGAGTACTTTCTGGGCCGGGCTCCGGAGTCCGGTTTCCTGGATCCTGACAATCTCTACATCCTGCTCGACCAGCTGAAGTGCGCGGTGTTCGAACTGCCGTTTGCCGCCGATGAGGCCTTCGGGCCGGACACCCCGCAGTGCCTGCAGATCCTCGAGGAGAGCGGAGTGGTGCGGTTGTCCGCAGGCAAGTACTACTGGTCCGACCGTTCATATCCGGCGGAGCAGGTGAGCCTGCGAAGCGCCACCTCGGACAATGTCGTCATCATCGACACCACGAAGGGGCGTAACGCCGTCATCGGCGAGATGGACCGGCCGAGCGCGAAAGAGCTTATCTTCGACAATGCGATCTACATCCATCGCGGCAGCCAGTTCGTCGTAACACAGCTCGATCTTGAGAACCGCCGCTGCTACGTCGAGGAGTCGACGGCCAACTACTACACCGACGCGGTTGTGAAGCGGGACATAAAGGTTCTGAACGAGGACGAGCGAACAGAAGCGGAGGGCTGCACCGCGGTGGTGGGGGACATCCTCGTGCGCAATCAGGTGGCGAAGTTCAAGAAGATCCGCTTCCATACGCACGAGAACATCGGCTACGGCGAGATATCCCTTCCTGAAGAGGAAATGCATACGCGCAGCGTGGTGCTGCTGTTCGCCCCGGGGAGCGCGTCGGGCGGGGCGCTCGGCCGGCTCGCCCCGGAATTGACCGGCGCGGTGGTCGCGCGCCTCGGCACCGTTATCAAGAATGTTGCACCCTTCTTTCTCCTGTGCGACCCGCGTGATATCGGCGTCGCCGAACGGGTACGGGATCCCCACTTTGAGCAGCCTGCGCTCTACGTCTACGATTCCTATCCCGGCGGCAGCGGCCTGTCCGAGGCCTTTCTCGGAAAGCTTCCCGAGATATTGAGCGCCGCGCACGAGCTGGTTCACGACTGCCCCTGCGAGGAGGGGTGCCCCAGCTGCGTCGGTCCGAGGGATCCGCAGGAGGAGCTCGACGCCAACCCCAAAGCCGGCACCGACCAGTTTCTGAGCGGGTGGATCAGCGCGCTCTCCCGGGAGGGGGTGCATGAGTCTTGATCTGTACGACAGGCTCCGCCGCCTGAAAGAGGGCGTCGATGCGGCGAACCGACCGCAGGCAAATGTCGCCTCCGCGTCGTCCCGTGCCGGCCGCGACCTCGACGGCTGGGAGCAGGTCGCACCCCTCGTCTACCGGCGTGTCACGGAGCTGCCTCTTCCCGCCGGGGCCCGGCCGGCCGATCTAACGGCACTTCCATCGCGATCGTTTCTTCTGCCGCGGTCGCAGGCCGGAGCGGCCGCCGTGGATGCAGCGCGAATCGGCTTCTTCGATCTCGAGACAACCGGGCTGTCCGGCGGCGCCGGCAGTTACATTTTTCTCTTCGGTCTGGGACGAGTGACGGGCGAATCGTTCACGGTCGAACAGCTCCTTCTGGGAGACTATCCTGCGGAGCCCGAATTCGTCTCCCGGATTGTGACACTGCTTGGCGAGTGCGAGCTGCTGGTCTCCTACAACGGACGCGCGTTCGACTCTCATCTGCTGTCTACCCGCTTTCTGATGAACGGTGCGAGAGTCGAGCTGCCGGCTCAGCTCGACCTGCTCTACCCGGCCCGCAGCCTCTATCGAAGCCGAATCGGAAGCTGCAGCCTCTCGGATGTCGAGCGCGAGGTGCTCAGAATCGAACGCAGCCTCGATGTCCCCGGCTTCCTGATTCCGGGTCTCTTCTTTGATTTTCTTCGTGGCGCGGATGTTGCGGTGCTCGAACCCGTCGCGGCTCACCATCTCGAGGACATAGTTTCGCTTCTGCGGCTGCTTCTCCGGATCGAGGCCGATCTTGCAGGGTTTCCGCCCGACGCGGCTATCGACGGCTACCAGTCGGCCCGGTTGCTCCTGCGCCGTGGATTCCCAGACCGGGCGCGCGCGCTTCTGGAGTCACTGGCGGAGGGTTCTTCCCCCGGGCTGCACGTGCTTTTTCTTCTTTCGCGGCTCTACGCGCGCGCGGGTGAGATTCCGGCGTGCGAGGCGCTCTGGCGGCGCGAGTTCGAACGGACCGGTTCGATCCCTGCGGGTATCGAGCTTGCGAAAATCCTCGAGCATCGGAGGCGAAATCACGAAGAGGCGCTCAGTATCGTCGAGCAGCTTCTGGACTATCCCGAAAAGCGAGTTGGCGGCTGGAAGGATGCTCTTCGCCACCGGCGGGCGCGGCTTCAGAGGCGGGTCGGGGGTAACCGGACGCGCTGATCGCTCGAGATTCACTCCCGCGCCGCCGGGATTCCTCGCGGGGCCGTGGTTCGGGTACTACTCCACGCCCTGAGCGGGTGCGTCTCCGGGCGCCGGCACGGCCGTTCCGGCGGGGGATTTGGCCTTCCGTTTGGTACGCCGCTTCTTGAGCGCAGCCCGGTAGACCGCTTCGTAGTCGGCAGCCGATTTCTTCCAGGTGAAGCGGACCCCCATGCCGCGGTAGCGGAGCGCCTGGATGTGATCCTTCTTGGTGTAATAGACACGCGTGGCATTGTCGATCGCCTCGTAAATCGCTGCGGGGCTTGCCTCGTCGATTACAAACCCGGTTCCAACGCTGCCCTTCGGCGTATAGGGCTCGACCGTGTCCACCAGGCCTCCGGTGCGCGTAACGATCGGGATGGATCCGTATCGCAGCGAGTACATCTGGTTGAGGCCGCAGGGCTCGTAGCGCGAAGGCATGAGGAAGAAATCGCTTCCTGCCTCGATGAGGTGAGCAAGCCTCTCGTCGAATCTGATGAAGGATTTGAGATTGGGAAGCCGCTGAGAAAGTCTCAGGATCTCTTCTTCGCACCAGGGTTCGCCTGTTCCGAGCACGACGAACTGCAGATCCAGATTCGTGCAGATGTCGTAGAGTGAGCCGTGGGACGGACCGCAGAGCTCGTCGAATCCCTTCTGCTCCGCAAGTCTGGAAACGATGCCGAACAGCGGCGTGTTCGGGTTCACATCGAGGCCCGCCTCTTTCTGGAGGACTGTCTTGACCAGGGCTTTATTCTCCGGCCGTTCACGTGAGTAGTTGAACGGCAGGAGCGGGTCGGTCTTCGGATTCCACAGATCGTAGTCCATTCCATTCAGGATTCCGGTGAGGTCCGCGGAACGCGAGCGGAGCAGCTCATCGAGGTGAAACCCATGCTTCGGTGTCTGGATTTCCTTCGCATAATTGGGGGAAACGGTAGTGACCATATCGACGTTGGAAATCCCCGCCTGCAGGAAATTGATCCGGCCGTGGTCGTCGAGCCCTGAGTCTTGGTAGGTCGCGGGCATGAGTCCAAGGGAAAAATAGTCCTTCTGTCCGAAAATACCCTGGTACCCGAGATTGTGGATCGTAAGGACGGAGGCCGTTTCCGCGAACGGATAGGCCCCCGCTTCGTCCTTGAGATAGACCGGGACCAGGGCGGTCGGCCAATCGTGTACATGAAAGATGTCCGGCGTCCATCGAAGGTAACGGCACATCTGAAGCGCCGCCTTGGAAAGGTGGGCGAAACGCAGCGCGTTGTCCGCAAAAAAGGGCACGGACTTTGTTCCGTACACGCCGTCTCTTCCGTAGAGCTCCTCGTAATCGACGAAGTAGACCGGAATTTCCGTGCCGGGAAGCTTGGACTCGAAAAGGCCGCTCCAGTGCTCGTCGTCTCCAAGGGGAACGCCGAGGGGAAGCCAGTGCTTGAAGAGTCGATCACGGGGAATGAAGTAGTAGCGCGGCATCACGATTCGCACGTCGTGACCCATACGCGCGAGCTCCGCCGAAAGCGTTGTTACCATGTCGGCGAGTCCGCCGGTCTTTGCGAACGGAACGGCTTCGCTTGTTACCATCAGAATTTTGAGCGGTTCACTCCTTGCCATTCGATCCTCCGGCTAGTAGTAGATGATACGGAATTCGTCGCGAATAAGATATCCAAGACGAGTGTACATGGCTATAGCAGGGGAATTGTGCTGTTTCACGAACAGACAGCAAACCCGGTCGGACCGGTTCAGGTCGACCATCAGCCGCGTCATCAGGGCTGCCCCGATGCTCCTTCCGCGCAGTTCCGGCCGGGTGAACACGCCCCCGATCTGGTCAAATCTGAATCCCCGGGCGTTTGTGCCCGCCTTCGCGACCGGCTGACCGTCGAGCTCAGCGACGTAGATGAGTTGATCGAGGAGGCTGCTGCTCAGATGGTGGAGGCAGGTCGCGGAGTCAAATCTGTCGCCGGGCAGAAGCACCTCCTCTTTCTCGTAGGCGCGCTGAAGGGGAAAGAGGTATTTTGCATCCTTTACCGTCGCCCGGCGGAGAGTCAGCCCGTCCGGAAGCCGCGACGAATCGTAGCTCCCCTTTCGCTCCTGCACCATCAGATAGTACTCGATGGTGTGGACCGGCCGTTTTGCTATGAGCCCCTGGAGCATTTCCACGTCACGGCGTCTTCCCATGATCGAGTGAACGCGCGCGGTGGTCAGCCTGAGCACTCGCCGCAGCTCGCTTCCCGTCCAGCGGTCGGCGGCGATGTCTGCACCGTTGAATACCGGGTAGAAGAAACCGTAACTCGTCTGCAGAACCGCTGCGGTTATGCGCGACTTTTCGCCGTCCTGTGCCGGACAGACGGAGATCCGCGCAGCGCGTCGGGGCGGCAGCTCAGGGGTGCCGTCGCGAAGGAGACGCGATGTGAAAGAGACGCACCCCCATTCGAGCGGAGCAAGATAAGAGATGAGCTCGGGAAATGACTCTTCGTGCAGCAGTTTCCAGTTCACGGCCCGGTTTTCTGTCCTTTCCAGCCGATATCGATCGGAAGCTTTCCCGTCGGTCTGTAGTCACCCTGCAGCGCGGCAAATCCTGCATCATAGGATTCGATTCCCCATCCGTAGACGGCAATGGCGGAAGTTACCCAGGGGACCTCTCGCAGGTACATCGGCGTGAGCACCGAAAACACTATAACGTGAGCAGGTCCGTTCTGCAGTGCCTTGAGCAGATCTATAGTGTAGGGATCGGACAGACAGAATATCACCGTATCGTATTTCCGGGCGGTCGCCGCAAGTGAGGCAGCCTGCGCGGTGGAATTGAATGCGAACTCGTCGGCTTTCGGATAGGTCCTCTTTCCTGTGCGCAGGAAGGCCGAATCGTCGCCTGCAAGGAGTATCTTTCGTCCGGCCGCCGCCGCGAGCGGCAGCCCCTCGCCTCGAATCACTGTGACGCCCCGTGCGGCCTGATCGCGGAAGAAGCGTTCGCCCTCGCGGTCCGGCAGCGCCTTCTTCAGCGCGGCGACGTCCGGTACAAAGGGGACCCGGTCATTGGGTTTGAGATACTTCAACTTGGTGAGCAGAATTCGGCGGACAGCATTGCGAATCAGCGTGCGGATCGCGGGATCCTGTTCATAGGCACCGTAGATCGTTCGCCATACCTCGTCGTTGATCCCGGGAGTCCGGGACAGCATGATCATGTCGTTGCCTGCCAGCAGGGCGGTCAGGCAGAGCTGACCGAAGGTGAGGTGATGCCGGTCCCCGTAGATCAACGCACCCTCCATGTACATGTCGTCGGTAATGACGATGCCTTTGAAACCGAGGTCTTCCCTCATAACGACAGTCTTGAAATATCGGGAGAGCGAGGCCGGTATGTCGTTCCCGGTGATCTTTGGAAAGTTCAGGTGGCCCCCGAGGATAGCCGGAAGCCCGTCCTGGATCATCATCCGGTAGGGGACAAGGTCGCGATTCCAGACAGTATCGAAACTGTCCTGGATAACAGGCAGCATTCCGTGCGAATCACCCTCCGCGTTCCCGTGGCCCGGAAAATGCTTCGCAGTCGCTATCACGTGAGCCTGCTCGAGACCCTTCATGTAGGAGACTCCCAGGATGCCGACCTTCACCGGATCACTCGAGAACGCACGGGGTCCAATCACGCGATCCTTGGGATTCACCGTGACATCCACATCGGGTGCGAAGTTCATATTGACCCCGATTGCCCGCAGCTCTCGCCCGATGTAGAAGCCGGTGCGATAGGCGTCGTAGGGCAGTCCGCTCGCCCCAATCGCCATATTGCCCGGAGTGATGGAGGTATCGCCGCGGATGTGGCGAACGATGCCACCCTCCTGGTCTGTTGCCACCAGAAGGGGTACACCGTGGTGATCGTTGATTGCCGCGGTCTGAAAGGTGCCAATGGTGCCCGCGAGGATGTCGGGATTGTCGCCGTTCCAGCCAAACACCTTCACGCCGCCGATACCGCGCGACCGAATCCAGTCCATGATGCCCGCCGACGGCCGCTCCGTCGGCCATCCCACCAGGAATACCTGGGCGACCACCTCCTGGTCGGTCATCGCTGAAAGCAGGCGGTCGGCGACCTGCTCGTCGGTACCCGGCGCCCAGAACTCACCCGGATATGCGCCGTCGGGAAGCGGCTTGACCGGAATTCCCGCTCTGGCCGCACCTGCAGTGCCGTTTCCGACTTCGTCGTTCAGCTTCGAAACCGGTGCCGCCGCCGAATCACCCGGGCTCCGAGAGGCCGTCGGGGCATTCTGCGCGCCCAGAAGCACAGCGGCTGCACACAGGATCAACGAGACAAAGAAGCTGAGGGAGTTTGACGGTACACGTTTTTTCATACCACTCCGGCCGTTCCGCGAAGTATACCAGATTAGGAAAGGTCTCAAAAGATGGACCGTGTCTGGCCCGGGTGTCCGCTGTGGCGCTCGCCCGACGCTTATTCTTCTCAATGAGCGGCGGAATACGCCGAAAATAAAGAAGAGAATCCCGGTCCGCTCTGTCGCAGCGAGGAGAGCGGACCAGACCCCGCGAAGGAGCTTTCGATGAACGTAGTCAAGAAGACCTTTCACTTCAAAGAGGTTCTGCAGCTGCAGGGAGTGCTTCTGGACAACCTGTCGCGCGAAGAGGCACGACTGCAGATTGCGGTGCTTCAGAAGGACTGGATAGCGCTCGAAGCGTGCGTCCGCGAAATGAAGGCGATTGCGCAGGGCATCGAAGAGTGCGAGCAGAAGCGGACGGAGTCCTACCGGGTTCTCAAGGCGGCCCTCGGGCTGAAACCGGACGACAGTTTCTACGAGGTGCTTTCACGGCTTCCCATCGAAGACAGGCAGGAGCTCGCCGAGCTGTACCGCCGGCTTCGCATCGGGATCGTGAAGGTCAGAAGCATCACCGACGGGATCGACGCCTATGTGACTGCCACGGTCGGGACCATGCGTGACATCCTCGACGAGCTTTTTCCCGAGCGAAAGGGAAAGATCTACTCCCGTTCGGGCACGGTATCTTCCGCCGACGCCTCCTCGCTGGTAGTGAACCACCGTCTTTAGGAGACCCCCATGCTCTCAACCTTCACCGGTATCGAGATCGGAAAACGCGGCCTTATAACCACGACTGTCGGGCTCGACACCGTCGGTCACAACCTGACCAACGCCTCCACCGAAGGCTATTCAAGACAGCGAGTCGAGCTGCAGGCCGCTCCGGCGCTGACGATTCCCGGACTCACCCGACCGGTCACGCCGGGCCAGGTAGGGGAGGGGGTTGAAGTCGAACGAATCGCGCGGGTGAGGGATCAGATCCTCGAGGGCAGAATCGTCGCCCAGAACAACCGGCAGGGCTACTGGGACCAGAAGGACAAGTACCTGCAGATGATCTCTCAGATCTACAACGAGCCGACCGACCAGTCCGTTCGCACGTTGATGGACAAGTTCTGGGAGGGATGGCAGCAGCTTTCGATCCACCCGGAGGATATGGCATCCCGGCAGGTCGTCCTGAAGCGCGGGCAGACGCTTCTGGACGGCATCAAGGCGCAGTACCACAGCCTCGACCAGGTCCGAACCATGGTGGACACCGAAATCCAGGTCGGCGTGGCTCATGTCAACGATCTCACTCGGCAGATAGCGAAGCTGAATGAGGAGATTGCCAAGTCGCAGGCCGCCGGAGACAACCCGAACGATCTCCTGGACAAGCGCGACCTTCTCGTGGAGAAGCTTTCGAACTACATCAACATAACCGTCAGCGGCAAAGACCCGGACGAGTTCAACATCCATACCGACGGCTATCAGCTGGTTCAGGGAAGAGTGGCGCTGCCTCTGAAGCTCACACCCGACCAGAACAACGAGGGCTTTTCAAAGGTGGTCTGGGCCGACACCAATCAGGACGTTCACTTCAGCGGCGGCAAACTGTCGGCGTTCTTCGATCTCCGCGACAAGGATATCCGCGGAGAAATCCAGAACCTCGACAATATGACAGTCAATTTCGTCGATCTGGTAAACGGAATACACAAGAACGGCTACGGACTGAACGGTCAGACCGGGATCAACTTCTTCGTCGAAAAGCCGGGCGTGCTGAACGTGCAGGGCAATTTCGACCGCGACGGCAACGGCACGTTCGATCACACCTATCTCTTTCGCATGACCGGAACCAACGCCCTCCAGGCTCAGGAGCAGGTCGGCATTCGCGGGACCCTCACGCTGCCCGGCGCCTCAGGCACCGTGCAGATCGATTACCATCCGACCGACACCGTTCACGACATCATGGCGCGCATCAACAATTCGGGTGCGGAGGTGGTTTCGCAGCTGGACCGCAACGGTCACCTTACGCTCAAGGCGACGCCATCGTCGCGGATGGGCAATCCGGACTTCGTGGTGAGGCACCTCGAAGACTCAGGCCAGTTTCTGGTCGGGTATGCCGGGATTCTGCGAGCGAGCGGGGCCGGCGGAGCATATGACTGGGCCCACGCCGATGCGGTGAGTGCGCTTCGTGGCCACGCGCCGGCCGGAACGCCGGGAGCTGCCGGTGCGGCCGCCGCCGGTGGCGCCGCGCCCGGTAAAACGGGGACAGTCGAGTTCCAGGTGGCGCCGCTTCTTCATCCGTCCGGATGGATGGCAATCAACCGGAAGGTGCTCGAGGAGCCCGCGTCCATAGCGGCCGGCCTCGGGAAGGACGGGCGCCCGGCGGAACCGGGTGACGGCTCTGCGGCGCTGCAGATCGCGCATCTCAGGAACCGGCCGGTAATGGTCGGCCAGATCGCAACGTTCGACGACTATTTCGCGAACTCGGTAGCCAACATCGGGTTGAAGAGCGAGCAGGCCTCTCAGACATTGAATACGCAGAATCTGGTGATGAAGAATCTGACTGATCTGCGCCAGTCCATCTCCGGCGTCAACGTGGACGAGGAGCTGGCTCAGATGATCAAGTTTCAGCACGGATACGACGCTGCCGCGCGCTTTGTTACGACCATCGACAGAATGCTCGACACGATCATCAACCGAATGGGAGTGTAGTAGGCCATGAACCGCATCAGCACCAACATGATGAATGATGACATGCAGTATCAGCTTCGGAACCGCGAAGCTATGCTGAATGACATGCAGAACAAGATCTCGTCGCAGCGGCGCATACTCAACCTCAAGGACGATCCGGCCGCGGCGGCAAACTCGACCCGTTACCAGTCCTATCTCACGCGGCTCTCGCAGTACGCAAACAACATTCAGGCCGCGATGGACAAACATCAGACGGCCGAAGGATACATGCGCGAAGCCGTGGACATCATGCAGCGGGTCCGGGAGCTGGCCGTTCAGGGCGCCAACGGTACCTACGGCAAGAGCGACCTGCAGAATATGGGGCAGGAGGTGAACCAGCTTCTTGGTGAGCTCGTGAAGATCGGCAACTCCCGCGCTCCGGACGGGACCGCAATCTTTGCCGGGCTGGCAAACCGCTCCGCGCCCTTTCGCGTGGTCATGGGCAACGTGCCGGGTGCCGACGGGCAGGTGGCGACCGGCATCCAGTATGTCGGTGACATCGGCCACAATCGTACCGATATCTCGGATGTTGCCACCGCCAACCTGAACTTCCCGGGGAACCGGGTATTCTGGGCCGAGCATCAGCAGATCATCCCGAGCATCAACGCTACGAACTACACCGCGCAGAAGGACTCCACCTTTTACATCGATAACGTGCCGATTGACGTGAAGACCGGGGACAATGTCTATGCCATAATGCAGAAGATCAACGATTCCGCAGCTGCGGTGAAGGCGTCGCTTGATCCGGTCTCGAATGCGATGGTGCTCCAGAGCACGACACCGCATCAGATATGGCTGGAAGACGGACCGAATGGATCGGTCCTCAAGGACCTCGGGCTGGTGAACCCGACCAACGGTAATCCTCCGCACAACCTTGCGACCGATGCCCGCACCTACGGGGGATCGCTCTTTGACATGGTCGTCAGATTGCGGGACGCTCTGTACAGCGGAAACACGCTCGACGTCGGCGGCTCTGCTCTGCGCGGCATCGACAGTGGACTGAACAACCTGCTGTCGAACCTCGGCAAGCTCGGCGCGGAGAGTGAGCGGCTCGACCTGACGCTCAAGCGGACGGAGTCCGAAATCCCGGATGTCACGGGACAGAACTCGCATCTCGTGGACCTCGATATGACCAAAGCCATTACCGACCTCCGGATGCTCGAATATACCCATCAGGCAGCGCTCCAGACGGCGGCCCGGATACTTCCGCCGACGCTTCTGGACTTCATGAGATAACGGGCAGGCGGAGTGCGAGACTCATGCTGATACGATCCAAGCCCTTCGGCGAAATCGAGATAGACGAGCGGCAGAAGCTTCACTTTCCTCTGGGCATCCTCGGTTTCGAGGGGCTGAAGGACTATGCCCTGATGGACGCCTCACAGCCTCCCTTCTACTGGCTGCAGAGCCTCGACGTCCAGGAGATCGCGTTCATCCTTATCGAGCCGAGAGTTTTCCGTCCGGACTACCAGGTTACGGTTCCCGATTCCGACCTCGAAGAGATCGACATCGAATCATCGGATCAGCTGTTGACCTTTGCGATCGTCACTGTGCCGGAGGACCACCGGCTCATGACCGCCAACCTTCAGGGGCCGGTGCTCGTCAACCGGGCGAAACGGCTCGGGCGGCAGTCGATCTCGAGCGACCCGCAGTGGCAGGTGCGTCACCTGATTCTCGACGAGCTCGCGAAGATCCGGGGCTGACCATGCTCGTACTGGCGCGACGGATCAACGAGCGGATCATAATCGGGGATGCGATCTACATTTCCGTTGTCGACATCAAGGGCGACCAGGTCAAGCTTGGTATAGACGCACCGGCGAATGTGAAGGTGTATCGCCAGGAAATCTTCGATGCAATTCAGGAGGAGAACAGGAAGGCGGTGCAGTCGCACGGTGAGCTGCCTTCGCTCAACGGATTGATCGAAGGGGAAACGAGAAAGACGAGTGGGCAGGATCCCGATCCGGGACCTGATCCTGATCAGGATAAGTAGGTGGTATCAAGAAGCCTGTTGATGCCGCGCGGTCAGCTGTAGGCTGCATCAGAACCTACGATGCAGTTGGTGCGCTTTTTGCAGGTAAAGACTCGTCCTGCAATGACTTAGGTCAATTTATCAACACGCTTCCTGATACTAGCGACGCTTCGGAGGCTGGACGCGCAGTCCCAGCTCCGCATCGCTCTCCCGAACGTAGACGGGGCCCTGCTCTTCGTCGTCGACGTTCCCCGCCTCGAACCGTTCCATTCCAAGTGACAAAAGTGCATCACCGCATCCCGAACGGCAGGCCGGGTCAACAACGACCGGAGGCTTCGGATTCTGCGCTGCGACAGCCATCGCTGCCTGAAGGGCCGCGGCGTCCGGGCCGGTCAGGAAGATTCTTGCAGACCCGGCCGCAAGACGGAGGATCGTCGACACGTCGGCGTCGAGATCTTCCGTGCCCTCTCCGGGCTGCCTGAGCAGCCGGCAGTAGAAGCGGCTCTTTTTCGCATCCACTGCAGGAATAATCGTTCCCTCCAGATGTCGGATGTGCCACGCATAGGCCTCGAGCGTCGGAATAGAGATCACCGGGCAGTCTGCGCCTGCCGCGATGCCTTTTGCCGTTGCCATGCCGATCCGCAGCCCGGTGAACGAACCGGGTCCGCGGGTACACACCACGAGATCGGGCGCAAGGGCGAGCCTTCGGGAGGTCGCGTCGAAGGGTTGCCCGGAGTCTGCGGCTGCACGGCCGACGATCGAAAGTATCTCCGGCATGAGCGTTTCAGCGTGGCGAAGCCCGCCATCCCTGGTGTAGAGGTAGCGCCGCTTTCCGTCGAGAAACGCAAGGCTCATCAGCTCCGTTGCTGTGTCGATTGCGAGTACTCTCATTTCAGTCCTGCGTTGCCGTTATGAGGCGGGTATTGTCATCCCGGAGCGCGATGCGAACTCGAATGGCGTCATTCGGCAGCAGAGTGGCCGCGCGTTCGCTCCATTCGATGACGGCAACCCCCTCGCCGTAAAGTATCTCGTCTGCGCCGGCGAGCTCGAACTCCTGCGGCCGCTGGAGCCTGTACAGGTCGACGTGATACGCGGTGAGCTTGTCCGCGGTTGCGGGGAGCTTGATCTCGTACTCGTTGACGAGCGTGTAGGTTGGGCTTGTTATTGGCCCGGTGACGCCGAGCGCCTGAAGAAGCCCGCGCGCCAGGGTAGATTTTCCGGCACCCAGGGTTCCCTCGAGCGCAACCACCGTTCCGGAACGAACCAGGGAAGCAAGCGCCTTTCCACAGCTCATCGTCTCTTCAGGCGTAGCGCAGACCCAGCTTTCGCTCAGGCTCAGGGGAGCATTCCTTTCTTGTCGAGTTGAAGGACATAGTCTTTCACCATGCGGATGGCTGGAACGAGGGGATAGTCGGGTTGGTCGACAAACTCTGCCTGCACCTGAACTCCGTCGGTGGGGGTATGCTCGAGCACGAACGCTATCCGCCATGCGCGGACGGTCGCTTCGTCGTATTTCATTACCGCCTCGCCGTCGAAGCTTCTCCGGTACAGCACCGGTGCATCTTTGCGGGTGATATTCCGGATTTCAACCAGTTCCATTATGTGACCTTATCCTTTTTTCTTCTTCGCGTCAATATTGTAGTTAAATAATATTTTGGAGATAATGTCTATTCCGTAAAACCGTAAACGTAGGCCATGATCTCGTTCATGTATTTCTGCGAGACCCGGGTGAACATGATATGCATGCCGCCGCCGTAGGGCGCCCGGCCTTCGACGCCACACACCTTTCCAAAGACGCTCATCGTCGTGCGGTCTTCGGTCGGAAGATCGATACGAATCAGGCTTCCCTTCTTGAGCGGCCGCTGGGCGCGGATGAGGCATCCGCCCGTGGAGATGTCCTCGACGCGGCCAAGGTAGCTCCTGCTCTTTTGAACTACAGCCTGACGGGTCCGCTTTCTCCCGGTTCCGATCTCCATGACCTCGACCGGATAGAAGTAGGCAGAGCGTCCGAACTCCCGCCGGGGTGACTTGCGTTTCTGCACCTGTTTAATGTCGTTGACGTGATCGACGAAGAGCGTGCCTTTGCCCCGCACGCTGTGGAAGCCGCGAACCCGGGTAATGAAGCGGTAGACACGGTTGCCTTCGCGAACAAACGTGAGCTGCACCCGGCGGCCCTTCTCCGGGCGGACTGGACCCTCGTCGGTCTGCGGCAGCTCGACTCCGAGCATGTTGGCCAGATTCGACAGCACTGCGGTGTCGTATGCGCCGCCCCCTTCGAAAACCATCCGCATCTCCTGGCCGATACGGATATTCCGTGAGCTTGAGATGACGCTCAGGCTGGTGCGGTTTGCGTCGAGTATAGCCTTGATCTGAAGCACGGTGTTCTTGCGCGTATCGCGCTCTCCCTCGCTCATTTCGGCTGCGTCGATGGATTCGAGCTCCTCTCTCATCGCCCGGTCGAGGTAGGAGCCGCCGTCGAGGAGCTTGTCGGGGGTCGCGAGTCCCTGCTCCTTTATCATTCGTTCGAGCGTGCGAATGTGCGTCGGGTAGAGCCCTGCCTTCTTTGCCCGTCTTCGGAACGCGCCCTTTCGAGTGGGGCGATTGCCGTTCGAGCGGCCTCTTTGCCTGTTGCTGATCAGAGATGCCAGTATTGCCGCAATGATGAGGAAGCCGAAAATTCCAATTGCGATATAGGAGGTTGTCGGATCAGGCTGGGAAAAGAAATCGTAATGCGTCTGCAACAGGACCATCGTCTCTCCAATCCCCTCCCGATGAAGTCCGTCAGGACTCCGGTGAGCGTGAAGGCTGGGACAAGAGCGTCACCACCGACTTGATGCGGGGCGCAATCTCGTATTCCAGAAGATCTCCTATGAGGACGGAATCCTGTGCGGCAAAGGCCTCGACGAGCTCTTGAAGAAAGCCTTTGAGCTCGCCGGTTATGTCGTCCAGGCTCTTGTCTTCGACTGTACGGCCGACGAGCTCGGAGCCGATCTCGTTCAGGTAGGGCAGGATCCGTATCAATTTGCTAAGGAGCTCGGTGAATCTGACCACCGCGCCCATCGCCTCCCGGTCCTTTCCGGTTTGGAGGAGCACCGAAACGTCCGATATCTCGGGTATCGATTCGCTGAGCAGCCGGGCGGTCGACGCCGCCTCCTGTTCCGGCTGGGTAACCTCCTTCATGCGATCAATCACGAGCAGCTGCAGATCCTTCAAGTGCAGGAGCAGCGGTCCGCGCTGTGACTCGTCGGTGAGCTTGCCTTCCATAAGCCCAGAACGCTTGAGCAACTCGTCGAGCGGGAGCGATTGCTTTCCGTCGGAGGCGGAGCCGAGCAGGCCGGCGAGACTCTTGCTTATGTAGGTGTATTCAGCAAGCAGCTCGCCGAGCTCCTCGTCACGGCGCGCTTCGATGCCGTTGTGGAGAAGCATTATGTACTGGAGCATCGTCTGCAGCGTTGAGAGCTTCATTTCGCGGTAGGTGGAAGCGGTGATCTGCACCTTTTCGACGCCTTCGAGCGGGTGCGACTTCCAGCGGTCGGGGGCGTAGAGCGGCAGTTCGTCCCCGTCCACCCGCAGACCCGAGAGCGTCAGCCGGCTGTCGAGAAGCCAGCGTTCGATCTGCGTGACTACCTCGCCAAGATCTTTCTCTCCTTCGAGTGTGAACTGGATGGGTTCATCGTTCACGAGAATTACCAACGGATACTCCTTGCTGTGGACGTCTATCGGCCGGTGGTGCCGCTCTGGACACCGAGATTACTGAGCCCCTGCGACTGCCGCTGGAGCTCTCCCATCGCACCCTGCATGCGGGCAAACTGATCCTTCAGATCCGTGCGCCGTTGATCCAGACGCTTGTTGAGAGTGTCGATGTCCTTGTTTGTGCTCGCAATCTGGGTGTCCAGGCCCTGCGTGCGGATTGCGATAATGCCGCCTACCTGAACGTAGGGGGTGATCAACTGGTAGATCTTCACCGCCGCGCCCGTGTCCATCACCATGTCTCCATTGGTGTCCGAGCCGAAAAGCTGCTTGATCTCCTGGATATGGTCCTTGATCGCACTGTCGAGCTGCTGCTCGTTGATTTCGAGGTATCCGCGCAGGCGTGAGACGTCGTAGCCCTGTGAGCCGGGCGCGCTCGTATTGGTCGATATTCCTATCTGGGCAAGCAACGTGAGCTGTCGGCCGAGGTCGGTGGGGTAGGGGCTCATCATCGCATCCTGAAGCTTGTTCTTCAGCATGCTCATCGTCATGTCGCCCTGCAGGATCCCAAGCTCGTCCATCGCCTGTTTCTTCTCGTCGGGCGTAAAGTAGGTAACCTCGTTGACTACCTCGGGCGACTTACTGTCAACGATATTGATGGTGGTGAGCAGCTGATTGTAGCGGCCCACAAACTCGATGATGGCGTTCTTGACGAGCTTCCGGTCGGGTTCCACGGTCAACGTGACCGGAGCAGGACTCTCTGAATGGAGATCGAGCGTCGTGCCAGGAACCAGGTCGGAAATACTGTTGGTTTCCCGCACCGCCTGTACGCCGTCGACCAGCAGCCTTGCGTCCTGCGCCTGTGTAACCGCATTGACCGGTCTGAAATCACCGCGGCTCTGCGGATCGAAGACGCGGACATTGCGTACCTCGACCTGCCGCTCCGTATTGCGGTTGCGCAGGTCGAGTGCGGTCATTCCTTTTACGTAGTCAGTAATGGGGATGGTAAGCTGTTTGAATCCGTCGGTATCCGGGACCTCCGGAAGAGGTACCACTGAATCACCGTTCTGCGCGAAAAGGATATGGTGATCTTCCACCTTCTTCGGCGGTGCTGGAGGCTTCCATTGCGGCAGCGGTACCTGCGATCTGTTTCCCTGGATCGTGACACCCCCGAGGCTCGTCGATCCCGGCGAGGGAATCGAGGGACCCGGCGGAGGCGATGGGACCGGCGTTGCATTCGACCCGAGGTTTGTCACCTTCACCTCGAGCGACAGGACCATCCTGGTCGAGAAGCTTATCGGTGGTGTTACAGGTAGTGAGACCTCGCTGCCGGGCGGCAGCGTTACCGTTCCGTCGCTCACAGAGATATTCGTCTGACCGAGCGGCTGATTCCACGCCGCGATCGAGGTGCCTGATATCTGAACGTCACGGCTGTTGGTGAGCACCTTCTGAATGATGCCGGAATCGAGGGCGAACGTTTCCGCGTCTTTCAGGAAGGTGAGGCGGTTTTTTGCGCCCGTCTTGAGCGACTGTATAACGAGAACCTGCGTGTCGGCCGTGTTGCGAACGACGTTCGCGTGCAGGATGTCGCCCGCATTCTTGTTGATTGCGTCGGCGAAGGCCGCAAGCTTTCCTCCGCGGAAGTTGAAGCTCTTGGTGAGCTCCCCGACACGGAAGGAATAGGTGCCTGCAGGCACGTTGTAGTCGAGCGGGAGATCCTTCGAAAGGAACTTGTCGGCCTGTGCAAGCTGTTGGACAACTACGCTGTTGGTGTGCTCCTGGGCCTTCCGTGTAGCCGTGGCGGTGAGCACCGCATCATTCGACGAGGTTGCGGTTCTTTCATTGAAGGGATTCTGAAAGCCGTAGAGCTTCTGGGCGCTGTCCTGGACCTTGCTCAGCTTCTGTCCGAGTTCGTTCCAGACACCTTTTTCCTTCTTGTACTGGTCCAGCGTGTTTTTCATGCGGTCGACGGGCGCCGCCTCGTACTTCATGATCTTGTCGATCATGCCCTGAGTGTTGTACTGGTCAGATACGCCGGGGATAGTAAACGAACCTGTTGACTGCGCACGAATGACGGGTGCCGCGAGGATGAATAGGCCCACTACGGCAAGATAGCTGAGATATCTGAAAGTTATATTTTGTGGTCGAAGAGTAATCCGACTGCCTCCCGTATTCTACGATACAGCTCCTGGATCTCTTTTGGCGGAAGCTCTCTGATTACTTTATCGGTTTCGGTGTCGATCACCTTGACGACGACCCGGTTGATGTCTCGATTGATGCTGAATTGAAGCCGACGGTCAAAGGTCATGCCTATTTTCTGGAGATCCGAGAGAACCTTGTCGACGTGATGCTGCGGTTGCGACGTCTTCACATCAGCGGCGGCCTGCGAGGCTGCCGGTTGAGTAGGGGCTCCTGGGATTTTAGCGGAAGGGATGTCGTAATAGGGTCCGACCCCGCGAATTTCCATGGACATACTCTTACCTCCGTGTAAGAAGGAAAAGGTGGGAGGAGAGCGCGACCCCTCCCACCGGGTTTTTCTTGCGGAATTGAGATGACGTCCAGAAATCTCTTTCCGCGGCGCATTGAGCCGGCGTGCTTTGCACGTGCGGGCCCTCTGCCGGATTCGAACGGAGTTATCGGGTTACTTGCCTACTGGAGCAGCTGGAGTACCGACTGGTTCTTCGCGTTCGCGTGGGCGAGCATAGCAGTATTGGCCTGCAGCAGAATCTCGTTCTTCACGAAGTCGACCATGGTACTAGCCATGTCGGTATCGCGAATCTGGGATTCCGCGGCCTGCAGGTTCTCCGCAGCGATTGCCACGCCCTGCTGTGCCATCTGGAAACGATTCTGATATGCTCCCAGGTTGGCGCGTTGCGCGTTCACGGTCCGAAGTGCAGTGTCCACCATGCCGATGGCGCGGTTCGCTGATTCCGGTGTTGAGATCGAAATCGTCTGACCTGCCTGGCCCTGTGCTCCCACTAGCCCGAGCGCGGCTGCAGTCATCGTACCGATGAAGACACGCTTGTTCTGATCCATATTGGCGCCGACCTGGAACTGCATGACCTGTCCCGATGCAGAGTTCCGGGCGAAGGCACCGGTGAGGATGTTCATCCCGTTGAACTGTGCCTGCGAGGCGATTCTGTTCACCTCGTCGACCAGCTGCGAGACTTCCACCTGGATCATCATTCGGTCCTCATTGGTGTAGATACCGTTTGCAGATTGCACTGCAAGCTCACGGAGTCGCTGGAGAATATTGGTTGTTTCGCCAAGATATCCTTCTGTCGTCTGAATGAACGAGACGGCATTCTGGATATTGCGCCCCGCCTGGTTCAAACCGCGGACCTGGCTCATCAGCTTCTCTGAAACGGCGAGACCCGATGCATCATCTGCTGCCTTGTTGATTCGCAGTCCGGAACTCAGTCGTTCAATGTCGGTCTGAATCTCCCGGTTCCGCATGTTCAGTTCGCGTGATGCAAAGGCAGCACTCATGTTGTGATTGATAATCATATGACCCTCCTTGCCGGGTTTTGCTTAGGCATCCATTGCCTACCTGTGCCGATTGGGGGCGTCCCAGAAGAGATCGCGCTTCTTCTGCTCCGTTCATCTACCCCAACAGCAGAGAGATCTTCCTGTCGCGCACTCCCTGTGCCGGACAGGGGACCCCTCTGAATCGGCCCCGCAAAAGCTCGTAACCGCGGCGCTCTTGACGCGCGCGGAGTTCCTGCGTCAGGTTTCCCGTTGTGCAGGAGGGTTTTTTTCAAAGATCTGAGGTAATTGCCGTAATCAGTGCGGCAAGCGAGCAATGCCCGGAGCCGAGACTCCGGGCATAACTTCGCACAATAACAATGATACTACCTTATCTGAGGAGTTGCAATACTGACTGAGGTTCCTGGTTCGCCTGGGCCAGCATAGCGGTGCTCGACTGGACGAGAATCTGGTTCTTGACGAACTGTACCATCGCCGATGCCATATCGGTGTCGCGGATGCGCGATTCCGCGGCCTGCAGGTTCTCAGCGCCGATATCGAGGCCGCCGATCGCCATCTGAAGCCGGTTCTGGTAGGCACCGAGGTCGGCGCGCTGCTTGCTGATTACCCGCAGTGCGGTGTCGACGGTTCCAATGGCGCGGTTTGCGCTTTCCGGCGTGGAGAGCGAAAGGATCTGCTTGCTGCCGAGATCCCGGACGCCCAGGGCGGCCGCCGTCATGGTTCCGATGTATACGCGCTTTCTCTGATCCATGTTTGCCCCGATCTGAAACCACATGCTGGCGGTCACCACATTCAGTCCCGTGTCCCGCGCAAAGCGGCCGGTAAGCATGTTGAGACCGTTGAACTGTGCGTGCGATGCGACCCTGTCGATTTCGTCGACGAGCTGCGACACCTCGACCTGGATCATCATGCGGTCCTCGTTGGTGTAGATGCCGTTGGCCGACTGGACGGCGAGCTCGCGGATACGTTGAAGAATATCCTGGCTCTCCTGCAGATAGCCTTCCGACGTCTGGATGAACGAGATGCCGTTGGATGCATTGGTCGATGCCTGCTGCAGGCCGCGGATTTGAGATTTCAGCTTTTCGCTGACTGCCAGACCGGAGGCGTCGTCGCCCGCACGGTTGATTCTTTCGCCGCTCGACAGCTTTTCGATGCTCTTGTTGAGGTTCTCATTGTTGATCTTGAGTTGCCGATCAGCGAACATCGCGCTGAGGTTGTGATTGATAACCATCGTTTCCTCCGTGAAATGATGATGCCGTACGGGTTGCCGCCCGTACGAGTCTCCCGGATCGGGAGACCTGCCCGTGCCGAACTTCCGGGCGTCCCTGCCCGTGAGAAGCCTTCAGCAGCGGGAGAAGTGGGAATCATCAGCGAAGCGGCACCCTCTCCGGCGTCACCGCTGCCGCTGCCTCCAGTACTCTCCACCGTACCTCCTTCCGGAGCTCCCCTGGCTGACCTTCGAAAAAAAACTCTCAAGGGTCAGTTCGGGAGACCGATAATAAGAATAGGGGAGAGTCTGCTCCTGTCCGGATGAGAGTAGAGACCTCGCCCCGGTCAGGTTATCGGCCGGGGAGGTCATAAACTTTAACAGTCAGCGCTGTTCTATTTTTTCCAGGTAGCGGCGGGCGATAGGATCTTCGGGCTCGAACTCGAGCACGGTCTTGAAGTAGGAGACCGCCTCCTCATCCTTTCCCTCTTTGAGTGCGAGAATTCCGAAATTGGAGATGATCTTTACGTTTTCGGGCTCGAGCTCGAGTGCGCGGCTGAGCCTGCGTCGGCTTTCCGCGATGTCGCCGAGCTCCATGTAGCAGATAGCCAGCTCATTCAGCGTGTCGGGCTGCTCGGGCCCCACTTCCAGTGCCTTGAGGAAGGCCGCTTTGGCCTCCGAGTAGTGCTCGAGCCGCCGGTGTCCCCAGCCGAGCAGGAACCACGCGTTCCACACTTTGGGATAGGACTCGAGGAATCGGTTGATTTTTGCGATCCCGTCATCTTCCTTTCCCATCCGGATGAAATCGTAGGCCTCTTTGAAGAGCGTATCCAGAAGGTTCTGGCTGTCGATCTCTTTGATGATCTTCCTGATTTCCGCGCGTTTCTCTTCATCGGTGCCCGATTTCAGATAGGAATCGAGATGAAAGCGCGCCTTCTCGAAGTTGCGGTGCTTGAGGAAGAAGAATCCGCCGTTCAGATGCGCTTCCGGGAGGATGTCCTCGGCTGCAAACAGCTCTTTGTAGGTTTCGAACGCCAGATTGGAGTAGTGTGTTGAAAGCTCGTCATTTGCGATAGCTTCGTATGCGTCGGCCCTCTGTTCGTAGACGAGGCCGAGGTTCATGAGAGTGCGAGGATCATCCGGCAGAAGGCCGCGCAGCGCGCGGAAGATCTCTTCCGCGAGGTCGAAGTCCTTGTTGCGAGCCTTGAGGACTGCCGTCTCGGTGAGATCGTCGACGATCGAAGGACGGGCGGCCCGGACAAAATCGCGATAGTAGTCTGCATCCTGGTGCTCGGGATCGTGAGCGAGAACGCGCAGCATTCCCGCGATGATCATCTCCCAGCTGAGCTCGGAAATCTTCCAGTCTTCCCGTTTCTCCGGCTTTTCCACAGGGAGCGGTTTCGATGGGTCCACGCGAAACTCGCCGATCGTCCGGTCCAGATGATCGGGAAGCGATATGAAAACAATGTTCGAAAGGGGATTCTTTGGGACGTTATCACTCATTAGACGGTTCTGCTGCCTTTACCCTGAACGTCTTCAGGTAATTGTTGATGCGCAGCTTGTATTTCATCGGGACCTTGTCCTCTGCAAACTGAATCGCGAATGCCGCGATGTCATGCCGTCCCTCGACCGGCTCGAACCGCACGATCTTGCCGGGCAGCTCGAGGACATCCTCCGGTTCTTCCAGTTCCAGTTTGAGTGTAGCTTCACGGTTCACGATGAACTGCGCTATCCCGAAAATTACTACCTTCGCACCCGAAAAGGAAAGGTCGCGGATGATTCCGCGGCGGGGAACCCCCTGAATGAGCACGGTGGTCTCTTTGGACTTGATCCCGATCTTGCGCATTGAATCGGCGGTAATGTCTACCCGGTCTTCCTTGCGCTTCTTGGAATTGACATTTGCCTCGAGCAGCTCTCCAAGAATCTCGATCAGGCCGTCGGGCGGCCGCTGTGTGTACTGCAGCGTCAAAAAGGTAAGGTCAGGCTTCTCGGGGCCGTAGGGAGTGTAGCCGGTGATCTTTGCGGCAACGAAGAAGGTGAGCGGATCGACCTTGTCGCGCTGAAGGAAACTGAAGCGCAGGGAAACAAGGTTGTTTGCCTTACGCACCGTTTCATTGAAGCTGCCCTGTCGGCTCACGACGATCCTCGCTCCGACCATGGACGATGCATAAACGATGCAGGGCCACTGATAACCGAGGCATTTGAGAAAGACCTGTTTTGGATACAATAGCGTTGCCTTGATCACCTCTTTGGTGAAGGTAACGTCGACCGTGCTGAACTGGTCGTAGTACCGCGCGATCTGTTGGCTTGTTGTTATAGACATGGCCCAGTGATGATATTAGGATATGGGCGATCCCGATGTCAATCGCGCCCCCAAGTTAAACGGGTCCGACACCCCTTGGCTGACGCGCGTTTCAAGGAGAAAGCATGGTTTCGGTCTACGGACTCGGCAACCCGCTCATGGACATCATACTTCACGCCGACCACGCGACCCTCGACCGTCTTTCGGCGGTCGCCGGCACCATGAACCTTGTGGAGTTCGAACGTCAGCAGCTGGTTGTTTCGCTGGGACGGGACCCGGGCTATTCCCCCGGCGGGAGCTGCGCCAATACCATTCGCGGGCTCGCCTGGCTGGCTGCCGGAAGCCCGGATCTCGGTACTCCGGCCTATACCGGCGCAGTGGGTGCCGACGAAAACGGCGATCGATTCAGGCGGTTTCTGGAAGACGAAGGGGTCACGACGCGGCTGGCGGCGAAAGAGGTCCCGACGGGCACTTCCGCAATTCTCGTCACTCCAGATTTCGAGCGGACAATGTTCACCCATCTCGGCGCCTGCCGGGAGTACAAGTTCGGCGACTTCGACCTGGAGCTTCTGTCGCAAGCTCACATGTTCCACACCACCGGTTATATGTGGGACACCGAAAACCAGGAAGATGCTGCCCGGCAGGCGATACTCGCCGCTCAGAAGCAGGGGCTTCAGGTCTCCTTCGATGTCGCCGATCCCTTTGTGGCGCGACGATACCGGACAGTGCTGCTCGAGTGGATCCCGGGAAAGGTGGACATACTCTTCGCAAACCTCGAGGAGCTGCGGGAGATCACCGGGGAAGGGGAAGGCGCGGAAGCGGAACGGACGCTGGAGGCTGCCGGTGCGCTAGCCCCGGTTGTAGTGATGAAAATTGGAAAACTGGGCTGCATGATTTCCAGCCCCGCCGGCATCATCCGGGTGCCCGGTGAGCGGGTGGAGCCTCGCGACACTACAGGCGCCGGCGACTCCTTCGCCGCAGGTTTCCTTCACGCTTATCTGCAGGGAAGGCCGCTTGCGGATTGCGGCAGGCTGGCAAACAGAATTGCCTCGCGGATTGTGACCGTACAGGGATGTGACTACAGGGCTCTCGACAGGGCTGCCGTAGCAGCAGGATAATCGCGGCGGCTACCGCTGTTCGGGCATGGCGGCGTCGATCTTCGCAATAAGCTCTTCAGCGATTCGAGTCACCTCTTCGCCGCTCGATTCTTCGGCTTTTGTACTGCGGGCGCGTTCCTTGAAAAGCTCGTCCGTCACCAGAAGCGCCGACAGGATAGCAAGCTTGAGATTGTCGCGCGTAGTGACGCTTCGGGAAATTTCTTCGATTTTCGTGCGGTAGAAGTCGATGAGGTCGGCCAGGTAGTCCGGGTCCTCATCACTCTGAAGGGTGAAAGAGGTGCCGAGCAGCTCAATGCGCATAACCGTCACCGCCGGCTCCCTCTTCAGAAGATATCGAGCTCAGATTCGGCGTCCTCTTTGTCCTCTTTTGCATTCGCATCGGCCTCGACCGATTCGGCTTCGAAGTCCTCATCCGACTGCTGACTGGGCTGGGTTGTCTTGGCCGGCTGTGTCTTTGTGTGCTCGGTGCGCACCGAGTCGGCCGGCGACGCAGCAGGATGTTCGGCTCCGGCCTTGCGGGGCGACTTGGAGCCGGCCTCATCGGGCTCTTCGATAAGCTCGTCCTCCAGCCGGTCGAGCTGCTTGAGCGCGTTGGTGATGCTCACTTCGATCTCATCCTGGCCGTTCTTGAAGTCACCGACCATTCCTTCGAGGTCACCAATGCGCTGTTCGTACTTTTCGAGCGATGCACGGAGAGAGCGGTTCTCCTCGCGCAGCTTCTGAATGTACTTGATAGCTTTCTGAACCCTGGATTCGAGAAGCCGAATCTGTTCCAGGTTCACCATAGCATCATGCTCCCACAGTTTCGCGGGCTTTTTCGACAAGAGCCTTGAACGCCTGAGCGTCTTCGATGGCGAGATTGCTGAGCGCCTTTCGGTCCATCTGAATGTTCGCGCGATTCAGGCCGTTGATGAATCGCGAATAGGTCATGCCTTCGTTTCGGCACGCGGCCGAAATACGGGCAATCCACAGACGTCGGAACTCTCTCCGGCGACCCCTTCTGTCGCGGTACGAGTAGCTCAGCGCTTTTGCGAGCGCATCCTTTGCCGTTCGGTGCAGCTTACTTCGCTTTCCCCAGTATCCCTTGGTCTGCTTGAGGATCTTCTTGCGTCGGTCCTTTCGCCGGGTTCCGTCTACTGATCGTGGCATCCTGAATTCTCCTTATGTTAGCGTTGCACGCGTCAGCCGAACGGCGTCAGCCGTAGGGAAGCAGGGTCTTGATTCTCTTGACCTCTGCCGGGCTCAAAATGCCGGTCTTGCGCAGGTGACGCTTCCTCTTCGGGCTCTTCTTGGTCAAGATGTGCCGGAGGTTCTGTTTCTTGTACTTGACTTTGCCGTTCGCGGTCAACTTGTACCGCTTCGCGGCCGCTTTGCGGGTCTTCATCTTTGGCATTGCCTACACCTCACTCTCTGTTGAAGCGCCGCCTGCCGGGAAAACCGTTGCAGCGGCGCGCTTTACATATCGGAATTTGGTAACTGTACCAGGTCTTTGGCTTACTTCTTGACTTTCGGGCTGACGATCATCGACATAAACCGGCCTTCCATTATTGCCGGCCGGTCCAACACATACGAGTCTTCCAGGAGCACGAGCACTTGATCGAGGACCACTTTGCCGAGCTCGGTATGAGCGAGCTCTCGGCCGCGGAACCTGACGGTTACCTTGACCTTGTTTCCCTCGTCCAGAAACTCCCTTACATGCTTGGTCTTGAACTGGAGATCGTGATCCTCGATCTTCGGTTGCATCCGAATCTCCTTCATCTTGACCAGTTTCTGCTTCTTCTTGGATTCCCGGTTCTTCTTTTCCTGCTCGAACTTGAACTTTCCGTAGTCGAGGATCCGGCATACAGGCGGACTTGCCTGCGGCGCGATCTCGACCAAATCCATTCCCTTGTCCTGCGCCATCCGAACGGCGTCGAGAGTCGGCACAATGCCGAGCTGATTTCCCTCGTCGTCGATCAAACGGACTTCCCTGACTCGAATCATACCGTTGATCCGCAGATCCCTGTTTGTAGCCAATCGACCTCCTTCTATGGCTTTTGGCGACCCTCGCCGGTCAAGAGTACAGGGTCAACACTGTATCATCCTTGTTCGGAAGAGTCAAATATCCCTATACCAGTGTGATTTACTATAACAGATTGTGCCTGTACTCGTCCAGTCGGGCGCCTGTCTGTCCTTCGAGCACAAAGCAGACTTCGGTGGCGCGCAGGTTACGTACCGGGCCTCCGATGGGCTTCGACCGCTTCACGCTGATCTCCTGCCGCACAGGCGCTCCGAGCTCCCTGCAGAGCGTCAGGAAGTCTCTCCTTGTGCAGAGGTGGATATTGGGAGTGTTGTACCATTCATAGGGAAGCGTTCCGGTGACAGGCATCCTTCCGAGGAACAGAAGCTGAAGACGGTTCCGCCAGTAGGCGAAGTTGGGAAAGCTGACGATAACCCGGCGGCCGACCCGCAGCATTTCCCGCATAAGGAGCACCGGGTTGTGTACCACCTGGAGAGTCTGGTTGAGGATCACGTAGTCGTAGGAAGCGGTGCCGTAGTCCTTCAGCCCCTCATCCAGGTTGCCCTGAAAGACCGAGAGCCCCTTCGAAACGCACGCCCTGATCATCTCCTCTTCGATTTCCACGCCGCGGCCGCGGACCTTCTTGTCTCTGATCAGCTTGTCGAGGAGCTCACCGTCGCCGCATCCAAGATCGAGCACACGGCTTTCGGGTTCCACAAGATCGACGATGTCTTCGTATCGAAAATGCTGTCTGTCAGCCGCGTCCATACACCGTTTCCAGAAATGAGGCGAGGATTCCGGTCTGCCGATCCGTTTCGAGCAGAAACGAATCGTGCCCGAAGGGGCAGTTGAGCTCGATATAGGAGACGTCCTTTCCGTTTCGCATGAGGCTGAAGACCATCTCCTTTGACTGGTAGGAGGGGTAGAGCCAGTCGGAGGTAAAGCTGACCACGAGGAACTTCGAATCGCAGCGCGCGAAGGCTGCATCGAGCCCGCCGTAGCGTTCACCGAGGTCGTAATAGTCCATCGCCTTGGAAAGGTAGATATAGGAGTTGGCATCGAACCGGTCGACGAACTTGCCGCCCTGGTATTCGAGATAGCTCTCTACTTCGAACTGGTCATTGAAATCAAAACCGTACTGGGCGCGCTCGCGCAGCTTTCGGCCGAACTTCAGCCCCATCGATTCGTCCGAGAGATAGGTAATGTGACCTACCATCCGCGCGATCGACAGACCCCGGGCAGGTGGTTCTTTTCCATAATATTCCCCGTTGTTCCACAGAACGTCGGAGGTTATTGCGTTCCTGCCCACCGCGTTGAACGCGATGCCCTGGGCGGTGAGACGAGCCGTCGAGGCGAGCACTATGGCAGCCTGGACCCTGTCCGGATAGCTCACCGCCCAGTCAAGTGCCTGCATGCCCCCCATGGAGCCGCCGACCACCGCCATCACACGCTCGATTCCGAGGTAATCGAGCAGGATGCGCTGAACTTCGACCATATCGTGAACGGTTATTACCGGGAAGGTGAGCGCGTAGGGGGCGCCGGTCTCCGGATTGATGGACCCGGGTCCGGTGGTCCCCTGACAACCACCGAGTACGTTGGAGCAAAGGATGAAGTACTTGCGGGTGTCGAACGCCTTGCCAGGGCCAACCATCGCATCCCACCATCCGCGATGGCGGTCCTCCGGCGTGTGCAGGCCGGCGACGTGGGCATCACCCGAGAACGCGTGGACTACGAGAATCACGTTCGAACGATCCTCGTTCAGCTCGCCGTAGGTTTCATAGCGTACGGTGACCGGACCGAAGTCCTTTCCGCTGTCGAGACGTACGCCCTTTCCGACGGACCCGAAGGTGTACTCCTGAGGTGTGACAATGCCGATATCGTCGCCGGCGCGGTCATCGTTTTCCGGACCGTCGGGACCGACGCGAACTGGTTCCGCCATATTGTGCCAATCCTAGTGGGACGCCCCATTTCTGTCAAGCTCGATCATCTTTGGAAACCGGTCCGGCTTGAACAGCCGGACATTTCATGATAGCGTCACCCACATCATGGTAGTCTACCTGCTCACGGCCGTGCCGCTCGCCTACGTGTTCATCGTCATGCTTCTCGAGGCTCACGGAATGCCGACCCGGATAACGGTGGTTCCGGCGGTCAAGGGAGCGATAAGTTACGCAATAGTCGCTATCGTTATGAGCGTCCTCTCTCCCATCTTTCCTCTCTATTACATGCCTACCACCATCTTCCTTCACTATTTCATGGATGAGCTGCTTCTCCCGGTGGCACTCATAGTCGGCTGTTTCTTTCTGTTCAGCCGCAGTCTCTGGCACGAGACCAGAATTGATCGTTTCCTTGGGCTTGTCGCGTTCTTCGCCGGGTACTACACCGTTGCCGGTTTTGTCGACCTCTTCACTCACGCACATTACTTCAGTCCCTATACACTGTTTCTCCTGCCGACAATTCGCGTTGTTCTCATGATCCTTGTGCCGAGCGGCGTCGTTGCCTTCTACGAGGAGCGCATGTTCACGCGCTATCTCTACATCACCGCCGCTGCCGCAGGTCCCGCCCTCGGCGGTCTCATCGCCATGTACCATGTTACGAACGCGGGCGCATTGCCCTATCTGATTACCGCAGGTTTTTTCCTGGCCGGCATCGGGGGGGGCTACGCCATGGTGCGGCTGTATCTGCCGTTGCGGTTCTGATACGTGATTCGAACGGCGGTTGCGACACTGCTCTGCGTCCTGTTCCTTTGCGCCGGCTGTTCAACCCGGTCGGATTTCGTCGTGCTGATCGATTCCATGTACGCTGCCGCCCATGAGCCGGGTTCGATCGACGAGGTGCTCAAGGGACTGGGCCGGACAGACGGGGTATCGATCCGGGGCATCGTGATACCGCCGGATCCCGGTCAGGCTGCGATCCGCAGGCTCCCGCTTTCAGACTCAACCGTTGTTCTGACGCCCCTGCTTGTACCCGACGCCCGGCCCATTTCAAACGCATTTCCAGACGCGAGAATCGTCTTGATCGGCGGAACGGAAGACTCGAAGACCACAGTTCGATTCGACCGCAGCGGGGCGATGAGCTCGGCGGGGGAGGCGTTCGGGCGCTACCTCGCCTCACGGCACGCGACCGGCCGGAGCAACGCCGGCGGCGGGGCGTGGGCCCTGTTCCTTGCAGACACTGCCGGTCGGCGATCGGATCTCGAGTCCTTCAGGCGTGGAGTGGCAGCCGCGGACGGACCGGAAGCGGGAGACAAGGTGCACTATCTCACCTATACGGTGCCGCCGGACCGGGACGAGCTTCGCTCGGTCATCCAGGAGGCGAAAGGCGCTCATGCAGTCGGCTATGCGTTGTTTGTGGGAAGCGGCAACTCCTACTGCATGGATCTTCTGGCGGGAACCGATTCAAAGGTTGTTCTTCCCGACCTCATGGGAACGGAAGCCTACGGCGACCGCATTCTCTGTTCCGTCGAGGAACCGTTGCGGTCGGCGGTGAACGCGGTGATCAGGGCCGGAAAGAAGCTTCCTCCGGAAATCACTGTCCCGGCCGTGGTCGTCTACCCGGCCGGGTCGGCCGCACCGGCTAAATTTTAAGACCCTGCCTGCCGATACTGTGGAGTACGAAGTGGGGTGATCCGTCGGAATTCCCCGCGTCGCGGGTCTGCGCCTGCTCGTAATGCCAGCGAGATAATTTGTTTCCGGAAAACTGTTTGACAAAGGTTTTCGATAGAAATATAATTCACTGTAACTTGGAGCAATCCAAGTACCGTCGACGAAGGAGCGAATAATGAGACGAGGCGGTCTGCTCTCCTTAAGCCTGTTTGCCGTGCTTTTGCTCTCCGCAAATGCAGTGGCTTTTGCCGACGAAGTCACCCAGAACATTCAATCGATTATCGTGGAAAACTTTATCCAACCCAGTAAGCATCAGTGGATTGTCACCGGCAGCAAGTTTGCTACCAAGGATTATCCTCAGTCGGCGTTGGTGAAAACGTGGCCGGATGCTCTTTTTCGCACCATGCCCCAGAACGAGGACGTTCGATCACTGGGTATTCACGGCAAGTTCGACCGGTTGGCCTACAACTACATCGAGATAACTCCGGCGGAAAAAGGGCAGGACGGGAATCTGGTTCCTACCCCGATCACTCTTCCGGGGCGGGTGAAGAATCTCGATGTGTGGATGTGGGGCTCTTTCCACGCGTTCTACGTGGAAGCTCAGGTGAGAGACTACCGGGGAATCGTGCACGTGCTGCAGCTGGGCAATCTGGACTTCCGCGGCTGGAAGGATCTGCAGGTCGATATCCCGACATCGATTCCGCAGTCCGTTTCCACACTGCCGTCGACAAAGAGCCTTCAGCTGCTGAAGCTGGTGATCTGGACCACGCCAAACGAATCGGTTGCCGACTTCTATATCTACATAAATCAAATCAAGGTTCTCACCGATACCTTTGAATCCCCCTGGGACGGAGAAAGTCTCACCAATCCGAGCTACGTGCAGCAACTCTGGTCACAGGCGCGTTCGAACTCACAGAGCGGGCAGCAGTCGTCGTCCGGATCACAGGGAAAGTAAACAGGAGAGTATGAGATGAAGCACGCTGTTCTAGTAGCCGTTACATTGATTATTCTTTCATTTCCTGCGTTCGCCCAGACCACGACCACACCGAATCCGGCACAGATCGGCGTCGACACCGCTCAGCAGGCACTACAGGAAATCTCCGTCTCCAAGTTCGAAGATCCCGGAATGTGGAAGGTCTTCATGCCGGTGGACGAGGGAATCATCCAGAGGCGCCGGTTCGAAGGAGCTCCTGCCGACCGCAAGCCGATTCCCCAGGAACAGCAGCTGAATGTCGGCGGCGAGGACAAGTACGTCCTTGGCGTGAAGGTCCAGTTCTTCCGCCGTGGCAACACCGAGATTTTCATCCAGCCGATTCGACCGCTCACTGTTCCCGGTATCACCAAGACAGTATCCGTGTGGGTCGTCGGTCGCAACTTCAACCATATGTTGAAGCTGGTGGTTCAGGATCAGTTCGGCAACGTCGATGTCATCGATATGGGCAAGCTGAACTTCACCGGCTGGCGCCAGCTTACATGCGCGATCCCGCCGAATATCCAGCAGCGGAACATACACTACCCGGGCCGAGGTGGAATCACAATTCTCGGATTCATTATCGATCCGGCGTTGCTCGAAACTTACGGTACGTACTATGTCTACTTCGACGATCTTCGTGCGGTAACCGACCTTTTCGCGGATCTGAGCCGTGACAAGGACGACATCCCCGATATCTGGTAATCCGCCGATTGGGCGTCAAACAGATTGAATTGCGCGTCGAAAGAGTCCTCAAGAAACCTTGAGGACTCTTTTTGTATGAGGAGCTGATGACCGACTACTACGCCTTTCTGCGTCAGGCCTACTTCTTTCAGGACCTGACGGACGATGAGATCCAGAAGATTGCCGAGCTCGCACGCGAGGAGAACTTCAAGGCAGGCGAGGTGGTCTTTCGGGAGACCTCCCGTGCGGACAAGCTCTACATCGTCAGAAAGGGTCAGGTAGAGGTGTGGAAGGATTTCGACGAGTCCGACCGAGATCTTCTGGCCGTGCACGGCGAGGGACACCTCTTCGGCGAAATGGCGCTGATAGATGATCTTCCGCGCAGTGCGACCATCGTCGCCCGGACCGACGTGCGGGTGATCTATCTGCTCCGTGAAGCGTTCACAAGCGTGCTCAAGAGCAACTCGAACGTCGCACTTTCGCTGCTGCGGTCGCTGTCGGCGATGGTTCGAAAGAGCAACGACAGCTTCGTGGACGACCTGCGGAGACAGAATGTCGAGCTCGAGGCCGCGAACCGGCAGCTGCGTGAAGCTCAGGAGGAGCTCCTTCGTGCAGAGCGTCTTTCCAACCTCGGAAAATTCTCGTCGCTGATTCTGCATGATATCCGGAATCCAATCTCAATAGTGAAGAGCTACGGAGAAATGATCGCGATGACCGCGGATGATCCGGAGAAGACCCGGGAGCACGCACTGAAGGTAGTTCGTGAGGCCGACCGGCTCAACTTCATAGCGAGCGAACTGCTGGACTACTCGCGTGGCGAGATCCGGCTAAACATGTCGGTGACGACCATACCGGCGTTGTTCGAGAAGCTGCGCGGCTATCTCGCGGATCGCTACGCTTCGCGGAATCTGAAGATGGACTTCACATCGGACGTCGAGACGCCGGTAATACTCGACGAAGAACGGATGCTGCGAGTCCTTATCAACCTTGCCGAAAATGCACGAAAAGCGATGGGGCACGGAGGCACGTTGTCGCTCAATGTCACGGGGGAGGACGATACCCTGATATTCACCGTGAAGGACGACGGCGAGGGCATGGCGCCTGATGTGCTGAAGCGAATATTCGAGCCCTTCTACTCGTCCTCGAAGAGCGGTGGAACCGGGCTGGGAATGGTCATCGTCAAGAACATCGTGGAAGCGCACCACGGAAGCCTCGATGTGCAGAGTACACCCGGAAAGGGAACCGTGGTCATCATGCGTCTGCCTCTCAGGGGCTGAAATCCTCCGCTACCGCGAACAGCCGGACGAAGTTATCCCTCACCGCTCGGGCAAGCTCTTCGACCGATACACCACGCAGTTCGGCAACCCGGCGGTAGGTGAAATTCACAAGTCCGGGGTGGTTCACGCGGCCGCGCAGCGGATCGGGCGCCAGGTAGGGAGCGTCGGTCTCCAGAAGAAGCCGGTCGGCCGGCACGAACCTGGCAACCTCGCGCAATTGTTCCGCATTCCTGAAGGTGACGTTACCGGCGAATGAAATGTAATATCCCGCTTCCAGGCAACGACGGGCGTGGTGTATGTCGCCCGAGAAACAGTGCATCACACCGGTGGGGTCGAGCCGCGCGGCGGACAGATCCTCGAGAAGCTCTGAGTCAGCTTCTCGGTTGTGAATAACCACCGGCAGCGAGAGCCTGCGTGCAAGGTCGAGTTGTTGCTGGAACAGATCCCGCTGGCGGTCCGGCGTCGCGTAGCCGCGATGAAAATCAAGGCCTATCTCTCCTATCGCCACTGGTTGCTCCCGCGTGCAATGCTCTTCGAGGAGGCGCAGCTGCTGCTCAAGAGCGTCATCTTCGGCCACGGAGGGATAGAGTCCGTGACTCTTCAGTACCCGCGGGAACCCTGCCGCGAGCTTTTTGCGCGCGGGGATAGTTTCGAGGTCGACGCCGACATCGAGTATCCACTGCATGCCCGAAGCGAACAGGTCATCGAGCAGAGCTCGCACATCGACTCCTTTCGCCTGGATGATCGCGAGGTGACAGTGGGAATCAACCGATCCGGTGACTCGCGGAATGTCGACGCTCTTTGGCCTGCTCATACATGAATCCCCTGCCGCTGTACGGGAGTCTCATGACCGTCGCGGCGAAACGCCTCTGCTTGACCGCCCCATAGGGCACTGGTAACATGACCATCGTGTTGACGCCCCGCCGGCCGCGCGTGCGGCGGAGGGTTGGCCGGAGTGGTGGAATGGTAGACACAGGGGACTTAAAATCCCCTTCGCCGCAAGGCGAGTACGGGTTCAAGTCCCGTCTCCGGTATGGCTATCTATATGCTGACGCGGTTTCGGCCGCCCGCCTTCGCCCGGTAGAGCGCCTCGTCTGCCGTGCTTACCAGCTCGTTTATCTTCAGTTCCGATGAGCGCGGCATCTGGGCTGCGACGCCTGCGCTGATCGTTGTTTCCCGTCCCGCCGGCCAGCTGTGTCCCTCCACCGCAGCGCGAATACGTTCAGCCACCCTCAGGGCGCCGGATACGTCGGTTCGAGGAAGCACCACCAGAAACTCTTCGCCTCCGTAGCGTGCCGCATAGTCGACGTCACGAAGCTCACCGATGATAGTCGATGCGATCGTCTTCAACACTGAATCGCCCTCTACATGACCGTAGGTATCGTTGAGACGCTTGAAGTGGTCAAGGTCGAGCATGATCACCGAAAGCGGGTGATTATAGCGGTGGGCGGCCCTGAGCTCGCGCTCCAGTGTCGCTTGAAGGTAGCGTCGATTGAACAGCCGCGTCAGCTCGTCGGTGTTGGAAGCTATCTCGAGACGTTCCTTCTCGAGGGCGAGCTGCCGATTTGCCTCCTCGAGCTCATGGGTGCGGCTGAAAACCGTCTCTTCGAGCCCTGCGTTGAGCGCGGCAAGCTCGGCGGCGTGGCGTCCCATCTCCTTGTGCATGCCCGAGACGCGCATTGCCACAACGGTGGCAATGCCTGCGGCAAAGAACAGTATCATGTAGTGTTCGGTGGTGTCGGTCCAGGGGAGCAGGCTGCGGGCCACGAGAATGTCGTGGATGTTGAGCAGCGCCATCGCCAGGAAGGTCGCGAAGAGGATCGCGGATTCCCTGCTGCCGCGGCGGAGCGAGGCGAAGGTCGCCACCAGGAAAACCATCGCGAACAGACCGAAAAGCAGCTCCGATGGCGTGTATGCGACGTAGACCGGGTAAACACCGGTGAGGCTGAGTGCGATGGCCCCGAGCCCCACAGCAAGATAGACGTAGCCGAACCACTTCATCACGAGGTCAAATGGTTTTCGGACGATGTCGACCAGAAAGAGCGCCACACAGCCGGGGATTGCGAAGGCCGTTGCAGCCTTGAGGTATTCCCACAGGAGCGGGGCCGGGAGAAACAGCTGTTTGAGATAGGTATCCGATGCGACACGCAGCATCATGAGCAGCGTCAGGGTTGTCATGTAGATGTAGGCACGACGGGCCTGTCCGAAGAGGAAGATGAGCGCACCGAGCAGCGCGATGGTGAGGAGCGAGGCAGCCACGAGCAGCCGTGGAGCGTCCCTCAGCACCAGGTTGAGGAGCAGTCCGTTTCGGGGGCCGATCAGAAGTCTTCCCCACAGGCCGATGTCCCGGTAGTCGGAATAGACTCGAAACTCGATCTGTTTTGCCGCCCCGTCGGCCGGGAGTGGAATAAGGTGCCATGGCCACCCCTTGAAAGAGTGGTCGAATTGTCCCGACGGGAGGCCGAAGGAATAGACTGGAGAGCCGTCGACGCGCACCGTAAGGGCGGTGTCTACGCTCGGTACAAAAAGAGCGGCGTCGGACGGAAGGAGATCCGGAAGCGTGGTGCGAAAGCGGACGGCATAACGACCGGCGCGATCCGGAGGATTACTCGGATAGGCGATCGGTTTCCAGTCGAGCGTGTCGTCAGCAGCAGTCGGAGGCTCGGCCCACGCGTAGGTCCAATCCTGATCGAACAGGTGCCAGGGTGTTGACTCCCGGTCGCCGCCCGCAAACAGGCAGGCGGGAACAACCGCGAAAGCTGCGAATAGAAACAGAAAGAGTGCAAGGCGCATCCACGGTTTGCTCTTGATCGGCGGCCTCCGATGCAAGCATTATACCGACCGGAGGCGTCCTGTTCCAGCTTTCGAGAGTGTAGATAGCTGCCCGGTTATCCCAGGGCGGAGCTATTTGCGGTCTTTGTCCTTGTATTTCGCGGGGTCGGCATCGAATGTCTTCTTGCAGCCGGGCGCGCAGAAGTAATAGGTCTTACCCTGGTAATCACTTTTCCATTTCGCCGTCTTCTCATCGACGTCCATCTTGCAGATAGGATCAATTGCCATCTTTCTTCTCCTCTCCTTCGTTTCGGAGCAATTCGGGGAACTCATACCAGACGACACCATCGGAGCCGATTTCCATGCAGACTCGCGAGCCGTCCGTGAGCTGCCGAAGAAGCTTTTCCGCCTCTGCTGAGGTAAGGCCGGATTCGACCACGAGCTCGGAGACGGTCAACCTGCCGCCATGAGACGCTGCCGCACGAAAAACGTCCTGATGCGAAACCGAATTGTACTGCGGTCCGTTGTCCTCAAGAGGCCCCGGGGTCCGGGACGACCGGTGTCTGAGCACCCGGATCAACCGTGCCGCAACGTATGCTGCGAACGGTATGAATATCCATGCGTAGTCAGTCGGAAGCTGCATCACATTCATCATCTGTTTCCCTGAAAGGATACAATACCCCAGTAGGGTTTGTCAATCGGTCGCCCCATTTTGCGCTGAACCTTCACTCGGGCTTGCCGCGCGCAGGCGGCTGCGGATGAGCTCGGCGGAGGGCATGCCGCTGACCCTGCCGTTTTCGCGGTACACTCGGCAGCCGAAGGCGGACTGAAGAGTCCGGGTGTCCGCTTCGAGATCCAAACCGTCGATGAGCACTGAAGGCGAACCCGGAAATTCATGCGCCAGCGCCTCCGTTTCATCATGGACGGTGACCTGCCGTATTTCCACCGGTATTTCGAGCTCAGCGGCAATTTCGGCAACAAGTCCCACGGTGGGGCCAAAGTTCGGGCAATCAGGGATTCCCGAGACTTCGATGTCAACTGTCTTGTCTGTGCTGTTCATACAACTCTAAGGTACGGAATTTAGTCGCACTGCGGAACCATCGCGCGTCACAATGGACCGCCCGGCGCCGTGGCATTTTCGAGTGCTTCCAGGTAAAGGTAGGCATCTTCAAAACTTTCGCCGCACATCTCACGAGTGGGGTTCAGATTCACACAGACCCCCGGTCGTTCCGGTTTGCCGAAAATTCGGCAGCGGTTTTCCAGAGTAAGCTGAACGCAACGCACGCCTGCCGGTTTACCGACTGGGTGGCCGCCTACCGTGGTCGGCTCCATTCGCGGAACCGGGGTGGAGATCGAAATGGCAATGCAGCAGGCTCCACAACCCACACGGCAGCGCATACACAAAGCAAAGCGCGAAATCCGAGGCGCGTCAACCGGGAAGCTTGCCCGGTTTTTCGTCACCGCAGCATTGCGTTTTTGTGGTAGCATGACTTGCGGCTGGGGTGGAGGTCACAGTGACGGGCAAGGAACGCGTGAATGTTGCCATGCGGCGGGGCCGGCCCGACCGGGTTCCGGTCGACTGATCCAGATGCGGGTGAAGGTTCTCACCGGTGCGTTTCTGGTGGCTGCGCTTCTCGCGCTCGCCGGGTGCGACGGTGGCGGACACTATGAATCGGTCGATTCGGTTGCGTGGGACGACTATCGTCCCTACGCCGCGGACCTGGCCGATCCTTCGATCCTCCGCACCGCCTCCTTTCTGAAGAGCGCACCGGTCTACCACTTGAGCCTTTCCGTCGCGAATGATTTCTCGGCTGTCGATGGATCTCTGGCCGTCCGCTATTCGAATCAAACCGGTGAGCCTCGGACGACGATCGATCTACTGCTCTATCCGAACCTCATTGCCGGATCGATGACCGTTTCGGGTGTCACGGCAGACGGAGTCGACTGCACAACAGCTGAATCGAATGGCGGAACGCTTCTCACGGTAAAGCTGCCCGGTACCGGCACTCTCGCGGCGGGCGGGAGCCTGCTGCTCAGGATGAAGTTTCACGCCACCATACCGTCGGGCGACCGCGTCGGTTTCGGTGGTTTTGGCTACTCTTCCGGGGTGCTTTCCCTGGGGTACGAGTATCCGGTTATTCCGGACTCGGGAAAGTGGACCGACGGTGCGCCGCCTGCCTGGGGAGACCTCACAGCAAACCCGACGGCATTTTACATCTGCCAGGTCTCTTTCCCGCGGGGACTCGTGCTGGCGGCGCCCGGAACCGAGCTTTTCCGGCAGAACGACGAATCTCAGAGCCGAACCACCGTGCTCCTGGCCCACGGGCCGGCGAGGGACCTCTTCCTGGCGCTTGGAAAGAGCATTCAGGAGCGCACGCTCGATGCAGGCGGAACCCTCATCCGCAGCTTCGCCGAGGTCACGGACACCGCACAATCGGAGGCAGTGCTGGCGGCGGCATCCAGGGCTGTGACAACCTTCAGCAGAAGTTTCGGCCCCTATCCCTACCGGTCGCTCACCTTCGTGCAATCCAGGCTCGACGCCTTCGGCCTGGAGTTCCCCGGCTCCATCATAATAACGCCGTGGCTCTACGGTGATCCGGACCGGCGCGAAGGTGGAGTCCGGCTCGGGACGCTGCTCGAGGCGACGGTTGCGCACGAAACGGCGCATCAGTGGTTCTATGCTCTCGTTGGCGACAACCAGCTGGAGGAGCCCTGGATCGACGAGGCTCTCGCCCAGTATTCGACCTGGAAATACTATCTCGACAACTACGGCTCCAGCGCCGCGCAGTCCATCTACAACTCGTTCGAGGCAAGGTGGCGGAGAGTGGGCAGCGAGGGAATACCGATCGGCAAACCTGTCCGCGACTACACACCGCGCGAGTACAGCGCAATCATTTATGGACGCGCGCCGCTCTTTCTCGAGTCTCTTCGGCGAGACCTCGGGAAGGAAGCGTTCAACCGCCTGCTCCGTACCATTGTCGAGCGCTACTCCTTCAGGGTGGTGACCGGTGCCGCGATCGAAGAGCTGGCCCGGCAGATCGGCGGCGCCTCTGTAAAAACGCTGTGGAGCCGTTGGGTGACCGGGCCCGACGCTCCCTAGCCGATTTGTCATTCGTCCCCTCGATTAGTAGGTTCTTCTAAACCTTACCAATGGAATAAGCTTCATGAAGAACCTGCTCGCGCGGTTGGGCGTGAATAATACAGTCCTTGCTCTTTCATTTGCGCGCTTCGGCGACTCATTCGGAAACAGCATTCTCTTCGTAGTTCTGCCTCTTTTCGTGGCACAACTGCCGTCGCCGCTGTTTCCGGTCCCGCAGTCGCTCCGGGTGGGGATTCTCATATCGCTGTTCGGACTGGTAAACGCGCTTCTCCAGCCGGTGGCCGGTATCATGGGTGATCGGCTCGGCAGAGGCAAGCCGATCATCCTCGTAGGGCTCGCGTGCATGAGCGTGGGAACCCTGCTGTTCCTTCTTGCCGGTCAGTTCACCCATCTGCTGTTCATGCGCGCGCTGCAGGGAATAGGGCTTGCTCTGACCGTTCCCGCCTCGCTGTCGGTCATTTCCCGTTCAACGGTCAAGCGGACCCGGGGCTCGGCGATGGGCGTATTCACCACGCTGCGCCTGGTCGGTTTCTCGCTTGGTCCGCTCATGGGCGGTCTGCTGCGCGACACGGTTGGTTTCAATGTCGCATTCTACCTCGGCGCGGGAGCAATCGCGCTCGGGTTCGCAGTGGTCTTCTTTCTGGTCAACGAACCGAGCCGTGAGGACTCGCCTGCGGCGAGAGAGCAGGCTGAGGAGCCATCGGCAAACGGAGGGGACCCGGGCGGGAACGATGCAGACGGCGCCTTCTTCGATCGGGAGTTTTTTACGCCGAGCATTCTGGCCGCCAGCTTCGGCGTGTTCGCGATGGCGAGCGCATTCACGATGATCGTCACGCTTGAAAACGAGATCAACGCACGCATCGGCCAGTCCGCCTTTGTCTTTGGGATTGTCTTCAGCTCGCTGATGGTCAGCCGCCTCCTGTTTCAGGTGCCACTGGGGCGGCTCTCGGACAGGGTAGGCCGCAAGGGACTCATCATCGGCGGGCTTCTTGTAATGGTACCCGGGACTGCGCTTATCGGCCTGGCCCATTCGACCGCGGTGCTTGTCCTTCTCCGCGTTGTGCAGGGGCTTGGATCGGCCGGCGTAGCAGCACCGACTTTTGCCCTTGTGGGAGACAGCGCGAAAGCGGGCGGCGAGGGACGGCAGAACAGCATTGTGACTACCGGTTTCGGTTTCGGGCTCGCCTGCGGCCCGCTCATCGCCGGAGCGCTTGCATCGGTCAGCTTCCAGCTGCCCTTCTATGTCGGCGGTGCGATTCTTCTCGGTGCCGCGATCGTTGGTTATCTGTTCATCACCGAAACCGTGAAGCGAAAGCAGGAGGCGCCGGCCGCGAACTAGCCCCCCCGGCGGCCGAGTCCGGATTCGGCCTTGGTTCCCGCTACTTGAGCGGCAGAGTATAGATGAAGCCTGCCTGAAAACGAAATGCAGTGTAGTTCAGCATGTATGAATTGGGAACAGCCCATATTTTGGCGTCGGCGGAGGTGCTCCAGGTGATCGTCTGGTAGCTCATGCCGGCCGCAAGCTGGAACTGCGGGGTGATATGGTAGAGGAACTGCAGGTAGGGAGCGAAGGAATAGATCGGCGCGTCACCGAAATTGAGGGCGAAGTAGGTTGCGAACTGCAGTGATATTTCGGCTACCGGCTGGCGGGCGCTCATGATGAAGTAGGTGAGGCCGGGCCTTACGAAGACACTCATGTCGCGGTTGAAGGTGTTGAACTCGAAACGGTTCTTCAGCATGAATACCAGGTTCCGGTCAATGAAACTCACAAGAAACCGCGGCGATACGTCTGCGATGAGGACACCTTCATACCTGCCGCGGGTGTCGTTCCATTGCCAGACTCCGCCCGCGCCCTCTATCCAGTCGTTGTTGTGTCGGGCCCCTGCCTGGACGCGAAAGAACAGGCCGAGTTTGAGATTGTTGAGCGGGCGGTAGTAACTGCCCATGGTGACCGAGCGGTATCGAAATTGAAAACTTGTATCCTCGAACCGTCCAAGCACTTCCACGTAGGGATCGAACTTTCCGGCGGGGAGAAACAGCCGCCCGAAGCTCTCGAGTTCGACTACGCCCTGGGGAATGTTGGGAATTCCCACTGCGAAAAGCGAAACGGGCCCGCCTGCCAGAAGAAAAGCCAGCGAAAGCAGCGACCTCTTCATGGTACCCCCTTATCAGTCGTAGTCTTGATTGAGCAGATCCGAGTATGCCTGATTGAGATTCGTACTATCCTGTACCGGCGCCTGGCCGGGATCCATATTCCAATTCAGTTTCTTGGTCCATGCATATGACCTGGGCGGCGTGATTCTGAGACCGGAAAGCACGTTGATGCCTTCGCCCTCGGTGACATCGACCGATTGATCGGTGCCCTCCACAGTGACAGCAACCGTTCCGCGATTGACGCAAAGCCAGATGTCCGGCGAGGAGTCGATCGTCTTTCCGTAGGCCATGAAGAACTCGGTGCCCCGCACGCCGGCTATCACCGACCCGGTCCGGAGCGAGAAATGGCCCTGAAGCTTTCCGATGATGTTTGAGAAAAGGCCGCCGCGGTCGAGACTGAGCGTCGTATCTGCGCCGAGACTGTCGATCCTGAACTCGGTCTTCTCGCGCATCTTCACCTGGGTGTTTCCGTTGAGCATCAGGATGGCAGTGGCGGCCGCGCCGGTAACCACCAGGTCACCCTGCTGGAGCTGTGCGCCAATGTCGGGGGTAATCGACCGGCTCCCACGGCGAACGCTCACGTCGCCCTGTAGATAGACCAGCTGTGCTTCGGCGAATAACGGAGGGGCACCCACAGCGAGAAGGACCAGAAATGCAGCCAGAATCGCAACGCCTCGTCTCGTTCGCATAGCTCGCTCCTCCCAGGATTGACCGGCTGCATCAGCTAATGGTGACTATTCAACTAAGCTAAATATCCTGTATCGGCCGCGGGCTGTCAACCAGTTTGCGGCGTGCGGCGGCGTGAAATGGTATGGTCAGCGCCATTGTCAGGATCATGGCGTACAAAGGCGACAGGAGCGCCAGCGCAAGACCCTTTCCGATCATTTCAGTGTTGCCTGAAATGTTGGAGAAGATGGCGATCGCGCCGGAAATGACGCCGAACAGGCCTCCGAGAAGGATCAGGCGCTCCCAGGTGCGAAAAACCAGCACGGCCGTTCTGAGCTCGGCATCCGACGGATCGTTTCGGTATACCGCGCTGAACGCGGTCCTGATATCCGCGCCGGAGAATACCGAAAGGAGCAACGGAACCGGGATAACGATCACGACGGCGACGCTCGGAAGGTCGAGGTACATGCCTACTCCTCCGGCGAGAATCCAGGCAAGGATCGCGATTCCGAAAAACAGAACAATCCACACTGCATAGCTCTTTCTCATCTCTTTTCTCCTTTCATCGTTTCGACATCACCCTCGAGATCGTTTCCAGGCCTTTTTCGAGCGCGGAGGAAACGTCGTGCGCGTGGCAGAACGCGGTAATCGTCCGATCCGGGTGTTCCACAAGTGCGGCCGACAACAGAAGCACGAATGCGACTATCCAGACGGACGCGGCTGCTGCGGCTGCGTGAACAGGGCGATGCACGTGTTGTCTGCCTTTCCCATCGCCGCCCGGAACGGAGGCGGGTGGCGATGGCACGCGTACGGAGGATGTCATGCGCGCGAACAGCGCGTGGAGCTCACGGTCCTCTCTTCTCATGGGTAACTCCTCCGGAACTCGCGGTATCGGGAACGAATCTCCGATACACGGTATTTCACCGTGCCCAGCGGTATTCCGATGGTCTGTGCTATTTCGCGGTACTTCATCTTTTCGTGGACGCGGAGATAGGCGATGCACCGGTCGGTGCCGTCGAGCAGATCAAGGAAGAGCTCTGCTGCGCCTCCGTTCGGGCCGGAAAGGTCAGCCTGGTCGGGGAACTCGTTCATGTTCCCCCAGGCCCTCTCCGTTCGCAGCCGGGATCGTCGTGCCCGGTCGGCAAGATGATGCCGTGCGATCGTGTAGATCCAGCTCGACGTTCGTCCGCGCGAGACGTACCGGGGAAGTGCGCGGTACACCTTGAAGAAGATTTCCTGAACGTCGTCCTCCGGCTCCCGCGAACCCATGAGCCGGCAGAAAACGAAGACTCTCGCGTAGTATCGGTTCCAGATCCCGGCAAACCGGCCGGCAGCTTCACCGCCGAGGGCTGAATCTACTCGTTGCTCACCTGCGCTCTTCACTTGGCCGTTCAACTCCCGCTCCACTCTCTCCTCTATCTGAACGCAGGGAACGGCCGAAAGGTTGAGAACTTTTAAACTTGTCGACGGGCTGCCCGGCTTCGCTGACTAGAAGGTCAGACTGATGCGCGCCGCCAGGTAGACTACCCACGGGAGCGTCTTCGAAGCGGAGTAGAGGTCGGAGCTGTAGATGAGCGCGCCGCCGACTCCGATCCGGAAGATTTTCGCGAGCTTCAGGTAGGCGGACAGGTCCGGGACGATTACGGCCCCCGTGGAGAACTGGTTCGCCAGCCCGAAGAAGAGGAAAGCACCACCGCCGACGTTGAGATCGACAGCCACCGGGCCCAGATTGAGCTCGGCCAGCAGGTTCGGATAGACCACTGTTTCGAGGACGAGCGAAAAGGCGCGTACTCCCAGGCCCAGCTTTACCGGACCGGCCGGAATCTGATAGAGCAGGCTCGCCTCCGGGAGAAGGAAAACGTAGCTCGAAAGGACGTCCAGCTGCACGGACTGGCTGTTGCCCGCGGAATCGGATGCCGCCGCCCCAAGTCCCACCGGCACATCCAGGCCAAAGTCCAGACGCAACTCCGCGAAAGCAGGGAGGGCAAGGACCGTCAGGAGAATTGCCACAATGAGCATCTTTCGTCTCATGGAATCACTCCTCGAGAAAACTCGTTTGCTTCAATTCTACCACACTCGGCGTCGTATGAATGAAGGATTTCGCGTCGTCGAAGAATCCGCAAAAGCGCCTCGTTCGGCTTGACGCCAGTGGCGTCCTTGGTTATCTTCTGCGCTAGCCTGTTGATAACTAATCAACTAGTTAGTTAAATCTCATGTGAGGCATGGCGTGTCAGATAATCAAGAGACTCCAAAGAAGAACGGCAAGCGTCGAACGCGAATAATCATTACCCTTGCTGTGATTGTTGTTGCGGCAGCGGGTGTTTTCGCATATGTGAAAATAGCGCTTGGCGGATATCAGTCGACCGACGATGCATCGGTCAATGGAAACCAGGTAGTGGTGAGCGCGGTTATTCTCGACCGTATAACCGATCTCACGGCGAAGGAAGGCGACAAGGTGACGAAGGGAGAGAAGCTGGTCTCTCTCGACGACGCCACGCTGACCGCCCAGAAAGAGCAGGCGCAGGTCAACCGTCAATATGCGGCGCAGAACGTCACCCTTGCCCGGATCAAGCTCGATCAGGCGCAGACCGATCTCAAGCGCGGGACGGTCCAATTCCAGAACAAGATAATCCCTCAGGAGCAGTACGACCACCTGAAGGTCGCGGTGCAGTCTGCGCAGGCACAGCTTGATATTGCGGTCACGCAGGAAAAGCTCGCGGCAGCGCAGCTCAACAGCGTCGAGACGAACCTGGCGAATACCACCATCGCCTCGCCGATCGACGGCGTTGTGGCCAAGAAGTGGTCGATGCGCGGCGACGTAGTCCAGCCGGCACAGCCGATCTACACGCTGTACGACCTGAAAGATCTCTGGGTCGATGCCAATTTCAAGGAAACACAGATCAGGTACCTCAAGGTGGGCGATCCGGTTTCGATATCGATCGATGCGTATCCCGGTACCACGTTCCACGGCAAGGTGGAAACCATCGGGGCGGCAGCGGCCGCGCAGTTTGCGCTCATTCCACCGAGCAATGCAACGGGCAACTTCACCAAGGTGACACAACGGGTGCCTGTGCGGGTCTCCATCGACAGCAGCGACGGCACGGCGAACGATCCTTCGGCAAGACTTGTGCCCGGCATGTCCGCGACCGTTCGCGTTGCCACGTCAAAGTAGCCACCGTCTTGCCGGCGGTCCCGATGCCTCCGGACGGGACCTGGCCTAGCGCAGGAGTGTTCACGAGGTAGACAATGAATATGAAAATACTGACCGTCGGTGTGCTGCTTCTCGGCGGCCTCCTTCAGACAACTTTCTCCCAGCAGACCACGCAGAATGGTGCGACCACGCTTTCGGTCGCTGACGCGATCAACCGTGCTGTTACTAATCAGCCGCTCATCCAGCAGGCCGAGGCGACAGTCGCCGCGGCACGTGCCGGGATAGGAGAGGCGCAGAGCTCCTATTTTCCCAGTGTTTCCGGCTCCGCATCCTACACACGTATCGGGCCGGACCAGACGATTACTCTTCCGGGACTCGGCTCGTTTTCGCTTGCTCCGGCGGACAACTACGGGTTCCAGCTCGGACTCAATCAGCTCATCTTCGCCGCAGGCTCACGCGGCGTCCGGGTGGAGCTCGCGAGGGCCGGTGTGAACGCTGCGCAGATCGGGGTCCAGCAGGTCAAGATGAGCCTCGCGTATCAGACCGTTCAGACCTTCTACAGCGTTCTCTTTCTCGAGCAGGAGAAGAGCGTCCTTGACGATCAGCTCTACGATCTGAATCAACATCTCGACCTGATCCGCAAGAAGGCGGACACCGGCTCAGCCACCAAGTACGACGTGCTGAGCACCGAGGTTCGCGTCGCGCAGCTCCAGAGTCAGCGCACCGCCTCGGACAACCAGTACAACAAGTCACTTATCGCGCTGAAGCAGTTGCTTGGACTGGATCCTGAGGCGAACATCACCTTGAAAGGTCAGTTCACTCCGGGCTCGGTTCCAAAGAACGTTAGCTCACTCGTGAACGAAGCGATGCAGAACCGTCCGGATGTGAAACAGGCCGCAGAGGGCGAGACGAGCGCTGAGCTCGCACGGAGGCTTGCAGGGCTCGGGGGGCTTCCGACGCTGTCCGCGCACGCAGCCTTCGGCTTCAAGAACGGATTTCTGCCCGACAGCAACTCGCTGACCGCAAACTGGTCCGCGGGCGTGCAGCTCAACGTGCCCATCTTCAACGGTCTCGTTAATGCACGCAAGATCGACGAAGCGCAGGCTAAGCTCGAGGCCGCCCGCCAGGGTTTGACGGCGACGAAACAGAAGGTTGCAACCAATGTAAGAGAGGCGGTTGAGGATATCGATGCGAGCCGCAAGCAGTCGGAAGCCTCACTCGTGCAGCTGAATCAGGCGCAGGAGATGGTGAACGTCGCAAAGGTGCGGTACGATGTCGGCGTCATCACCAACGTGGAGTATCTCGACGCGCAGACCTCGCTTGCTCAGGCGAAGCTCGAGCACCTTCGTGACGTCTACCATGAAATGATGAGCCAGTACTCGCTCAAGCAGGTTCTCGGCCGGCAAATCTGGACAAACGCAGCTGGAAGCTCCACGGTCGCGCAGCCGTGACCAGACCTATGACTGGCGAACACGAAACTACCAGGCAGGCGATACTCCACACCGCCGAAAAGAGTTTCGCTGCAAGAGGTTTCGACGGGGCGCGGGTGGATGAAATCGCCCGGGAGACCGGCGTAAATCAGGCGACGATCTACTACTACTTCAAGAGCAAGGAAGAGCTCTTCAATGCCGTAATTGAGGCACGTCTGGCCGATGCCCAGAAGTTCCGGCAGGAGATGAAAGAGGTGCGGCCGGAACCTGAGATCCTGTCCCGTCAGGTTCTCGATTTCGTTCTCGAACAGCGTGATTTTCTGAAAATTCTGATGCTCGAAACACTGACCTCGTCATCGAGCAATCACTGGATCTTCAGACTGATGGACTTCATCCGTACCGCTCCTTCCGACTCCGAAGAGCCCGCGGTCGAGAAGAAGCACTGGAAGCTTGCCTGGTTCTATTTTGCGATGTTTCCCGCCGCCGCGTTCAGCGTGTTTCACGAGCAGTGGAGCGATTACTTCAAGACCGATCTCGACGACGACAAGGATTGCTTTGCGCGAAGTCTCAAGTCCTGCACGGGCGCGCTGCGTGAGGCGATTCGCGGATCTTCGAAGGACGGCCGCTGACCCTCAGAGATAGGGCAGCTCACCCTTTCTGGCCTTCCCGAGCTCGACGATCACCTCTGTAATTGCATCACAAACTGCATCGAAATAGCGACGGCCCTTTTCGGCAGTTGCCTTCGCCGGGTCACCGCTGCCGGTATCCGGCTGCGTCGCGGACCAGGGCCGCGGCGTCCAGACGCCAGGCTGCTCGAGCGAACCGAGGGCAAAGGGCCTTCTCTCGCCCCTCCCGGCCTCCTCGAGCCGTACAAGCCGCGGATCGAGGTGAAGAAGGAGGGATGTTTCCATTTCGTCTGCGTGGTCTCCCGGGGCGTCGAAGATGGCGGCATGCACGTCCGGAATCATCTGGTAGAAGTTGACCACCACGACGAGGATCGGGCGGCGATGCATGAGGTCCCGTACCAGAGGTTTGAACTCGTTGCCGCCGTGGGAGTTGAGGATGACCAGGCGGTCCATCCCCTGGGCGACAAGCGACATCGCCACGTCATCGAGAATCGCGGCGGCGGTGGCGGTGGACAGATGAATGGTCGAAACCTGATCGAGCTGCTGCGCGTTGTTCCCGAACGGAATCGGGGGCAGTACTACCGGGCTCACGCCCTGGACCACCGCCCTGCGGGCAGATTCTTCGGCGAATGCGACAGCTTCGAGGATATCCGTGCCGTGCGGCAGATGATAGTTGTGCGCCTCGGTCGCTCCCCAGGGAAGGATCGCGATACCGGGCCGGGTCCTGCGGAGGGTGGCGAAGGTAGCTTCGGCCAGAACATAGTCGCGGCCCGGATGGTCGGTGTGGTCACTCTTATTCATGAAAGAGAGCATATCATTGCGGGCGGTCGGTGGGTATCCGCGAAAGATAGACTTCGAGAAGTGCTTTCGTTTTCTCCCACTCCTCGCGTATGAGGCTGTAGTAGACCGAGTCCCGGACGAATCCGTCCGCCAGGATTCGATGGCTTCGAAGTATTCCCTCCTTAACGAAGCCGATACACTTGATCGCGCGCCTCGACAGCTCGTTCCGTGCGTCGGTCTTGATTTGAACACGGATACAGTCGAGCTCCTCGAACGCGTGCTCGAGCAGCAGCAGTTTGCATTCGGTGTTCACACTGCTGCGGCGGACCGAAGGCTCGATCCAGGTATAGCCGATCTCGAGGCTGCGATGAGCCGGCGCCAGGTCGAGATAGCGGGTACTGCCGACGACGCGGCTCTGGCTCCGGTCGACGATAACGAAAGGGTAGGAGGAGCCTGCGGCTTTTGCGGCAAGGGCCTCCTCGACGAGACGGTCTGCGTCCGCCTCGGACCGCACTGCGGTCGGCATGTAACGCCAGGTTGCGTCGTCGCCGCGAGCCTCGAAAATGGCGTGGCTGTCCGACGCCCGCATCGGCCTGAGCGTTACCCTTCCTCCGTCACGCTCGAGCACGAGTGGATCGGCGACCCATTGCGGACCGGTGTTCATGGAATCCTCCATTCTTCGAAGCGCAGCCAAAAAAAGCCGGCGCGCGGGGAATTTTCCCCGACGCCGGCGCTTTCCGGTTACTCGACGTTCGCTCGCCGTTGCGGCGTGCTCAGGCGACCTCCGCCGGTGCATCCTTGAGGCTTGCATAGATGTAACCCTGTGCAGATACGAAAAAGCTCGCGGCAAATGCCACATAGATGACGACGATGACGGTCGCCAGGCCGTGCGAAATAAGTCCGAAAATGAGGTTGAGAATGAACGCTCCCACGCCGGCGATTACACCGAGCACCACCATCGCCCAGAAGATTGCGGCCTTCTTGCCATAGGTGACCGCGTTGCTGCGGCGGATCGCCTCGACGGCGTTGAGCCCTCCGTCCACCGTGAAGAGTGGCGCGAGCATCCAGGCGATGCTGAGGACGATGCCCGGAACGAAGAACAGGATGATTCCGAAGCTGACCCCGGCATTGACGAAGCCGCTGACGAGGAAGAAGTCGCCCATCCTCTTTCGGTAGACAGGATCAAAGATTTCGGTGAAGGAAATCGGTTCCTCTTTGCTCGATTTCGCGACCACACCGACGAGCAGCCCGATGGTGGTCCCGATATTGAGATAGGGGATCCAGATGGTGATGATCCACAGTAGGTAGTTGACAGCGATTGCGAGGACATTCTTTAATCCCCTTGCCAGTGCCTGACTGATGATACTTCCCGTAGTGAGCTCGTTCATACACCCTCCATTATAAGTCTCACAATTTTACTCAATTATACAGCGAACCTGCACCCACGCAAGCGTTTTTTCGGGCCCGCTCGGGCTACCAGGAGATCCGCGCCTGCAGTTTCTTGAGGTCAACCGGAATCCCCGCGACGAGCATAAGGGCGTGGTCGGAGGCATCGACCAGCCGTTGGTTGGTTCTGCCGAGCAGGTCCCGGTAGACTCGGCCGGCCGCAAACGCAGGCACGATACCCAGCCCAGTCTCGTTGGTCACGACCAGAAATGTCGCCTGAAGTGTGCGGTAGGCGGCGAGCAGTGCGTCGATCTCACGGTCGGCAAGCGACGAAAGCGCAGTCTCCGGGATCTCCGGCCTATCCATCAGATTGGAAAGCAGCATGGTAATGCAGTCTACAATTACCGTATCGCACTCGCCCGCGGCGGCGGCGATTGCCGCGCCCACCTCGACCGGAGCCTCCACAGTCTCCCACCCGGCCGGCCGCTCCGCCCGGTGAGCCCGGATCCTGCGGTCCATCTCCTCGTCGAGCGCCCGAGCGGTCGCCGCAAAAAGGACGCTTCGGCCGTAGCGTTTTGCAAGGTCGAGCGCGAGCCGGCTCTTGCCGCTTCTCGCCCCGCCGATGAGGGTTATCAGCTTCTTTCCCATGTCGTCTCCAACCGGCTACGGAGCGGCCGCAAATGCGACCACTGTCAGGATTGTGGTTGCTTCTACCGCTTCGCAGAGCGCACCGTAGGTGTCGCCGGTGAAGCCGCCGATGCGGCGGACCACGAAAGCGCCGAAGAGCTCAGCAACCACCCAGGAAGCGGCAAGCGCGATCCAGAGGATCCAGGCGGAGGCGCTGAGCGTGAGAAGCAGAGCAGGCAGCGCTGCGCAGACGGCAACCGAAGTTCCCAGGTGCCAGGGCCGCGAAGCAGAATGCGCTCGCGCAGCAGACTGTGCTGCCGATCCGAGTCCGGAACCTTCGGCGGGAGGGAAGCGCAACATCGCGTAGATCATCATCGAGCGGGCGAACACCGGCGCACTGAAGAGGAGGGAGGTGAGCATCGCAGAAGGGATATGGCTCTGCCGTGGCTGGAGCGTGGCAATGCCCGAGTACTTGAAAAGAAGCAGGAGCACGAGCGTCACCGCACCGAAGGAGCCAACGGTCGCATCCTTCATGATGCGGCGCCGTTCTTCCGGGACCCGTGACGAAAAGAGGCCGTCGGCGCTGTCGGCCAGCCCGTCCAGATGGAGGCCGCCGGTTACCCATGCCCACATCGAAACGGTAACGGCAGCCGACACCAGCGGCGGAAAGAGCGCCGAAGAAATCAGATTCGCCGCGCCGACGAGCACGCCCACGACAAGTCCCACGAGAGGAAAGTAGACAAGGGTCTCGTCGAACTCGAAGTCCTCGACCGCTGATTTCGGAAGAGGGATTGCGGTAAGGAATCGGAGTGCCGAGAGAAAGCCGCGCATCACCGGGACTCCGGTTCCGCGCCGGCGACGCCGGCCTGCTCGAAGGTCGCCATGCGGGCAACCAGGAGGCTTGCTGCTTCCACGAGGTGCATTGCGAGCGCCGCACCGGTGCCTTCTCCGAGGCGCATACCGAGGCGGAGCAGAGGCTCGAGCCCGAGCTCGTCAAGCATAACCGCGTGGCCCGACTCTGCCGAAAGATGCCCCGCGATCATGAAGGACGACGCGCGGGGTGCAATGCGCGCGGCGACGAGTGCGGCCGCGGTCGAAATGAAGCCGTCGACAACGACAGGTACCCTCTGTGCCGCAGCGGCGATGATCACCCCGGCGAGGCACCCGATCTCAAATCCGCCGAGCGCTGCAAGAACCGCGAGCCCGTCCGCGGGGTCAGGAGCGTGCAGGGCGATCGAGTCCTCGATAACTGCGATCTTGTGAGCGAGGCGGGACTCGGGAATCCCGGTTCCCCTGCCCGCGATTTCCGTCGGGGAGCGCCCGGTGAGCACTGCCGCAACCGCGGCCGCCGAAGTCGTGTTCGCGATTCCCATGTCGCCGGTACCGATGAGCCCGGCGCCCGCGCTGATTGCGGCTCTGGTTGTTTCGATCCCGAGCTCCGCCGCCTCCACTGCCTGTTTGCGGGTCATCGCCTGCTCCTTCCGAATGTTCCTGGTGCCCGGACCGATCTTGTGCACTACCCAGCCGGGAGCCGGAGGAACGCCCACGTCGGCGGCGACTCCGGCGTCCACGACGATCACGTCGATGGATCCGTGCTGAGAGAAGACGTTTATGGCCGCTCCGCCGGAAAGGAAGTTCCGCACCATCTGGACGGTGACCTCCTGCGGATAGGCGCTCACCCCTTCGACCGCGACCCCGTGGTCCGCGGCGGCCACAACGAGGGTCCTTCGCGACAGGTCCGGTCCTGTCTCGCCGGTCATTGCGGCGATGCGCACCGAGATATCTTCGAGCATCCCAAGGCTGCCGGGCGGCTTGGTGAGATGCAGCTGCCGTTCACGAGCGCGAGCGGCTGCCGCGCCGTCGGGCTTGCGGATCGAGTTCGCGAGACTTCTCAACTGCTCCTCGGTCATTCGCTGCTCCTTGCGCTCCGGTCGCCGGAAGCCGGCGTTCCGGAAGCCGGCG
>CAZNYW010000002.1:0-34662 GCA_964577375.1 uncultured Spirochaetales bacterium | reverse complement strand
CCGGAAGCCGGCGTTCCGGAAGCCGGCGCGTCGGACCCGGGCTGCGGGTTTTCGGTCCCGACCGGGTGGCGTGGAAGTACAAGCGGTCGGTTCGGGCTCTCGGGATTCGGCGAGATCCGGACGCTCGATCCGTAGGTCCGCGCAAACTCCGGCGACATAAGGACACTTCCGGGATCGCCGTCGCGCAGAATGCAGCCTTCGGAGAGAAGGATGATCCGGTCCGAAAAAGCCGACGCGAGATTGAGGTCGTGGAGCACGGCGAGTATTCCCATTCCCTCCGTACGGGCCGAGTTGTGCAGACGTCCGAGTGTCGAGATCTGGTGATGGATGTCCAGATAGGCGGTCGGCTCGTCGACGAGAAGCAGACGCGGTTCCTGTGCGAACGCGCGTGCGAGGGCAGCGCGCTGGTATTCGCCGCCGGAAAGCTCACCCACGGGGTGATCCCGGAGCCCGGTAAGCTCGAAGGCGTCGAGCGTCCGTTCCACCACTTCACGGTCGTGTGGAGTTGCCGTTCCCCAGAATCCGAGAAAGGGGGTTCGGCCGAGCTGAACCGTCTCCTCCACCGTGTAGAGCTGAGGCACCGGTGCGTGCTGGGGCATCAGGGTAACCGTGCAGGCCAGGCTGCGCCGGCTCCATTCGGATAGTGCACGGCCGAAGAGAAGCACTGCACCCGACTTCGGTTTCAGCAGTCCGACGACGCCTCGCAGGATCGAGGACTTGCCGGCGCCGTTTGGTCCGATAAGCGCGACAAGCTCGCCGGCGCGGACGCAGAGATCGGCCGTATTCACGACGGTCCGCTCCCCGTAGCCGAGGGTCAGCGATCTGGTTTCGAGCAGGACTTCGGCTTCCATCATCAGCCCACCTCCGAACGGCGGCGGCGCAAAAGGTAGAGGAAGAAGGGAACGCCGATGCACGCCGTCACCACCCCTATCGGGATCTCGGCAGGTGCAATGAGGGTTCGGGCCGCCGCATCGGCGAGCACCAGGAGCAGCGCACCGACGAGCGCGGACACGGGCAGAAGAAACCGGTGATCGGGGCCCCAGATAATCCTCACGATGTGGGGAACGACCAGCCCGACGAAGCCGATTACTCCGGACACCGAGACCGCGGCCGCCGTAACCAGGGAAGCCGCTCCGACAAGCAGGACCCGGCTCGCTTCGACCGGGATCCCGAGCACGTGTGCCTGTTCTTCCCCGAGCTGAAGGACGTTCAACCGGTAGGCAAAAAGTGAGATAACGATACCGCCTGCGAGCAGATAGGGGAGGATGGAGACGACCTCACTCCAGGAGGCCAGAGAGAAGCTTCCCATGATCCATCCCAGCACCTGGACCGTCTGGAATGCACTGGGTGCCGTCAGCATCAGGAACGTGGTGGCGGCCGAGAGAAGCGCGCTCAGCGCAACACCCGCAAGAATGAGCCTGGTGGTGGAGGTACGCGCTCCGACGCGTGCCACGCCGTAGGCGGCAAAGGTCGTGCCGAGGGCGAAAACGAAGGCTGAAACCGAGACGGCGCTCAGGCCGCCCCAGGAGAATCTCCAGACAAAGAGAATGGCGAGCGCAGCACCGAGCGAGGCCCCCGACGAGACGCCGATCAGATAGGGGTCGGCAAGCGGGTTTCGGAAGACCGCCTGGTAGACTGCTCCGGCCGAGGCGAGCGACGCGCCGGTAAGCGCCGCCAGAATCACGCGCGGCAGGCGGATGTCGAGAATGATTGCGGCTCTGGCAGGATCGGACTGTATCTGCCCTGAAAATGCATTCCCGATGATGCGGAGAATTTCGGGAACCGGAATTGCCACCGATCCCCAGGAAAGCGCCCCGGCGGCCGCCGCAAGCGTGACGAAAATGATCGAGGTTGCGGCGGCCGCGCGCCCCGGCCCAGTCCTCATCCTTTGGAGTGCCGCCTCAGCCATCTAGAAGGCTCCCGGGTGGAGGACCTTCGCCACCCACTTGAGCGCCTCGACGACGCGAGGTCCCGGACGGGAAACAATGTCCTCATTCAGGACCGGTATGACTCGTCCGGATTTCACTGCCGCAATCGAGCTCCAGCCCGGTCTGCGGGCAACCGATTCGGGGGAGGCGCCGTAGCCGGCGTCCGAGAGGATGACCACCTGCGGGTCGGCAGCAACCACCGCCTCACTCGATATCTGCAGCCACGGCGCTTTCGCCCTCCCCACTATGTTGACCCCGCCGGCGAGCCTGATGAGATCGTCCACGTAGGAGCCGGGACCGGCCGTCCATAGGTCCGGCGAAAGCTCCCAGAAAACGCGGGGATGTGTGAGGCCGGCCGTCTTCGCGGCGAGGGAATCGAGCTGGGAACGGAGCGAGGTGACGAGAGAGGAGGCTGCCTTCTTTCTTCCGACCGCACTACCTACGGTATCGATGGCGGCGAGCACACCGTCCACCGTTGCAGGATCGACCACCAGGACACGCAGGCCCAGGCGGCGAAGCGCGGGAACGACGCGTGCAATCTGGATGTTGCTTGCAAAGACAAGATCCGGTTCGAGGGCCACCACCCGTTCGATGTTGATGTCGTCGAAAGGCCCGACTTTCGCAATGGAGCTCACCGCTTCCGGGTAGTCGTCGTTGGTGGTGACCCCCACGACCTCCTGTCCCGCACCAACCGCAAAGAGAATTTCCGTGTTCGAGGGCGAGAGTGACACGATGCGTTTCGGCGCTTTTCCGCCGATTTCCTGCGCGGGAAGAAGCTGTGTGACTGCGAGGGCGATCCCCAGAACGAGAACGAGCGGGGAAACGAACCGGTGGCTTGCAACTGGCGAAGTCTTTCTGTCGTCCAACGGTGACCGTCCGAAAACTGCAGAACCCTGGGTCGAGGCGTAAGCTGGTCGGACGGCACTGCCTGGCAGGCTGTGTCTCCCCATCCTGTCCGCGCAGGGATCCGGAGGATGGTTCTGGCTGGTATCCTGGCTTTCCATCGGGGCGTTGCCGCCGGAAGGATCACAGTTGCGGGACAGCGCCGGACTCACCTCGCGGAGGGCCGCGGGTTCACCGGACTTCCCCATTTAAGCCCTGCCTTTCGGACAGGGTCACCAGAACGCTACGGAAGTATACCATGGTGCCGGGCCGCGAACAATATCGTCCGGTTGAAGCGTTGCATCCGCGCGCAGATGGTATTAGGATGCGGAGTGAGGTTTCTCAGATGGCCGATCACAATTCAAACTCAGGCAACGGCAGCGCGGCCGCCGGGCGAAAAGTATTCTTTCTCTATCCTCACAGCGTGATGCAGGATCAGCTGCTGCAGCTCATTTTTCAGGCTGAATACGAAGTCTATCTTCTTCGCGACCACGAAAAGGCGCGGGGGCTCCTTGCGAAGTTCCCCGACTCGATTCTCTTCGTCAACATCGATGAACGGGTCCGGGATTTCGACTGGTTTCATTACGTGCGCACGCTGATGGACGAATCGGCAACCTCTTCAGTGAAGGTTGGAATCCTCTCGTACAACGAAGATCCCCAGCTTGCGCGCCGCTACCTCATGGAGCTTTCGGTTCCCTGCGGTTTCGTCAAGCTCAAGATCGGTCTCGCCGAAAGCGCACGGATACTCCTGTCTGTGCTGGAGGCGAACGAGGCCAAAGGACAGCGTCGCCACGTACGTGCGCTGATTCCGGATGGCACGTCGGTTACATTCAGCATCAAGACCGAGCGGCAGCTGCTCTCGGGCCGTATCCGTGACATCAGCCTTGCGGGAATGGCCTGCTATTTCGATGACACCGTGGAACTTGCCAACGACTCACGATTGAACGATCTCCAGCTCAACCTGCGCGGCGGCATAGCACGGGTCGTCGGCCGTGTGGCCGGCTCCCGCAAGACTCCCGAAGGTGTCATGTACGTTATCCTCTTCGAAATTCCCGACCTGGGTGAGACGAAACGCAGATTGCATGCCTTCATCTACAATACGCTACAGTCGCAGATGGACCGGATGCTTCAGGCCATCACCTGAGCTCCAGGATATCCGAATGCGCAAGGAGATATCGTACCGTTCGACGTATTCCCTCTTCGATTGACGTTTCCGGAACCCAGCCGAGTGACTTGAGCCGTGATGTGTCGAGCTGCACGAGGGGACTGTCGCCGAGCCATCCCCGCTGACCGCCGCCGAATCGATAGCGAACGCCGGACAGACCCAGCTCATCGCAGATCATGTCGGCAACCTCCACCACCGTCAGCCACGAATCGTGGCCGAGATTGAAGGTGTTCTTTCGAAGTTGGCTTTTTTCCAGCGCAGTGAAGATACCCTGCACGCCGTCGCGGACATAGAGATAGGATTTGCGCTGGCGGCCGTCGCCGAGGATCTCGAGTTCCCGGGGATTTGCGCGAAGCTTCTTCACAAAGTCGAAGATTACGCCGTGGGAGTAGCGCTCGCCGATCCAGGAAACGAAGCGGAAGATGAAGGCGCGAATGCCGTAGTATTCGGCGTAAGCCTGAACATAGGCCTCGCCGCACGCCTTGCTTGCCCCGTACACCGACGTCTGCACGAGCTCCACATTTTCCGGAGTTGGAAACGTCTCGGGCTCGCCGTATACGGTCGCCGAGCTTGCGAACGCGAAATTGCGTATCCCGGTATGTTTTGCCGCTTCGAGAACCGAGTGCGTTCCCAGTACGTTCTCCTGCAGATCGATGCGCGTGTTCTCCACACCGCCGCGGACATCGGCGTTCGCCGCGAGGTGGAAGACGGTATCGCATCCCTCCATTGCGCGTGTGAGCCTCGCGGTTTCCAGAATATCGCCCTTCACGAACGTAACCGCGTCACCGTAGCTCTCCAGATAACGGCTCAGGCCGGTTGAAAGATTGTCGTAGACCACCACCTCTGCGCCGTCTGCGGCGAGCCGTTCGACGACGTGGCTGCCTATAAATCCGGCACCGCCTGTCACCAGTGCACGCGAGATCCTCATTGCGCGTCCCTCTTCGACAGGAGCCCAATGAGGTGATCGACGATCTCATCTGCGCCGTTCTTCCGGCTCACGCTTGCGAACGGGGCGAGCGCCTGCCGGTACAGGTTTTCATCGGTGGCGAGCGTTTCGATGCGAGCGGTCACCTCCGCAGGGCGCGCAGCGTAGACGGCGAAACCGTGGCTCACCATGTAGTCGCGATTGTCGGCCTCATTCGGTGCGCCGATGTTGTTGACGATGAGCGGTCTGGCTGCCCGGATCGACTCTACGGCGAAACTGGTTCCGCACTTGCCGACGAAGATGTCCGCCGAGGCGATCGGCGTCCTGAGATCGGGAAGGTAACCGAGAGGAAGGATACGGGCGCGACCGGTTCGAGCGGGGTACCGCCGCTCGAGCTCGGCAAGCAGAGTGCGATTCCGTCCGGTAAGCACGAGGATCTGCGCCTGGGTGCCGTGCTCGTAGTAGTTGTCGAGGAAGGGCAGGGCGCTGCCGATGCCCTCTCCCCCCAGGCTGAAGAGCGCGGTGAACCGGTTTTCGTCGAGTCCGAGAGCATTGCGGGATTCTGCCCGGTCAGGAAGTTCCGATGCAAGCTCCTCCTGGACTATCAGGTTGGCCGTCTCTATGGCGTCTGGCGGAACACCGGCCTTCTCGAGGGCGGCCGCGGCCTCCCCGGTGAGACAGAAGTATCGGTCGGCCCCGCAGCGTATCTGCCGGTAGGCGCCGGAAAGCTCGGTGTAGAGGTAGATTATCGGATAGCTCAAGCCGAACTCGCGCCGGGCCGCGTCGAAAAGATGGCCGCAGCCCCAGTGCGTAGGGACGACGACATCGGGTTCTGCCGACTTCAGCAGCTTCCGGAGCCCGGGAAGCGCCTGCCTGATGGCACGCCGGTTGAGCGCAGCGAAGGCCCAGGGAAAGGCTCCGTTGAGCGCGAACACCGTCGACTTTACCCAGACAGGCTGCCGGAGGATCTGCTGCCAGGAGCGGACGTAGAGATTGGTGAGCCTGTCGCCGGGCAGCTCCGCTCCGGCATCCATGAGCCGGATCTCCCAGTCAGGATTGCGCCTGTGGATGGAGGTCCCGAGCGCCTTCGCGAAGGAGATGTGCCCGAAGCCGGCATTGAAATAGGGTATGAGCACTCTCGTCATTGAGATTCAGGCACTGCCCTTGCCGCCTCGGAGGTCAGGAGGTTGACCAGATTGTGATTGAGGATCAGGTGAAGATCCTCGGCGATCTGCATGTGGTCGATGTTCAGGTTGATATTGTGGCGCGCAATCCGCCTGAGCTTGCCGGTCGAGTAGCCGGTGATGCCGATGGTGATTCCCCCGTGCGCATTCGCATACTCTACCGCACGCAGAATGTTCATTGAATTGCCGCTTCCTGAGAGGCCGATCACCAGGTCACCCGGGCGAAGCGCGCTCCTGAGCTGTTCCACGAAGATGTCGTCGTAGGAGACATCGTTCGCGAAAGCAAGCAGGGTCGAGCTGTTGTCGGAGAGCGCAAACGCATTGTATCGTCTCGCGAAACCGTAGCTCGCTCCCTTGCCGAGGTCACACGCCATATGGCTTGCCATCGCGGCTGAGCCTCCGTTGCCGCAGATGTATATGGCCGCCCGGCGGTCGCCCGCGTCTCTGATAACCTCTGCGACCCCGAGCAGCTCCTCTCGTGATACGCTGTCGAGCGCATACTTGAGCATGGCAAAGTAGTCGTCTATCAGTCTTCTGTCCACCCCTGTCTCCCTTTCAGTAGCTGTATACCACGACCGATCCGGCCTGGTCGAAGCGGAACTGCTGTTCGCGCAGCTGCGAGAGAGCAGCCCGTACGCTCGCCTGCCTCTCGGGCGGCACGTAGAAAAGCAGGAATCCGCCTCCGCCCGCACCGAGAAGTTTGCCCCCTCCTGCACCTGCCGCCATCGCTGCCTGGTAGTAGCCATCGATGCGCGGATTGGAGATCCCCGAGGCGAGATCCTTCTTGTATTGCCACGATGCGTGCAGTAGCTCTCCCATTGCGTCCAGATTCTTCTGCTCGAGCTCCCGGCGCAGATCCTGCGCGAGCCCGGTCATTCGTCTCAATCCTTCCCTCCTGGCGCCGCTGGTCTCCAGGTTGCTCTTCTGCTCGGACAGGATGTCGCCCGCCGACCGGGTGTCGCCGGTATAGAACATGAGCAGGCGGTTCTGGAGCTCGTCGCGCGACCCGGAATCCAGTGCGACAGACTCGACGGTAACTGATTCGTCGGGACGGAAGGTGATGAAGTTCAGGCCGCCGTAGGCAGCGGCGTACTGATCCTGCTTTCCTATCGGTTCGCCGAGGCGCTCGATCTCCACCTCCGAAGCCGTGGCGGCAAGATACTCCTTGCCGGCAAACCGGCCGGTGTATGCACAGAGAGCGTGGATGATCCCGACGGTGAACGAGCTGGAAGAGCCCAGACCAGTGCCTGCGGGAATGTCGGCGACACTCGATATGTCGACGCCGCCGGTGCCGAACATGGTGAGCACCTCGCGCAGAATTGGGTGCTTTATCTCATCCGCGCTTTTCACCAGCTCGCTTCTCGAGTACTTGAGAAGCATCTGGTCGGCATAGAAGAAGGGGTGGATCGAGATGTACATGTACTGATTGATTGAGGTCGACACCACCATCCCCGGCTCGTGCCGGTAGAAGGAGCGCAGGTCGCTTCCCCCTCCGGCGAAGCTTATCCGAAAAGGCGTGCGACAGACTATCATGCGAACTCCTCGATAAAGGCCAGGACAGCTTCATCGACCGAAGCAAACCGGGCGTCGTATTCGGGCGCCTCGGGACCGACGGTATCACCGGGACCGATCAGAAACGATGCACGGAGGCCGGCTTTCTTTCCGGCCCGGACGTCGCGGACGTGGTCGCCGATGATGCAGGAGACCGAGAGGTCGATGTGAAGCTCCTCGGCCGCGCGAAGGATCATGCCGGGCTTCGGTTTGCGGCAGGAGCAGTCGATCTTGAGCTCGGGCACCTCGCCCGGCCATCCGCGCTCGGGATGGTGCGGACAGTAGTAGAGCGCGTCGACGTAGACGCCCTCCGCCCCCAGGAGAGAATCCATTCGGGCGTGGATCGCTTCGAGCCCCTCTTCGGTCAGCTGACCCTTTGCAATGAACGGCTGATTGGTGACGACAACCGCGAGAAAGTCACCTGCATTGATTCGCCGCAGAGCAGGCACGATTTCCGGGGTGAGATGAAACGAATCGGGACGGAGAACGCCGCCTGTTTCAGTATTGATGACCCCGTCACGGTCGAGAAAAATGCACTTCTGAGGCATCTCGAGATTGCGCCGCCCCGGTTTGCCCGCGCGATAGTCCGCATCCACCGATGCGAGACGGTCGGGCGTTCCCATATCCTTCAGATATTCGGGTGTGGAGTAGGCCCGCAGAACCCGCCCGGAAGCGAGCAGGGCCGGGAAGACATCCCTGCCCAGGTCGCTCGGTCGGTCGGAAGGGATGAGCTCGAGCACTGCCGGGCTGAGGACGTAGAGGCCCGCGTTGACCAGATTGCGATAGTCACGTTCACCGCTTCGGGGCTTCGGGTGAAACGCGCGGATGCGCCGCTCGGCGTCCATCTCGACCAGATCTGAATCGTAGGGATGGCCGTTTGGGTGCACGACCAGCGTCCCATCCGCCGGAGCGCTGCGGTGGAAGGTCTCCAGGGCACGAAGGTTCATGTCGACGAACACGTCGCCGTTGAATACCAGAAAATCATTCGAAATTCGTCCGGCGAGCGTCCGCAGAGCGCCACCGGTGCCCAGCGGCTGATTTTCCACAAGGTAGTCGATCCGTACGCCGAACCGGGAGCCGTCCCCGAGATATCGGACGATGACCTGTGAAAGGTATCCGGCAAGAACGATGATCTCCCTGTAGCCATACCGGCAGGCAAGCCGTACCTGGTGCTCGATGACGGGAACGCCACCGACCAGGGCCATTGGTTTCGGCAGGTTCGACAGCCCCAGGCGGGTTCCCTTTCCGCCGGCGATGATCACGCATTTCATGGTTCGCTCGCAGATAGTAGCACAACGGTCATGGAGTGGGAATAATGGGACGTTCTGCTACCGCCTTGTTGCTTCGCCGGATCAGGCGGGGAACTCCTTGCGGTACGCCTCGACAAGCGAGCGGACCACGCGCGCGGTCATGCCCCATATCCGGTGGTCCTTCCAGGAATAGACGAGGATTTCATGATCGCGGCCGGTCCAGCTCTCATGGTACTGGCGCGGCAGGCCGAGCTCTTTCGCCGGGAAGGTGACCACGCGGTTTCCGACCGCGTCGATACGGTAGGAGTGCATCTCCGTTCGAATGAGATAACGGTCAGGCTCGGTGGCCGCAAAGATGCGGAACGGCACGGAAAAGACCTCCTCCACCTCCGATGGAGCCGGGCGGAGGGACTCGAGTGAGTCTACCCGAATCAAACCGGGATAGACATCGACCGCGGCGGATGAACCGGCGGTTACCGTACCGATTCGCCTGAAGGCGACGACCGCTTCCCGCGGGACGCCGAGCTCTTCCACCGTCTCGCGGACCGCAGTATCCCGTGTGTCGCCGTCCCTCGCGGGATCGAACCCGCCTCCCGGAAAGCTGATCTCACCCGGCTGCCGTATGAGCCGTGCGCGCTTCTCGAACAGGAGGTGATATTCACCGTCGAGCCGGACGAAGGGTGCGAGAACGCTGCTCGAAAACTGATCGTCCGCGAGAAGACCTCCCGGGTTGCGGGGAAAGCTTTTCACCACACGCTGTATCTCCTGCAGGCTCCTCATTGCGTCTCTCCATCGGACGAGCGGCGATACAGAAATACGTTCGCAAGAAGCGCGCTGAGCCAGGCAAGCCCGGCGCAGAAGTACATGATGAGTCTGAAGGTACCGACAAAACTGGTCCTGAGCACCTGGTGCAGCTGGCTTGCGAGGTCTCCAGCGATTCCGGGCGGCACCTGTGCATTGCCAAGATTCGAGAGCTCCTGATTCAGGCTCGCGAGCTGAGACTGGCTGAGGCCGAGCCCTCCGATGTTTCCGTGCACCAGGTGCGCGAACTGAAACAGCGCGACCGGGCCAAGGACGGCTATCGCAAAGACGCCCGCGATGCGCGAGACGGCGTTGTTGACGCCTGAAGCCGTGCCGGTGCGCTCGTCGCCGGCGGAGTTCATTACCGTCGTGGTGAGCGGCGCCACCGTCAGCCCCATGCCGGTTCCGAAGACTACGATCGCCGGAAAATAGGTGGTCCAGTAGTCCGACGGACCGCTCGTCAGTCCGGAAAGGGTGGTGAGAAGATAACCGACTCCCACGAGCAGAGGGCCGATTGTCAGAAGCGGCCGGGGGCCGAACCGGTCGGAGAGCCTGCCGGCGATTCGCGAGATCCCGGCGAGAAGCACAACGAAGGGCAGCAGCGTCATCCCGGCTACCGATTCGTGATAGCCCTGCGCCTGCACCATGGTCAACGGAAGAAAGAAGGAAAAAGCGGTAAGAGAGCCGTAGAGAAAGAGTGTCAGCAGGTTTGCGCCGGAAAAGGGCAGGGAACGGAAGATCGACAGCGGCACCATGGGAGCCGCCGTCCGGCGCTCGATCAGGAAGAACGCAGCGAACGCTGCGGCGCCGGCTGCAAGGCTTCCGTAGACGAGCGGGCTCGAGAAACTCCGATCCGGTGCCGCGATGAGCCCGTAACTTATGGCCGCCAGCGCAATCGCAATCGTCGCCGCGCCGGCGAAGTCGACACGCCGCTCTATCTTCTGCGCCCTGGACTCAGGGACTTTGAAGAACAGGATGAAAAAGGCAATGACACCGAGCGGAACGTTGATGAAGAACACAAACCGCCAGAGACCGGCGCCGGCGAGGAATCCGCCCAGGATGGGACCTCCGGCGGTGGTGATGGTTGTGGCTGCCGACCAGGTGCCGATGGCTCTGCCGCGGCGTTCCCGCGGAAAATGCGCTGAAATGATCGACAGACTTCCCGGAATCATCAGGGCGCCGCCGATTCCCTGGGCGAGCCGGGCGACCACCAGGAAGAGAGGATCGGGTGAGAGGCCGCATGCGCCGGACGCAGCGGTGAAAACGCAGATGCCTATGAGGTAGGTGAGCTTCCGGCCAATGCGGTCGCCGAGCGTACCTCCGACGATGATGAGCGAAGCGAGCATAAGAGTGTAGCCGTTTATCGTCCACAGGAGTTGCGCGCCGGATGACTGGAGGTCCTTTTGAATTGCCGGAAGCGTAATGTTTACCGCGCTCTGGTCGATGAATGCCATTGCCGAAGGCAGTATCGTTCCCGCGAGGACCCACGCGTCCGTCCCTGGCTTTCGCTTCTCCGGCATCCCATCACCCCCAAACTCCTCAATTTGACAGGAGTCAAATCTACTTCAAAATGGGCAAAAAAGCTCACTTCTATTATCGTATTAGTCCAGATTCACCCCAATTATAGGCTCTACGGTCTATGGTCAGCAAAATGGACGTCCCGCATCTTTAAGTCATGAATGCCGGAGCGGGATACCCAGCTGAACTGTGGACGATTCCAGTCTACGTCGGGATTGTCCTTTTCCTGACCGGACTCATCGTCTTCCTGTCGGCCTTCATCGGCGAGCGGCACAAAAAGAGCGATTCCGAGCTTCCATTCGAGTCTGGAATAACCTCCACCGGCAGTTCACGCATCCGTTTCAACGTTCAGTTCTACATTGTCGCAATGCTGTTTCTCGTGTTTGACGTCGAGACAATCTTCATCATTACGTGGGCGGTTGCTGCCGGCAAAGTGGGATGGCCGGGATACTTCGAGGTCGCGGTATTCATCCTGCTGCTTCTGGCGGCCCTCTTCTATCTGATACGCGTGCGACCGCGCTCCGGTGATCATGGTCGATGCCACCAAGTGTGACAACGTGGAGCCCTCCATGATCGAGGGCATTCTCGAGTCTCACAGGAACGGACGCGCATGAACGAGACACGGCCCCTTACCGGAGACATGCACAGCGACAACGTCCCTCTCACCCTTGCCGAGTATGAAAAGGCCGGCGGGTACGAGCCGATGAAGAAGATGCTCGCACAGATGGCGCCCGGCGACGTGACATCGGTGGTGAAGGATTCCAGTCTTCAGGGAAGGGGAGGCGCGGGCTTCCCAACCGGCGTCAAGTGGAGCTTTGTGCCTGTCGGAGAGGACGCGCCAAAGAGAAAGTACCTGATCTGCAACGCCGACGAGATGGAACCGGGCGCCTTCAAGGACCGTTACCTTATGGAGCGCAACCCTCACCTGCTCATCGAGGGAATGATCTGCTCGGCCTACGCCATTCAGGCGCCGACCGGCTACATCTTACTGCGCACCCACTATCACGTGGCGCGCGAACGGTTGGAGCGGGCGATTGAAGTGGCCCGTGAGGCCGGCTACCTGGGCAGCCGGGTGGGCGGAAGTGATTTCTCCTTCGACATCCTCCTGCACGTCAGCGCCGGACGCTACATATGCGGCGAAGAGACTGCGCTGATAAGCGCGCTCGAAGGCGCCCGGCCGATACCGCGTGCGAAGCCGTCGTTTCCCGGTGTGTCCGGACTGTTCGGAAAGCCGACGGTGGTCAACAACGTGGAGACGATCTGCAACGTTCCCCACATCGTCCTGCGCGGCGCTCAGTGGTTCAAGGGGCTCAGCAAGACCGACCAGGGAGGCACCAAGATTTTCGGCGTGAGCGGCAGGGTCAAGCGACCCGGCGCCTTCGATCTGCCTACCGAATCGGCGACGAAGTACTTCATTCTCACCGCGGTGGCCTCCGCTGTCGTCGTCTTCGGCCTGGGTCTCGTCTACTATCAGAGCGGTACGATGAAGATCGACGAGATCGGCTCCCGGCTCATGACAAATGGAACGGCCGATCCGCTTCCGGCAGTCGGTATTCTCTTCGTGCTGGGCGGACTGGCCTTCAAGCTCGCCGTCTTTCCGTTCCATATGTGGGCTGCAGACGTCTATCAGGGCGCGCCGCTGCCGTCGACCGCGGTGATTGCGACAGTTTCTAAGATCTCGGTCTTCGTGTTTCTCTATCGGTTCGCCTCGCCGGCACTTGTGAGCTCCTATGCCGGCGTTCGGATCGCGCTGATCGTTCTCGCCATCGGGTCGATGCTCGTCGGCAACTGGCTTGCGCTCAGGCAGCAGGATCTGAAACGGATCATCGCCTACTCGTCGACGGCGAACCTTGGCTACCTTCTGATCCCGCTGATCTCCTCTGGAACGCACGCGGCGCAGGCGGCTCTTTTCTATTTGACAATGTATTCAGCAACAACGCTCGGAATGCTCGGAGTAATGACGGTGCTTTCATCTCCGTCGCATGAGCGGAGCAGCCTGTCCGAATACCGCGGACTTACCTGGAACCGGCCGTTTCTTTCGACTGTACTTATCCTCATGCTCCTGTCGCTCGCAGGGGTCCCTGTGACCATTGGGTTCTTCGGCAAGCTCTACCTGTTTCAGGTCGGCGTTGCCGGCGCGCGATGGGTGTTGAGCGCGATCTTCGTTGCTGCCAGCGCCCTTGGACTCTACTACTACCTGCGCGTTGTGGTGGTTCAGTTGAGCCGCGAATCGCCTGAGGCGGGTGACCAGGGTGCCGGACAACCCGGGTCGAGCCGCGTGCCGCCGCTCGCGGGCGCTGCGCTTGTGACCGCCATTGTGGTCTTTCTCGGGGTCTATCCCACGCCGCTCGTCGCGTTGCTCGGTTTGAGCGGAATAGGCTGACAAGGAGTTGAGATGTCATCTGAAGATTGGACAAAGGTTGCGAGATTCGCGGATCTGCCCGACATAGGCAGCCCACGCAATCCCGCTCGAAAAGGCACCAAGGTTGAGCTTGGAAAGGACGAAATCTTTCTCATCCGCGACGGGAACAGGGTTTTTGCCTGCTCGAACAGCTGCCCTCATTATGGAGGTCCCTTCGACAAGGGAACGGTTCGCGGGCATCGGGTGACCTGTCCCTTTCACAATGCCACATTCAATCTGGAGGACGGTTCGCTCGTAACGCCGCCGGCGCTCGACGATGTGGCGCTTTACGATGTGCGCGTGGAAAACGGCGACGTCATGATCGGGGCGAAGCAGGCGCCTTCGATCCGGATGCCCACCGGCGTGGACTCGCGCAGCGTGGTGATCGTTGGCGGTGGGGCGGCCGGAAACGCTGCTGCCGAAGCTCTGAGGCGGTACGGTTTCGCCGGGACGATCACCCTCGTCACGCAGGAGAAGGATGGCCCCTATGACCGTCCCATGCTCTCCAAAGGTTATCTCTCGGGAACGGCGAAGGAGGCGTGGTTGCCGCTGCGGCCGGAAAGCTTCTACCAGGATCTGCACATCGACCTGAAGCGGGGCACCTCCGTACGGGCGGTGAACGCAAAGGAGCGCAGCCTAAGCCTGGGCGATGGGACTGAGCTGCGGGGAGACGCGATCCTGCTTGCCACAGGCTCCGCACCACGGCGCCCCCGGTTCTCCGGCGCGGAGATGAATGGAATTTGCACGCTTCGAAGCGCGGCCGATGCAAGAAGGATTCGCGAAAGCGTAGGCAAGGGGAGGCCGGTGGTCCTGCTGGGTGCCGGCTTCATCGGGATGGAGCTTGCTTCGGACCTCACCGAAGCGGGGATGAGTGTTCACGTGGTGGCGCCGGAGGCCGAACCGATGGCCGCGCAATTCGGAGAACGGGTTGGGCGGAGGCTTCGCTCCATGCACGAAGAACGCGGCGTTTCCATGCACATGGGACTCACCGTCTCCCGCGCAGCAGGAAGCCGCAGCGTTCAGTCGGTAGCGCTTTCGGACGGAACATCGATCGAAGCTGCGCTGGTTATCGCCGCATTCGGCGTCACTCCGGCAGTCTCTTTCGTCGAGGGGAGTGGACTGGTCACCGACGGTGCGCTTACCGTCTCCGCCTCCTTCGAGACGGATGCTCCAGGAATCTTTGCGGCCGGCGATATCGCCCGTGTGCCCTATCCCGGGAATCTCGGTTCCCACAGGATCGAGCATTGGGTGGTCGCCGAAATGCAGGGCCGCCACGCGGCGCGTGCCATCCTGGGTGACGGAGCTCCCTACCATGACCTGCCCTTTTTCTGGACACGGCAGTGCGAGAAGTCGCTGAAATACATAGGGTTTCCGGGGGGCTTCGAGCGCGTGGAGTTCCGCGGTGATCCCGAGGGCGGCCCATTTCTCGCCGGCTACTACCGCGGTGAACATCTTGTGGGCGCGGCAAGCCTCGGCATGTCCGACAGCCTGATCGAGCTCGAACCGGTCATACGCGGCGAGGAGAGGCTGCCGCCCGAGAGCTTCGCACGAGGATAGGCTGCGCCGGCGCCGCCGCCGGACCGGCGCCGCGGCGGTGCAGCAGCGCGCCGGCGCGGAATGATATCTGCGCGGCGTACACCCGGGTACTTCGCGGCGTCTCGATCAAATTCAATATCTATACATACAATTCACGGCTTTTCGGACCGGCCGCGCCGCCGGCAGGTATTCCCTTGACCCTCGCGTGGAAATCGACATACTGATAACCAGGCGCATCACCCTGACATTGGAGTACAAGGATCTGGCGGAAACCATCTCGACGCTCGAGGAGCGGCACGAGCTCTGGCTCGTTTCGGGTGGGGTTGATCGCAGGCTCGAGATTGCCGAGGCATCCAGACAGGGTAGTGGAGGCGGGCGGACCGGCGCTTCTGCCCGGGGCGGCAAAGGCGCTCCAGGTTGCCGGGACCGGCGTGTCATTCCACGAGGTGGTTGCGGAGATGCTGCTGTTTCTGCGCGCGATGGCGCGCTCGGGTGATCTCAGGAAGGTCTCCTTCGCCTCCTGACCGGTGAATACCTGATTTCAGTTTGTCTTTCCGCCTATGCAGGTTCCGATATCCATCTTCGCATCCGGTTCTCGCTGCCGGAGCTTCGGAAGGAGTACATTTTGAGGAGAATAGTCCTTGCAATCACCGGCGCCTCGGGCAGCGCCTACGGAATACGGACGCTGGAATGCCTTCTAAGTGCGGGCTTCGAAGTGCACCTGGTTGTTTCGCCCATGGCAGAGCGTGTTATCCTCCACGAGACGGGAAGCACTCTGGATCAGCACCTCACCGGCATCCTTGCGGCAGTATCGGAACGAGGCGAGGTCGTGCGTCACCGGTTTGATGACCTGTTTGCATCAGTCGCCTCCGGTTCATTCGCGACCGAGGGTATGATCATCGCGCCCTGCTCGATGACGACCGTTGGGGAAATCGCCTCCGGGATCGGGCAAAGCCTGATTGTACGCAGCGCAGATGTCGCGTTAAAGGAGCGGCGAAAGCTGGTGGTGGTTCCCCGGGAAACGCCCTTCAACACAGTTCACCTGCGCAACATGCTCACAATTACCGAAGCTGGCGGCGTGGTGCTGCCGGCCATGCCGGCATTCTACCATCGGCCATCGCACATTCGTGAGCTGGTCGATTTTGTCGTCTCCCGGATTCTCAACGTGTTCGGAGTCGAGCACAATCTGGTGAGCGAGTGGTCCGACGATTCCATAGAACCGGAGGAGTGAAGGCGCAACCTGGATCCGCGTCCTGCCCGCGACGCCGGGTTCGACGTCCTCGGGCGGTCGACGACCTACGTATCCCGCAAGCTCATGCTCTGATCCGCAGCCGGCATTCGCTCGATCAGGGAGCTCTCAGGCGGGAGCATCATCCGCCGTCCTTTCGCCTATGTAGCTGAAGTGACGGGGTGCGACGAGCACAACGAGAAATCCAACAATGCCGACCGCCACAAGCCCGAGAAAGACATGATGGACCGCGGTGAACAGGCCCGTGCGAACAAAGTCGGCAACCTGCCCGGTCGCCCCGGTCTGGAGCAGATCGGCGGCGTGGTCGGGTCGCGGAAGCTGCGCCTGGATCGAATTCGGCGCCTGTCGGAACCAGGCGGCGAGCGCCGAGTTGAAAACACTTCCGAAGATCGCGGTGCTGAGGGTCCCGCCGAGCATCTGCCCGAATGTCACCGCGCCGGTGACCACTCCGCGCCTGCCCCAGTCGACGATCGACTGGGCGCCCACGATCATCGGCGTCGTAATGAGCCCCAGGCCTGCTCCCATTACGATGGTTCCGGCGCCCAGAAGAAGCACGCTGCCGTTCTGGCCCACGGCCGAGAAGATTGCGGCCGCCGCGATGGCCACGGCCCCGCCGAACAGTGCGGTATTCCGGTAGCCGATCCTGAGATAGAGCCGTCCGGAAAAGGTTGCCGCAAGCGGCCACGAAATCGACATCAGGCCGAGAATTGCGCCCGCCACGAGTGGTGCGGAACGATACACCGTCTGCGCGAAGGTGGGTACGTAGGCACTGACGCCGAGGGTGAGCAGGCCAACCACGAGCGTCGCGAGCACCGCTCCGCCGAGAGCCCGGCTGCCGAAGACCCAGAACGGGAAGACCGGGTTTTCCGCCCTGCGCTCGCGCAGCCCGAAGAGCAGCATCACCAGAAGGCCGCCGCTTCCGACGACAATTGTCCGGGGATCCGACCATTGCCAACTGTTTCCCGCTTCGAGCAGCGTAAAGACGATGGCCCCCATTCCGAGGACCAGAAATCCCGCCCCGGCGTAATCGGTGCGCACTTTGCGGTGGACGACGTTCTCGTGAAAATGGAGGAAGATCATGGCCATTGCGGCAACCCCGATCGGCAGGTTGACGAAGAAGATCCAGCGCCAGCTCACGAACTGGGTGAAGAGTCCTCCGAAGAGCGGACCGAGCACCGCGGAGATGCCCCAGACGCTTGAAAGAAGGCCCTGAATTCGCGCCCGTTCCTCGACGGTGTAGATGTCGCCGGCGATCGTCACGGTAAGCGGGCGCAGAGCTCCTGCGCCGATTCCCTGCAGGGCACGAAACGCGATGAGGGCGGTCATGTTCCAGGCAAAGCCCGCCGCTGCGGAACCAATGAGAAAGATCGTGCAGCCTATCAGAAGCAGGAGCTTTCGCCCGTAGTGATCTGCAAGCTTTCCGTAGAGCGGGATTGTAACCGCCATCGCGAGGAGGTAGGCCGAGAAGACCCATGGAAATCTGGTGAAACCTCCGAGACTCGCCACGATGGTCGGGACGGCAGTAGCGACTATCGAAGAGTCCATCGCCGAGAGACCGGTCGTGAGCATGAGCCCGGTCAGGACAAGTCCGCGTCTGCCGCCGCTGTCGGAGGTCGAACTGTTCGTGGTAGCTGCTCCTGTTGTGTTCGTACTGCTGCCAAAATTGTTGCAGCGGGAATGTGGGCAAATATAACGCCGCTGCAGACGGGTCGGCAACCCGCCTTCGGCTGCCGAACTTGACATTCGAGGACGAGTATGAAACCTTTAGGCGAACTGATCCTACAAGGAAATCCGGCACGCATGAAGACGTCACACTATGAGCTCCGTTGCTTAGGGTGCGGTTCGTTGCAGGCAGACGGCGAAGAGGGATTCCTGCTGAGCTGCGCAGAGTCCCACGCCCCTTCGCTGATGAGGAGTGAATTCCGGGAGAAAAGGTTAACTCCGCGTGACGGCGAGCGAGGGCTGTTCCGTTTCGCCGACTGGCTTCCCGTTCGCAGAAGCTTTCCCGGAAGCCCCGGTCCGATTGTTTTTCGTAGCGAACATTTTGGACCGCGGCTCGGTCTCGACAATCTCTATGTCATTTTCAATGGCTACTGGCCCGAGCGCGGCGCCGCGATCGAGACCTGCAGCTTCAAGGAGCTCGAAGCGCTGGCTGTACTTGCGCGTCGGCCCGAGACCGACGAACGGCACATGGTGGTTGCCTCGGCAGGCAACACCGGGAGGGCCTTTCTCCAGGTTGCGTCCCGTCTCGGTGTCCGCCTCGTGGTAGTGGTTCCCGAAATTGCGCTTCCCAGCATGTGGATAACCGGAGACAAGCATCCCGATGTCCACCTGGTGGTGCTTGCCGGAAACACGGACTATCTCGACGCGATCAGCCTGGCCGACCGGATTGCGGAGCTGGACAGCTGCTATCCAGAGGGGGGAGCGAAAAACGTGGCCCGCAGGGACGGCATGGGAGCAACGATGCTGGCAGCCACGGAGGCGATCGGACGGCTGCCGGATCACTACGTGCAGGCGGTCGGTAGCGGAACCGGCGGGATTGCTGCATGGGAGATGTCCCTCCGGCTCCTCGAGGACGGGTCCTACGGCGGCAGGAGACCGGTACTGCATCTTGTGCAGAATTCTCCTTTCACGATCATGACCGATGCATGGGAAAGCCATTCGCCGTCGCTCGGCTCGACCGACGAGCTTCAGGCGCGCGAGCACATACGGGAGATCCATGCACCGGTGCTGAGCAACCGGCACCCGCCCTATGGGATCCGCGGCGGCGTTTTCGACGCGCTTAGCGACACCCACGGCCACATGTACTCGATGACGAACCGCGAGGCCATGGAGGCGGGAAGACTGTTTTTCGACCTGGAAGGGTGCGATCTCGACCCGGCAGCCGAGGTTGCCCTGGCGGGACTTCTTCGCGCAGTTGAGCGCAGGTACATCGCATCTTCGGACGTGGTGGCATTGAACATAACCGGAGGCGGTATGAACAACATCGAACGGACAGGCAGGAAACGCTACCTGAAACCCGACCTCATATTCGACGCTGATGAACTGAGAAAGGATCTGACCAGCGCCGCCCGGACGGTGGATGCCCGGGCGAGCGCCATGCTGGAACGGAGGACAATGTGAAGGACCTATTTGACAAGTGCAACGGTGACGGCGGCTACTTCGGGCCTCTTCGCGCCCAGGGAGACCGATATTTCAATCAGCCGGTCCTCGAGGGAACGCCGGGGCCGCGAATGAAGTTTCAGGGCAAAGAGGTCGTCATGTGGGCGATCAACAACTACATCGGGCTCTGCGACAATCCGGAGGTCCGGTCGGCGGCGGTCGAGGCCGCACAGCAGTATGGAACCTTCACGCCGATGGGCTCACGAATGCTGACCGGAAATACGGAGAAACACCTGGAGCTCGAGCGCAGGCTGGCAGCATTTCTCCAGAAACCCGCTTCAATTCTGTTCAATTACGGATATCTCGGCGTCATTGGGACCATATCGGCACTCATCGGCCCGGACGACCAGATTCTGATGGACAAACTTTCGCACGCCTCCATAGTGGACGGGACCGTGCTCGCATCCGCCGGCCGGCGTTTCCGGCCATTCAAGCACAACGATATGGACAGCCTGGAGTCGCAGCTCAAGGCGGCGAACCGGGACCGGAAGGGAGGGCTCCTGATTGTAACCGAAGGGGTCTACGGCATGCGGGGCGACCTTGCGAACCTCCAGGGCATCTGCGAACTGAAGGAGCGCTATGGCGCCCGCCTGATGATCGACGACGCGCACGGCTTTGGCGTGATGGGGCCGAACGGACGCGGCACCGGCGAGCACTTCGGCGTTCAGGACAAGATCGATCTCTACTTCGGCACCTTCGCCAAGGCGTTTGCCGCTATCGGCGGCGTCACCGCCGGTGAGACCGAGCCAGTCGAGTACATTCGCTACAATGCCCGGACCAATGTGTTTGCCAAGTCGCTTCCGATGATCTACGTTGATGCGCTGATGAAGTCGCTCGACATAATCGAGGGCACTCCGGAGCTCCGCGAACAGATGTGGAAGATTGCGAGACGGCTGCAGAACGGGCTGGTTGACCTTGGATTCGACATCGGCGACACGGCTTCCCCCATCACCCCGGTGTATGTTCCGGCGGGGGATCTGTCGGTTGCGATGAAGATGATACGCCTGCTGCGCGAGGAGCACGGAGTCTTTGTTTCGGGAGTGACCTATCCGGTGGTGCCGCGCGGCATCGTGATGTTCCGGATGATTCCCACCGCGTCCCACTCGGAAGAGGATGTCGATATCACCCTTGACGCGTTTCGCGCGATGCGGGACGAGATGAAGCTCGAGCTCAATCAGGAGCCAAGCGTCGCGGTTTGACGGCCCGGTCAGTCGCGAACCCGGCCCAGGCCGAGCATCCGTATCATCCAGGACGGCAGCGGTTTCTGCGGGTTGCGCTTTCCCACGTTGAGGTAGAGGCCAAGTTTCTTCATTACCGGAATGCGGTCCGCTTCGACGAACTCGACCAGGGTGCCGTCCGGGTCTTCGATGTAGGCAAAACGGCCGGCGGCCTCCCCCATGTCGAATGACCGGGCGCTGTCGACCGTGAACTCGAAACCCGCGTGTTCGCACTGCGCCTTGAGATCCTCCATCGCATGGACGTCGAAACAGAGATGGATGAAGCCCGGGTCTCCCCAGTAGCGGCCTTCGAGCGCGAGGCGAGGCTGGTGGTCGAAGGCCTGGACGATCTCGATGCTGCTCTCTCCGAGCCACCTGCCGAAAGGGCCGGCAGGCGGGCTGGTTCGTTCAAGCCGCACGCGGCGCACCCTGCGGGTTCCTCCCGGCAATCCGGAGAAATCATGGAATACTCCCGTCTCATCGTAGACGGTACGGTCGTATCCGAGGAGATCCCGGTAGAAGGGCATGGAGCGGTCGATATCCGAGACCCCCACGAGGCAGCCGCAGACGCCACCGGTCCACATGCGCGACCGCCGCGGACCGCGTTCGGGAGTGAACCAGTCGTCCGACGCGACAAGCTGGTACCAGTTGTTCCACGGATCGCTCAGGAAGATTCCGGGGTTGCCCGCGGGATCCTCCGTCACCTCACCTGCAACTTCCACGCCCGATGCAGACAATCTATCGGCCGCCTCTTCGAGGTTGGACGACTTGATCTTCGCCGCAAGTATCCCCGCATCTCCGATTTCGAGCTGAAAGGCCGGCAGCTCCGGGGTCCGGCTTTCGAACTGCCAGACCTCGAAGGCGCTTCCGCCCCGGATGTTTGCCGCGAGGATGGCGTGTCGCTTGTGAAGCTCTCCGCCGGTATAACGGAGCATGTGGACGGGTTCTCCCACATCGTCGAAGATCGGAATGTCCATCCCGAACGCCCGACGAAGCCACGTGAACACAAGTTCCACGTCGGTCACCCCGATTCCGATCTGCTGAATTCCGTGAATACTGCTGGGCATGATAGGTGAGAGTGTAGCCGCCTCCCGGTTACCCGTCAACGCGCCTCTCAGTCGGAGGCGCCCTGCGGAGACTCGTGTTGTGCCGTGGTCTTTCTGCGGTCTCTCGCGGCCAGTGCGAAAAGACAGGTTCCGGAGACGGCCGCAATGAGCGCAAGGATCGGCCACGCTGAAGGCAGGCCCAGCCACTGAATCACCCGGCCCATGAGCGGCGGTGAAAGCGCGCGACCGCCGCCGGTCATGAGGGGAAACAGCGCGTTGAACCTTCCGCGGTGCGAGGAGGGTGTGTGGTTGGCAATGAATACGTTGGAGTTGGTCGACACCAGGATCTCTCCGAACGTCCAGATAACGGTGGACACGAAAAACCAGGGCAGGGAGTGCAGAAAGTAGATCATACCGAAGCCGACGACATAGGTGCCGGCCGCAAGCCCGATGTTTGTCGCTGGGGAGAGCCGCCTTGTTGCGAGAACTATCGGGGCCGTCAGAGAGATCACGACGATCGCGTTAATGGTCATGAGGCTTCCGTAGTACACCGGCCCCCGAACGGTAAAGATCGCCTTCAGCTGGAGGGGAAGGGCGAACGCGTACTGCGCATAGACAAAGGTAAGCATGGCCACGAGCGCCGCGAAAAGCAGAAGCACCGGCCGGGAGAGGAGAACCTTCACCGTGTGTCCCTCTGCCGGGCGTTCCATTGCGCTCTCCTCGCCAAGCCGCGACGCGTCTTCTGCGGTGGGGGCTGTTTCGGGAACGAGGAAGGCGACAAGTGCTACCGAGACAAAGGTGGTGACCGCATCGCCGAGAAAAAGCAGCCAGGTCAGTTTTGCGAAGAGAAACCCCGCAAGAAGAGGCCCTACGGCAAATCCGAGATTATATCCCAGATAGAGGAGTGAGAAGGCGGACTGGCGATTTCCGCGGTTCGTCAGGTCAGTCGCCATCGCCTGGTTGCCCGGCTGAGCGAGCGCGGCAAAAAACTGAGCCGCGCACACACTCCAGGGCACGAGCACCGAGACGCCGAGGACTGCACCGGGAAGCAGAAACGCTCCCGCCATCGCCTGTCCGAACACCAGGACCTTTTTCCGTCCGACCCTGTCCGCGAGACGTCCTCCAAGCAGGGCTCCCGGAACATGAGCGGCAGCGACCGCGAGCATGTAGAGCCCTGCGGTGCCCTCGCTCATCCCGAGCTTCTGCGTGAGGTAGAGCGCCAGAAAGGGAAAGACAAAGGCGCCCATGCTGTTGACCATGCGCGCGAAGAAGAGCACGTGAATGGGCCGCGGCAGCTCGCTGTACTGTCGAATGAGCTGAATTCCAAAGATTCGGTTCACGGGGGTCAATAGTATCGGTTTATCTGAGTTAGTGGAATTGCCGGGGCAGCCCCGGTTCAGGCCGACAGGCTCATGCCACGTTCAGCGTTGATCTCCCGCTGCGCCTGCGATTCCAGAAGGTAGGCTTGCGCGGCCACCCGCATATCGGGGCCCGAAGGCTCACCCGGAGCGAGGGCTGCTGCCAGTATGGCGTTTGCCTTTCTGTGCGTCGCCTCCGGGTTTCCCGGGACCGGCGTGGTGTCTCCGTAACGCACGATCACACGCATATCTCTATGGTAAACGCTGTGGGTTGATGGGTCCAGAAATCTTTCGCTGCGGGGCCTACATGCCTACGAGGCCGAAGAGAAGGTTGAACAGCCAGTGGATCACGCGACCGATGGGAAATATGTCGATTCTCGTGAAGCTTCCGACAAGGATGATGGCCAGGAGTATCAGAGCGCCGTATTTCGAGAAGGCGGCTTTCTGCGCCGCGTATCGGTCCGGAATCGCCGCAAGCACGAGCGTGGATCCGTCGAGCGGCGGAATCGGCAGCAGATTGAACACCGCGAGGAGCAGATTGACCCAGACCATGTCACCGAAGAAATCGTACATGTTCGGTCCGACCGGGGCGGCCGAAAAGGCGCCGGTGAGCGAGACGATTCTGGTGAGCACGACGAAGAGGCAGGCGAGGATGAGATTGGCCGCGGGTCCCGCCATGGCCACCAGGATCCCGTCGCGCTTCGGTTTGCTGAAGTTCTGCGGATTGATCGGTACGGGTCGCGCCCAGCCGAAACCCGCAAATATGATCAGCACCATGCCGAGCAGGTCGATGTGGGCCAGAGGGTTCCAGGTGCAGCGTCCCTGCTCGCACGGCGTGGTGTCGCCAAGCTTGAGCGCCGTGAAGGCGTGGCTCGCCTCGTGGACGGTAAATCCGGCCAGTATGCAGGGGATGAGGAAGATGATCTGACGTAGATTGAGATTGAGCATCGGTCTGATTCATGATAGCCCGCGCCCGGGGTAAGAAGCAAGGGAGGCGGCATGCAGGCGTGGCCACGGAGCGGGAAAGTCGCCTATAATGGTGAATCTTCTACCGTGGGCAGGGCGCAATGATTGAACTGAGAGAAGTAGAGGGGCGCAGAGGTCTTCGCACGTTTGTAACCTTTCCGTTCAAGTTATACCGGGACAGTCCCTACTGGATCCCGCCTCTGGTCTCCGACGACCTGAATACGCTCGATCAGTCGAAGAATCCGGCCGCCGAACACTGCCGGGCGAAGTACTGGATGGCCTACAACGACGGGAAGCCGGTTGGCCGCATTGCCGGCATCATCAACGACAAGTACATCGCAACCTGGGGGAACCGGAACGCAAGGTTCGGCTGGGTCGATTTCACTGACGATCCGGAGGTTTCGCGGGCGCTTATCGGCGCGGTTGAAAACTGGGCGAGATCGGAGGGAATGGATGCGGTTCACGGACCGCTCGGCTTCACGGATCTCGATCCCGAAGGAATGCTCGTGGAAGGTTTCGAAGAAATGGGAACGCTTCCCATGATCTACAACTACGCCTACTATCCGCGTCACCTCGAGCGGGAAGGTTACCAGAAGGACGTCGACTGGCTCGAATACCGCATCCAGATTCCGGACGCGGTTCCGGAACGCATCGTCAGGGTGGAAAAGGCGGTACGGGAACGGCTGAAACTCCGCGTGCTGGAACCGAAGAAACCGAAGGATATTCTTCCCTATGCTCCCGGAATCTTCGAGCTCATCAACAGGACCTACTCGCATCTCTACGGCGTGGTGGAGCTCAATCCCGCACAGATCCAGGCCTATGTGGACCAGTACTTCGGATTCATCCGCGCGGACTTCGTGAAGATCGTGGTGAACCAGCAGGACGAAGTGGTTGCCTTCGGGATCGCCGCCCCTTCGATGTCGCAGGCGCTTCGCAAGGCAAAGGGTCGGATTCTGCCCTTCGGGTTCGTGCCGCTTCTGCGCGCGCTGCGGCGCCCATCGGAGATCGACCTCTACCTCGGCGCGGTACGCAAGGACTACCAGGGGCGCGGAGTTACTGCGCTGCTCATGCGCTCCATGCATGAGTCACTCCTGGCAGCGCACGTTACCGAAGCAGAGTCATCGGGGAACCTCGAATCCAACGAGGAGATCCAGGCGATCTGGAAGTACTACCCGAACCGTCTCCACAAACGGCGCCGCTGTTACATCAAGAAGCTGTAGGTCGGGTGGTCGGTCGGGATGGAGCGCTGCTCGCTCTGCGGCTACGAAACGCGGCGCATCGCAGATCCGCGTTCGGGCAGGAGCTACCACCGGTGCCGGCGGTGTGATCTCATCGGCCTCGACGCGCCGTTTCTTCCGTCGGAAGAGGCCGAACGCAGCAGGTACCTTCTCCATACCAACAGCGAGCACGACTCAGGCTATGTGCGGTTTCTGTCGGAGTTCGTCGAAGAGGCGGTGATGCCTGCCTCTTTGACCGTTGCGGCCCGAAGCGGCGGGCATCCGCTTCGGATGCTCGATTTCGGAAGCGGTCCGGTTCCGGTACTTGCGTCGATGCTCGGCGGACGCGGATTCGAGGTGGCCGTCTACGATCCCTACTTTGCGCCCGACCGCAGTGCGCTTTCGGGAGCCTACGACATGGTCGTCATGCACGAGGTGATCGAGCACATCGCCGAGGCCGGTCCGCTGCTCGTGGCCGCAGCAGGCCTTATCGCTTCCGGTGGAGCGCTTGTCGTGCGAAGCCGGCTTCACCCGGCGTCGGACGGAGAGTTCCTTTCGTGGTGGTACCGCGAGGACGAAACGCACATCCGGTTTTACAGCACCAGGACTTTTCAGTGGATCGGCGAGGGAAGCGACTTCGAGCTCGCCGACAGCAACGGCGTCGACATGGTGCGTCTCAGGCGGCGCGTCTAGTCCCTGCCCGCGAGCGTGCTTCTGATGCGTGCAAAATAATCTTCCGCCTCCGCCACGTCTACCGGGTCCTCGTCCTCACGTATTTCCACGAGCTCTGCCGGGATCTCCTCTATGAAAGGGGAGGGCGTGCACTCGAGCACCTCGCGCATTATCTTTCTGCGCCTGCAGGAGCTCAGATAGAGTTTCTCCTTCGCGCGGGTAATCGCGACATAGAAGAGTCGCCTCTCCTCCTCGATGTTTTCTTCGGATTCATCGAGTGCGCGCGCGTGAGGGATTATTCCCTCCTCGACGCCTAGCAGAAAGACGATATCGAACTCGAGCCCCTTGGCCGCGTGGATGGTCATCAGATTGACCTTGCCCCGGTCGTCCTCATCGGCAAGGTCGTCGCGCGACTGGAGCGTGATGCGATTCAGGAAGGTGTAGAGCGACGGATTCGCATTGTCCGGGTCCTTCTCCCACTGTTCGAGCGATTGTATGAAGTACTCGATGTTCCGATACTTCCACTTCGCGATCTTGTCGTTCTTTTGAAACTCCTGAACGAGATGTCCCCAGTAATCGATTTCGGAAACAAGCTCCTTGAGGTGCGCGGCCAGTTTCTTTCGTTTTTCGAGGAATAGCGGCTGATATTTCTCGATGATCTCGAGAAAGGAGCTGAGGTCGGCCTTGTTCCTGTCTGGAAGAGGGCTCGCGGCAGCGTGGCAGAGTGCAGAGATCGCCGAGTAGAGACTCTCCCTGCGTCGCTCGGCCAGCGCGACGATCTGCTCGAGGCTCCTGCGGCCGATCCCCCGGCGTGGTGTGTTGAGGACGCGAAGGAGGCTCACATCGTCGTCTGGATTGGCCATCACCCGCAGGTAGCTGATAAGGTCCTTTACCTCCTTCCGTTCGTAGAAGCTGGTGCCGCCGGACATCTTGTAGGGCAGATTCATCGACAGGAACGCCTCTTCCACCGTCCGCGAAAGGCTGTTTGTTCTCATCAGTACGCCGATCTGCTCGTAGCGGATGTTCTCCCGCTGCGCGAGGTTTTTTATCATCCGGGCGACGAACTCGCTTTCCGCCTGCTCATTTTCGGGGAAGAACAGCTCGACCGGTTTTCCGCTCTCGATCCCGGTCCACAGCTCCTTGTGCTTGCGGTTTCTGTTGTGCGAGATGACGCCGTTGGCAGCGGCGAGGATGGTTCCGGTGGACCTGTAGTTCTGTTCGAGCTTGATCTCGAGCAGCTCCGGATAGTCCCGCTCGAACTGGACGATGTTGTCGTAGTTTGCGCCTCTCCAGGAGTAGATCGACTGATCATCGTCCCCGACGGCGCATATGTTGCGGGCTCCGTCGGCAAGCAGCTTCATGAGGCGGTACTGGTTTTTCGATGTGTCCTGGAACTCATCCACAAGCAGGTAGCGATATCGTTCCCGGTAACCTGCCAGGACATCGGGAAATCCCTCGAGAATCCTGATCGGGAGCTGGATCAGGTCGTCGAAATCCACGGCGTTGTAGAGCTTCAGGTGGATCTGGTACTCCTCGTACAACGAACGGAAGTGCTCGTTCACACTCGACCAGTCGGTGCGGCCGGTCTTGACTGCCGAAAAGAGATTCACGAGCTTCGAAAGCTCCGCGCTCTCCAGATGAAATTTGATTTCGCGAGCGGTCTCTTTGATAAGCGAGATCTGGTCGGTGGTATCGTAGATCGTGAAGTTCTCACGGTAACCAAGGTGCCGGATCGATTCCTTGAGAATGTTGACGCCGAACGCGTGAAAGGTGGAGACGGTCAGACTGGTGAGCTTCTTTCCGGTCAGGTCTCTGATCCGGTACGCCATCTCACGCGCGGCCTTGTTGGTGAAGGTGAGCGCAAGGATGGCGTTCTGGGGGATACCGGTCTCGAGCATGTGGGCGATGCGCATCGTCACCACGCGGGTCTTTCCCGATCCTGCCCCCGCGATTATGAGGAGCGGACCCGAGATGGTGTTGACTGCCTGTAGTTGTTCCGGATTGAGGTGTGCGTCGACGAGGTGCGGCATAGGTGGTGCATCCTATCAGGAAAGGCACCCTTTGTGGAGTGTCAGCCGGAGGCGGCTTCGGAGACCGCTTTCGACAGAAGCGCGAAGTAGATCGGTCCGCGGCCCTCTGCACGGTCGGGCATGATCTCCCAGCCGTATCTGGTCGCTTCGCCCCAGGCGGCTCCTGCGGTTCGCACGGTGACCAGGCTGCTCCGCCGTTTGAGAAGGCGGGCGATAACGCCGTCGTTTTCCAGCGGCGACACCGCGCAGGTGGAGTAGAGAACAAGTCCACCCGGTTTCACGGCGTCGACCGCCGCGGCGAGCATCGCGTGCGCCTGGACCGCGAGCGACCGCGTGCGGGAGGCGGACCAGTTCCCGAGGTGCGTGGGCGATGAGACTACGTGCGCTTCCGAAGAGCAGGGTGCATCGAGAAGCACGCGATCGTACCGGGATTTCTCGTGGAGCCCCCAGCGGCGGGCGTCATGGCCGGTTACCGTCACGCGCGAGCGGAGCTCTGCGGGCAGATGCTGGTCGAGGACGCGGATCAGCCGCGCGCGGCGCGCCGAAGAGCGCTCATTCGCGACAAGCTCTCCCGATTCGCCGGCCCGCAACGCGAGGACAAGAGACTTGCCACCCGGCGCCGCGCACATGTCCAGAACCGAGTTTCCGGGACTGACATCGAGTGCGTCGGCCGCAGCGACCGATGCCTCATCGAGAAAATAGGGTTTGAGGAGCCCTGCCTCCAGAGCGACCGGTTTTCCCGACGTCAGCAGGCAGGAGCGAAGCAGCTGCCACCTTGGCCCGAGAACCTCGGAGTAGAATCGGTCGAACGCCTCCGGTCCGTGAGTGGGTCGCTTCGCCATCGCTTGAGTATATCGCCGACCGGCGCGATTGTCTCTGCGGCGAGCTTTAAGCGGTCGCCGGTTTTTGTTATTCTATACGCATGAATCAATTTTCCGGCGAATTCCGGGCGGTGCTCTTCGACCTCGATGGCACACTCCTCGACACTATCGGTGACATCAGCAATGCGGCAAACACCGTCATGCGCAGACGGGGATTTCCGCTTCACACGCAGGAACAGTACCGCATGCTCGTCGGCTGGGGCCTTTCGGAGCTCATGCGCCGCTGCATACCTGAAGGGCTGCTCGATCAGTCGCTGCTCGACAGCTGCGTCGCCGAAATGAAGGCGGAATACGCGGCGAACCCGGTTCGTGAGACCCGTCCCTACGAGGGGGTGATAGCCGTTGTTCGCGAGATACATCGCAGGGGCTACCTTCAGGCGGTGCTTTCCAACAAGGCCCACGAGCTTACCACGCTCATTGTGGACAAGATGCTTCCCGCGGGAATGTTCGCCATCGTGCAGGGACAGAAATCCTCGGTCCCCACCAAGCCTGATCCGCAGGCCGCGCTCGCGATCTGCGAGGCGCTCCAGGTCAAACCGGTCGAAGTTCTCTACGTCGGTGACACGGCGGTAGATATGGAGACAGCACGAAACGCAAACATGGTGCCTCTTGGCGTGTCGTGGGGCTTCCGGGGCCGGGAGGAGATCCGCGAGGCCGGTGTCCGGGATATCATCAATTCACCGTTCGAGCTGCTGGAGATACTTCCCGGCGTAACGGCAGACGCAAACTAGTCGATCGAAAAATCGGAGGTGACCTATGGAGAATGAAAAGATCCTTGAAGCGGCGAAACAGTATATCAGGCAGGAATCGAACGCACAGTTCCGGGGCGAGGTGGAAAAGCTCGTCGAAGCAAAGAACTGGGATGAGCTGAGCGACCGCTTCTATACCGATCTCGAGTTCGGTACAGGGGGCCTTCGAGGTGTCATCGGCGGCGGCTATAACCGGATGAACTCCTTCGTCGTCCGGCGCGCTACGCAGGGACTTGCACGGTATGTCGCCGCGCACGGCGAGCGGGGAAAGGACGGGCATCAGGCCGCGGTCATCGCGCATGACTCCCGCCATTTCTCCGACGAGTTCGCGCTACAGGCTGCCCTGGTGCTGTGCGCGCACGGAATCCGCACCTACCTTTTTCCGACCCTCCGTCCTACCCCGGAGCTGTCGTTTGCGGTGCGGAAACTCGACGCATCGACCGGTATAGTCGTCACCGCCAGCCACAATCCCAGGCAGTACAACGGGTACAAGGTCTACTGGAACGATGGCTCGCAGGTCGTTCCTCCGCACGATAAGGGCATTATCGCCGAGGTTCGCGCGGTCTCGGGCGAGATACGCAGCATGACCAGGGAGGAGGCGCTCGCGCAGGGGATGCTGGTCTACGTCGACAGCGAGATCGACGATGCATTCGCCGCGGAGGTGCGAGGCGCTTCCCTTCGCCCGGAGCTGGTGCGGGAGCGCGGACGTGACCTCAAGATCGTCTATACGCCTCTGCACGGAACGGGGGCGGCCATGGTCGAGCGTGTTCTCGGGGAGCTCGGTATCAGGGTGATCACCGTTCCCGAGCAGCGCGAGCCGGATGGGGATTTTCCCACGGTTGAATTTCCAAATCCGGAAGAGGGCTCCGCCCTGAAGATGGCGCTCGATCTCGGCCGGCGCGAAAATGCCGACCTCGTGATGGGAACCGATCCGGACGCGGACCGGATAGGTATCGCAGTCCCCGACAAAGACGCGGGGGGCGACTTTCGGCTCATCACCGGCAATCAGCTCGGGGTACTGATAGCCGACTACATGTTTTCCACGCGGCGGGAGCTCGGCACAATGCCGGAAAAGCCCGCCTTCGTGAAGACCATCGTTACGACCGAGCTGCAGCGGCTGGTTGCCGAACGGCACGGAGTGGCCAGCTACGACACGTTGACCGGCTTCAAATGGATTGCGCAGAAGATCCGCGAGTTCGAAGCGGAGAAGGACGGCCCGGTCTACGTGCTTGGCGACGAGGAAAGCTACGGCTATCTGATCGGGACCTACGTGCGCGACAAGGACGCGGTGACCGCAGCGGTGCTCACTGCAGAGATGGCGCTCTATCATGTGTCGCAGGGCAAGACCGTCCTCGGAAGGCTGAACGAGATCTACCGGGAGCTCGGATACTTTCAGGAAGAGACGATCTCGCACTATTTCCCGGGACAGGAGGGCCAGGGGACGATGAAGCGGCTGATGGACACGCTTCGGGCAAACCCGCCGGCGAGTCTCGGTGACTCAAGAGTGGTTGAGATTCGCGACTTCCTGACGCTGACCGCGCGCAACCGTGAGTCCGGGAAGGAACGTAAGATCGAGGGGATACCCTCCTCGAACGTGCTGCAATTCGTGCTCGAGTCCAATTCGATGGTGAGCTGCCGTCCGTCGGGCACCGAGCCGAAGATCAAGTTCTACGCTTCGGTCTCCGGCCGTCCCGGCGAGGAGCCCGGCGAAGCGAGAAAAGCGGTCGGAGCGAAGGTTGGGAAGCTCACGGCAGAGATCAAGGAGATCATCGGGAAGCTCGGATAGGAACTGCCGGTCAGCTTCGCGGTCTGCGCTTCTTCGACCTGCGCACCTCCTGGAAGATCTGACGCACGTGCGCTTCATCGGTCATTCCGCGGTCCAGATCTTCCTGCAGGTTGAGCAAAAAGCGCTCTTCCATATCGTAGAGATCCTTCTCTATCGATCCGGACCAGATGAGCCGGGTCAGCCCCTCCGGATGCTCGCGGTAGGCGAGCAGGCGTTTGGTCATCTCCGAGCAGAGGTGCCAGCGGATATCGTCGATCTGAAAATCAAATTCTTCGATCAACTCTTTGATGGTAGTGGAGGCCACGATGACAACCTACGGCCGGGAGGCCCCCGTGTCAAGGAGCCGGCCATTCTTTACAGCTCAGACCAATCCCGCTATTATGCCGTATGAATCTCGAGCTACCAGTTTCGCAGGTCCTTTTCACCGCGTTCGATTTCGAAACCACAGGACTGACGCCGGGCGTAGATCGTATCGTGGAATTCGGAGCGGTTCGGTTCAAGTCCGGCGAGATTCTCGAAACCTTCGACAGGCTGGTCAATCCGGGTATGGTCATCTCGGAGGGGGCGTCGGCGGTGAGCGGAATCACCAACGCGATGGTCGCGGCTCAGCCGGAGGTCGGCCGGATTCTGCCCGAGTTCGTTTCCTTCGCCGGAGACAGCATACTCATTGCTCACAACGCGGAGTTTGATCTGGCATTCCTGCGGGCCGCACTGCTCGACTATTCCATGGATGATGTGAAGAACGTTATCGTAGATACCCAGACACTCGCCAAGCGCGCATTTCCCAGGCAGAAGAGCTATTCACTTCAGAATCTGATCTCTTTTCTGAAAATCCCGCCGAACAACGCACACCGTGCTGCGGACGACGCGGTGATGTGCATGAGGCTGTTTCAGGCCTGCGTGGAAGCGCTCAGCTTCATGGGTGAGCTGACGCTCGGCGAGATCCTTACCTGATGTGCTATTTCCCGAGCAGCTTGAGCATGTAGAGCTCGATGTACTCGCGCAGAGGGTCCGTCTTCGGAATCTTCGTCAACGCTTCGTGCTCGGACAGCTCGCGCGCCATGTTTCTGATGCGGGCGGCATCCGGCGCCTTGATTCTGAAGCCCGAGCGCACGCGCCGCAGATAGTCGCGAACCAGTGAGTTCACATCCTCGATGAGGTTCTTTTTTGCCGTAGGGTCAAGAAGCGGGTTCCACTTTTCCGCGAGCCGTTTCATCGACGTTTCGAGTGTCGCCCCGTCTTCGACGAACGACTTCTCGAGGCGGTGTATCGCCGCCTTGAACTGCGCGGCCTGCTGCTTGCGTGTCCGCGCGGCCTGAGCCCGGTCCTCCGAGGATGGGGAGGCGGACGCGCCGCGGGAGGGCGCGCCGGACGATTGCGCAGCGAACCCTCCGTCGTCGTCGGTATGGATGCTCTCGGCGGCCACCGCCACCTTTCGCGTCGTGGGGACGCCGTCGGCGGAGGCGCCCGAACGCGACGCCTTCCTTCTCGCCGGCGAGGGTTGACCGAGGAACAGCCGCTGAAAGAAGCGCACAAGGCCGCGAAGCAGCGGAATTGCCTGCCAGAAGGGCAGGAGAAGGAGTGCGTCGCGGTGGAGCCTTTCCCGCTCGAGTCCGAGGATTTCGGTGAGCGGCCGGAGCTTTGAAGCGCGCGTGTCGAACAGCCCGTTCATCTCGGCGGCTGCCCGTCCGGCCGGTCCGGTCTCCCGGGCGCAGAGGAAGAGCAGGTCGTAGTTGAGAAGCGCAAAGAAAAGCCCGTCTCGCGCTGCGACCTGGGATTTGACATCCTCTTCGAAGGCCTCATCATCGGTCATCGATTTCAGCGTCTTGTCCTGCCGGAGAGCTTCGCTCCAGGATTCGGCATAGTGATTCTTCAGATCTTCGGAGAGGAGGAAGAGCCGTTCGTTGAAGAGCGGAAGAATGAATTCCTTCCCGATGTAGTAGTCCTTCTTGCCCTGCGTGCGGATCCGGATCATCTCCGGCAGGCTCTTTTCATCGACCGGTGTCGTCTTCTTGTTGAGCAGGTCGTGCATCGCCTCAAGCGGGTACTTTTTCGAGAGCAGCACGCCTTTTGAATCGGTGAAGTTGATCATATCGCCGATCGTGAATGCATAGGGTTTCTTGCGCAGCTGGACCTCGAACTGCTTCAGCGCCGTCTCCCGCTCCAGGTTCTTCTGCTGGATTCCGCGGTAGTAGACGTTGTAGTAGCCAAGCGCATACGCGGCCTGCGAGTAGGCGTGCTCTTCGGCAAGCTTGTCGGATTTGGGGCCGAACTCCCGTATGACGTTGCTCGACAGATGCGTCCAGAACTGGAAGGTAAAGTCGGTCGGCTCGATCACGGTGGCTACCGCCTGATCGGGCGTTGCGAGAATCGACGTGATCATCTCCTTGAGAGAAAGATCACGCTGCCGAAACAGCGATGCCATTTTCTGCTGCATGTAGCTGGCGTTGCGGGCAGTCCGGAGGTAGCTTCGAATTTTCTGAACGCAGTACTCGATAAACTTCTTTGGTACTATGTCGGAGGGTACAAGCACGCTTCGGATGCCCTCCGGAAACAGCAGGCGCAGAACTACCGGCGATTCCCGATCGCTTCTCGCGATCCACGGGACGAACTCGGTTTTGATGTCTACCGGGGTGATGACGCCGGAAGGGATATCGGTCTCAATCGAATCATCGGCCGGAAAGGGCACGTCAGGTTGTTTTTCGACCCGGGCGTAGCTGCTGTGCAGGACGTCGACGTAATACTGATTATAGAGGATGGTATCGATGCGCTCACCGTTGCGGGCGATGGAACAGACTTTGTTTTCCGCAAGCTCATCGATGAGCCCGTTGAGAACGGTCTCGGTATTCGCTGCAAAGTCGCGGTACTCGGGATGCTCGTCCGCGTATTTCTCCATGTACCGGCGGGCGTACTCAAGAAATTTCGGATAGCTGATGCGCGGACTTTCTATCCGCCGGGAATATGCCTTTAAGAGCCTGAGTGCGTCCTGCGTCGTTGCCATTGCGCAAAATACATTATACTCAAAATTGTCCCGTCGTGCCAGATTGTTTCTATTGCCTAAGAATCCCCACAACTGGGGATACCACAGCGTAAATCTCGGCTCATACCATGCTCAAGAGACACCTTGGTCTCCAACTGACGCAGCGGCCCTCTCGATCAACCGCCGACCGCGAGGCGACACAACCGCA
>CAZNYW010000001.1:162949-177888 GCA_964577375.1 uncultured Spirochaetales bacterium | reverse complement strand
ACTTACCGCGGAATTACTCCCCTGATTTTATCCACAGGGTTCTTTATACTTCCGAAGGCCTGGACTTCGGCCGCCCCGCCCTCCCCGTCCAGCTCGAGAAAATTGGTCAGACAGGCGGGGTATTCGTCGGGATGATGCGTGACGAAGATGAGGCTCAACGGGTCTGAGGCGGCCATCACGTCGACCGCTTCGATGACCCGGGCGCGGTTGGACGGATCGAGGCCCTGGCACGGTTCGTCGAGGAGAAGCAGTTCGGGCCGCCTGACCATGGCTCGCGCGATGAGGAAGAGCCGCTGCTGGCCGTAGGAGAGCTGCGGAAACAGGCGCTCTGAAAGGTCGGCGAGGTCGAGCGCTTCAACCAGCCGTGTGGCCGAGTCGACCTCCTCCTGTCGCGGACGTCTGTAGAGGCCGGTGGAACCGTCGAATCCGGACAGTACCACCTCGAGAGCGCTGATCTTCTTTCGGTATCCCATTTGAAGCGTGGGCGTAACGACGCCGATCCTGCGCCGGAGCTCCCAGAGACTCTCGCCGCTGCCCCGTCTGCGCCCGAAGAGACGAACGTCGTTCGCGTAACCCTGGAGGTTCTCACCGGCGATCAGATTGATGATCGTCGTCTTGCCCGAACCGTTGGGTCCGAAGATTCCCCATCGCTGGCCACGGAGCAGCTGCCATGAAAGCGAGTCGATGACGGTACTGTCCTGGTACCGGATGGTGACGTTGCGAAAATCGACTATCACCCGGTCCGCCGAAGGGGTCGTCGAAACGACCGGTTCCGGCCCGGGTCCCGCCGGCCGGAGCCGGCGGCGACCGATCCCCTGCGATTCCACCGCCGATGCGATAGAATCCGCCACCTCCGCCCGCCCGTCTCTGATGACGAGCACGTGCGTCATCCCTTCGAGGATCTCTTCGGCGCGATGGGTGACGAGGACGATGTGACGCCCCCTCTCCATGAACGTCTGAAAGAAGGCGGCAAGCGACTCCCGCGAATTGCGGTCGAGCCCGTCGAAGGGCTCGTCGAGCAGCAACAGTGTGGGATCACCTGCCAGCGCCTGGAGGACGAGCGCCTTGCGCATTTCGCCCGCGGACAGGTGACGAAACGACCGGTCGAGCAGCGGCTCGAAGCGGAAGAATGCGATGGCCTCCGCCACGGCCGCCGGCATTTCCCCGGCCGCGTCGCGCGCGACACGGTCGCGAGCGATCAGCTCCCGCGGCGTGAGCTCAGTATCGAGGTTGCCGGCAAAGTAGCGGGCTGCGTCATTCTCGAGCTCACGCGCATAGACATCCTGCTGCCGCTCGAATGATACCAGCGCAAGACGATGTCCCCGGCCGATACGCACGTGTCCGGCGGCGCTCGGCAGATGGCCGGCAACAGTCCGTGCGAGAGTCGATTTTCCGCTGCCGTTCGGTCCGAGCACTGCCCACTGTTCGCCGGGACGGATCGTCCAGCTTGTGTCGGGCAGAAGCTTGCGGTCACGAACGCGCAGCGTCACCTTTTCGAGGGAAACGACGAAGCCGGATTCGCTATTTCCCGGCGTCACCTACTTCTTCCAGTTCTCGGGACGGAGCGAGCGTACGGTCTTTCCGGCTCGCCACAGTTCGGATCCACCGAGCGTATGGAGCTCGGCATCCAGCTTTTCGCGGTAGTCCGGAGCGCTGTTCGCGCGGAGCACGATCTCGGTTTCCTTCCCGGTGATGACCGAATTGTAGAGATCCTTGAACACCGGCAGCGTAGCCTCCTTGAAACGCGGCTTCCAGTCGAGGGCGCCGCGCTGTGCGGTGGTGCTGCAGTTCGCGTACATCCAGTCCATTCCGTTCTGCCCTACAAGCCTGATCAGGCTCTGGGTTAGCTCCTCCACAGTCTCGTTGAACGCCTCGCTCGGAGTGTGGCCGTTCTCGCGCAGCACCTGATACTGAGCCTCCATGATTCCGGCCAGCGCACCCATGAGCACGCCACGCTCGCCGGTGAGGTCGCTGTGCACCTCGTGTGCGAAGGTGGTCGGAAAGAGATAGCCGGAACCGATGGCGATGCCGGTGGCGATGGTCCGCTCCTCCGCCCTGCCCGTGGCGTTCTGGAACACTGCAAAGCTGGAATTGATACCGCTGCCGTCCAGAAAGTTGGCTCGGACGCTCGTCCCCGACCCCTTGGGGGCAACCAGGATGACATCGACGTTTGCCGGCGGAATCACGCCGGTCTGATCCTTGAAGACGATGGAAAATCCGTGCGAAAAGTAGAGCGCGTCGCCTTCGTTCAGGCAGGCCTTGACCTTCGGCCAGAGCGCTTTTTGTCCCGCGTCGGAGACAAGATACTGAATGATGGTTCCCCGCTTTGCCGCCTCCTCGACATCAAAAAGCGTCTCTCCCGGCACCCAGCCGTCCTTCACTGCCTTGTCCCAGCTCTTGCCGTCCTTCCGCTGACCTATGATGACGCGAAAGCCGTTGTCCCTCATGTTCAGAGCCTGAGCCGGCCCCTGTACCCCGTAGCCGAGCACGGCGATCGTTTCGTCCTTGAGCACATCACGCGCCTTTTCGAGCGGGAACTCCTCGCGCGTCACAACAGTCTCTTCGACACCTCCGAAATTCATCTTTGCCATGTTTGTCTCCTTCAGGCCGGGCCGTAGCCGTGTGTTTCGGTTCTGCACGCATATAATAGACACATTTCGACTGTTGATTAAAGTGCTATTTTCGTCATACGGTATTGCGTCTGGCGCAATACCAACCGGAGGAACCGGGGAGCGGGGTGACATGGACTTTCATTCAATGGAGCTTTTCCTGCATCTGTCGGCGTCGCTGCGCTTCGCACGGACCAGCGACGCGTGCAACATAAGCCCTTCCGCATTGAGCAGAACCATCCAGAGAATAGAGGAGGAGGTCGGTGCAAAGCTTTTCGAGCGGGACCGTCGCACCGTTGCGCTGACAGAGCAGGGACGGCGGTTCCGCGACTACGCCCGCGAGACGCTCGAGCGATGGCATGAGATCAGAGAATCGCTCTCTGCCGGCGAAGGAGAGCTTCGGGGCGAGATCATCCTCTACTGCTCGGTCACCGCGGCGCAGACTGTGCTGACCGGCATTTTCGGAATCTTTCGCGAGCGGTACCCGGCGGTCCACATCCGGCTGCAGACCGGCGACTCCGCCTTCGCCATCGATCGCATTCTCGACGGCTCCGCCGATCTTACCGTCGCCGCCCGCCCTGACTCGCTTCCGGAGGCGGTGCTCTTCGCGCCGCTTGCGGTGACGCCGCTTCTTTTCATCGCGCCGAAGATGAAGTGCAGCGTGAACGAACAGACGGCGCAGGAGCCGATTCCCTGGAAAGAGGTTCCAATGATACTGGCCGATCGGGCGCTCTCACGGCGACGGAGCGACGACTGGTTCCGCGAAAAGCGGATACGTCCAACCATCTATGCCGAGGTGGCAGGGCACGAAGCGATAATTGCCATGGTCAGGCTTGGCTGCGGGGTGGGCGTCGTTCCAAAGCTCGTTCTGGACCAGAGTCCGCTCCGAAACGATATACGGGTGATCGAGGTCGCGCCGGCGCTCGCCCCCTACCACGTCGGCGTGTGCGTCCACCGGCGCAGGCTCGAGTCGCCGCTTGTCCGTGCCTTCTGGGAAGCTGCAGCCTCTACTGGTTGAGCGGAATGCGCACGGCGAATCTGGTCCCGGAGGAAGCGTCGAGGGATATGTCGCCCCCGATCTGTTGAGTGAGCGACACTGCAAGCGTCATCCCCATCGAGGTCATGAGCCGGAAATCCCTGTCCGTCGGAAACCCGACGCCGTCGTCCCGCACGCTCAGCAGAACGTTCGCATTGTCGATTCGTTTCAGCGTAACGGCCACCGTCCCGCTGCGGCCGCCCGGAAAACCGTGCTTCAGTGCGTTTGTGATGAGCTCATTAACTATGAGGCCGCAGGGAATCGCCGTATCGACATCGAGCTGAACCGACTCGACGTCGAAACGCTGCGCAATCCTTGCGGAGCCGAAGGAGCGAAAAAGCTCACCTGCGACCGCCACAAGGTACTCATCGAAATCGACGCGGGCAAGATTGTCGGACCGATAAAGCTTCTCGTGCACCACCGCCATCGCACGAATCCGGTGACGGCTTTCGAGAAAGACGGTGCGTGCTGTCCTGTCGGTCACGCTGTCGGCCTGGAGGCTCATGAGGCTCGAGATCACCTGGAGATTGTTCTTGACCCGGTGATGGATCTCCTTGAGCAGCACCTCCTTTTCGAGCAGCGAGGATTTCATCTGTTCCTCGGCAAGCTTGCGTTCGGACACATCCTGTTTTATCTGCACGAAGTGAGTGATCACACCCGAATCATCACGGACAGGAGTGATCGTCATCTCCTCGGTGTAGAAACTGCCGTCTTTCCGCCGGTTGATAATCTCACCGTGCCAGACCCTCCCCTGCTCCATCGTCTCTCCGATGGCCCTGTAGAATTCCGGAGAATGCTGCCCGGAACGGACTAGCTCGCGGGGATCTTTGCCGATTGTCTCCGCCATGCTGTACCCCGTCAGCCGCCCAAACGCGGGATTTGCCCATACGACACGGCCGTTGGTGTCCGTTATGATGATTCCGTTCGCGGCGGTGTTTACCGCGGTCCCCTGGAGCCGTAGCTGCCTCTCCGATTCGAGCCTCTCTGTTATATCCCGGAATACAATCTGGAACGCCGGCCGTCCGAGATAGGTGACTGCGGCGCCCTCAGCTTCCACAACAACAGTGGCTCCGTCCATTCGGCGCAGGATCCTTTCACCGAGCTGCACCGGCTCGTTCCCGGAGAGCAGCTCCTCCTGCCGCTCGTCGGTGTCCGCAAGCGAATCGTGTTCAAGAAAGTCCATGATAGGCTTGCCGATCAGCCGATCGGGGCTGTCGCTGCCGACTATTCGGAGTGCGGCTTCGTTCAGGTAGACGATACGATCGTCGGCCTCGACGACTATCCCGTCGGGCGAGGTGTCGACGAGCGCCCGGTAACGTTCCTCACTCTCCCGGAGCCGCTCCTCGGCGGAACGGCGCTCGGCGAGCTCGCGTTCGAGGGCCTGGTACAGATGTGCGTTCGAGAGCGCGATCGCCGCCTGATCGGCAACCTCCTGGAAGAAGGCGAGATCTTCACGCGTGAAGGACCCGCGGTCAAGGTTGTTCCGGCCGATCCCGAGAACGCCTATGCAGCGGCCCTCCTCGCGAAGCGGAGCGAACATCGCGGTTCGTACAGGAAGCTTCTCGAAAAAGACGCGCAGCGTTTCGCCCGCATTCGCTTTCGCGCGGTCGAGATCAAACACCTCATTGAGAATGGCCTCATTCGTTCGTATTACGCGTCCGAATGACCCTTCGGTAAGGGTGAGAGGATGCGCGCTGAAGTGATTCCTGAAGAATTTGACCGCCTCGTGGTCTACATTGTAGACGGCAGCGAGCCGGAGGTTGGGACTTCCCGGGTCGGTGAGAAATATGCTCGCGCCGTCACCAAAAAGCTCGACACATCTCTGGACGGACAGTGCAAGTATCTCTTCGGCGTCGAGTCGGGCACCGAGCAGCGCACTCGTCAGCTCCGCGAGGATGCGGGACCGCGCCGAATGTTTCCGTTGAATCTCTTCGGCATCGCGGCGTTGCGTAATGTCTCTGCAGATCCCTTCGTGATAAAGGACGCGGCCGGCATCGTCGCGTTCATACCGCGCAAAGTCTTCGACCCAGACCTCGCTGCCGTCCTTTCTCCGCAGCCGGTACACCTCCATCGGCGATCCGAATGAGGGGTTCCGATCCCCCGCCTGGCGCTCGACCTCGTCGAAGTAGAGCGCGTCGCGAATGTCGACATCGAGCAGCTCGCTGACCGAGTAACCGAGCATCGCCGCGAACGCCTGATTCACCTCCACGAAGCGCCCTTCGTGCGTGCTGCGGTAGTAGCCGTCCGGCATGGTTTCGATGAGATTCCGGTAGCGAGACGTATCTTCGTCGCGGGCCGCGGAGACCAATCACTCCTCCTCAACGTTTACGCAGTTCCGTTCCAATTCTGATTTGCCGGGGAGGATTAGTCAATGCAGTTTTATCTGCGCTCCGGCGCCGGCTCGCCGTCGCGGTTGTTCCGGAATGCCAGGTAGGGCCGGATTACGTCGTTCTTGCCGGACGAAGTGCCGTCGTAGGTGATCGACACCACCGGAACGCCGGCTATTCGCTCGATTCTGTCGGACATCGCTTCGGTAACGAGCGCCGGACAGCAGAATGCGGGGCTCGCTTCTACAAAGAGCGCTATGTCGGGGTAGCGGCGAAGCAGGTGTAGAATCTTGAGCACGTTGTCGGCCGACTCGCCCTCATGCTCGAGGCGGAGCCCGAACCGTCGCAGCTCTTCCTCGATTCTGCGGTTGAACGAGGAGGCCGGCGGTCCGACAATGGGCACGAACTCCCGGATATAGAGCCGCTCGAGCGTCTCGAGCAGTGTAAGAAGCGCACGGTTCGCGGCTACCGCACCGAGCTTTCCCTGTTTTCGCCAGCGCTGGAAGATGGAAGGAGCCACTATCTTCACATAGTCGACATACGAGGTGACAACGGCTTCGCCGCCCGCCTCCTCTATCGAGCGGGGAAGGTCCTGATTGAAAATCAGATTGTCGCGAACATACAGGTCGCCGAAGACCGCCGCCTTCGGGCGCAGCTGTGAGCGGTCGAATTGAATCGACCGATAGAGCTCTGCCACGCGTTTTGCCGCCGATGCCCTGGTAATCCGGCGCTCGAAGCAGTCGACGAGGAGCGCCGATGCTTCTCGTCCGGCCGCATCAGTGTGACCGGCATGAAGCTCGTAGGGTCTGATCCGCGTCTCCAGATTGGCGATCATGCCGCCAAACAGAAAGGAAAAGTAGACATCGACCGGCAGGGTCGGTGCCAGATCCTGAAAAGTGATTGCACCCTGATGCACCTCGATGCGTTCGAGACCGTCGCCGAAAGACCTGAGAAGCGTCTGTAGATAACGCGGATAGAGGCAGATGTTGCAGGCGAGATCGCTCTGAATCATCCACAGAGCGGTCCGGTCGGGATCGAGATTCTCGGTCCGGACAAACTCGGCGGCCTCTTCTGCGATGACGTGGACGGGAATACACTGACCGCTGTTCCGTCCCATGCTGCGTTCGATCAGTTCCGGAGTCTCCGGGAGAACCCTTGCGTCGAAGCCGTGCCCTCGAAGGGCGGCCGCGAGAAGAGGGCTTGCGTGACTGTTCCAGGAAGGCACCAGGAGGGTCTTTTCGCGAACCGGTGTGCGAAGGAAAGGGGTCGGGCGCCGCCCGTCGGGACTGTGTCGGGCGGCGCCCGCGCCTCCGCAAGAGACAGCTGCCGCAAGAGGCCGGCGTGCGTGGTTCCGAAATGCCGCAACGGCAGCTTCTATGCGCGTCTCGTACCCGACACTGGAATCGTGCTCATCAAGCTGAAGAATCAGATAGGGTTTTCTTTTGCGATCAAGCATCTCCTTGAAATACTCGATCGCGAAGGAATCAGGCGAACACTTGAAGGAGGTTACATAGACCGGATATACGCCGGGCTGCGCGGCGCACCACTCGGCCGCATCGAGAGCATCTGATGCATGGTGCCAGGGAAACCAGGAGACAGGATCGGAAGCCCGATCCGGCTGCTCACCAGCCGGTACCATGTCCTGAAAGAACACACGCACTCCCAGGCTTCCGAAAATCTCCGGAATGCGCTTGTTCATGTGCGGGGCGAGGATGGTGTAGGGCCTCCCGACGAGCACCACGGACAGTGCCCCGCGCTGTACCTCCTGCTCGCCTGGAGCGTACTTGCCGTAGAGCGCCCGCAGCACTTCAGCCTGCCCGCTCCTTGTCTGCTCGGCCCGGTCGAGCGCCTCGGCAACCTCACCCGGACCCACCGTCCTGCCGAGCGCCGGCGAAAGCAATTCGGCGAGCTCACGCGCCAGCTTCTGTTCCGCGTCGCGTCCGGGCTCGATCAGCGGCGAGATGATGCGTCTCCGGGAGGAATCCAGGGCGCCCGCAAGCACCGCGGCGTACTGGGTGTAGTAGCAGTTGCTCTTCCCGCTCGCAGGATTTCGGAAGGTGTCGGGGAGAAAGACAAGGTCTGCCCTATCCAGCAGCCAGGATACCTGGCCAAGGAGATCCCGAACAGGTGTGCAGAACTCGGCAGCGCTCGCCTCGCGCCCAAGCTGCACGCTGTCCGGCGCGCGGTCTCCGCGCACGACGGTGAACCCCAGACGGGTGAAAAGGACTTCCCAGAGCGAAAAGTCGGCAAAAAGGTGCAGCGCAGCAGGTATGCCGATGGACGGACGGTCCATCGCGGAGCCGGGCGATTCTGCTGCGCCGGCGCGGCGAACGGCCCGCCGCCGTTCGCGCATAAGATCGAATCCGGAACGGTTGCTGTCTACATAGTGGTCGGTTTGATAGTCGCGGCCGCAGAGAAAACCGAATGCAACCTCCTCACCGCCGACCTCGGCAATCCGGAGACGGCACCGGTTTGCACAGAGTTCACACCTCTCACTCCGTACCGGAATCTCTTCGCGGTGAAGGCCGACGCCGCGGAAGGTGGTGGTTTCAGGCGGATCGGCCATGAGCAGGAGCGCAGCGCCCAGCGCGCCTGCAAGGTGACAGAACCGGGATACGGCGATCCGCTTTCCGAGCTTTTGCTCGAATGCGGCAACCAGCGCCCGATTCTTCGCAGTGGCTCCCTGGAAGCAGATGTGATCACCGATGGTGCCGTTGACCGCGACCTTCTGGAAATAGTTTTCTCGGACGGAGTGGAGCGCTGCAGCCAGCAGCTCGGAGACCCGGTATCCGCGCTGCAGGAGGTGGTTGAGGTCCCGTTCCATGAAGACGGTGCACCGGTCGCTCGCGAGTGGAGAGGCCGCTCCCTCGGCGAGCCCGGCGAAACTCGAGAGCGGCACGTCGAGTCGAGCGGCCTGTTCCTCAAGGAAACTTCCGGTTCCGGCCGCGCACACCGTGTTCATGTGAGAGAAGGTCACCATGCCGTCACGAACGGTGGTGAACTTTGCGTCCTGCCCGCCAATCTCGATTATCGTATCGACCGCCGGATTGAGCGAGCAGGCGGCCCGCGCGTGCGCGGTGATCTCGTCGACAATGAGATCGGCGCCGATTATCGTTCCAACGAATTTCCGGCCGGATCCGGTAGTGGTCGCTCCGAGCACTTCGAACGCCTGCCCGCTGTGCTCGGACAGGTCCTCGAAAGCTTCGAAAAGTCCCTGGACAGCGGCAAGCGGCTGTCCGGCGGTGCGGGTATAGAGACCGACTAGCGGCGTGCCTTCGGCATCGGTAAAGACTCCCTTCGTGCTCGTCGATCCGATGTCGATGCCGAGGAATCCGCGCTGCGCTCCGGCCGTTGCGGCTTCGCCGAAGATCTCCACCTCCACCGGATTGGACTCCCCCATCCTCTCGGAGCTGAAGAGATAACGCTCACCGCTTTCGAAATCCGGATATCCCTCTGAGGGGCTGTCGAGCGGAGCATAGAAGTAGGAGCGGCTGGATTCCGCGGGCGCAAGAATTTCGTCGACCGTTCGAACATGTAGTTCCAGAGAGCTATCCGCGGCGGCGAGGAGAGCTGCACCGTAGGCGCCATACAGATGCGACAGCTCGTCGATGACAGGCGTCGAACCGGTCAGCGCCGCGATGTGACGGAGAACTGCGCCGTTTCGCGCGACCCCTCCTGCGACGAGCAACGGCTCCGGCAGGCTTCTGCCCGCCCCGAGGGTATCCAGCAGGTTCCGGGCGAGTCCGAGACAGAGCCCGTCGCAAATCTCCGGCAGCGTGTAGCCCTCCTGCTGCGCATGGATGATGTCAGTCTTGGCAAATACGGAGCAGCGCGACGCGATAACCGGCACAGCCCCCCGGTTCGACAGGGCAAGGCTGCTGAGCTCTTCGCTCCCGGACAGGCCGAGACGGCGCGCCTGCTGGTCGAGGAAGCTTCCCGTCCCTGCGGCACAGGAGGAATTTCGCCACGCCTTTTCGTACTCGCCCGATTCGCTGAAGAGCACCCGGGCAAATCGCTCCCCGCCAACCACCAGCAGCGAACGTACGTCCGGCCGTCGTGCCCTCGCGGCGTGAATCGACGCAACGAGCGTGTCGACGGTGCTGCATTCCCGCAGGACCGGCGCCGCCGTCGATGTTGCCATCAACCGTTCCGGGCCGGCGGGGCCGAGCTCGTCGAGCATCGACCGTACCGTTTCGGCAATCCGGCCGTGGTGGGAGGCGTAGCGAATGTCGGTGGCGTCCTCCGTAAGCCGTACGAGCGAAACGGAGACAGAGCCTGCATCGATGCCGAGCGCAGGAAAATTCATCTACGATTCCTGATTGGATACGTGTACGTCCTGATTATAGGCTGCAGAAAGCGGTCTGCCAACTCGGTGCGCGGCGGTTCCTCGCGCCGTCAACTGACGAACGCGTCGCTCTTCACCCCGAAGAACTTGTTCACAACGTAGAGCGCTATCCCGGTCGCCGCAAGCAGCATCGTCGCCAAAGCCGACGCCGTTCCGAAGTAACCGTCGAGAACCGCGAGATAGATTCGCACGGTCATGGTCGCAGTCGCACCGACGTAGAGCACGATCGACGACGAGAGCTCGTTGACTGCCGTGACCCAGCTCATTACCGCGCCGGAAAGCACTCCGGGACCCATCAGCGGAAGCGTCACCAGCCTGAACGTCCTCGCAGGCCGTGCGCCGAGATTAACAGCCGCCTCCTCCATGCTCGGATCAATCTGTTTCAGAATCGAAGCAGCCGACCGGACACTGTAGGGCAGCCTCCGGATGAAGTAGGACAGGATCAGAATAGTCGCAGTCCCCACAAGATAGATCGGTTTTCGGTTGAATGCGACAACAAAGCCTATTCCGAGGACCGTCCCGGGAACGATGTAGGGAATCATCAGCAGAGGATCGAGCATTTTGCTTGCGATGTTCGTTTTCCGGGCAAGAACAAAACCCAGAAGCGTACCGGCAATTACAATGGCAATGACCGCGAGCAGCGAAAAAGAGAGCGTGTTGAATATCGCCTGCGGAACATCATGAATTACTTTGGCGTAGCTTCCAAGATCGAATCCGGGGTGAAAGACGGGTCCGCGTGTCTTTCTGAACGAAGAGACAACAACGACGGCCAGCGGCAGCGAGCTCAACGCAACAATCAGGTAGCACACCAGGTGAACGACGAATGCCTTCCAGCCTGCGAGGCGTTTGATGACCGGCCGGTTCACGAGCGAGCTCGAGTACTTGCGGCGGGCGGCGGCGTAGCGCTGGAAGAAGAGAACTATTGTCGAGACCAGGATCAGGAAGATGCTCACCGTCGAGGCGAGGCCAGGATTTTCTCCGATATCGGAAGTGAACAAATTATACGCCATTGTCGGCAGCACGCGGAAATTGCGGCCAAGTATCATCGGCGTGCCGAAATCGGCAAGCGACATCATGAACGCAATCAGAGCGCCGCCCGTCAGCGACGGCGTGACCAGCGGAAGCGTCACCCTCATGAAGGTTCGCGTTCCACGCGCGCCCAGGTTCTGAGCGGCCTCCTCGAGAGAGCGGTCGACGGTCGAGAGCGCACCGGAAACCATGAGAAAAATGAACGGATAATGCTGAAGGCTGTAGACCAGGATGATACCGAAGGGCCCGTAGATCGGCGGAAGCCCGATGCCGATTGTGCTCAGGAAGTTGCGTACGAAACCGTTGTTACCGAGCATGATGACCCACGAGTACGCGCCGATAAACGGCGGCGACAGAAGCGCCAGAACGGCAAGCGTCGACAGAAGAGGGGTTCCGTAGATCCGGTAGCGTGATACAAAAAAAGCCAGAGGGATCCCCAGGAGTATCGACCCGAGCGTACCGCCCACCGAAACGATCAGGCTGTTCACGATGGTGGTCAGGTAGTAGGGTTTCGACAGAAACTCCCGGTAGTTCGAAAGGTCGAATCTGCCGCTTTCCTTTCCAATAAAGCTCGAGGCAAAGATATTCAGAAGCGGAAGGACCAGAAGCAGCACCACAACCGCGTAGCCGAGCAGGGTAACCAGCGTCCAGAAATCGAACCTCCGGTTGACTGCCAGTCTCATCTGACACCGTCCCGGACGATTCGAGCGTCATTTTCGCGGCGGAAGATATGAAGCGATTCTTGTGCCGCCGCGGCGGTGACAACGGTTCCTGCGGCAATAATGCCGGCCTTTTCGGGCCGGTGCCGTTCGGCGATCAGGTTCGCGCCTTCCGCCGTACGAAGGCTGTACTGCACGAGGGTTCCTGTGAAAGTGCTCTTTTCCACCGTGCAGGAAAGCCTCAGCGCACTATCCCTCTCTCCCGTTTTGCTTCCGATTTGGAGGTCCTCCGGTCGAAAGGCCAGTCGGACGGTGCCTTCGCCGGACAGCGACGCACGCCACTGGTTCGCGCTCACGGGCCCGATGGCGCCCGCGACCTCGAATCGGGGACCCGATGACGTCCCCGCACCCGCCTCTTTCACGGTCGCATCCAGAAAGTTCATGTGACCGACAAATGAAGCCGCGAAGGTGTTCGCCGGCCTTTTGTAGACGTCCCATGCGCTTCCAATCTGCTGGACCTGCCCCTGATTCATTACCGCGATCCGATCGGAAATGACGAGAGCCTCCTCCTGGTCGTGAGTCACGTAGACGGTGGTAATACCGAGCTGCCTCTGAATGTCCCTGATCTCTTCACGCATCTCCAGCCGCAGCTTTGCGTCCAGGTTTGAAAGCGGCTCGTCCATCAGAAGCACCTGCGGCTCGATCACCAGTGCCCGCGCGAGTCCGACGCGTTGCTGCTGACCGCCGGAAAGCTGGTCAGGCGTCCGCTGCTCGTAGCCGGTAAGGCGGGCGGTCTCCAGGACCTTCGAAACACGTTTCCTGATCTCATCGCCGGCGACTCGCCGGTTGCGCAGTCCGAAGGCGACATTTTCGAAGACGGTCATATGGGGGAAGACCGCATAGTTCTGGAAGACCATTCCGGTATTTCGCTCGTAGGGCGGCACACCGTCCATGAGCCTGTCGCCGATGTGAATTGTGCCGCGGTCCTGGATGTAGAAACCGGCAAGGATTCGCAGGAGCGTGGTTTTCCCGCACCCGGAAGGCCCGAGAAGCGTGAAGAACTCACCGGACTGAATTTCGATGTTCACGTCCCGAAGAGCGTGAACCAGGCCGAAATTCTTTTCGATATTCGTCAAGCGAATTACTGACATGTAGTATCTCTCGGAGCGTCCCACCCGGTCCGGGGTTCGCGCCCGGTTCCGTTCCCGGTTTCACAAACCCTGACCCGCTGACGCGGGTCAGGGTGGTCTTTTGAATTGAGCGATTCGAAGTTGGTGCTAGATACCGAGCTGCATCACCAAATTGGTCCACTGCTTGACGAACGCGTCACGATTGTCCGCGGACCACTTGAAGCTGTAGGGAACCGTCTTGACCTGGCTCAGCGGCGGAAGACCGGCCGGAACTGCGCCGTCCACGCGCACGGGGCGGCGGGCCATCTTCTCGACGAGGAAGTCCTGCGCCTTCTTCGACAACGCCCAGTCGATGAACGCCTTTGCGGCGTCCGGATGCGGAGCACCCTTGATGAGCGCGATGCCGTCGGGAGCCGCTGTAGTGCCGTCCGCGGGATAGACTATCTTGACCGGCCCACCGCCTTCGACGTAGCGGAACGCATTGTCTTCCAGCGTGAGTCCGACCGCGGCTTCGCCGTCGTTCACGAACCGGGACACCGCACCGGAGCTTCCCGAAAGGACGAAGTTCTGAAGTATCGACCTGTATACATCCCAGCCCTTGTCTTTGTAGATGTTGAGCACGGTTGCGAGCTGCATGTATGACGAGCCCGACTTGTCTGCCCGCGCCGAAGAGATCTTGCCCTTCAGTCTCGGATCGGCCAGATCGGTCCACTTCTGCGGCGTAAGATTGGCCGGCACCAGATTCGTGTTTACGATGAAAACCATCACGATACCGGTGTAGGGCAACCAGTTGTTGCCGACCTTGAACACAGGCTCGATCTTGTCCCAGTCTTTGGGCGTGTACGACGCGAGCAGCTCGGGCATCGCCTCCAGTTGTTCCCCCCCGATGCTCCAGATCACGTCACCCTGGGGATTTGCCTGCTCGGCTTTCACCCGCTGGATGATATCACCGGAACCTGCCTTTACATACTGCACCTTGATTCCCGTGTCCGCTTCGAACATGGGGACCATCGCATCTACGATGTCCTGTTCGTGAGCCGTGTAGAGAACCACCGTCTGGCTCTGCGCTGCCTCCTTCTGACCACGGGCAAACAGCGCGAATGGCACGATCAGAAGCACCGCAAGGAATGCTGCCTTGAACCTCATATTTGAACCCTCCTCGTTTACTGCCGGCCGAACGACCGGCAGATCCTTTTTATGGGGATTGCTCCCCGGACTCCCGGTTAACCGCCCGCAGTCGCTCCGGCGCGGACATCCCCGGCAACTGGTGCAATCTGCCGGAGCCACCCGCTGATCTCCGCCGTCAGATCGGTCGTTCCCTTCAGGTAATGAATCGACCTTATGCCAAGTTCCTCTGCCGCACTGCAGAATTTCTCCAGATCGTCGATGTAGAGGCACCGTGACGCCGGTACGCCGGAACGGGCGAGTGCTATCCGCCAGATCTCGGGATTCGGCTTCATCACGGCAACTTTGTATGAAAAGATATAGGATTCGGGTATCGTGGCAAGCAGTTCCTGCTCGAACAGCCACAGGGAATGCAGATAGGTGGTATTGGAAAGAATCGACGCCGCGCAGTGCTTTGCAGCGTACAGAAGGGCGCCCACAGCCTCGTCATTCAGGACAAAGACGTTCTTGTACTCGTCGACGAACTGCTCGTATGTCCAGTCCCGGTCGGCGCTTATTGCACTGCTTATCCGGCGAAAATGCTCGCGAGAATCGTACTTTCCGGTCTCCGAATCACGCTCGATCTCGGAGTCGAAGACCAGGGAAGCGATCTCGTCGGTCGAGAGCCGCGAATGCGCCG
>CAZNYW010000001.1:5472-162849 GCA_964577375.1 uncultured Spirochaetales bacterium | reverse complement strand
AATGCGCCGGGAGAAACCATCCCCCGGTTTTCCGGCCTCAGATGGGCCCGAATATATGCCGCGAGCAATGGGAGCACGGTCCACGGATTTCGGTGATTTTCGAAGAGCGCATGATAGGCGGTTTTGTCCAGATCGAGGAGCTCGAGCGTCTCACACATACAGAACCTCTATGTGTCGGCGGCGAGCCGAACCATGTTTCCACCCGCCTCTTTTGCCTTCTGAAGTGCCTGTTCAGCGTCGCGAATGAGCTCGGCGAGGAGCGGCCCACCGCTGCCGGGACGCGCTGCGATCCCGATGCTGACCGAAACGCGAACCGGCGCATGCCCTTCCGCGGAGGGCTTCGCTTCGAGCGTACAGGCGGCGGTGACGAGACGGCCGGCAGCGCGCTCGGCATCTTCCGCGCTCGACTCGGAGAGCAGCGCGAGAAATCCGTCCGCCCCGCTTCGTGCCAGAATATCGGCCGAACGGATCGATTTCTGGCACGCGTGCGCGACCTTCCGCAGAACCACGTCACCTTCAGTGCGTCCCGCCTCCGCGTTGATTCTGCTGAAATGATCGATGTCGATCCTCATGATCGCAATTCCGTCGCCGCTTCGATCCGCTCGGGCCATCTGGTGCGCGGCAAGCTCCTCGAAATGACGCCGGGAGTAGACTCCGGTAAGCGGATCGCGGACCATCAGCGCCTTGACCTCGTGCAGCAACTCATACTGACGGGTCACATTTCGCGTCGTAACCAGCCGCCCGATTGTCCGTGAGGTCCGACCCGAAAGCGGCGTAACGGTCGCCTCGAAGTACCGTGGCCGGTCACCCGAGTCGACGACCAGATCGATCTGGCCGCCCTGCTGACTTTCGATGAGCCGCAGAAGCTCCGAATCCTCGGGCACCACGCTCTTGAACGGCATACCGATCGACAGATCGTTCAACGCCGGGAAGGCGACAACCGATTCGATGTTGAAAGCTTCAACGCTTCCCGTCGCATCGAGGATCAGCGCGCCTTCCGACATTGTCTGGAACAGCGCGGCGTAGCCCACCACGCGGACATCCTCCTCGCCGTTCGCTCCGCTGGTGAGAAACAGCAGGGCAAACAGAACGGACAGAAAAGAGAAGAGCAACGACGCGGCAAACGAAGAGGCCGCCGCCGAGGCGGGAGACCCGGGATCGTAGGCGGCACGGGCGGCGAGGTACCCGGCAAGCGCAATCGCAACGGCGAACAGCACGATTGCCCTGCGGGCGCTCTCGGCCGACGCGGACGGTTGATCACCACGGCCGCGGAAAACCGAAATGAATGTGAGAGCGAGCGCCGCGGCGAAGCAGGCGACAAGGTAGATATCGGTCAGATAGGCAAGTATGCCCGCATTTCCGCCTGTCAGACCGGCGCTCACCGCGGCGGCGGTTCCCGAAACCGCGGCGGACGGCTCGGTGAGCGCGAACGCCTCCTGCACTATCAGCACGACAGCAGATGCCGTGGCGAGAAAGGCCGACACTACCGGTTTTCGGCGGACATCCTCTTCGCAGAAGCTCATTGCGAACAGGATCATCGCCGGAGCGATGACGACCTCTGAAAGATAACGGAGCTGGGTCCACAGCAGGGTGACCGACGGGATCAGCCCTGCGAGCCGAAAGCTCGAGGTGAGCGCGTAGACCGCCGAAGCGGTGAGAAGAGCAATGAGCGGTGCGGCGCTGCGCTTTCGCCCGCGGGACGCAATCACGCCGCCCAGAAAGAACATGACTCCGGCGCACAGGAACTCGATATAGCTATAGATCGAGAATTGATAGATCATAATCGGTGCCGGCTCAGTCTATCTCAAGCATTGAAACGCTTCAATCATATCGCGCGCCTTGACCGCCGAGCCGGAAACTGATAGCCTGCCTGCATGATTCAGCGAGTCGGCGACATATCGATTCTACTCGCGGCGGCCGCGGCGCCCTGTACGGGTCTGCGGTCGGCAGCGCTCACCAGGGGCAGGGATTCCACGTAGTTCCGCTCGAGCGTCTGCGAAGAAAGGCCGTGGTCCCGTACCGAATGTTCGGATGGGGGACTGCGGCCTTTTTTCTTGTCGTTGTGCAGGATGGCCGGGCCCCTGTCGCGGGAACGGCATTGGAGGCATCATGCGACGTAACCTTGTTCATCCCGGAGCCGGGCAGCTCAAGTACGAGATCCGGCAGATCGTCCTGTTCGCGGAACAGATCGCGCGGCGGGGAGTCCCGATAACGTGGGAAAACATCGGCGATCCCATCCGTAAGGGAGAAAAGCTTCCGGACTGGATGAAATCGATCGTTGCCGCGCAGGCCGCCGCCGATCTCAGCTACTCCTACGTCGACACCCAGGGAATTCCCGAGACCCGCTCCTATCTGGCACAGGCGGTGAACCTGCGCGGTGGTGCGCAGATCGAGCCGTCCGACATCATCTTCTTCAACGGCCTCGGCGATGCAGTGTCGACCGTCTTCGGGTCGCTGCGCCGGGAGGCCCGAGTCCTTGGCCCCTCCCCCGCCTATTCCACCCTCTCGTCGGCAGAAGCGGCCCATTCGGGCTACGAACATCTGAGCTACCGGCTCGATCCGGAGAACAACTGGCTGCCCGACATGGAGGATGTGGAGCTCAAAGTACGGTACAACGATTCGATCGCCGGTCTTCTGCTCATCAATCCCGACAACCCCACCGGCGCGGTCTACCCCCGTGAGATACTCGATGAGTTCGTCCGGATCGCCCGCACCTACGACGTATTTCTGCTCTGCGACGAAACCTACGCCAATATCACCTATAACGGAGCCGAGTATGTGAGCCTAGCAGAGGTGATTGACGAGGTTCCCGGGATCAGCCTCAGATCAATCTCCAAGGATCTGCCCTGGCCCGGTGCGCGCTGCGGCTGGGCCGAAGTCTTCAACCAGGATCGAGACGAGAACTTCAGAACCTACGTGCGGAGCATTGTCGACGCGAAACGGCTCGAGGTCTGCTCCACCAGCCTTCCGCAGTCGGTGATACCGCCCATCTTCTCGGACAGCCGCTTCCCTGCGCATCTCGAGCGCCGCCGGCGGATGTTCGAAGCGCGGGCAAACGAGACCTACGACGCATTGAGCGGCATCGAAGGTATCCGGATTACCAGGCCGCGCGGCGCGCTCTACTTCACTGTCGTCTTCGAGGATGGCGCGCTCACCGACCGGCAGCGGCTGAAGGTGGCAAATCCGGAGCTGGAACGGTTCATCGAGGAGAGCACGCGCGGTGTAGCCGAGGACAAGCGCTTCGTCTACTGGCTCCTTGCCGCCACCGGCATCTGCGTGGTGCCGCTGTCGGGGTTTGCATGCGACCTGCCCGGCTTCCGGATGACGCTTCTGGAAACCGACGATGAAAAGCGACGTCGTACGCAGCAGTCGATAGCGGAAGCAGTAGGAGAGTATCTTGCAAGCGACTCCGCGGCCCGCGCAGCTTCGACGGCAGGTATGCGCTTCGGCGGAAAAGTAGTATAAACCTCGGATCAGGACACTATCGAAACCGACCTCAGGAGGCGCCCGATGGCGGATATCGTCGAACAACGGCCACTTGCCTCACGCAAGGAGTCCCCGGTTGTGGAGAACCCGCCCGGGATCTTTCGCACCACGCTGTCCTACAACCAGCAGTCGATGCTCTGTCACTTCTCGATGAAGCAGGGTGCCCGGATTCCGCTTCACCATCACGCGGCCGTCCAGAACGGCTACGTCGTGAGCGGCCGGGTTCGGTTCCAGCGGCAGGACGGATCCACCTTCGAGGCCTCGGCCGGCACGGCATACACCTTCGGTCCCGACGAACCGCACGCCGCGGAGGTGCTGCAGGATTCGGAGGTGGTCGAGTTCTTTGCGCCGATGCGACCGGAGTATGCTCTGCCGGCCGGACGTTAGCAGGTTCGCGAGCGCGTGACTATTCCGGTGACGCGGGCGGCCTCACCGCGCGCAGGAACTCGGCAAGGGCCCGCGTCAGAACGCCGCTGCGGCTCAAGGGCTTTCTTGCGTGAGCTGGTTTGGCGTTCTCACGCTCGAGGTAGGCTTTGAGAAGCGTCCGGACACCGGGCGCGATTGCGACCGTTATCTTCTCGGTGGACTCGCTCGAAGCGCCGTGCTTCTTCGAGACCGATCCATCCGATGCGGGGGTCTTGCCGCCCTTCTTCTTTGCCATCTGTCACGTTTCCTCTGATCGTTTTTGCAGGTAGGTCGCAAGCGCCTGATTGACGACATCATCCAGACGGACTTTACGCGTCATGCGATCCGGATCGGCGTTGTAGACTTCGATGTAGTGTTCGAGCTGCTTCAACTGTCGGCCGGCCACCTCGAAATCGAGTTTCTTCGACTTGCCAGCGTGAGCGGAGGAAGCTTTAGACGACTTCTTCTTCGGCATATCGACCTCCAAGCGTCATCCCATTATGATCTGCCGACCATCGACATCAAGTGCCGAAGCCGGTTTTTCGCCCTTTTTCATGAAACGCAAACGCAAATCCAACCGCATTCTCACGAATCGGGCGCCTGCAATACATCCTCGCCGTCCCGGCCGAAGGTTCGTGTGATCTCTCCGAGCTCGCCGAGCGCCTCGGGCGTGACCTGGGATTCGAGGGCGCGCCACTCCCAGTTCCCTTCGGCGGTCCCCGGAGTATTCATGCGGGCCTCACTTCCCAGTCCGACGAGGTCCTGCAGCGGTGCGACTGCAAGATTTGCGACAGTGCTCCACGCGAGCCGCACCATGTCGCGATGAATCCTTGTGCCGTCGGAATCGAGGTAGCGGCGCGTGAAGCGCTGCTCATCCGGCGTGGCGTTGTCGTACCAGCCCTGAGTGGTATCGTTGTCGTGGGTACCGGTATAGGCGACCGTCTCCCGGTCGTAGCGGTAGGGAAGAAAACGCGGCTCTACCGCGCCGGCAAAGGCGAACTGCAGAACCCGCATCCCCGGGAATCCGAACTGCAGCCTGAGAGCGTCAACGTCTTCGGTGATCCAGCCGAGATCTTCGGCGATCAGCGGAGCCGGCCCGATGCGGGCGTCGAGCGCGTCGAAGAACTCGGCGCCGGGCCCTTCCACCCAGCGGCCGGTGCTGGCGTCGGTGGAGTCGGAAGGCACCGCCCAGTAGGCGGCAAACCCGCGGAAATGGTCCAGCCGAAGCACATCGGTCCGCTCGAGCGCGGCCGAGATTCGGTCGAGCCACCACCGGTAGCCGGTGGTTTTCATCACCGGCCAGCGATACAGCGGATTGCCCCATCGCTGTCCGGTGGCGCTGAAATAGTCGGGAGGGACGCCCGCGACAGACCGCGGACGGCCATCGCGATCGAGATCGAACAGCTCGGGATGGCTCCAGACGTCCGCCGAATCCGCAGCGACAAAGATTGGAAGGTCGCCGATCAGCGAAATTCCGCGGCGGTGGGCGTGATCACGAACACTCGCCCACTCCCGGAAAAAGAGAAACTGCTCGAACTTCACCAGTTCGATCTCATCCGCGAGTTCTCGGCGCGCGAGAGAGAGGGCATCCGGTTGGCGCATCGCCAGATCCGGCTCCCACTCGACCCACCATCTGTTGTTCCCGGCGGATTTGATCGCCATGAACAGGGCAAAATCTTCCAGCCATGAGCCGGCATCCTCAAGGAACTCCTCGAGGTCGGTCCGGATCGACCTCCGGACCTGACCGCTTCGGAACGTCTGGAGCGCCCGTTCTACCAGCCTCCGTTTCAACCCCGCGACCTTCTCGTAGCGGACAGGTCCCGCCAGGAGCCGGAGGCTTCCGAGCTCTTCCGCCGGAAAAAGTCCCTCCTCCACCAGCAGTTCAGGACTGATGAGAAGCGGGTTGCCGGCAAAGGTGGAGAAGCTCTGATAGGGGGAATTGCCGTAGCCGGTCGGTCCGAGAGGCAGAAGCTGCCAGCAGCGCTGGTTGTGGTCGCCAAGCGTGTCGAGCCACCGATGGGCCGCCGGTCCGAGGTCGCCTATTCCATAGGGACCCGGCAGACTGGTCGGATGGAGCAGCACGCCTGCCGCGCGCCGCTCGAGAAGGTCCTTGCCGATCATTCAGCCGTCCGCGGAAGCTCGTATCGGATCTGTTCCACCCGCAGAAGCGAATCGCCGCGTGGAAGCTTCACCTGGACCGTCTGGCCGACCTGCGCTCCGATGAGCGCCTTTGCTATCGGCGTAATCCAGCTGATCCGGCCGGATTCCGGGGAGCTCTCGTCCACACCGACAATCCTGTAGGTCGCGACGCTGTCTCCCTCCCGGACCTTCACCGTCGCACCGAAGGCGACCCGTCCGGGATCCTGGTTCTCGGGATCGACCACCTCGAGAATTGCGCTCATTCTGCGCAGGTATTCGATCCGCCGTTCGATCTCGTGAAGCCGGTGGCGCGCGGTTGCGTGTGCATCACGGTCGGTATTACTGGTTCCGCCGCCGACTCGCGCCACCTTGGCGGCGGCCCGGGGACGTTCCGCGGTGGTGAGGTCGTGGAGCTCATGCTGCATCCGCTCCGCACCCTCCGGAGTCATGTAGTTCCGCGTGCCCCGCGGCAACGGGTTGCGGATCTCAGGTAGGTCTTCGTCCTGAAAATCCGAATCTGATTCACTGACAAAGGCTCTGCTCATGTAGGTCCTCGGAATGAGTATAAACCCTGCCGGGAGTATAAAGAACCGTGTTGATGCCCCGTGCGCCAAATTTCGGCGGGAAGCCGCGTTACAGGATTATTGCAATGCGAGAGCGTATTTGTGCGCACGATTCGCTGTAAGTCGTTATCCTGTAGCGACTATCAATCTAATTATCAACAGGCTTCCTGATACCTCGCAGGTCCGCCTCTCCTTCGTAGGCATCGAGAATAACCCGAGCAAACGACGAAATCGCCCGCCGCAGCTCCTGCGGCTCACGCACCGTCATATGTGTGCCGTACGCAACAAGAACCGGAGGAAGGTACTCCACTGCCTCCTCGATCTCGATGGCCAGGCCAAGCGAGCAGATTGACCGTTCCCTGATAAAATGACGGTAGTACCAGTGGCGTGCCAGATTGTCCACCGCATCCGCGGTTCCCTCCAACCGGACGGTAACGTGCCGGGCGAGGGACTCCTGCGGCAACATCTGCTGGATGAAGTAGCGCCGGGGGGAGAGATCGGTCCTGCGGACGAAGGTCTGCCCGGTGTCGGACACCGTGACTATCTTGTCGCAGCGAAACATCCGCGTGTCCTTTCGCAGATGACAGTATGCTACCAGGTACCAGTTTTCGCGCCAGTAGATCAGTCCGTAGGGATCCACCGTCCGTTCCATCGGCTCGCCAGCGATCTCCCGCCGGTGAAATATGACCAGGCTGCGGCTCGCTGCAACTGCTTCCTCCAGAAGTGCAAGCCTTTCCTCCATTTCCTCCGTCGGCTTCGGCCCGCCCGGGCTCCCATTCTCTTCGCCTACCGAATAGATGCCCATCCCGGCGGTGTCGATCACGTCGAGCCCGGAGAGGTGAGTCTGCAGATTGTCGAGCTGCGCCGGGCTCATATGCTGTTCAATCTTGTGCAGAGCTCGGTCGAGAGCATCCGAGAAGGGATACCCGGCCTGCTGCGCGAAGAGCGATGCGTGAGCGAGGGCGACCCGTTCGGACCGCGAGAAAAAGAGCGGCGTTTCGCGGAACGAGTCGATCAGGCTATACCCTCCGTTGGGGCCCGACTCGGCAACGATCGGCGCACCGCTCACGCTCAGTGAATCGATATACCGGTAGACGGTCCGGACATCGACCTCGAGCTCGTGTGAGAGCTCAAGCGCCGTCATCCGTCCGCGCGATTTGAGCAGCCAGAGTATGGAGAGAAGACTGTCCGACTTTGCCATTGCCCCTCCTGTCACGCCGTCGGAGTCTACGGAGCCGGAGACGGACCGGAGGACGCCCGACGGCGAGTCAGGCGTCCCGGCAGCCTCCAGCGAGAGATTCACTCGGCAGCGGCTGAAACGCTCCGCTCTTGCGGGTCCGGAATCTGCCGGCCATACGCGCGATGACGCTTCGAAGGCCGCTCCGGCAGTTGCTTCGGCCGGCCGCACTTCGAGCGGCCGCAATTCTGGCCGCGAGACCAAGCAGCTCCTGCTGCCGCTGTTCGCCGTACTGCCTCATTTCGAACCAGTTCATAATATCACCTCCTGATTCTGGAGCACAGTATGAAGCGGTATCCCTGACAGCTGCCGTCAGTGAATTCGCGAAAAGTGAAAAAAGTTACGATGGTTGCGGTGTTCGGACTGCGCAGGTCAACCGCGGAGAGCGTGGCTCACATGAAGCGACTGCTCACGCAGGTCTTCGATCTCCCGGATCCAGAACGCCTTTGTGCCCCAGTCGGGGAATTCGCGTTTGAACCAGTGATCGTGGCGCTGACGCGCGCGCCACGCAAGGAAGTAGAGCATGCGCATGAAACGGAGCGGCTCGATGAGTCTGAGGGACTCCCGGTCGAACGCGACAAACAGCTCGTAGCCCTCCACGAGCAAGGCGAGCTCGCGGCGGCTTTCGTCCGCCCGCCCCGGCAAGAGCAGCCACAGATCCTGCACGGCGGGTCCGTTCATCATGTCGTCGAAATCGATGACAAGCAGCCCCTCGCCGGGCCGATCGAGGATGTTGCCGCGGTGACAGTCTCCATGCAGCCGCCGCAGCGGAGATCCCTGGAATGCGGGAATCATGAGCTCGACGATCTCCCGCGCGAGTTCCTCGAACTCCGCGCGCAGATCCGGATGGACCACCTGCGCCGCGATGAGCTCTTCGACCGCCCCGGCGGTCAGCCGGCCCGGAAGGCAGGTCAGGCGGCTGGGAGCCCCTTCGATCCCGCCGACGGCATGGATGCGCCCGACCACCCCGCCCAGTCGCAACCAGTCATCATCACTTTCCGGGTCGAAATTGCGTCCCCCGCGCTTCGGGAATAGGGCAAAAAGAAACGCCGCTTCGCTGCCGGAGTCTCCTACCGTCAGCTCGGCAAGTGTTTCTCCGTCGGCATCGGCGATCGGGGCTACCACGGGAATTTCGGCATCGGCAAGCGAACGGAGAAACTGGTGCTCCTCCGCGATAGCCTCATCCGTCCATCGTCCCGGGCGGTAGAATTTTGCCACCAGCCCCTCGCCCTCATCGGTCTGGAGTCCGTACACGCGGTTTATGTAGCTGGGATAGGTAACGATGGTACCGTCGAGCGCCACAGGGAAGGCCCCTTCGACGGCGGCAAGAACGGCTTCCGGTGTCAGCAGGTCGAAGGTACCGAGGGTGCGCATGGGGGGAGTCTATCGTCAGTCCGGAAGCGCTGCAACCGGTAGGGCGGCCGTCAATGGTGCCAGTTGTATTCCATCTGATCGATCACAGCGGCCTGAGCCTCCGGCCCGCTCAGCATGCCGACCATGTGAAGCGCGAGATCAATCCCTGCCGAGATTCCACCGGATGTCATGATATTGTCGGCGCTCTGCACGAAACGGCTCTCCGGAACCAGCCTGGTGGTGGGACAGAGATCGGAAAGAAGCTCGAATGAGCCGTGGTGAGTGGTCGCGTTGCGGTTTTCGAGCAGGCCGGCCTGGGCGAGAAGCAGGGCGCCCGTGCAGACCGAGAGGAGCCATTCCACCTTTCCGGCCTGCTCACGAATCCAGTTGATGAGCGGAGCGTGCCTGAGAAGCGGCCGAGTTCCCTGCCCGCCCGGAATCAGGAGAATGTCGGGCTGCGGGCACTCGGAATAGAGGTAGCGCGGCGTAATTCCGAGCTTCCCTCGCGCGAGCGCCGGTGCCGGTGCCGGCGTCAGTCCGATGGTGTAGACCTGGAAAGGTGCCGGCCTCGACAACTCGCTCGCCACGTTGAATACTTCGAACGGTCCGGCAAAATCAAGCACTTCGACGTCGTCGAACGCCAGCAGCGCAACGTTTCGCGGTAGCCTCATCCTTCTCCTCCAGCTATTCGCCGGCGAACTCGCCCATCACACCTTCGAGGTCGGCGTAACGTTCCTCCATTTCCGTCGAGCTTATCTCGAGCTGGTCCATCAGAAGCATCACCACGATGTCCTCGAACAGCAGCAGCGACTGCTCGAGCAGCGAGGCCATCGGCTGAACGGACGGTACCTCGTCCCGGTCGCCGAAAATCTGCCCGGGGACACGGACTGTTACATCCGCCGCCTCCCCGAGCTCGCTCTCCGGGTGTGCGGTCACCACGCAGACCCTCGCGCCCGCCGCCTTCGCCCGCTGAATTACGCCGAGCTCTACGGCAGTCGCCCCGCACTGCACGATCAGAAGGTCACCGGGTCCGATCCGGGGGCAGGTGATGTCGAATACCAGGTGAACCGCGAAGCCCATGTGCATCAGGCGCATCGCGAAACCCTGCGCCGAAACCTTCATCCGACCCACCGCAAAGATCTGGATCTGCTGCGCCTTTACGATCTCGTCGATGAGCGCGGTAACTTCACGCTCATCTACCGCCTTGAGGACCGACAGATTCTCGTCAATGACCGCGTTCACAAGATCGCTGTATCTCGACATTGTTGCACCCCTATTTTGTATATGGACATACTGATTTCCGCGATCCTACACCCGGCTGCCGTGACTGTCAAGCCGGCCCCCTACTGCACCTCCTTTTTGCGGCGGTCCAGAAAGCGATATTTGATTGTGAGCAGCGACGGCACGACAATGAGCGTCATCACGGTTGCGAAGGTGAGCCCATACAGCATCGTCCAGGAAAATGCCTTCCAGTATTCGCCAGATTCGGAGGCGGTGATGAACCTGAACGTGTGGATGTCGAAGCTGAAACCGAGCGCCATCGGAACCAGAGCAAGCACCGTCGTAAGCGCGGTCAGGAGAACCGGCCGAAGGCGGGTCCGACCTGCTTCCACTATGGCGTCCCGCCACGGGGTACCTGCGCGCACAAGCCGGTGAGTGTAGTCGACCAGCACTATGCAGTTGTTCACCACAACGCCGGCGAGCGCAATGCATCCGATACCGGACATTATTACGACAAAGTTCTGGCCACCGAGCGCAAATCCCCAGAACACGCCGCCGAGTGACAGGGCAACCGAGGACATGATGATGAACGGATCGGCGATCGAGTTGAACTGAACGATCAGCACGATGAAGATGAGAAACACCGCTATCAGGAAGGCCTGGAAGAGGAAGTCGGTCGACTCCTGACGGACGTCGAAGCCGGCACCTGCCCCGATCTCATAGCCCTTCGGCATGCTCCTGCGAATCTCGTCCACCCGTGCATTTACCTTTTTGACTACTTCGTTCCTGTCGGTGACGTTCTTGTCGAAGTTGGCCCAGACGTTGACTGCGCGCTCCAGATTCCGCCTCTTTATGACTCCCGCGGAGGATCCGGGTTTGACGTCGGCTACGGAGCTGAGGGCGATCCTGTCTCCGCTTCCCGCTACTATTGTCACGTTTCGCAGAGCAGAAAGCGACTGCCGGGCCGATTCGGTATACCGAACCACGATGTCGTACTCCTCGTTCTGATAGCGGAACGTACCGATGTTGCTTCCATTGATGGCCGTTCGAATGGTGTTGGCAATTTCTGCAGTCGAAATCCCGTAGTAGGCTGCCTTACCACGGTCGACAGTCACCTTGTACTCAGGCATCGAGGTCTCGAAGTCGGTGTCGACCTCCCGGAACTGCGGAAACTCTGCCAGGTAGAGACGGATCTGCTCGGCAATGGCGCCCATCTGCGTGTAATCCTGTCCGCGAACCTCGAAGGAGACGTCGTCGCCGGAGGGCGGGCCCTCCTCTCCCTCCTGAACCTTGACAATCGCCCCCGACACCGAGCTCAGCCGCGTGCGAAGCTCTCGGGCGGCGTCGGCGCCCTTGATCTTGCGCTCGGCGAACGGCATGTAGGTGATATCGACTGTCGCGCGGTGACTCGCGGTGGTACCGCCGGAGCGGCCGGTGACTGTGGCGAAGCTCGAAAGCGAGGCCGGCGAGTCGGCAATTATCTGCTCGACATTCCGCACAATGCGGTCGGTGCGTTCGAGCGGCAGCCCCGCGGGCGCCTCGACGGTCACACGGACCCGCTCCGGATCGAGATAGGGAAAAAAGAGCACGTCACGGCCGAAGAGCCCGAAGACGACGAACCCGCCGATCGCCACCGCAAGCACTATTCCCGAGGTGGTAAGCGGGTGACGTGTGGCGGCCGCGACGAACCGGGTATAGAGGCGCTGCACCTTCGCAAACCCGGCGCTGCCTTCGTTCATCTTGCGGATCTGTTCGGGATTGATTTTGAGAAAGCGCGCGCAGAATACCGGATTGATCAGCAGTGCAACTCCGAGCGAGCAGACCAGGACCACAATGACGGTGATCGGAAGATACGACATGATGTCACCCATCATTCCCGGCATGAAGATGATCGGCAGGAAGGCGAGACAGGTCGTTATGGTGGATGAGATGATTGCGGAGGCGACCTCCGAGGCGCCGTCCATCGCCGCCCTCATTCGGTTTTTACCCATGCTCCCGTGCCTGAAGATGTTCTCGACAATGACAATTCCGTTGTCGACCAGCATTCCCAGAGCGAGGATCAGACTGAAGAGCACGATCGTGTTGAGGGTCACTCCCATCAGCTGCAGCACGAAGAACGACATCAGCATCGACAGAGGTATCGCGAGGGAGACAAACAGTGAATTGCGTCCGCCGAGAAAGAGGATGGTCACCAGAAGGACCAGCACGAAACCGGTGAACATGTTGTTCTCCAGATCGGCGATCATGTCCTTGATGTAGCGCGACTCGTCGTACGTAACAAGCACCTGCGTTCCGGCCGGAAGCCCGGAGGAAAGCGTGTCGACCTTCGCACGGATCTGTTTGACGAGGTCGATGACATTCGTGCCGAGCCGCTTCTTGACCGAAAGGGTAATCGCCGGTTCCTGGTTCAGCCGCGAGAATGTCTGCGCCTTTCCCGTGGTGAACTTTGCGCTTCCCAGGTCCCCGATCCTCACTTTGGTATCGTGGCTGGTGACGTAGATGTTCTCGAAAGCGCGTGGGTCGGTGATCTCCCCGGTCACCGCGAGCGCGTAGTTGCGTTCGGGGTTTTCCAGCGCTCCGCCGGGAATAGAACGGTTCTCCTTCTGGATCGCGGTCACCACGTCATCGAGCGACAGACCGTAGCGGTCGAGCCGTGCGGGATCAACATCGACCGCCACCTGCTCGTCGGGTCTTCCCGATACCTCCACGGCGAGCACTCCGGGAAGCCGCGAGATTTCGTCTTCGAACTCCTTGCTCGCATCGCGCAGGATTCCCACGCCGTCGGGATGGGACAGCACGACAACGAAGAAGGGCCAGTCGGATACGCTGAACTCCTTGACGAATGGCTCGTCCGCCGCCTCGGGCAGTTTTGCGCGGGCGATGTCGACCCTGTCCTTCACACGGCGAAGCGCAGTCTCAACGCTGACGTCGGAGGTGAACTTCACGAAAATGAAGGAGAAGTTCTGGCGGCTCTCGGAGGTTATCTCGTCGACTCCGTCCATTCCGTCGAGCTCGCGCTCGATGCGGTCGGTGACGAGCGATTCGATGTCGTGCGCCGAAACGCCTACGTAGGTGGTGGTAACGAAGATGTAGGGCTGCTTGATCTCCGGCATCGACTCCCTGGGGAGCTGAATGTAGGCAATCACACCCATGACCACTATGAGCACTACGAATGCGAAGACCGCATTGTGCTTTTCTATGAGCTTCCTGATCATGTCACAGCCTCACTAGTTGCGTGCTTGAACGCGGTCGCCGTCGCGGACCTGATTGATCCCCTCGACAATGAGCTCCTCTCCGGTGGAGAGACCGCTCAATATGACCGTCTGGGTAAGGCTGCTTGGCCCGGTCTTGACCGGTTTCTTCCGGGCGGTCGGGCTGTTGGCGACCATTACGTAGGTGAGGTCGCCTTCGCTCCGAAGCGCAGAGGTCGGGACAACCACTTTTCCTTCGAGAACGCGCAGTCCAAGCCGCACGGTGGCGGTTGTGCCGGAGAGAATGTAGCCGTCTGCGTTGTCAACGAGGATCTCCACGTTGTAGGCATGAGTCGACGCGGAAGGCTGCCTCGCAATGCTTATGGGCCGTCCGGTCCATACCCGGTCGGGAAGGCTCGCCACCCTGACCTCGGCGGAATGGAGCGAGCGTACGCCCGCGATGTCCGCCTCCGGTACGCCGACGGTTACCTTCATCTGCGATGTGTCCGCAACGGCAAAGGTTGTCTGTCCCGGCCTGAGCTCGGCGTAGGGCTCGATGTATCGCGCCACTACAACCCCGTCGATGGGGCTGACAGCCAACGCACCCTCGAGCGTCTTCCCGGCATCGATGACAGCGGTCTTGCTCTGCAGCCATACGAGGTGTGCCTGATCGACCACCACATCGGCCGCGTGTCCGCTGCTTTGAAGCTTCTTCTTGACTTCGTAGTCCCGGCGCGCGATCTGCTCATTAAGGACGGCAGTATCGTACAACGAGCGCGCCCTCTCGGCGTCGATTTTCGCGAGCGCCTGTCCGGCGTTCACCGGATCACCGGGACCCGCCAGAACCGCCTCGACGCGGCCACCGGCCACCGTCTGGAGCGTGGCCTCGCGCACCGGCGACGCCGTTCCATAGTACTCACCGTACTCGACAAAATCCTGCGGCGTGAGCGACAGGACTCGGACCGGAACCGAAGCATCGGTCTTCGCGGCAGTAACCGCCGTTTTGGTCGCACTTCCGCAAGCTGAAAGAAGAAAAGCTGCAACGGCCGTCACGGCCAGTGCGCCTGCCAGAGTCATTCCGCGTTTTGCCGATGAACCTTTTGCTCCCTCTGGGAGCAGATCTACTCCACCCATCCCGTTCACACCCGTACCCTCGATTGATATTATTTAAGCACAATATGCATATTATTAATTTATGTGTCAATGAGTATTAATAAATTAAATTAAATTTTCGCAAAGTAACGATTTTTCGACCCGCTGGAGGCGAGTCGCGCAGAGGACGGGCAGGCAGATTGAGCATCACGGTCCCGGTCTCCCTCGTTTATGAAACACCGGAAAGGGCGGAATTCGTCACACCGACCGGGAGTTTGATTTGTCGGTGGCGCTTGAGTAAGCTCAGAACGTACGGTCGCCAAAGGCGGGCGCTGCTGGCGGACGTCTTTCACGGGCGCCTTGGCGGGCGCCGCCGGGGTGGCTGGTTGAAGGTTGCCGGTTTCCGGGATCCGGTGCAGATAGAACTTTTGGAGGAAGATGGATGCTGCTTACGGGAAAAACTGTGGGAATGATGGTTGGGCCGCTCTTCGAAGACCTCGAATTCTGGTCCGTCTACATGCGAATAAAGGAGGAAGGTGCCGATATCCGCGTTATTGCAAGCGAGGCCGGCACGAGCTACGTATCGAAGCACGGTGGGCTTACCGCTTCGGCCGACACCGCGTCAAAAGAGGCACGTTCGGATGATCTGCTCGCGCTGCTGGTCCCGGGCGGTTTCGCTCCCGACAAGATGCGGCGCGATCCCGATCTGTTGCGACTTGTACGGGAGATGGACAGCGAGAAAAAGATCATTGGTTTCATCTGTCACGCCGGCTGGGTGGCCGCAAGCGCGGGAATTCTCTCCGGCCGCAGATGCACCGGGTCGCGCGGTATCCGCGACGACATGATAAATGCCGGTGGCAGCTGGGTCGACGAGGCCGCGTTCCGCGACGGCAACATCGTCTGGGGCCGTGTAGTGGAAGACATTCCCGATTATCAGCGCATCCTGATCTCCACGCTCAGAGAGGCGGTCGAAAAAGCGTAGCCTTCTACCCATCGGCTCATCACCCATTCGGGTTATTCGATTCCTGTGCCGGAATGCCTACATTTAGGACAGGCCAAGATCAGGAGGCAATATGCCAGTACGAAAAGGAACTGCCGTGTGGGAAGGAACTCTCAAAGAGGGCAAGGGATCGGTCAAGACCGCATCCGGCGTCCTCTCCGCGCCCTACTCCTTCTCTTCCCGATTCGAAGAGGGCCAGGGAACCAATCCCGAAGAGCTCATCGGCGCAGCGCATGCGGGCTGTTTCTCGATGGCGCTCTCGCTCATGCTCACCGAAGCCGGATTCCCGCCCACCCGTATAGAGACCACCGCAAACGTATCGATAGTGCCGCACGGCGGCGGCTTCAAGATAGATAAGATCGATCTGGTGACCAAAGCCACCGTGCCCGGTATCGAAAAGGACGTCTTTCTACGTCACGCGGAAGATGCAAAGCATAACTGCCCCGTATCGGCGGCACTTTCCGCCATTCAGATCAACCTTTCAGCAACTCTCTCATAGACAGCTTCGGGCGACGATTATGAATGCACATTTCGTAGAGGAAAGAACCTCATCGAGGCAAGCGAGGCGGCTCGAAATGCGCTGCGCATGACCACGGAAGATTTCAACCGCCTCTTCTCCGAGTCGGCGACGAAGGACACGGGCGAAATCGCAAAGAAACAGCGGGACTGCCGGACGGCAGGCCGCATCGAGCTTGTCGACCGCGAACGGCTCCGGCGGGTGGCCTCGGCGCTCCGTCGGATCGAAGACGGCTCGTACTGCACATGCCAGGGCTGCAGCGGCGAGATAAGCGGGGAACGGCCCGAAACCAGCCGGGCCGAAATGCTCAGTGGATAGTCCGGCGACAGCGTCTGCAAGAGCTATCCAGCCAGGATCAACACTCCCTTGCTGTGAATAGGCCCGCCGAGCTTAGCCTCGCGGACCAGATCGGCAATATCTCCGAATCGCGTCGAAAGCCTGTCTTTGTGGCCGGCGAGCTTTGCAGTGTATTCCATTTGTCGTGCCGCACCGCCTTCCGACATGCGTTGAAGCTTCTCCCGAAGTGTAAAGCCTTCTGTAAACTCGACCATGTTCCGTACGTTTTCCGCATCGGCCTCGATGGCGGTGTCGAAATCGGCTTTCACCTTGAGCAGTCCCGGAAAATCGTCGTCGTGCAGATGCGGCAGCTGGTGGAGCGCCGGCCGGCCAATCAGGATGATTTTCAGATCGAGCGGTATCGGTTGGGGACGAAGCGATTTCACCGTCATGAAACCCATCTGCATCTGCTTTTCGATACGACCAATGAGATTCGTGCAGGTGGGGTTCCGTTGCGCAACAATCGGGGCGCCATTGTGCTCGCGGTTGTGCACCACGACGTTCACCTGGTATTTCCGGAAGAATTGTTCCCGCATCATTTGAGGCTGGCGCTTCGCCTGGGGCGGTACGTTCTGCCCCTGCACGTCGTCGAGATAGCCGTGCACCTTGTTCCGGCCCGCGTGCTTTTCCTTCAGGTTTTCGATGGGTTGAGGATTACCTGCCGATCGAGCACCTGGACCCTATCCTGCGCCCGACGCTCGGGCTTCGGGAGCGACGATGGATTGCTGTACGGCAGAATGGCTCAGTCGCCAGCGCCGGAACCGAGCCCGGACCTGCTCTCACTTTCGACCCACAGCCGTGCCGCTGCGTCCCGCTCCCCCTCGGGCGGCGAGTAGGCGGCGGGTTTGCTGTGAACGAAGAACTCCCCGTTGACCGACTCGACCGACGGATCCGTCGCGAGAAACTCGCCCGTTGGACTCGATCTCGGGAGCACCAGATTTCCGATCGATAGCGGTATGCGCAAATACCAGGGAAGTCCCGAGCCCATGCCGGTCCGAACAAGTCCAGGGTGAAATATGTTCGCCGTAACGCGCGATCCTGCAAGCCTCCGCGCCAGCTCACGCATGAAAAGGACCTTCGCAAGCGTCGCCGCGGATACGGCCCTGACCGGATGACCCGACGGAACGTCGAGAAGACTCCCGGCCGGGAGCCGTATCCACTCCACCGTTCGTGGAAGACCGACGGCCGTGATGATGCGAGACCGAGCGCTTCGCTTCAGCAGGGGAAGCAGCTGGACGGTCAGCTGAAAATGGCCAAGATAATCAACGGCAACGATCTCGTTGACACCGCTCGGTGAAATCCCCGGATGGAGGGTGAGCAGGGCTGCATTGTTCGAAAGGATATCGAGTGATTCAAATTCGTTTTCGATCCGATTCACGAGGGCGTTCACCGAACCGGGATCGCTCAGGTCGGCGGTAAGGTGAGTGACATCGGAAGAGCCTGTCTCCCGCGCTACTTCCGCAGCTGCCTTTCGCCCACGCGGATCACTCCGCGAGAGGATCACCACCCGGTCACCTGACCCGGCGAGCGCGCGCGCAATTGCCCGTCCTACCCCGGAGGTTCCCCCTGTCACCAGACACGTTTTCTTCATGACTCGCCGGTCAACTCGCCCGTTCCCACGCTCATCATGACATGGTGATTCGACGTAAGGTAATCTATTGGATTGACCAGTTTGCCGTCTTTGCTCACCTCATAGTGTAAATGTCTGCCGAGCGACTGGCCGGTGTCACCCATCATGCCGATGATCTGGCCCTGCTCGACCTTTTCGCCCTCATACACCCGCGTGCTGGACATGTGTCCGTAGAGGGTCTCAAAGCCGTTGGCATGGCGGATGCGCACCATCCTGCCGTACAGCGGGTGGTTTATCCACACATCGGTGACCACACCGTCCGCCGTCGCTCTGATCTTTGTCCGCCAGGCACCAGCGATATCGATACCTCGATGGAAATCGAGCTTGCCGTTGATAGGATAAACACGGTAGCCAAAACCGGATGTGATTCGGACGGTGCTGTCTAGCTTTACCGGCCAGATGCTCGGGATGGTCTTGTAATAGTCCGAACGCCTGCTGAAGAACGACTCTGTATCACTCAGAAGTTTGCTGTAGTCGGTAGTGCCATTCATGATTGCCTGATATAGGACATCAATACTCTTTCTGATCCCCGGTTCGTAACCGCCCGTCTGGTAGCTGTCGCTCTGATACACTTTCTGCACAATCGTCTGCAATGCAACGCGATACGAATTGCGAGCCGACACGTTGTCACTGCGTGCGGCCTCGAGGTCAGACTCCAGCGCATGCACCGTGGCCTTGTATGCGTTGAGCTCTTTCGCCTGCTGGTCGCCGGTGTAGCTCATCATGTCGATCACTACAAGCATTGTCAAAAGATAACCGAACCGACGCTTGGTACGACCCGACAGCGACCGCCACCATCCGGGTAGTGCGTTTCGCGGCCTTTCCATTTTGTCCTCCGTAGAGCTTAATATAATCGTTCTCAATCGCGAGGGTAAAACTTCCTCCTTATATTCCTCAACTTAATCCACGCATAGAATACTGAAAGCGCGAACTTAGTACATTCGGTCAAGACCGGATCATCCTTTGGTCGCCCCCGCCGTAAGCCCGGTCACCAGCCACCTCTGCACGAATGCGAAACGAATGAGCGTCGGCAGCACCAGAATCAGACCAACCCTGCCGCTGCCGTACCAGTTTCTGAATTTCCTTCTCGTTATCCTGAATTGACCGGGGACGGCGCGCTCGACGCGCCGTCCCCAATAGGCTTCGATCCCGGAGCTTGCCGTTGTTTACAGGCTGCTGCACCTGATCGTGCAGCCAGACCGCCGCGTCGTGCGCCGCCTCATCATTGTTCAAGACGGTGGACCTTACCGCCAAAATAGGCCCGCCCCATTTCAACGGTCAAACCTTAGCGTCCTGTTAAACCATTGGGGGTATTTCCATCTGCGTCGCAGAGGTTAACTTCTAGATATTCAGGAGTTCAAATGAGATTCGATGCAAACTATAGTCCGAACAACAGTCCAGACGACAGAAACAGCGGCAACGGAAATCAGGGGAACCCTCAGGGGAGTTTCAACATCAGCGGCGATTCCTTTTTCCGGAGATGGGGCCCGATACTGCTGGTCATACTTCTCTTTGGGCTGCCGTGGTTTCTGCCCGTATTCGGCGGTGCCGGCGGAGGCAATCAGATCGCCTACTCGAAGTTCGAGCAGCAGCTTCAGGCGGGAAACGTCGAAAAAGTCGTAATCCAGGGCGAGCAAGTCCAGGGAACCTTCAAAAACGCTTCCAACGCCTATCCGAATTCCAGCAACAAGAATCCGCCGAAGACGTTCAAGACCTATATTCCCTCGGCTGCGAGCGCGCAGCTCATGTCCGACCTCAACAGCAGCAAGACTACTGTCTACACAAAACCGAAATCCAACGGCGGATTCTTCTCGGCGCTCCTGAACATACTTCCGTTCATAATCATGATCTGGATCTTCTACGCCCTGTATCGCCGGATGCGGCAACGCGGACAGAACATGTTCAATGTCGGAAAGAGCCAGGCGAAAAGGATCAAAAGCAAATCTGTTGATACACATTTCAACGATATTGCAGGAATTGACTCTGCGAAGAACGAATTGGAGGAAATAGTCCAGTTCCTGAAGAAACCGGACACCTTCCGGCGCATGGGCGCGAAGACGCCGAAGGGCGTTCTTCTGATTGGCCCCCCCGGCACGGGAAAGACCCTGCTCGCACGTGCCGTGGCGGGAGAGGCAAGAGTGCCCTTTTTCAGCATGGCCGGATCGGATTTCATGGAGATGTTCGTCGGCGTTGGAGCCTCCCGGGTCCGGAATCTATTCAAGACCGCGAAGAAAGAGAGCCCCAGTATCATCTTCATCGACGAAATCGACTCCATCGGCCGCAGCCGCGGTGCCGGGGTCGGCGGTGGACATGACGAACGTGAGCAGACGCTGAACCAGATGCTTTCGGAAATGGACGGTTTCGAACCCAATGAGAGCGTCATCGTCATAGCCGCCACCAACCGTCCCGACATCCTCGATCCGGCACTCATGCGTCCCGGAAGATTCGACCGCAGAGTGGAGACCGGGTTTCCCACGATGAAGGACCGGCACGAAATTCTCAGAATCCACGCACGGAACAAACCCTTCGCCCCGGAGGTCGATCTCGAACGGATTGCCCGTAATACACCGGGGTTTTCGGGAGCAGACCTGGCGAACCTGCTCAACGAAGCGGCGATCATCGCCGGAAAGCAGGGCAAGTCCCGGATCGACACCCAGGATATCGAGCGGTCGAGCGACAAGATCATGCTCGGCCTCGAGCGGACGAATCTCGCACTCACCGACGAAGAAAAGCGGGTCCTCGCCTACCACGAAGGCGGCCACGCTGTGGTAGCAACGCTTCTTCCGAATACCGATCCGGTCAACAAGGTGACGATAATTCCGCGGGGCCGATCGATGGGTGTCACCAAACAGATGCCCGAGAGAGACAAGTACCTCTATGAAAAGCAGTATCTGGTCAATCGGCTTGCGGTAATGATGGGTGGCCGCGCGTCGGAGCACCTGAAGACCGGGACGATCACAAGCGGCGCGGAAAACGATCTGAAGCAGGCGCAGCAGATGGCGCGAAAGATGGTCCTCGACTGGGGGATGAGCGACACGTTCGAGAACGTGGCGTTGGGTGACAATCACCAGGCGGTCTTTCTCGGACAGGAGCTGGGGCAGCGGCGCAGCTACAGCGACGAGACCGCGACCCTCGTCGACAACGAAATCAAGAAGATCCTCGACGACGCCTACCAGAAGGCTTTCAATACGCTGCAGGAGCACCAGGATGGACTCGACCGGGTCGCCGACGCTCTGCTCGATGAGGAGGAAATATCCGGTGAAAAGGTGAAGGAGCTCGTGGCGCAGGCGGCATAATGAATGGACGATACGTCCGGATCTGTTCTCGGATTCGGGATGCGTTGATGCTTGCGACCGCACGAGCGGCTAACTGACTTCATTTGAAGGAGCTTTGTATGGGTGAGAAGAAGATTGATGATGACAGACGCCCCGTCGTTCGTGACGGGGTGCTTCAGCATATACTCGACGGTCAGCCGGCTCTGGTGACCGGTGCCAACTCCGGCATTGGAAAAGGCGTCGCGCGGGCCCTTGGCGCCGCAGGCGCAGACGTCGCGATCAACTACATAACGAATGAGGACTCGGCCGAGGAGCTGGCCGAAGAGATCCGCGGCTACGGCGTGCGCGCAATAACGTGCAAGGCCGATGTTTCTCAGAAGGAGGAAGTCGACCGGATGTTCAAAGAGGCGATCGACGCTTTCGGCACTCTCCACGTCGTCGTCAACAATGCCGGAATTCAGAGCGACGCCCCGATTGCTGAAATGACTCTCGAAAAGTGGAACAAGGTCATCTCGGTAAATCTCACCGGGCAGTTTCTCTGCTCTCAGGCGGCCATACGCGAGTTCAGACGGAGGGGAGTCGATCGAAGCATCTCGTGCGCGGCGGGCAAGGTGATCTGCATGAGCTCGGTTCACCAGGAGATCCCCTGGGCAGGCCACGTCAACTACGCCGCGAGCAAGGGCGCCATCATGATGATGATGATGACGATGGCGCAGGAGCTGGCGGCGGACCGAATCCGGGTAAATGCGATTGCACCGGGCGCAATACGTACTCCGATAAATCGCAACGCCTGGGCCGAAAAATCCGCATACAGCAGCCTGATGACGAAAATCCCCTACGACAGAATCGGCGAAATTGACGACATCGGAAGGGCGGCGGTCTGGCTCGCTTCCGATCTGTCGGACTACGTCACGGGAACCAGCCTCTACGTGGACGGCGGAATGACGCTCTATCCCGGATTCACAACCGGCGGCTGACTCGGGCCAAAAGGAGTCTCTATGGCATACGCTCCCATCGAAAATCACGGCATCATCGGCGATATGAAGACGGTCGCTCTTTCTGCCATGAACGGAATGATCGACTGGCTCTGTTTTCCCCGATTCGATTCGCCGAGTGTCTTCGGCGCAATACTCGACGACCAGCGCGGCGGCTTTTTCCGGATCGCCCCGGTCGAAGAGCGGGTGACCACCAAACAGTTCTACTGGCCGGACACCAACGTTCTGGTGACACGCTTCTTCTGTCCCGACGGCGTGGTTGATATCGTGGACTACATGCCGGTCGGCGGCGTACACGGAGGCCAGACCAAGCCGGAGCTCGTCCGCCGGGTAAACATGGTGAGGGGAAACCTCGAGATGAAGATCGAGTGCTATCCAGCCTTCGACTACGGCAGGAAACCCCACAGGGTTCGCCTCCTCGAGCACGGCGCGCAATTCGATTCGGAGGGGCTCTCTCTTTCGCTGAGCAGCGAGACGCCGCTATCGCTCGATGAAAGGTCGACATCGGAGCTCGCGGAGGCCGGAATCCGGACTCCCGGCCAGGGAGTCTCTACCGCTTTCACTGTGGGCGAGGGCCATTCGGCAACCTTTGTGCTGCACGCTGCCGGGGCCGACTCCGGCAGCAGGCACCATCATCTGTCACATGAGGAATCGCACCGTCTCTTTCAACGCACCATCGACTTCTGGCGCGACTGGGTCTCGCAGTGCACCTACACGGGACGATGGCGGGAGATGGTACGGCGCTCGGCGCTCGTGCTCAAGCTCCTGACCTTCCGCGAGAGTGGGGCCATCATCGCTGCGGCGACCTGCGGCCTGCCGGAGCACATCGGCGGCGAGCGCAACTGGGACTACCGGTACACCTGGATTCGTGACGCGGCGTTCACCCTCTACAGCCTCCTGCGCATCGGATTCACCGATGAAGCCGGGCAGTTCATGAAGTGGATCGAAGCGCGCGCGCACGAGATGGATCCCGACGGCTCCCTCCAGATCATGTACGGGGTCGACGGAGCGCACGAGCTCAACGAGCAGACTCTCGACAATCTGTCGGGCTATCGTGACTCGAAGCCGGTGCGGATCGGTAATGCCGCCTATACACAGATGCAGCTCGACATCTACGGCGCGCTCATGGACGCGGTATTTCTCTACAATAAGTACGCGACCCCTATATCGTACGACCTGTGGCTCGATCTGCGCCGCCTGGTAAACTGGGTGTGCGACCACTGGAAAGAGTCCGATGCCGGCATCTGGGAGTTTCGGGGCACGCATAAGGACTTCACCTATTCGAAGCTGATGTGCTGGGTTGCCCTCGACCGCGCGATCCGCCTTTCCGAGCAGCTTGCCTATCCGGCCGAACGTGATCGCTGGTACGCGGTCCGCGATGAGATCTACGAAGCGGTGATGGAAAAGGGCTACAACGAGGAGCGCGGCGCCTTCGTCGAATACTTCGGCTCCGACTCTCTCGACGCGGCTACCCTCGTCATGCCACTGGTCTTTTTCGTCTCGCCGACGGACCGGCGTATGGTAAGCACCCTCGATGAGGTGTTGAAGTCTCCGCGCGACGGTGGCCTTGTCTCCAACAGTCTCGCGTACCGCTACAACGTGCAGAGCAGCCCCGACAGCTTCGGGTCGACCGAGGGAACCTTCAACATCTGCAGCTTCTGGCTGGTGGACGCGATGACGCGGGAGGGAGCAACGAATCCGGAGCGGCTCGACCGGGCGCGCCTCATCTTCGAACAGATGCTGGGCTACGCAAACCATCTCGGCCTGTATTCGGAAGAGACGGGGCCAAACGGCGAGGCGCTCGGAAACTTTCCCCAGGCTTTCACTCACCTCGCGCTCATCAGCGCAGCATACAATCTCGACAAGGCGCTGAGCAACCGCAACAAGGTCTAGGAGGCAGACATGAAACGGACGCTGGCGGAACGAATCCTCAAAGAGCATCTCGTCGAAGGAAAGCTCACGCCCGGCGAAGAGATCGGTCTCAGGATTGATCAGACACTCACGCAGGACGCGACCGGTACGATGGTCTACCTGGAGTTCGAATCAATGGGCGTACCGCGGGTGCGGCCCGAGGTCGCGGTGAGCTACATCGATCACAACATCATTCAGACCGACTTCCGGAACGCCGACGACCATCGTTTCCTTCAGTCATGCGCCTCGAAGTACGGGGTTATACTCTCGCCGCCTGGAAACGGGGTCTCGCACCACGTTCACCGCCAGCGTTTCGGCGTGCCCGGCAAGACGCTGCTTGGCTCGGACAGCCACACCACCACCGGCGGCTGCCTTGGCATGCTGGCCATGGGCGCGGGAGGTCTCGAGGTGGCGCTCGCGATGGCGGGACGTCCCTACTACATCAATACGCCGGAGGTGTGGGGCATTCACGTTACCGGCAGCCTGAATCCCTTCGTCTCGGGAAAAGACGTGATTCTGGAGCTGCTGCGTCGCTACACCGTCAAGGGCGGACTCGGAAAGATCATGGAATTCTACGGTCCCGGAATGGCCCGCCTGGACATGTCTGCACGCGCAACCATCGCGAACATGGCAGTCGACATCGGGGCAACCGCCGCACTCTTTCCCTCCGACGAGGTAACGAGGAAGTTCCTGAAGCAGAACGGCCGGGAAGAGGTATGGAGCGAGCGCATCACTCCGCAAGGGGCGGAGTTCGAAGAGCTGACCGAGCTCGACCTCGCGACGGTGGAACCGCTCGTGGCATGCCCGAGTAATCCGGACAATGTCAAACCGGCGCGCGATCTGGAGGATGTGCCGGTGCATCAGGTCATCATCGGCTCCTCCTGCAACGGCAGCTACCGCGACTTCATGGTTGCCGCGGGAATAGTGGAAGGTCGGATGAAGCATCCGCAGGTGAGCTTTGAGATCAATACCGGGAGCCGGTAACCGGCACCAATTCCCTGCGCACGTTCCCACGCAATTTCAAGGGGCGAAGCGGCACGAAGGATGATCAGGTGTATCTGTGCTCCCCTGAAACTGCGGCAGCTTCTGCGCTCGCAGGGCACATTGCGGACCCCCGCGGGCTCGAGAACTATCCTGAGGTGGAAGAGCCTGAGAGGTACGCGTTCAACCAGAAATGGTTTCTGCGTCCGGCCGACGATCCTTCGAAGGTGGAGATCGTGCGGGGACCGAATATCAAGCCCTTTCCCGACTTCGATCCGCTTCCACAGGACATCCGGGCGGAGATCGTGCTCAAGGTTGGCGATAATATATCAACTGATATAATCATGCCCGCCGGAAACAGGGTTCTCCCCTACCGCAGCAATATTCCGGCGATCAGCAAATTCGTCTTTGACGTCCTCGACGAAGATTTCTCCTCTCGCGCCGGGAAGGCCGGCAATGGAGCAATAATCGGAGGCCAGAACTACGGCCAGGGCTCGTCACGCGAACACGCGGCGCTCGCGCCCCGGTATCTCGGTATCCGTTTGAAGATAGCAAAAAGCTTCGCCAGAATTCACAAATCAAATCTCATCAATTTCGGCATCGTGCCGCTCGAGTTTGCCGACGAGGCGGACTACGACGTCGTCAAACAGGGCGACCGGATCGAGATTCCCGAGGTTCGCCGGCTGATCGAAAGCGGCAAGCGTGAGATTCCGGTCAACATCGGAGAGAGGATGATCACGGCGCTGCTCGACGTTTCGCCAAGGCATCGACGGATCCTGCTCGCGGGGGGATCGCTCAACCTCATCCGGCAATCCCAGGCATAATCAGCTTCGACCGCTTCCGCTCTTCCTTCTCAACGCCTCGACCTCCACGAAGATCCTGATCACCTGCGGGTGCTTCTCCCGAATCCGCGCCTCCAGACGGTCGATGGCGGTTACCACCTCGTCGGCCGAAAGTGTCGGCACGAACTCCACATCCATGTTGAGAAGCACCTGCTCGGGACCGAAGTGCATGGTGAGAATCCGCCACACTTTCTTTACGGCGGCATCCGCGCCCACGATTTCCCGAATGCTGTCCACCGTCTGCGGGTCCGCGCTTTCCCCGAGAAGAAGATCTTTGCTCTCGCGGGCCAGGAATACCGCCATCCCCTCCAGGATCATGCTTATGACCACCGAAGCCGCCCCGTCGAGGCAGAGGTTGTCGAGCAGGTGGCCGAAGAACACTCCCAGAAATGCCACCGTCAGCCCGAGGAGGGCCGCCGTGTCCTCTCCCAGAACAATGTATATAGAGGGATCCTAGCTGTTTCGAAAGAGCTTTCCGATCCGGCCGCCGGGATGATCCCGCAGAAGCCGGCGCAGGGCGAGAGTCCAGGAGCTGCCTTCGGCCGCGAATGAAATCCCCAGCACCACGTAGTTCCAGACAGTGTCCTCGAGCGGCCGCGGATTGATCAGGTGAGTGATTCCTTCGTGAAGCGCAAGCCCTCCGCCGAGGGCAAACAGAAGAATCGCCACGATGAGGCTCCAGAAGTAGAGCTCCTTACCGTAGCCGAAGGGGTGCAGCTCGTCCGCCGGCTTCGAGCTTCTGCGAATACCGAGGAGGATGAGAATCGCGTTGCCGTGTCGACCACCGAATGGATCCCCTCCGAGAGCATTGCAGCGCTTCCGGTCATCACCGAGGCGACGAACTTGGCGGCGGCGATGATGAGGTTTGATGCCATGGCGGCATAGACGGTTGCCGGATTGTGCAATGTGCGGGGAGGCTCGGCCATACTTTACAACATAACAACGCAGGGCCTCTCTTGACCCCCCTCGGACGCTCATGCAAGATCGAAGGGAGATACAATGCCGCCTCTGCGGCAACTGGAGCGGGCATGGAAATCACACCATTTGCACTGGAACGCTTCTTTGCGCGGTACGAATTCCAGACCGAGTACCTGCTCTGCGCCTCCGATTGTGAAACTCTGTCGGTCGGCGACCTGCTCGCGCTCGAGAGCGGAGCCGCGGAACGGCTCCTGTCGCTTCGCCTCGGCTACACCGAATCACCGGGAGCGCCGGCGCTCCGGCAGGAGATAGCCGGACTGTATGATTCGGCCGGTCCGCAGGAGGTCCTCGTGCACGCCGGGGCGGAGGAGGCGATCTTTGTCTTCATGCAGGCGCTGCTCTCCGCCGGTGACCACCTGGTGGTTCACGCACCAGCCTACCAGTCGCTTCACGAGGTTGCCCGAAGTCTCGGCTGCCAGGTGACCTCCTGGAGAGGACGGGAGACCGACGGCTGGGCGCTCGATCCCGACGGCCTGAGAAAAGCCCTGCGGCCCAATACAAAAGCCGTGGTGCTGAACCTCCCGCACAATCCCACAGGCTACCTCATGGAAAGGGACCGGTTCGTAGAGGTGAGCTCCATCGCGGATGAGCGCGGCATAATCCTATTCTCCGACGAGGTGTATCGCGGGCTTGAGCACGACCCTGGCGACCGGCTTCCGGCGGCCTGTGACATCAGCGAGACAGCTGTCTCCCTGGGGGTGATGTCCAAGACCTACGGTCTGCCCGGTCTGAGAATCGGGTGGATCGCAACGCGCAACCGAAGCCTGTACGAGAAAATGGCCGCGATGAAAGACTACACCACTATCTGCAGCAGCGCGCCTTCCGAGCTTCTCGCCGAAGTCGCTCTCCGCCACCGTGAGACTCTGACGCGCCGGAATGTCAACATTATTCGCAGCAACATGCTCCTGCTCGACCGCTTCTTCGCGCGCTACCCGGACCGTTTCCGCTGGACGCCGCCCACCGCCGGACCGATAGCGTTTCCAGCAATCCGAAACGGGGACATCGAAGATTTCTGCCGAACACTGGCCGGCCGCGCCAATGTCCTCCTCCTCCCCGGCACGGTCTACGGCGAGAGCGGCGGACACTTCCGCCTCGGCTTCGGCCGTGCGAACATGCCGGAGGCGCTGGCCCGCTTCGAAGGGTTCCTCACTGAATTGCACGCTATATAAGCGACATTGACCGCTGCTATTTCTCAGTGTAGCATCCGGAAATATCCAGCCCACATTCGTGTACGCCACCGTGCTGTTCGACAAGGCGGGAAAGATCGTCGACCTCGAAACCGACGAGCTCGAGGTCAGCACGCCGAACTACGACGGCGCGTCGATGCCGCACTTCTCCGGGTGGCCGGGAAGCCCCGCGCCGAATCTGACCAATCACGAGACTGAGAAAGTCGACGGGACCTCTCCCCCCACCGACCAGGCGGTAGCGAAAGAGGTTGCAGACTGGAAAACGAAGCGTGACCGGGCCGACAACTACGGCATGAACGCGAAAAACGACTGGTGGAAGCAGATGGACGCCTGGGAGAGCATGTTCATCGGCAAGACCGTCGACGAGGTCGACGCGTTCTACAAGGCCTACACCAACGACGCGAACGGCAGGCCGCTCAATCCGCAGTCAAAAGACGCGGCCGAGCTTGCGAAGTACAACAACATGTCTGCAGGAGACAAGCAGATCGTGGCCGATGTCCGAAGCGGCGCAACCATGAGCATCAACGATGCGCACGGCTACGTCCTCCAGGCAATTCACGACGCCTGGAACAAGAAAAAACCGGTCGTTCAGCCCAGGTAAGCCTCACCATCCGTGCGCCCCGTCTGCCGCGGCCTTCCGGCGGGCGGAGCACGCAGGCCGGAACCGCACCGGTATTGCCGCGGGCCCGCCGTCGCGGGTGCTAATCCCTTGAAAACGCCGCCTTGATGAAGAGGCGAAGCACGCTCGTTCCCGCGGCGATACGGCGCTTCAACCCCCGTCCGAAGAGCAGGGTGAGCGCCGATTTCAGTCCGTCGTAGATCGCGCGTCCGTGCGGATGCCACCACATGTTCTTCCGCATCCAGGGAAGAAGCTCCACGACCACCGCCTTCTCCTGCGTCATCTCGCGAATTCCCGCCGCGCCGTGCGCTCTGCCGATGCCCGACTGCTTGTAGCCCCCCCAGGGCGCCTCGGCCATACCGTGGCTCATGAGGTGATCATTCAGCGTTACGGTTCCCGCCTCGAGCGCCGCGGCCACCCTGAGCCCCCGTGCGCGGTTTCGCGTCCATACCGAGGCGGTGAGACCGAGATAGCTGTCGTTCGCCTTATCGACCGCTTCCGCCTCGTCGGCAACCCGCTCGACGGCGAGCAGCGGCCCGAAAGTTTCGTCCTGCATGAGGTGCACAAGGTCATCCCGCACCTCGATCACCGCGGCGGGAAAAAACAGCGAGCCCTCTGCTGCACGCGATTCGGCCTTCATGGCAGCGCCATGCACCAGCGCCTGCTCCATGTGCGAATGGACCGTCTGCTGCTGCTCGGACGTCGTGAGGCTGCCGAAGTCGACGTCGAAGTCGCGGTCCACGCCCTGCCGGAGAGCTGCGACCCGTCGCGAGAGAAGCTCCACGAAGCGGTCGTAGACGGCCGCCTCTATGTAGATGCGCTCGACCGCGCCGCAGGACTGGCCGCAGTTCGAAATTCCCGCCCACACCGCACCGGCAGCGGCGCGCTCGAGATTCGCATCCGACAGCACAAGCATCGCGTCGTTGCCGCCGAGCTCGAGGCTGACCGGCACGAGCAGCCGCCCCGCCTCCTCCATCAGAAGCTTTCCGACCGCGGTCGATCCGGTGAAGAACAGTTTTCCGATACCCGAATGCAAAAAGGCGCTGCCGGCGACACTGCCCGGAAGGTGAACGAGGTGAAACAGTCCCTCCGGAAAACCCGCGGCCTCGACCATCTCCCGGATCAGCTCGCCGACCGGCTGCGTCTGCGTCGCCACCTTGAGCACGACACCGTTTCCGACCAGGAGAGCGGTGATCACCTCGTGAATTGGTATTCCGAAGGGATAGTTCCAGGGGCTGATTATCCCCACCACTCCGTAGGGTTCGCGGCGGATGAGCGTGGATTTGTTGATGAACAGGAGGCTGCTCCGTTTCGCCTTTTTCGGGCGGATCTCGCGGCCGACGACGCGCGCATAGTAGGTTATCGAAAGCGCAGCGGGCAGGACCTCGGTGGAGAGTGCGTCGATGCGGGTCTTTCCTGTGCACTGAAAGATGGTCTGTGAGATTCTGTCGGCATTCTCTATTACGAACGTCCGCGCCGCCTCTGCATGCTGCGCGCGCAGCTTGTACGGCGCTGCCGCCCAATCCCGCTGCGCCCGGCGCGACGCGGCAACCGCAGCGTTCAGCGTCTCGACGCTGTCTTCCCGGATCGGCGCGACTATCTCCCCGGTCGCCGGACACCTGATGTTACGCCCTTTCGCCATTCTCCTTCCCCTTCCATGTGGACATGCTTCGGTGCACGTTCAGTATCCGGATAAGCCGCTGGAACAGGCTGTCGGGCAGGACGCCGCGGAAGAAATCGGCGGCCCTGACCGATCGAGGCCTCTTGGGCGAGTTTCTTCCCCGCTTAAGCGCGGCCTCCACGATCGCCTTCGCGACGACGTCGTGATTCCTGATTCGGGGCACGATCAGAGCCCCCAGCCCCCGCATGCGCGCGCCCGCGAAAAGCCCCTCGGCAACATAGCTCGGATGCACGGAGGAGAAACGGACACCACGTTTTCCAAGGTTCCACGCCTCGTGCCGGAGTGATTCGGTAAGTCCCCGCACAGCCCACTTCGAAGCGGCGTAGACCGCCAGCCCGGCGACCCCGAGCATCCCCGCGGCCGAGGAAATGTTGACGACGTGGCCCTCATTTCGGCCGTACATGCCGGGGAGAACCGCGTGTGTGGTAAGCAGGATTCCATTGACGTTGACGTCGATGGTCCGCTGCCATACTTCCACGGGTTGATCGAGGAACCGGCCCGGTGCGAGATATCCGGCATTGTTGACGAGAATGTCGATGCCGCCCATCTCCTGTTCGGCGGCCTTGACCGCCGCGCCGACGCTATCGCGGTCGGTGACGTTGCAGACCCGCGCGTGAACTATGCCGCCGTCCCTCCTCAGAGCATCCCTGGCGGAGGCCAGCGCGTCGGCATCGATGTCCCAGATTGTGACTACGCAGCCCGCATTCAGAAGCCTCGCCGCGGTCGCCAGTCCGATTCCCGCCGCGCCGCCCGTGACAACGGCCCGTTTACCGTTCAGTTTCATGAGTACCCCAATTTCCGCGATGCTGGTTATTGTAGATCGGCTCCGGGCGAAATTCTACCTTCACTTTGCGGATGTGCAGCCTTCTTCATCAAATCCGCCAAAACTATTGACGCACAGGGGTGGACCCGTCTAACTTTAGCGCATGAGCTTCACCGGGCGGCGTAAAAGGTCGCTCGTGCTTTTCGCTTTTGTCGTTTCGGCTGTCTGTCTCGCCTCTGCGGTGCTCACCGGTTTCGCTGTCGCACGTGTCAAAGACCTTGCGCGAACGGGCGATCTCCAGAAGACAAAGCTCGCGCTGCCAACCCAGGTCCTCGATATCAACGGGAAACTGATTACCCGGTACGTGGCTTCCCGACAGCGTCAGCTCGTTACCCTGGATCAGCTTCCGAAATTCGTCGTCTATGCGCTTCTTACACGGGAAGATCACAATTTCTACCACGAGCCGGGTTTCAGCGTTCGGGGGACCTTCCGCGCTGCCTGGAACCTCGTCACCGGGCAGTACGTCTCGGGCGGAAGCACGATCACGCAGCAGCTCGCCGGAACGCTCTACGCGGACCGGTCCAAGTTCTCCATCTGGCGAAAGCTGAAGGAGCTCTGGTTCGCCGTGAATCTGGAACGGGAGTACTCCAAGAACGAGATCCTCCAGCTGTATCTGAACCGGATGCTTTTCGGGCCCGGGGTCTACGGCATCCAGGCCGCCTCCGAGTTCTACTTCGGGCACCCCGCGCAGCAGCTCACGGTTGCCGAAGCCGCGATGCTGGTGATTCAGCTCGCGAATCCGAGCTACTACAACCCCTTTCGATTCCCGAATCACGCCCGGCTGATGCAGCGGACCGTCCTCAATCAGATGGTCAAGCTCGGCTACGCGACTCAGAACCAGGTCGACGCCTCCTTCGAGCGCTACTGGCGCAACTACGACTACACCCGTCCTGGATCCTACGTCGCGCAGGACGCGGTGACGAGCAAGGCCCCTTACTTCACCGAGTACGTGCGGACCCTTCTGCAGAGCAAATACCTTCTGGGAACGGCCGACATCTACAGCGACGGCTACGTCGTGCACACCACGCTCGATCTGGACACGCAGGCGACCGCGGAGAAGTATTTCCACGAAGGGCTTGCCCAGATCAATTCGGACTACGTGCGGGGACACTCAAAACGGGTCAATGTGGCCGCTACTGATATCGTCCCGCTCGTCAATCTGCTCGCTCTGGGCTTCAATGTCGCAGACATACACGTTGGAGCCGGCGTGAGAAACCGGGACGCCGTCAGCTACTATCAGGATCACGTCGCACCAATCCTGGACTTCGCAGGCCTGATGTTCACCCAACCCGACGGCGGGCTCGCGAACGCCCTCGTTCGGGACACGTCGATGAAACTGCAGCACAGCAAGCAGACTTCGGTGCAGGGCGCCCTCATTACGCTCGACAACAATACCGGAGGCATTCGCGCGATGATCGGTGGCGCTGATTTCGTGCGCGGCGTTTCCGAATTCAACTATGCCGTCGACGGTCGGCTGCAGCCGGGATCGAGCTTCAAGCCTCTTTACTATTCGGCCGCGATCCAGAAGAAGGTCATCACGCCGGCCACGATGATCCAGGACTCGCCGATCGTCTATAAAAACGCAGACGGCAGTCCGTACGCGCCGCAGAACTTCCGCGGGGAGTGGACGGCTCCTGTCCTCGCCCGGACGGCGCTGAAGGATTCGATGAACGTGCCCTCAATACACGTGTTGAAGCTCGTCGGGTTCACCGATGCGTTCAAGATCGCAACACGGCTGCTCGGAATTCCGCAGGATCAATGGCTGCAGCGCGGGTTCAAGCGGAGGTATCCGGTGGGGCTCGGCACAGTGTCGGTCGCCCCGATAGAAATGGCGCGCGCATACGCAACCATCGCCGACGGCGGCCGCGAGGTCATTCCGGTAGCTATCCGGTTTGTCGAGGACCGCAACGGAAAGATCATCGTGACGCCGGAGAAGGACACGCTGCAGAACATACAGCGGATGGGCGCCAAGGCGCAGATACTGACGCCTCAGACCGCCTTTGTCATGAAGAGCATGCTCCACTCCACGCCCGTAAGCGGCACGCTGGCCTGGGCATTCCAGCATGCCGGCCTCGATCCGGACAAGCCGATCGAGTTCGCCGGCAAGACCGGGACGACCCAGAACTGGTCGTCGGTCTGGACAATGGGCTTCACCCCCTACATGACGACCGCGCTCTGGTACGGTTTCAACAAACCGGGCCGCTCGCTTGGCGTCAACGTGCTCGGCGGTGCAACCGCGGGCCCCATATGGGCGGCCTACATGAAGGCGATCCATCAGGATCTGCCGCCGCGCCAGTTCATGGAGCCATCCGGAATCGTACACGAAAAGGTCACCGCGACGACCGGACTTTTGCCGCCGCCGGACTACACCGGCAAAGTCATCAAGGAGGTCTTCGTGAAGGGGACCGAGCCGCGCGGTTTCGACAGCATAGCAAAGTACCGCAAGGACGAAGAGCAGATGGTCCTGCGCCGGATGGCGCAGCAGGTAAATACCCCGCAGGTCAGCATGCCACGGCCGACCGGAGATAACGCAGCCTCGACGTCCCGAACGAGACCGCTCGTTTTGCCGTCGCTCAACCTCGACCTGAGCCAGCCGGCAACCGGCAGTACCTCTGCCGCCGGCAGTACATCTGCCGCCGGCGGAGATACCGCCGGACAGCAGCGGTCCTCGGCGGGCAATTCGCAGTCGGACGTGAACAGCCTGCTCAACTGAAAATGGCTCCTGCGCGCTGGAAACCCACCCCCATTCTGAGTAGCTTTACCCTGACTATCGAAACGACAGATCAGGGGGACTCATGGCTGGAAAAGAAATCCGATGGGGAGTGCTCGGTTGTGGAGGAATCGCCAACCGATTTGCGACAGGTGTTGCGGCAGTTGACGGATCCACCCTTGCCGCGGTAGCATCCCGCACGCCCGGAAAGGCAAAACCTTTCGCACAGAAGTACGGAGTTGCCTCCTTCTTCGAGAATTACGAGGATCTCGTACGCCGCGCCGACATCGATGCGGTCTATGTCTCGACCACTCACAATTTTCACCACGAGTGCGTCAAGCTTGCGCTTGATCACGGCAAGGCGGTACTCTGCGAGAAGCCATTTACGGTGAACGCGCGCGAGCTACGGGAGCTCGTGGATCTTGCAAGGCGGAAGAAGCTCTTCCTGATGGAGGGAATGTGGACGCGCTACCTGCCCGCGATAATCCAGGTTCGAAAGTGGCTCGCCGATGGCGAGATCGGCGAGGTGCGGCAGGTCCGCGCCGATTTCGGCTTCAGAATAGATTTCGATCCCAGGCATCGCCTCTTTGACCCCGCCCTCGCCGGGGGAGCCCTGCTCGACGCGGGAATCTATCCGCTCTCCTTCGCCTCGATGGTGATGGGCGGTCCCCCGGAGAAGATCCAGGCCACCGCCGAGATAGGACGCACGGGCGTCGACGATCAGTCGGCCTACCAGCTCACCTACAAGGGCGGTGCAATTGCGATGCTCTCTTCGGCCGTTCGGACGGAGCTCGACTGCAGGGCTGTTATCTACGGTACGGAGGGACGGATCGAGGTCCCCGACCGCTTTCTCTCGGCAAAGACCGCGATCCTTCGAAAAGGCGACGCCCCGCCGGTTGAGCGGCAGCTCCCCTTCGCCGTAGAGGATGATTTCTCCTTCGAGATTGCCGCTGCGGCGGAATGCATCCGCAAGGGCGAAACCGAGTCAGCCGTCATGCCGCTCGACGAGTCGATACAGCTCATGGACACCATTGATCAGATCAAGAAACAGCTCGGGCTCGTCTACGCGAACGACCGGCGCTGAAGTATGCTACCGGAACCGCGCGAACGGCTCAACTCGCCGTTCGCGCAAATTCGGCAGCTGTTTGATGAATTTTATTAATTCTTATTGACTCATTCCTTACTTTTATTTAATTTGGCGTTGATAATTATAAACATGTAGAAACGGTGTACACCCGGGCAGGCAATCTCCGGACAGGCCTTGCATTTTCGATAAGGCTGAACTATACTTGGGAGAAGTTAACGACCGTTCGGTAACAAAACCATGAAAATTGAACAGAGCTCACAGATCGTCGAGGCGGCATTCGACGAATGGGGCAAGACCCATTTTGCAAGGACAAGCCTGAGCCTGGTAGCCGCCCGCCTCGCCGTGACGAAACAGGCCATATACCGTCACTTCCCGAACAAGAACGCCCTCATCGACGCGATGATCGAACAGGTCAGATCCGACTACGCGAAGATGACCGAACGGCTCGTGTCCGAGCTCTGCCGGGACGACTCGGCGAGGACTCTGGAACGGGTGATTCGCAGTTACGCTACCTGCTATATGGACTTTCTGCGTGTCAATCCGAACTACTACATCTTTCTCGCGATGTACTATGCCCACTCGCACATTCTCGATGACGACGCCGTATTCGGCGAGACAGCGCGCCAGCGCAAAGCGCTCGGAGAGGCGCTCGCACCGCTCTTCCCGGAGACCGACAAGGCGGCATGGGATCTTGTTCTGTACCACGTGACGCTTACCACTTCGCTTGTGACAGCGCTCTTCTTCTGGACGGTCGAGGGCAAGCGACGTCAGACCGACGAGCATTGCGGCCCCGAATGTCAGAAGCACATCGATCGGGTGGTGCAGATCCTGAAGAACGGGATGGTGTCCGGAGCCCGCGGAGATCTCGATTTCGGCGAAGTGGAGCGGCTTTTTACGGTCCGGCAGGATGAGCTTGCGGCGCCCCACCACATAGTGAAGGCGCTCGAACGCACCGTCGCACGTCATGGCATCGAAAACGCATCGCTCGACCGCATCGCCCAGGAGGCGGGTATCTCCAAGAGCACCATCTACTTCTACTTCGCCAACAAGGACGACATGCTCCACCAGATGATCCTTCACGAGCAGTCGCAGTTCGGCCACCTCTGGCAGAAGAAGGCGGCCTCGATGGAGGGGACCAGCGAGCGTATCTACGGCTACATGGTCACTCTCTCCTCCTACTTCATCCGTAACACGGCGCTTCTCAGCATGTTCGAGTGGATGCGCTACCGGCGCATTCAGCCGCACCTTCCGGAGGAGGGGCGCGAACGTCTCGAGGAGCCGCTTGCCTTTCTTCGCGCTGAGATGGCAGACGGGGCCGAAGGCGGGGCGGGATTGAGCTTTTCCGAGCTTGCCGCACTGCTGTGGGCGATCGTTCTGTGGCGTGTGTTCACGATTCGCCCCCGGTTTGATCCGGAGGAAACGATGCGGTCGATGCGCATGTCATACCGACTTTTCACGCTCGGGCTCGAGCAGTTAATTACCGAAAGGAGTGATCAAGGATGAGCAGGCTACATACCTCACGACATTTGGCGGCCGCCGCGGTCGCTGCGGCGCTGCTGTTCGCAGGGACTGCCGCGTACGCGCAGCAGACGGGCGACCAGCTCAAGATCGATATCGACACGGCGGTTGCTCTCGCCCTGCATTCGAACCTGGGACTCGAGACCGAGCAGCTGAAGCTCGCGCAGAAGCGAAATGCGATGAACACGGTCTGGAACCAGTTCATCCCGGTGATGAGCGCGAGCGCGACGCTTTCGCGATGGAACGCCGAGCAGACGATAGGGCCGATGCTCGTCCCACCGTCGACCACCCCGGGAACCTACACTTTATATTACCTCACCCCGTCGCAGACGCTGCCCCGCTGGGCGCTGTCGACGCGCGTCTCGGCGTCGCTCACGCTGACGGCACAGATGTTCTACGGAATTAAGCAGACGGTGCTCGATTACAATTCGGGCAAAACCTCGCTCGAGCAGGCGCGCGCAACGCTCGACCGCGATGTCCGCAAGCAGTTCTACAATCTGCTCCTGCTGCAGCGCCGGATCGAGCTTCAGAAGGATGCCATCAAGACCGCCCAGGAGCGGCTCGACCAGACAAAGGTGAACTATGACAACGGGCTCGTCGACGAATACACCTACCTCTCGGCGCAGGTGTCGCTCGCGAACCTCAGGCCCGCGCTCGACGACCTGTCGAGCGCCTATGACACCTCGCTGATGGCGTTCAACCAGATGCTCGGTATCGACCTGACCGCCAAACCGGTCCTCGAGGGGAGTATCGGTGCGCAGCTCGTACCGGTCACGTCGAGCGATGCCGACCGGCTGATAACCAAGTATCTCGACCAGCGCTACGACATCAGGGGAATCCGGGACGCGATCACCTCACTCCGGAACGTCGTCATGATTACCAGGTCGGGCATGTACCCCACGCTGACATTCTCCTACACCGCTGATCCGACCTTTATGGGCGATCCCTTCTCCGATCCGCTGTTTGCCGATGTGAACCGCGACTGGAAGCAGCAGAGCGGAATGTTCTCCATAACACTCGGACTGCGCCTCGATCCGCTCCTTCCGGCATCACAAACGCGAACCAAGATCTCGGAATACGAAAACCAGATCGAACAGACGAAGGTATCGCTCACTCAGGCTCGCCAGGGCGCCGAGATGGAGATACGCAAGATCGTTCAGACCCTGGAAAAGACGCGCAATACTCTGGATGTGAAGAAGATGAACTCGCAGCTCGCCCAGCGGGCCCTTTCTCTCGCACAGGAGGGCTACAAGGCCGGCACCCGCGATCTTTTGGATGTGCGGAATGCGGAGCAGGATCTTCAGAAGGCACAGGTCGATGTTCTTTCGGACGAATACAACTACACCGCAGGCCTCCTCGACCTTGAGTACGCCCTGAACGCAACACTCGACGACATAAGAGGTACCATAAATGAAAAACAGACGGCGAACTAGTCTCGTCTTTTTCAGTCTTGTTGCCGCCGTGACGGCAGCCATTCTGTTTGCATCCTGCAGCAGGCCGTCCGGCCAGAGCGCGCAGGCTGCGCCGGCCAAACCGGGCGCTCCCGGCAACGACGCCGCACAGGCTACCGTCTTTCCCGTAAGCGTGACCGAGGCGGCAACCGGCGACCTCAACAACTATATATCCGTTACCGGCGGCGTGGAGGCGGCCAATCAGGTGGACGTCTATGCGGACACGAGCGGCCAGCTTGTGAAGCGCTACGTCACCCTCGGGCAGTACGTTCACCAGAACGACGTGGTGGCGGAGGTCGATTCGTCGCGTCCGGGGCAGAACTTCGTGCCCAACCCGGTGCGCGCGCCGATTGCCGGAACCATCACGGCCCTGCCCGCGGACATCGGGACCCGGATCACGCAGGGCGTACCTGTCGTTCAAATAGCAACCCTCGGCCAGCTCGAAATCCGGACGCAGGTCGCAGAGCGCTACATCGGCGAGATCCGCGTGGGTGAATCCGCTCTGGTCTCGCTCCAGCCCTATCCGACCGAGAGCTTCCCCGCGCGCGTCGCCGAGTTGAGCCCGGTCGTGGATCCCCAGACCCGGACCATGGATGTCACCCTGCGGTTCGATCAGCAGGACCCGAGGGTCAAACCCGGCATGTTTGCCGAGATCCGGATCGTCACCAGTCACAAGACCGGTCTCGTGAAGATCCCTTCGGAGGCGATTGTCGAACGGAGCGGCCGCCGGTTCGTCTTCGTTGTCGGCGCCGATGGAACGGTGGTCCAGCGCGATGTTACCGTTGGAATAGAGATCGACGGCAAGGCCGAGATTACCGCCGGCCTTTCGGCAGGAGAGAAGGTTGTGGTGAAGGGACAGACCCTGCTCGCCAACGGCGCGTCCGTGAAGGTGATCGAAGAGCTGCCGCCGCTTCCTGCGCAGGACAGGATCCTGTAACAGGTGGCGCTATGAGCATGACGAAAACGGTCGTTAACCGGCCGACAACGGTTATCATCATATTCGCGCTCGCCATCGGATTCGGCCTCTACTCGAGCGGGAACATCGCGATCGACCTCTATCCGGAGATTACCCCGCCTGTCCTGCTTGTGATCACCAACTACACGGGGGCCAGTCCGGAGGATGTCGAAAAAACCGTCACGCGCCCGCTCGAGAGCGCGCTCAGCAACGTCGGGAACATCAACAAGATTACCTCCACCTCGAGCGCCGGCTCCAGCACCATTCAGATCGAGTTTACCTGGGGCACGAACATGGCCGAAGCGTCCAACGACGTGCGCGACCGCCTCGAGTTCGTGCGCGACAATCTGCCCGACGGATCGACCTCGCCGCAGATCTTCAAGTTCGACCCGTCGATGATCCCGATCCTGCAGCTCAAAGTCTCGGGCAACCGGTCACCGGAAGAGCTTCGCCAGATCGCCGAGAACATGATTCAGCCGCGCCTCGAACAGGTCGAGGGTGTAGCGCTGGCGGCGGTGAACGGCGGTCGAACCCACCAGGTTCGCGTCGAGATCCCCAGGTCGCGGCTGTCGGCCTACAATCTGACGATCGGCCAGATCGCGGCGTCGCTCCAGTCACAGAACGTGGACGTCTCCGGTGGAACGATCACCGAGGGCGACATAAGCTACCTGATCACCACGAGCGGCGAGTACAAATCGCTCGACGCAATCCGCAACACCGTAATTGCCTATCGTGGACAGCCGAGCGCGGCAAATCCGACCGCGCAGGCGACCGGCATCAGGCTGCGCGATGTCGCGGATGTCTCCATGGGGCTGAGCGACAGGGAAAACGTCGTCTTCATAAACGGTGAACCGGGCGTCTACATCATCGTCCAGAAACAGAGCGGCACCAACTCGGTCCGGGTAGCGGATACGGTGAAACAGCGGCTGCCGCAGATCAACGAGGTGCTCCCGCAGGGGGTGAGCATCGGCGTCATAGCCGACACCACCAGCGTTATCCGTGATTCGCTCGAGCAGGTGAGCACGTCCGCAATTCAGGGTGCGATTCTCGCGGTCATCGTGCTGTTCGTCTTTCTCCGCAGCATGAAATCGACGATCATCATCGCTACGGCAATCCCTATCTCCATCGTTCTCACGCTGATGGTGATGTATTTCATGGGCCTCACGCTCAACCTGATGACCCTCACCGGACTGGCGCTCGGTATCGGTATGCTTGTGGACAACTCCATAGTCATACTCGAGAATATTTTCCGATATCGAGAAAAAGGGGCGAAGCTCCGTGTCTCCGCGCTGCTCGGCACCGAGGAGATGATCACTGCGATCGTCGCCTCAACGCTGACGACAATCTGCGTCTTTCTGCCCCTCGCAGTGTTCCGCAGCCAGCTGGAGGTCATTGGCGAGCTCATCTCCGGGCTTGCGATCACGGTCGTCATCTCGCTGGCCGCCTCGCTCGTGGTCGCGCTCATACTCGTCCCGGTGCTCGCGAGCAAGTACCTGCCGATATCATCGCGTAAACAGCGGCCGCTGTTCGGCGTCGTCGGTGCGGTCGACAGGGTTACGGGTAACGCGTTCGTCGGGCTCGACAACGCCTACAAACGAGCGCTGGGCTTTGTGCTCAACCATCGCCTTGTATCGACTCTGATCATCGTTGGAATCTTCGCTGCGAGCCTCACCCTTATTCCGGCAATCGGCTTTCAGCTGGTTCCCGAACAGCCGCAGGACACGGTAACGGTGTCGGTGGAGATGCCGGTGGGGACAAAGCTCGCAGTCACCGAAGAGGCGGTCCAGCGCCTCGCCACCATCGCGCGCACCCAGATTCAGGGCTACAAGGACGTCATCCTCAACATCGGCACGCGGGGCCTCTTCGGATTTCTTGGCGCCGCGCAGTCGAACAAGGCGACCATGACGATCACGCTGCCGCCCTACGCACAGCGCATAGACGACTCGGACACAGTGAAGGAGAAGCTGCGCAAACACTTCGGAGAGTTCCCCGGCGCGACAATTTCGTTCGGCGGAAACGGTGGAGGCAACCTCTTCGGAGCCTCGCCGATCGATATCCTGGTCAAAACCGACGATCTCGAGCTCGCGCGAAAGGTTTCCTACCAGATACGCGACATCCTCCAGAAGCAGTTCCCGGAGGTCACCGAACCCTCGGTCGGCATTTCGGAGGGGCTGCCACAGGCAGAGGTAGTCATAGACCGAGCGAAGGCCTATTCGCTCGGGCTCAACGTCGCGACCATCGGCCAGGAGGTTCGGGCGAACATCGCCGGGACTGTGGCCGGTAAGTACCGGGACGGCTCGAACGAGTACGATATCCTGCTCATCGCAAAGGAGCGGGATCGAAGCTCGCTGCCGGATCTCACGCAGATCTTCGTGGTGAACAACAGCGGCCGCAAGATTCCGCTCGCCAGCTTCGCCTCGGTCACCAAGTCGACGGGACCTGTAACCATCAAACGCGAAAGCCAGCGGCGCACAACGCACGTGACCGCCGGTCTCGCCCCGGGAACGCAGCTCAATGAGGTCGCCCCGCGAATCCGCGCCGCGATCGCCCAGCAGATCCCGGGAGAGGAAAACCTCGTCATTGAGTACAGCGGCGACTACGCGAACCTCATCAAGTATGGAACGACCTTCATGATCGTCCTCGCAATCTCCGCGCTGCTGGTCTTCGGCGTAATGGCGGCGGAGTTCGAATCGTTCCTCGATCCGTTCATCATCATTCTTGCTGTGCCCTTCCTGATCACCGGCGTGCTCCTGGTGCACTTCCTTACCCATACCATTCTGAGCCTCTTCACCGCGGTCGGTCTGGTCGTGCTCGTCGGCGTCGTGGTGAACAACGGCATCGTGCTGGTGGACTACACCAACCTTCTGCGCAAGCGCGGGATGTCGATCAGGGACGCGTGCATCGAGGCGGGCGGGAACAGGCTCCGGCCGATCCTGATGACCACGCTCACCACGATCCTCGGCCTCATACCGGTCGCATTTCTGAAAACGGAGGGGTCGAGCCTGGTGCAGCCGATCGGAAAGACGATCGTGGGAGGGCTCACGCTGAGCACCCTGGTCACGCTCTTTCTTGTTCCCATCATATACTCCGCGTTCAACGGCGCGAGCATCCGACTCCGGCGGCGAAGAAGCGCCCGTGCCGAACGGCGCCGCGAACGGGAACGCGAGCTCGCAGAGACCGAGCGCGTCGAGACTACGGATAATTAGGGAGGCACTGTCGTGGTTCGACTTGAACTGATCGGAAATAGAGCGGTGGAGGATGATCTGTACGATCTGTTCCGCAAGCAGGAGCTCAACCCCTTTTACACGAAGCTCGCGGAGGTGCAGGGATTCGGCGACTCGGGAACGCGCCGGGGAGATCACATCTTCCCGGAGGAGAACTTCCTGCTCATCTTCTACTGCGATGAAACGGTCGCGGCCTCCATCACGGAGGTGGTCCGCGAGCTGAAGCTTATCTTTCCCGGCGAAGGAATCGTTTTGTACAGGTCACAGGCGGAACGCGTCTGTTGATGAGGCGCCCGCAATTTCGGCCGGCTGCGCGCCGGCCCTTTTTTTGTCGGCGCGTCCGCGGCGCGGGCGCCCGTATGGCGAAGGTCAACCGATCAGGATGTCCTTCAGCGCGCGCTTCGGAACATAGTGGGTACCTTCGGCATCGCGGTAGTATTTTATGCTCCCCGACTCTCCGAGGTCCGTTATCACCACCTTCTCTTTCGGCGAGCCGAGCGCAAGCACCACGAGGATCGCAAACCGTTCGGGGATTGTGAGCGCCGCGCGAAGCTTCTCCCGGTCGATCGATGCGATCATGCACCCACCAAGTCCCAGATCGGTTGCCGAGAGCAGAATCGTCTGTCCCGCGATCCCGACGTCGCACCAGAGGTACTCCTGCTTGATCTGGATCTCGGTATCGTGCGTTATCACGATGTAGCCGCTCGGCCGTTCGCCTTCGACCGGTCCCGGCCAATCTGCCAGATAGCCTGCCCACTTCAGGCAGTCGAACACCGCCGCCCGCGGTCCCTCCGAATCGACCGGCAGATATCGCAGCGGCTGCAGATTGGATGTGGAGGCGCAATGGCGCGCGTTCTCCACCAGTGACTCGAGCGTCTGCCTTCCGATCTTCTTCGCCTCGTAGAAGCGTCTGTAGGTGCGGTTTCGCGCGACCAGTTCATTGAGCATGAAAACCTCTCATTCGGCAGGTGTTCCGGCGGACCGGCGGCTGCCCAGCAGCTGTACAAACCACTGGTGAACCGTCGACACGGTATCCTTCACCTTGCCAAGCCTGGGTATCATAAACAGGAACATACGGTCCTGCTCTGGAACCAGCGCCACGTGGCGAAGGGGTCCTGGCTCCCCGACCATCGCCATGCATCTCTCGAGATCCGCCTTGACCCCCGGGGATTCGAAGTAGAGAAAGAAAGTCTTCCCGCCCCAGGTGATGGTCTCCATTGACAGTCTGCTCTCGTTTTCGATCTTTGCCCCGTGGAAGGTGGAATAGCCCTTCTCGATAATGTGTCCTTCGGAGAGCGTGCCCATGACGTCGGGAGCGAGATGGAGCACGAGATACATCCGATCGAACCGGCGGATGAGCTTCGAAACCGGAAGGTAGAGCCAGGACTGCCGCGGAAGGAGCGTGACGGTCGCGTCCACCCGGCGGATGTACCGGTTGCGGTGCGGGATGAAGTTGGCGTGATAACCGGAAAGTCCGCCGATGTTGGTGAACTGCTGATCCTTCGGCTTGAAGATATCTGCAAGGGCGCTCATGGCCCCGTTGAGGATCTTTTTGTTCCGGCGTGCGCCCCACGCGTAGCCGAGGGAGAGCAGAACGCTCGCCGCGATGAAAAGATAGAAGATCGGTTGAGAAGTCACGCCTGAACCATTCACCTTTGCATCTCCCCCATCGTCAACGCACCGAGAATATCGAACTCCATCCGGTAGGCATTCTCCCTTCGCAGACCATTGAAGGGAACTCTGACTACCGGGAAGGAGCGATTGCTGCCGAACAGGGTGCTCTCCACCTCATCGGCAACTTCCGACATCTCCTGCGCGTATTTGTTGTCGAACGCGGCCCGCAAGGGCAGCTTGAGGTCCGCGAGGCCGCGGATGATGCGTTCCGATTCACGCCACGACAGATAGTCGGGGTTGAAGACCATGGCAATACTATTATCACTGCCACGCAGCCGGGCGTAAAGGTCGACATACTGATCAAAAAGCCTGCCGAGCTGCCGGATCACCTCGTCGTCCTCCTCCTTGTAGGGAAGCTCGACACCCTCTTCGATGAATTTCCCCGAGAGATTGTGAATGGTGTGTCGCTTTCGCAGGATCTCCCGCCTGATCCGCCTGAGCCGGTCGACCCAGGTGACCGCGATATTCGGCAGCGCGAGAATCCTCAAGGTCAGCGCCGTCGGCGGCGTATCGAAAACGACGTAGTCGTAGGCGGTTTCGGTCCGCAGAACCTCCTCGAGAACCGTGAGCGCCGCGTACTCCTCCACGCCGGGGGAGTAGCGCAGCACCTTGAAATAGAGGTCCAGATTGAACGCCTTGGTGTAGCTGTACATCTGCGTGAGGATATCGACGTTCTTTTGAACGTACACCTCGGCAGCGCGGTCGAGGTCCGCTTCTGCGAGATCGAGATGGTCGTCGATGCTGGTCTTTCGGTCGGTAAGAGTGAGGCCGAAAATGTCACCCAGATTGTGCGCCGGATCAAACGAGATCGCAAAGACCCGCTTGCCGGCCCGCGAAAGCTGCCACGCAGCGGTGGCCGCTAGCGTCGATTTCCCGACGCCGCCCTTCCCGACAAAGAATATAGATTTCACGGATAAGCCCTAATCGATGTCCAGACACCCAGCAAGCTCTGCGAGCGCATCGGTTGCGTCGGCAGCCCGACGATTGAGAACCGAAAGCTCGTGCTCCAGATAGGGAAGCAGCTCCACCGCCAGAAACGACGGCGGAGCCGGAAGTCCGGTAAAGGATCCCATCAGGAGAAGCACGAACGCATTTTCGAGCTCACGCGCCTCGAAGCGCGTGAGCTCGGTAACCTGTTCCCGATGGGCGGCGCCCATGACCGAGAAGAAGGCCCGGAATCCCGCCCAGATGCGGGCGAGCAGGCCGCTCTTCGGCTTCCGCGGCTCCTGCCGCGACGGCTCTTGCCGCCGCGGCGGCCGTGGGCCCCGTTCCTGAGTCACTCTCAGGTCCCTGATTTCGCCGTTTCCGGGGCGGGTTCGCCGCGGGTCCGGAAGAAATCGATGATGAAGACGATGTTCATCACGAACATGATGATTTCGATGATCAGCACGACGATTCCGGTCGCCGGATTGCTTGAAATCGTCGCCGGAAGCGCTACCGCGCTGAACCATACAATTGCCGCCGTCACGGTGATCCAGAGAAGCACCGCCGGCACCAGTGCCATCGTCGCCCGGGATTTCAGCCGCTTCGTGATCCACGCGGTACCTGTCAGAAGCGCAATCGACGCGATCAGCTGGTTGGCCGAACCGAATGAAGGCCACAACACCGCGAAGCTTCCGCTCCAGCCGAGCCAGATTCCGATGGCCGCGGGGATGATAGAAGCTACCCATTTGTTCGTGAAGAACTTGTAGACTCCGTCCGACTTGCCCTTGAGCGGCTCGAACATCTCACTCAGGGTATAGCGGGCAAGGCGGTTGGTGGTGTCGAGGGTGGTCATGGCAAACGAGGCAACCCACATTCCCGCGATAATGGTGACGATCTGGGTTGGAATGAATCCGAGCCAGGTTCCCGCGACCATGGAGGCGAAGCTGTTGGTGAACAGCGCGGCGCTGGGATAGGTCTTCATCATCGCCGGCGTGTACTGGGTAGCCCAGCCGCCCGCGGTGAAGGCGGCGCCCTTGGCCACCATCAGCTGTACGCCGAATCCTGCGATTGCCACAACGACGAGCGTCGACAGGAAGCCCTCGGTAAGCATTCCGCCGTATCCGACCACCAGCCCGGACCGTTCGGTATCGAGCTGCTTCGAAGAGGTACCCGAGCCGACGAGGGCATGGAAACCCGAAAGCGAACCGCAGGCGATTATGAGCGGAATGACTGGCCAGAAGGGGCTCGGTTTCCCGCTCACCACGATCGGCGAAAAGCTCGAGAACGCAGGCATCGTGAAGCCGTGGAAGCTGAATATTGCAGCAAGTCCGCCGATTACCAGACCGAAGTAGAGCAGCCAGGAATTGAGATAGTCCCTTGGCTGCAGCAGAACCTCAACCGGGATGGCCGCCGCGATGATGATGTACAGAAACATGAACAGGAACCACCAGTCACGCGACAGCGTAAAGGGAAAGAGATAGCCCAGGTAGATTGAGGCTGCAAGCAGCACGATTCCGACGATGGTCGACAAGACAAAGTTCATCTTCGTCCGGTAGAGAAGTACCCCGAGAATCAGCGCTGAAATCATCATCCAGGTGAAGGATGAGGGAATCGCGCCGTTTCCGACGAACATGCCGCCGAGAATCGCGCTGAACGCGGCTACTACCAGGATGAGCAGGAAGAACACGAGGTAGTAGAATAGGTTGCCCGTCCTCTTGGTGATCAGATCGGACGCAACGAATTGCACCGACTTGCCGTCGTAGCGAACCGACGCCATTATCGACAGGTAGTCGTGTACCGCTCCGATGAAGATGTTTCCGAACCAGACCCATGCGAGAGCGGGAATCCAGCCCCACGCCATTGCGAGCACGGGTCCGACGATCGGCGCCGCTCCGGCGATTGAGGAAAAGTGGTGACCGAAAAGCACCGGCGTCTTTGCCGGCACATAGTCAACCCCATCATACATGCGGTGGGCCGGCGTCTGCACACTGCTGTCCGCCTTCACGACGTTCTTTTCGAGTCTTTTTCCGTAGGTGAAGTAGAGGACAACGTACGCAGCAGCCCCAATCAATAGGATGAGAGTCGTCATACAGGCCTCCTCAGGGGAGAATTGGGGAATTGATGCGCTCACCCTCAGCCTAACCCCGGTCATTGACCGCTGTCAACCAAAAACTTTCTACGGCGTGGTCTGGGAAAATGCGGGGAGAAGTTCAAGAAATGACTGAAGGGTATCTTCGAGCGTGTGGACGTCCGGCTCGAGCTCGATGAGACAGGACCGGTCCGATGCCCGGTAGGAGAAATGGCGGAGACTAGAGTGCTCGGGCAGCTTCCCGAGCAGCGACAGAAGCCGATCACGTACGAGTGAATTGTAGTAGAAAATGGAGAATGGAGTTCCGGATTTCTCCACGTCCGTTCGCGACATTCCTGACTCGTCGTCTATGTGTATCCAACCGTGGCGATAATGTCTTGCCTCTACGATATGGCCCTGCCCGGGCGGTGCCGATTCCAGCTCGAGCTCGAGCGAGAGCCGGTCCTGCCGCCCGGCGAGCAGCGAAAACGGCAGATAGAGCACGGTGTGTCTGGGAAGAAAGGTCATGGTCCCGGAGAGCTCACCAGGCGGCTCCTGCAGGGTGAACTTGAAATGGTACCCCACAAGGCCGCCGATGTTGGTGTATCGGGTTTCCGACGGCCGGAACACCTTCTCGAGAATACGCGAGATATCGTTCGCGAGCCGCCTGTTCTTTCTGACGCCGAAAGCGCCTGCGGCCGCCGAGCCGAATGTCAACACCACAACCAGGAGAAAAAAGATCTGCATGTTCCGCTCTTGCTTCGATCTTCGGACCGACGGAGCCGAATGTCAAGCCTCGGCGTCGGCACTATGACGTGTACAAAGGTATGTACAGCGCCATCGCGACCACGTGCGACGTGGTGCCGGCCAGGACGAACAGATGCCACACCGCGTGGTTATAGGGGATCTTCCGGAGCGCGAAAATCAGCGTCCCGACCGTATAGAAAATGCCGCCCGCAAAGATCCAGAGCAGGAATCCGCGCGGCGCTGCGGCAGCGATTGCAGGAACGTTGAGGACGATCAGCCATCCCATGGCGATATAAAAGAGAACCGATACAACCGGTCTCCGTCCGAAATAGAACACCTTGAAGAGGGTCCCCGCCAGCGCGCATCCCCATACCAGGTAGAGGAGAAGCCTTCCCCAGCTCCCGTGCAGTAGCGTGAGGGAGATCGGTGTATAGGTACCGGCAATCAGATAGTAGATCGAGAGATGGTCCAGAAGACGGAACAGCCGTTTCGCGGTCGGGGAGCGGAGCGCGTGATAGGTCGCCGAGACCGCGTAAGCGCCGATACACGTTATTCCGAATACAAGGAATCCGACGATCTTTGCGGCAATGTCCGGAGATCGCGAGAGGGCAAGCAGCATCACCGTTGCCACCACGCTGAGAATTGAACCTATCCCGTGAGATACTGCACTCACGCGCTCCTCGCCGGAGGTAGTATCAACATCGAGCGGGACGTGGGTCTCCAGCCGGAGCCAAAACGCTTTTCCGGCCGACTTCAGGACGTTCATGGTGGCTGCGCGGCCCATCATACCGTAAAGTCGAGGAATCAAGAAGTCCGGACCGGCACGGCTGCTTGATCCTGCATACGTGCACTGCGATAATGCCCTGATGCACCTGAGTCACAAGGAGGATACCATGTCGCAGCCGCTCCGCCTGAGACAGCGCCCCGTGGACATCGCCATACTCGCCTACTTCATTTTCAATCTGGTATTCATCACCTATTTCTTCGACCTCGAGCAGATTGTCATTGTCAACGCTTCAAATTTCACCTACCCGCCATGGCCTCCCCGTTTTCTCGTGGATCTTTCGCACTGGTGGGGCCGTACGTTCGACCCGCTGCTGTTTGCACGCCCGGTCTGGTGGCGAGCAACGATCTGGATCGATGCGATCTTCTTTGGACCCTACTACGCCTTTGCGATTTACGCGTTCATCAAAGGAAAAAGCTGGATCCGCGTACCGAGCGTCATCTACGCCTCGGTCATGCTCACCAATGTCACCATAATCCTCAGCGAAGAGATAGCCGGCCAGTATGCGACCCCGCACCTCGGTGCGGTGATTGGTGCAAACGCAACATGGATCATCGTTCCCGCCTATCTCATCTACCGGATGTGGCGGTATGCGGAGCCCTTTGAGCCGAAACGCGCCGGGCTTCTGTCACGTGCAACGGAGGCGGGAAGGCCTCAGGGACAGCCGTGAAAGACGCCGGGGAGTTTCGCCGCCGCTACGGTCCTGTCGCGCTCATTGTCGGAGCCTCCGAGGGAATAGGGGCGGCGTATGCCGAGCAGCTCGCCGGGCGCGGCATCGATCTTCTGCTCGTCGCGAGAAACGCAGAAAAGCTCAACCGCTTTGCGCGCTCAATCGAGGAGCGATACGGCCGGCGATGCAGCGCAATCGTTGCCGACATGGCGTCAGAAGAGGGTGTCGAAAGCGTAGTCAGGGCCGCCGCGACAGAAGATGTCGGCCTGCTCGTATACAATGCCGCCGCCGCACCGGCAGGTGCATTTCTCGACCGCAGCGTGGAGGATCACCTCGCAGCGCTCTCGGTGAACAGCAGGGCGGTGCTCATTCTTACGCACGCGATCGGGAAACGCTTGGTCTCACGTGGCCACGGCGGTATCATAATAATGTGCTCGCTCGCGGGGCTTCAGGGTGCACCCTGGCTCACCACCTACGGCGCCACGAAGGCTTTCGACATTTCGCTTGCCGAAGCGCTGCACAAAGAGCTGGGCGCGAGCGGCGTCGATGTGCTTGGCTGCATAGCCGGCGCGACGTCGACACCGGGATACGCACGGACTATGCCGCCACCGAAAAACGGCCGGTACCCGATCTACGTGGCGAGTCCGCAGGCGGTTGCGCGCACCGCGCTGAAGCGGCTGGGCCGGTCGTCGCTTGTGGTTGTCGGTGGGGTGAACAGAACCGCCGCATTTGTGATGCGGCGACTGTTGCCGCGGAGGGCGGCGGTTGGGATCATGGGCGGCGCATCGTCGCCCGCGAATGACTCCCGGCGACCGGCCGGTGAGTGAATGGAGGCAAAGCATGGCATCGCGATTTGATTTCGTGCATATGGAATGGAAGTGGGTACTGGGAAGTATCGTGATATTCTTCATCGCGCAGCTGCTTCTCAGCATAGTATTCGGCATTCTCGGCGTTCTGACCCTCGGGATCGGCTTTGTGCTGTTCCTCATAATCAAGCCGGTGACCTATTTCGTCGGCGGATATCTGACGGGACTGTTTTCCGAGGGAGTCACGCTCGCGGAGCCTGCGATCGGGGCGGTGATAATGACCCTTCTGGGGTCGCTGTTCGATCTGTCGCACATCCATCAGCATCGACTCGGGTGGGCGATCGGTTCGAGCATCGTCGCATTCATCGTTGCCCTCATCGGTGCCGGACTCGGCGAGAGGAGACAGGCGCGTTCGAGCAGGATGTGAGAAGGGAGGAACACAGTGGCAATTGACTACCGGAGACTCGGACGGCGCGGCGTTCTCGTCAGCAACCTGTGTCTCGGCACGATGAACTTCGGCTGGCAGACCAGCGAAAAAGACAGTTTTGCGATAATGGACAGGGCGCTGGAGCTCGGCATCAATTTCTTCGACACTGCGGATGTGTACGGCTGGTCGCAGCATCACGGGGCAACCGAGGAGATCATCGGCCGCTGGCTCGCACAGGAAGGGGGACGGCGCGAGACGGTGGTCCTCGCAACGAAAGTGTTCAACATGATGGACCGGGAGGGACGGCGCCCCGAGCCGAACCGCGACCGGCGCAATCTATCGGCGATGAAGATCAAACGGCACTGCGAAGACAGCCTGAAGCGCCTTCAGACCGACACCATCGATCTGTACCAGATGCATCACGTCGACCGGGAATGCCCGTGGGATGAGACCTGGCAGGCGTTTGATTCGCTCATCGGACAGGGGAAGGTGGTATACGTTGGCTCGAGCAACTTCGCCGGCTGGGATATTGCCACCGCCTGCCAGGAGGCACAGCGGCTCGGCATGACCGGGCTCGCGAGCGAGCAGAGCATCTACAACCTCCGAAATCGCATGGTCGAGCTCGAGGTGATCCCCGCATGCCGGAGCTACGGGCTGGGTCTCATCCCCTGGAGCCCGCTCGACGGAGGACTGCTCGGCGGTGCTCTGGAAAAACTGGCGGCCGGCCGCCGCGCGAGCGAGGATCAGCAGAAGAAGATCGAGCAGAACCGTGCGTCGCTCGAAGCCTACGAGAAATTGTGCCGCGATCTCGGCCAAAGCCCCGCAACGGTCGCGCTTGCATGGCTTCTGCACAATCCGGCGGTCACCGCTCCGATCATCGGTCCCCGGACGATCGATCAGCTCGAAAGCGCGGTCCGCGCGACCGAAATCATCCTCGACGACGCAACACTGGCGCGGCTCGATGAGATCTTTCCAGGCCCGGGTGAGGCTCCTCAGGCCTACGCGTGGTAGCGCCGGCAACGCCCGGCGTACCCGGCGCTCAGCCGACGGTCAGGTTCGACAGAAACGAATCGATCTCACCCTGCTTCGCCGCCTCTTTGTCCTTGAGCTCCGCGAGCTGATCTTTCAGCTTCGAGATCTGATCCTCCTGTTGATTGAGCGTCGACACGTAGCGGTTGTAGAGCGCCGAGGTGCGGTCGAGCGACGACATGTTGCTTCGAATGCGCGACTGATCGCTGTAGATCTGCTGAAGCTGCCGGTTGACCTCGTCTGAATCCCGTTTGATTGCTGCAAGCTCGGTGCGCAGTGAGCTCAGTCTGGAAAGGGCACTGCGCACCGAGGCGCTCACCTCGGTCGCCCGCTGGTAGATCTGGATTGTGTCCAGTCCCGCCGAGCTCAGCACAACGCGCTGATCGAGATTCCGCTTCTCAACGATCTTGAGCTCGCTCGATTTTCCCGGCACCAGCGGCACGGCAAAACGATAGAAATTGCGCGTGCGTTCTGCTGGGCTTCCCGGTTCGACCAGAGTCCAGGTCGAATCGAGCGGATACTCGAGAAGCATCGTCCTGCCCTTGCTCCCGCTGAACTTGACCGTGTAGTCCCTTTCCCGGCGAAGCGTCCGCGTGACGATGAGCGTCCCCCGGTCGATTTTGGCCGACACCAGAAGGTCGGGGATGGAACGGCTGCTCGGCGCCACCTCCGTGTCGAGATCGACGGAGAAGCCTATCAGCCGGTCGACGCCGGGCGCAAGATTCTCGATACGGGCGTCTCCGGCGTACTGGCCGTCTTCGAAAACCGTGATCGGCCCGGCGTTCAGATAGAGACCGGTGCTGTTCTTGAGCCGGATTCCATTGAGCGGGTGCGTCGCGTCCACCTGCTGGTTGTAGACCGACAGTCTCTCCCCATCGATCTTCTCATTCACGATCGGAACCATCGCCGACTCACGCCGCCGGATACTGACCGGCTCGTTGATGGTGTACTGAAAGAAGGCACCCGCCTGGGCGGCCAGCGCGGAGGACTCGATCCCCTGCGTCAGACCGAAATCACCGGGAGCCGCTTCGTCGGCGGCGGCCCCATACTGCGGTGCGGCAGCGCGTGATGCAGCCGGGGCGGGCGCCGACTTGGCCATCTCGCGGGCCGCGCCTGCTCCGAGGTTCTGCTGGTAGGCAGGCGGAACAGGAGCCTGCGCGATTCCGAGAGAAACCTCCGGGCGCGGCAGATAGATCGGGCTGTAGAGGTCCATCTTGAAGGAGATGGGCCGGCCAGCAACCAGGTTGAGCTTGACGCCGTTCCAGTCCTCGTCGGTGGTGTTTTCCACCAGCGCCCAGCCCTGCATGAAGAGACCGCCGGTATCACTCGACAGACGGTAGGTGGTTTTCCAGACCGGCATTTCCTGCAGATAGCCGATCTGTAACCGCCGCTGTCCCTGCCCGCTGTACTGGACCAGCACCTGCTTCTTGTCCTTGTTGCGGCCCTGCGCGATCAGACCCAGGGCAAGCTGCACCTCCCGGTCCAGCTCCTTGCGGGTGAATCGGATCGCCCGAACCTCATCGAGCGCCACACTCTGAACGCCCCGGTCGCTGTAGAGGTTGAGAAAGGTCTTTTCCACCGGCACGATCTCCGGTCCGCCCGAGCCCTGCCCGGGCGAGATCACTCCGCCGGCGGCGCGTGACTCCACGCCGAGGATTTTGCCCTTCATGGTCTCGGTTGCGGTGATCTCGACCTCCTCACCCCGCAGCTGGTTGAGGATTTCGGCGACCGAAGGATCGCCCGAAAGATTCACGGCAAAGGCGGCGAGGGCGCGGGTAAGCGGGTCCTGGGAGGCGTAGTTCATCCCCAGGATCTTGCCGCCGTCCAGGTCACGCAGAATCATGCTCTTCAGAAGATCGTCCATGTTCGTGGTGTCGACCTGGAACTGGAGAGCGCCGCTTCCACGTACCATACCCTGACGCTCGAAGTAACCCACACCGCTCGAGAACAGGCTGACCGACGTGATCGGCACCGACGACGCTGCAGCGGCGGGCGCAGCGGAAGCACCGCCATCGGCACCGTTCAGTTGCGTGGATCCCTGGGCCATCAGCGGAACCGCAGCCAGCAGTGCCGCGAGCGCGCCCATGGCAGCAACGGAAAAACGAGCTCGTGAAGATTTCATAATTCAGTTCTCCTTCGACCCGAGCAGGTCGGCAATTCGATTGTTCAAGGTGTCATTTTCCTGTCTTATCTGGGCAAGAGTGGAGAGTATCTCGCGAGCGCGTGCGGTGTGCTCCTGAAGATCCCGCAGCTGCTCGGTGGCCCCGGTCAGTTGCGTGGTAAGGGCGCCGAAGGTCGCGCGGTAGGCGCCGTACACCTCCTGCTGCAGCGTCGCCGATTCACCGATCTCGTTCGTGCTTCGAACGAGCGACAGGCTGTCATCTGCGATCGCGCTGAGCGTCGCGAGGTTTGCGCTCATCCCTTCCGAGAGCTCCCTCATGACCGGGCGCGAAAGCTCCGCGCGATGGTTTACCTCGAGGAGCGAATCGCCCGTGCGCCCGATCGTCTCGACGCCCCTGCCGATGGCGGAGGTCATTCCGCGAATCAGCGCCGAAATCTCCTTGGTTCGTGCGTTTGACTCGTCCGACAGCGCGCGGACTTCATCGGCAACGACCGAAAAGCCGCTGCCCGCATCGCCCGCGTGAGCAGCCTCTATCGAGGCGTTCATCGCGAGGATGTTCGTCTGCGCGGCGATCCGCTGCACCGTCTGGTTGGCCGCCGCGAGCTTCTTCTGGTAGTCCTTGAGCTCTTCGATGACCCCCAGAAGAGACTTCACGTTCTCGCCGCCGCTCTCTGCGGTGCGCGCGAGCACAGCGTTGGTTTCGTCGGCCGCGAGAATGTTCTCGCCCATCGACTTGAGCGCAGAACCGATCTTGTCCTGCGCGGCGGAGGTGCTCTTCACAAGTTCCACCTGCCGCTCCACATTGCTGGTGATGATCCGCACCGAATCGTCCAGCCGGGCAAGCTGGTCGCTGCTTCCGGAGACCGACTCAGCGAGCGCTTCATAGCCGCCGGCAACGTCGGCAACTCGGGCGGTGTATGCCGCGACGATCTCCGAGATGCCGTCGAGCTGAACACCGATCATCCGCTGACTTTCGTCGAGCCGGGAGCGCAATTCGGCAACGCGCTGGAGCATGTCCCGCACCGACTCGAGGGCGGCGCTGCTTCGTTGACTCTCGGTCAACGCCTTGCGCAGAAGGGTGTCCTGAATCTTGCTCATGGCGTAGACGATGGTGCCGCAGAAGAGGTAGATGATGAGGAAAATGGGTATCCGCGCCGCGATTGCCGGATCGGCGGAGGTAATCATGGACGGAAGAAGAATCACGAAGGTGCCGGCCGAGTAGATGGCAGCAGTCCAGGGTGTGACCAGGATGCCGACCGGAATCAGCACGACGATCGAGAGCCCGACGACGCTGATCAGAACCACCGGAAACCCCTCCGCCTGTGTCCGGCTCGCCCACGCGACCCCCGCGACTATCAGGAGACAGGCACCGAGAAAGACGGCGTTGCCGATTCGCGGCATGCCACGAAGCACCAGCACGAGGCTGATGAGACAGACTCCAAGACCACCAAGAACTCCGTAACCTGCAGCAGTATTCCGTACAACGAAGAAGAATACCGGCCCCAGCGCAAGGAGCGACACTCCGAGAATTCCGATGAAGGCCAGACTCAGCCTCCGGGTCCGCACAACGACGAACTCTTCAATACCCGTTTCGGTCGTGCTCATCAATTGAACTCCCGTTGTAAGGTCTTTAACATAGCATTACCCAGGTAGCCGTACTTTTCAAGCCTCCATTGCCTGTCCATGGGGTGGTATCAGGAAGCGTGTTGATTTCCGGCCCATGCCGCGCGTCGACGCCCTGGCGTGCGCGTTGGCTTCTCGTCAACAGGCTTCTTTATACCACCGTTGACCCCACCAGGCGCACGGTGTATAAAGAAACGTGGAATACGCCTACACGCTCGATGATATCCAGGACACTGCGAAGTCCCTTCCGATGGCACTGCTCTACTTCACCCGCGCTGAATGCGACATATGTGCCGAGCTCGAGCCGAAAATCGACCGGCTCGTTCAGAATCATCCCAAGATGACCGGGCTCGTGGTCAGCCTCGACCGGATCCCAATGGCGGCGAGCAGGTTCTCGGTCTTCGTCCTTCCGGCGGTCCTCGTCTACGCTGGAGGCAAACCGGTCATCAGTGTCGCCGAACACATCGATATTGGTCAGCTGACGAGCCACGTCCGTGCGACCTACCGCGAGATGTTCTTTCCCGAATGAAGCATTCGGGACCGAATGAATCCACTCAAGGGCGAGTGTCAGCTCTAATTCCCCTGCAAGCCACCGCTTTTGTCCGTCGTTCCTCCACATCCTACCCCATCAAGTCTATTCGTTCCCCGAGCGTCTGTTACTAATTTTTGTGTGAACATGGTTGATGGCCGCAGTTGCACAGGGTCGTCACAATGCCACAGCAACATACCGCGCCGGTATGCCACCGTGAAGCCGGGGGCGCTGGTGTCGGTTGCGTAACACCAGGGAGGTGCAGATATGGCTAACACAACTGAATTTCTTCAAAAGAAAGCAGATGAAATTCGAATTCATTCAATAAAAATGACAACCGCGGCGGGCTCCGGGCATCCGACGAGCAGCATGTCCGAAGCTGAATTGCTGAGCGTTCTCTATTTCGACCAGATGACGATCGATCCGAACAACATCGACGCGCCCGGCAACGACGAGTTTGTCATCTCGAAAGGGCACGGTGTGCCCGGTCTCTACGGAGCCTTCGAGGAGGCGGGGATGCTGGATGGAGAGGATGCACTGCAGATGCGCAGCTTCGACAGCCCGCTCGAGGGACATCCGGTGCCGCGGATTCCGGGCGTCAAGGTGGCCACCGGTTCACTCGGGCAGGGGCTTTCCGTCGGGCTTGGAATGGCGATGGCGATGAAGATGGATAATGTCTCGCGAAACGTCTATGTCCTGCTGGGCGATGGGGAGATAGCAGAAGGAAATGTCTGGGAAGCGATCAATCTCGCGCCCCACCTCGGACTGAACAACATCGTCGCGGTCCTCGACATGAACCGTCTCGGTCAGAGCGATCCCACGATGTATCAGCGGGATGCCGGGGCCTACGCTCGACGTATTTCCGGTTTTGACTGGAAGACGATCATCGTCAACGGACACGACATCGATGAGCTCCGCGAAGCGTTCTCGCAGGCCAGGGCGGAATCAGGACCGACTTTCATCATTGCCCGTACCATCAAGGGCAAGGGTGCGAGCTTCGCCGAGGACAAAGAGGGGCTGCACGGGAAACCCTTCTCCGAAGAGGATGCTGAGCGCGCAATAGAGGAAATTCGCTCTCACGAACCGCAGAACGACGAGAACCCCGACAGTTTCATCTCTCTTCGAGCAAACGGTTCACACCGGAGCGGCGGCGAGCGGGCGTACCGCGTGAAGACAGAGTATGAGAAGGGGCAGAAGGTCGCCACCAGGGACGCCTACGGAAACGCTCTTCGCAAGATCGGCGAGCAGGACAGGAATATCGTCGTCCTGGACGGCGATGTCAAGAATTCCACTCGACTCGGCGAGTTCTTCAAAGCCTTTCCCGACCGTGCGATCGAAACCTACATTGGTGAGCAAAACATGGTCGGCATGGCGCTCGGGCTTGCGGCGCGCGGCAAGCATGCTCACGCGGGCACCTTCTCCGCATTTCTGACGCGCGCGCACGATCAGATACGGATGGCCTCCCACTCACGGGCGGAGCTGCATCTTTCGGGATCGCACACGGGTGTCTCCATCGGTCAGGACGGCCCCTCTCAGATGGGTCTCGAAGATATCGCCATGATGCGCGCCGTCTTCGACAGCATTGTGGTCTCGCCGTCGGATGCCGTCTCGGCCGAAAAGCTGACGGCCGCCGTCTCGGCCCGGGATAGAATCACCTACGTTCGCACGATCCGCGGGAAGACGCCGGTGCTTTACGACAACAACGATGAGTTCGAGATCGGAGGCTCGAGGCTGCTTCGCAGCTCGGAGAATGATGTGGGCGCGATCATTGCAACCGGCGTTACCGTTCCGGAAGCTCTCGAAGCTTCCGAAATCCTCGCGAAAGAGGGAATTCCGGTGAAGGTCGTCGACTGTTACTCGCTCAAGCCGGTGGACCGCGAATCGCTGCAACGGGTCGCCGACGGCTCAAAGTTCATCCTCACCGCAGAGGATCACTATCCGGAGGGCGGGCTTGGCGACGCTGTCTGCTCGGCCATACGCTTTTCCGGCAGGATGTCGCGGGCGGCGGTCACCAGGCGGCCGCATTCCGGTTCCCCTGAAAAGCTGCTCGCCGAACAGCAGCTCGATGCACAGGGGCTTGCGTCGCGGGTTCGTGAGCTTGCGCGAGAGTCGGGAGCAGTATAATGCTCGTCAACGCAGGGTCACTTGCGGCCGACTCGGTACGCGCACGTGACGGAGTAATCGGATACATTGATGATCTTCTTTTCGACGACGAACAGTGGATAGGCCGATTCATGGTGGTAAAAACAGGCCCCTGGATTTTCGGCAGACATCTGCTTGTCTCTCCACTTCACGTCAACGAGATAGATACAGAGAACTCGGAGATCCGTATCGGCCTGACCCGCGCCGAGGCGCGGTCGGGCCCCGACCTTCAGACGGCCGACGTCGTCTCCAGCGCCAGGAAGCGGGAATACGAAGACTACCGCCGAACGCCAGTTTACTGGGGTGGCTCCGGCCTCTGGGGAAGAGAGGAGTATCCCGACGCCATACCGTCGGTGAACGTACCTCAGACGACTGAATCGCGCGGGATCCGGGACGAGGTTCGTACGATACGGAACCGGAGCCTGCGTGCTATTCACGGCTACCGGGCCGAGTCGGAACGGACGCGAGTCGGCGTCGTGACTGATCTGCTGATCGATCCGGTTGACTTCGCCGTCCACAGTCTGATCGTCGAAAATGACGGCGGCAACCAACCGGATGCGACCGACGCGCAGCAGGGCCAGATCGAAGTGCCGGTGACCCAGGTTGATCGCATAAGCTGGATCGATTCGACCGTTCATCTGCTTCCGGCATAGACCGCGCCTCACGGAATTCGCGCAGCGCCTTGAAATTCCGGATGGAACGAATTATATATTCCTCCATACCCGGGAGGCGAAATGAAAACTTCACCGCGAACCGTCCTGACCGCTGCGGGGACCGTGGCGGTCCTTTGTCTGTTTGCTGCGTCATGCAGCAGTGGATCCGGCTCGTCGATAAGCGATGTTGCGACCCGAATGGGCGGCGAAGTTCCCGAGGCGATGTACCTGTCACTCAAACCGAGTCAGGATATCGCGGATTCCTCCATCAACTACTTCAATATTGCAAGCTTCGACAATTCAGCCTTCGCCATAGCGGAAACCGCCGAGCCGCTGGCCGTTGCCGATTACGGACCGGTCAATGAACTGCCGGTAGAGATCAAACGGCCGACGGTGTTCATTACCTTCAATCAGCCGATCGTTCCGCTTTCAAAGCTCGGAGATCCGGTGACCAGTTCCCCGGTAATGAGCATCAAGCCGAGGATCGAAGGCACGTTCCGGTGGTATGGATCCCGGTTTCTCGCCTTCGAGCCTGCGGCGGATCTCAACTCCCAGCGCGAGTACACCGTTTCGGTCTCCGAGAACGCGTCGTCGCTAGGAGGAAAGAAGCTCGGTAAGTCCTTCAGCTTTTCGTTCCATACCGAGTATCTGAAATTCGCCTCTGTTTTTCCGGGTCTGCCGGACAGCGGAGACATCGTCGATCCGCAGGACGCTCCACTCGATGCAGCCCGCACGATCACGGTGAGCTTCACCTATCCGGTGGACATGAACTACGTCAAGGACTTCGTCACCGTTGCCGCGGCCGGGGAAAAGTACCCATACACGGTGTCCCGGCCCGAGGCAAAACAGGGCACGCTCGATCCAGCGTTCATCGACCGTACGATAGTGCTGAACGTCGCAAGACCGTTCCCCGAAGATACTGAGGTAACCGTGACGCTCGAGTCGGGCGCACGCTCATCTGCCGATGCACTCGGGCGGCCGGACGCGGTGTCTCAGACGTTTCATACCCTCAAACCATTCACCTATCTCGACTACGACACCTACAGCTACTCCTTTCCACGAAGCACCGATGGGGATTCGAATCCGGTCTATCTGCGCTTTTCCCATCCGGTTGAGCCAAAGGAGATCGCGAAACATCTTTCGGTGAGCCTGCCGGTTACCGACCTTTCCTCCTACGTACAGGTTTTCGAAGACACGGTCAGGCTGAATGGACTGCCGGTAACCTATGAAAAGCCCTACACACTCAGGATCGATGCCGGACTGCAGGATATCTACGGCCGCAGTCTCGGCGTCACGCAGGTCGTGAAGGTCGATGTCCCGCCCGCTGCGAGCTACGCCTATTTTCCCAACACCGGCACGCGCATGCTCGAATCGAAATTTCCGCCAAAGATCATATATGAATATCAAAATATCAAAAGCGGTGTATGGAAGGCCGGCTCCATCGAGGATCCCTACTCCAGCTTTCCGGCCGCGGAGCTCTCGCCGTACGATTTCTCCGGACTGAAACCGAACACCAAGCACTACGAAATTCTCGACCTTTCCCGCTGGCTGAACAGCGACGGAAAGGGCTTCGTCGGCTTTTCGTGGAACTTCTCGGAGCCCGGCAAGAACGGCGTCCGCAACAGGTGGGAGCAGCGGAACCTGCAGCTCGAAGTAACCGACCTCGGTATAACCACCCGCTATGCATACAACCGGGTGCTCGTCTGGGTGAACTCTCTCACCACCGGCGGGCCGGTCGCGGGAGCAGCGGTGACGCTCGAGAAGGCGACGGAGCCTGTCTTCGAGGCTCGGACCGACGCGCGGGGCATCGCGGTGTTCGATCTCAAGCCCGGTGAGTTTTCCCGCGCCTTCCGCGACCGAAACTCCGATCGCATCCGAATCAGCGTCGTCTCCGGATCCGATCATGTCGAGTTCGAGCCCAACTACTCGCACAACCAGTACCGCTTCGGGATCTACGAATCGATAGACCCTGTAAATATCGAAAAACCGCGGGTAGAGACGTTCCTCTTCACCGATCGCGGGCTGTACAAACCCGGCGAGAAGGTCACTTTCCGCGGAATCGACCGTACCTGGTCGGCCGGCAGGTATTCGGTGTTCCAGGGCGGCTACACCATCCAGGTGAAGGAGTATACCTACCGGGCCAAACCGTTCCGGACGATAACGGGAAGCACGTCCGTTTCAGGCGGGTTCTACGGCAGCTTTCTCGTCCCCGATAACCTGGATCCGGGCACCTACGAAATCGAATATCTGCGCGACGGTTCCGATCAGCCGCAGAGCATCTCGTTTCAGGTCGCCAACTTCCGCAGGGCCGCGTTCCAGGTCCGGATTACGAAACCGGTCCGGACCTACATTTCGGGCGACGACATCTCCTTCGGGCTGAGTGCCACCTATCTCGCCGGAGGCTCGCTGGCCGGGGGCAGGTATTCCTACTACTGGTCGAAGCAGCCCGGCTCCTATACGCCTCCCGGAAACCAGTGGGAGAACTGGGTCTTTGGACCTGAATCGTGGGGAAGTCCCCAGTCGCTCACATCCGGCGAAGGGTCCCTTGGTGCAAACGGGGAGGTTAGCATCAAGCAGCAGAGCTCCTCCGAGGGCGTAGTGGGAAAACCCTACCACTATCAGGCAGAAGCGCGCGTCCAGGATGTGAGCAGGCAGGAAATTGCCGCCGGAGACTCCGTGCTCGTGCACCCGGCATCATTCTACGTCGGCGCGAAGCTCGCCGGCGCGAAGGAGGGGTGGTGGTCGCCCTTCATCGCCACCAGGAAGCCGGCAACCGCGGAGTTCGCCCTCGTGAACATCGATGGAACGGTGCATCAGGCTGCCGGCAAGGAGGCGTTGGTCACCACTTCGCTGATCCGTCACGACTGGAAGCTCGCCCAGCAGCGCGGCGTCTACGGCAGAATCAACACGCGGTACGAAGAGGTGGATGAAACGGTCAAGGAGGGCGTTGCGGAGGCAAAGGACTCGCGGGGCACCTACACCTTCACGGTCGACCAGCCCGGCAGCTACACCCTCCGCTTCAGGACAACCGACGCTCAGGACCGTGCAGTTGTCACCGAGCTCAGCTTCTACGCAACCGGCGCCGGATGGGTTCGCTGGGGGCTCGAGGACAGCGATGAGATAAAGCTTGTGCCGGACCGCGATTCCTATGATGTCGGCGACACGGCGCACATCCTCGTTCAGTCGCCGCTGCCGAAGGGAAGGTATCTGGTCACCCTGGAGCGCGAGGGAATCTTCGAGGAACGCGTGGTCGACCTGGAAGGTTCGGCGAACGTCATCGATGTGCCGATAGCGGACGGCTATGTCCCCGTGATATATGTTGCGGTCAGCTCCTTCACCAAGCGGGAGGCGCCGCCGAGCTCCTATTTCGAGCCAGACCTCGGCAAGCCGAAGGGGTACTTCGGCATGCATACTCTGCTGGTCTCGACGAAAACGCGAAATCTTACCGCTGAAATAGCCCCCGACAGGACGGTCTATGCTCCGGGAGAAGAGGCCGAGGTCAAGGTCAGGGTCACCGACAATGGACGGCCGGTCGCGGGAGCAGAGGTCACATTTCTCGCCGCAGACCGCGGTGTGCTCGACCTCATCGACTATCACGTTCCTGATCCTGTCTCCTTCTTCTACGACCAGTCGAAGTTCCCGCTCGGCGTGCTCGGCGCCGATTCTCGGTCGCTCCTCATCGACCCTGTTACCTACGAAATAAAGGATCTTCCCGGCGGCGATTCAGGCGAAGGAAAGCTGGGACGGCGGAAGGACTTCACGCCGCTAGCAGTATTCGAGCCCTACCTGAAAACAGACTCCGACGGCATCGCGATCGCCAGGTTCAAGTTCCCCGATACGCTCACCACCTACCGCGCGACGGCGATCATCGTCGACATGAACCGTTTCGGTATCCAGGAAAAGGAGGTGACGGTTCAGAACCCGATCAACGTGAGGACCGCGCTTCCGCGCCGGCTGCGGTTGCGCGATACCGCGCGAGCAGGGGTTGTTGTTACAAACCTTTCCGGGGCGGACCGGGAGGTGACAGTCAGCCTCGATCCCGGCATCCTCCAGTTGAACGGCGAACGGGAGAAGAGCGTTACCGTTCCCGCAGGGCGCAGCGTCGAGGTCCCCTTCACTCTGGAGGCGGTGATCGCCGAAAAGGGCACGGGTTCGCCCGGCAGCGCCGCAGTCTACCCATCATCCTGGACTGCAAAGCTGGTTTTCACCGTCCGCTCGGCGGTGCTCTCGGAGCAGCTCGAGGATTCGCTCGTCGTCGAGCGCCCGCTCGTTGAAGAAGCATTCACCGTCTCCGGGCGAACCGACCGCAGCGGAACGGCAGGCGCCGGTTCGGCTTCGTTGCTGACGCCGGAGCAGGCTGCCTCAGGATCGGCGTTCGCGGAAGAGGGGGTCGTCATTCCGCAGAGCATAGCGCCCGGCTTCGGTGAGCTCACACTCTCGGTCAATTCTACGCGCCTGTCCACCTTCGCCGAGGCGATCCGGTATCTCACCGACTATCCGTTCGACGAGTTTCTCGACAACCGGCTCAACCGCATCCTTCCGCAGGTTCTGTTCAAGGAGGCGGTGACCGCGTTCACGGGAAATTCAACCTCATACGATCCTGCGCTCGTGAAGCGCTTTTTTGCCTCCGCTGCGAAATGTCAGCTTTCCGACGGCGGGTTCTCCTATTCGCCTGAGTACCGCCCGGACCGGTCGAGCCCCTACATGACGGTACGCATGGCGCACGCCTACTACCTCGCAAACCGCAACGGTTTCGCGGTGAGCGGCACGGTCGACACCTCCAGGATGCTTCGCAACCTGGCTGCGCTCTACAATGACAAACGGGTCTCCCAGTACGTGAAGATCTACTCGCTCTACGTCCAGGCACTCTTCGGCCAGCATGTGGAAATCTTCCTCAATGCGATGCAGCAGAAGGGAGATGCTGTCGGGATGACCGGCTACGGTATGCTCGGGCTCGCCTACCAGGCGCTGGGTATGCAGCGGGAAGCATCCGATATGCTCGGGCGGATGAAGAAGTTCATCCGCGTCGGAACGCGGTCGATCGATCTGACCGAAACCTACGAAGCTCGGGACTACTTCGACTCCCGGGTCGAGAGCCTCGCTCTGCTCGAGATGCTCTACCAGGCGCAGGATCCTGGCGCAGAAATGCTTTCCCGCATTGCTCAGACACTCCTCGACCGGCAGAAGCACGGACACTGGGTCAGCACCGAGGACACCGCGTGGGCGCTCATCGCCTTCGCATCAGCCGCTGCAGCGGAGACCGGCGCGGCCACGGATTTCCGCTTCACTGCGAGCCTCGGCAGCTCGAACCTTTTCGATTCGGTCTTCTCCGGCGTCGGCACAGATCCGGTGACCAGGGTTTTTCCGCTCTTCGACACACCGCTCGCCGGCCTCGCGCGCAACAAGCTCTACAACCTGGAGCTCGCGAAGGAGGGTACCGGCATTGCCTACTACAGCGCGACCATCCGGTACGCGCTGCCGGCCGAGGTGGTCCTTCCCCGCGATGAAGGCTTCAGCGTCTACACCAGAATCACCGACCTGTCGGGCAATCCGGTGAAGGGGCGAGAGCTCGCGCTCGGGAAGACCTACCGATATACCGCCATCGCTTCAACGGCGAAAGCCAGAACCATGGTCGCGCTCCGTGTTCCGGTACCCTCGGGAGCGGAGATTCTCGACAGCTCTCTGGTCACCACCGGACGGTACCAGGAGGCGGGCGGCGTGAACCGAAGGAGTTGGTCGAGGGAAACCGTCTACGGCCAGCAGGCGCAGTTCGACCAGGAGGGCACGGTTACGGTCACCCCCTTCGGGGTATTCGCCGACTCCTTCGAACCGATCCAGCGGATTCTCGACAACGAGGTCCGATACCTCTTCGATGAGTTCTACGCGGGGCGCCAGGAGATCCAGTTTCTCTTTCGCACCACGACCCCGGGCGTGTTTCCCACGCCGCCGGCAATGGTCTCCTGCATGTACGAGCCGGAGGTCTTCGGACGAAGCGCCGGAACGCTTTATCTGATCAAGTAGGCTCCGGATGACGAGATGAGCGATAGAAATTCTTCGCCGACCGGCCGCCCGCGCGGACCGCTTTTCGGTGCCGGATACCTTGCCGTCGGCTTTCTTGCGGCACCGGCGCTATTGCTTTCGGGCTGGCTTCTGCTTCACCTTCCCTACCCGGCCCTCGACGCCTTTCTCGCGTCTCCCTACAGCCTGGAGATCCAGGACCGCAAGGGAATTCCGCTTCAGGTCCTCACCCTGGATCAGGGGATGCGGAGGGAATATGCGCCGCTTTCATCCCTGCCGCCCTTTCTGGTCGACACATTTCTGCGAAGCGAGGACGCGCGGTTCTACCTGCACCCGGGCGTGGACCCCGCTTCGATGATCCGCGCCGCCTTCCAGTACGTGGTGAGCGGGTCCATCCTGTCCGGCGCCTCGACGGTGACCATGCAGCTCGCTCGCATGGTGTCGCCGGCGGATTCTGCGTCCGCGGCGGGAATTGGCGGAAAGCTCCGCGAGGCGCTCAATGCGATGAGGATAGAGGCGCATCTGTCGAAGCGGCGCATCCTCGAGCTCTGGTTGAACAGCATCCCTTTCGGAGCGAACGCGCGCGGCGTCGTGAGCGCCGCGAAGACCTACTTCGGCGCAGGCCCTCGCGAGATCTCCCCGGCGGATGCGCTTCTCCTCGCCGTGATTCCGCGCAGCCCGGAGCTCTACAGTCCGGTCGACCATCCCGATGCGGCCGCAAAGGCGGCCGAGAAGCTTGCGGAGCGCCTGAAGATGTCGGTCGCCCCGTCGCAGATCGAGCGCGAAGCGCGATCGTCGGCCGGTCGTGCCGCGTCCTATCGCCGGCCCTTCGAGCTTCCGCATTTCATAGCCGAGATCACCCCGCTGATTTCTGCTTCGCGGCTCGCAGCGGGTACACCCTTCCGGACGACCATCGACCTTGAGACCCAGCACGCTCTCGAAGCATCGCTCACCGCGAGAGTTGCCGGCGCTGCCGCAAACCGCATCACAAACGGGGCCGGGCTGGTGGTCGACAACCGGTCGGGTGAGATTCTCGCCTGGGCGGGCTCGACCGACTTCTTCGACACCGTGCATTCCGGCCAGGTCGACGGCGTGCTCATCAGGCGGCAGCCGGGATCTGCAATCAAGCCCTATCTCTACGCGCTCGCCCTGGAGAAGGGCTTCACCCCTGCCACGGTGCTTCCCGACATCCCCACACAGTTCGGAAGCTCGGAGGTGTACATCCCGGAGAACTTCAACCGGCGCTTCAACGGCCCGGTCCGCCTGAGGACCGCGCTCGCCTCCTCCCTCAACGTGCCGGCAGTCTATACGCTGCAGCGCATCGGGGTCGCGAACTTCGAAACCAAGCTGCGCGCGCTCGGTTTCGTTTCACTCGAAGGGCAGACGCGGAATGTCGGTAGCGGCCTCGCGCTCGGGAACGCGGAGGTCACGCTGTACGAGCTCGTCCGTGCCTTTTCCGTCTTTCCCCGCGACGGGCGGACCCTCACCTACCGCTGGTCGGCGGACTACGCGCGCACCGGCGGCGTGGACTCCGGCGGCACTGCCGCCGGTACCTCTCCGGACATCCTCACCGGCCGAGCCGGGGAAACGGGTGTCGCGCTGAGCCCGGACAGACAGGTGTTCACGCCGACAGCCGCCGGACTCATACGGGATATCCTTTCGGACCAGGTCGGCCGCGTGACCGGATTCGGGACGCGCAGCGTCCTGAACACGCCCTACCAGGCAATGTTCAAGACAGGTACCTCGAACCAGTTCAACAACATCTGGGCCGTCGGCGCGACCGCCCGCTACACCGTTGGAGCGTGGATGGGCAACTTCTCCGGCTCGACGGTCATCGGAAAGCCGGGCAGCTCGCTGCCTGCGGCGGTGGTGGTGGAAATGCTCTCTCTTCTCTCACGCGGTGACGGGAGCGCGCGCGAACAGTTTCCGCCCATAAGGGGTGTTCACCGAGTCGAGATCTGCGCGCTTTCGGGTGGGCGTGCGACCTCGAGTTGCACAGCCACCGTAAGTGAGTACTTTCCCGACGGCGTCGACCCGCCGCCCTGCACCTGGCACCGGGGTCCCGGCCTTCCGGTCTGGTATCCGCCGATCTTTCAGCGCTGGGCGGAGCGGCGTGACTACAATTTCCTGCCTGGTACGCCGGGATCGGCAACGCCGGCGGCGGGAATGCTTGCGCTGGTGCACCCGCCGGACGGTTCGGTGTTTTACTACGATCCGACTGCCGGCGCCGACGAGCAGGCTATCCGTGTGGAGGCGATATCTCCCTCCGATCTGCCGATCTCAGTTTCTGTCAACGGCGCGTTCATGGCCGAAGGCGAGTCTCCGCTCCAGGTGATGGTACCGCTTCACAGGGGAGCGTTCACCGTTACCGGTGTTCAGGGAGACAACCGCGCGACGGTTCGATACACTGTGCGCTGATCCGGTCTACACCAGAGCCATTTCTCGGGGGAGTTATGCACCTGTCAGATGTGATCAGCAGTCTCAATCCGCGCCGGGTCCTGCGTATCTACTCAGGGCTTCCACGGGAAACCTACGCGCTGTTCGCGGCCAACGTGGTAAACGGACTGGGCGTCTTCGTGTTGCCCTTTCTCACCATGCTGCTCACGATACGAATAGGCCTCTCGCCGATTGAGGCAGGGACGGTCATCCTTGCGGCTTCGATAGCTCTGGTGCCGGGGACCATGGCCGGAGGCAAGCTCGTCGACACGGTCGGCAGAAAGCCGGTGCTGGTCGCCGCGTCGCTTCTCTCTGCAGCCTTCTTCGTGCCCTGCGCCTTTCTTGGCCGATCGCCGCTCGTCGTCGGATTCATCATCGTGGCGGAGTTCTTCGGCGGCGCGGTCCGCCCCGCAGTGACCGCGCTCGTGTCGGACATTACGCTGCCCGGTCAGCGTCAGGCGGCGTTCTCGCTTCTCTACCTCGGGCACAATATCGGCTTCGCGGTCGGGCCGCTGGTAGCCGGCTTTCTTTTCAACCGGCACGCCGGGCTTCTCTTCCTCGGTGATGCGGTCACGACCTTTGCGGCGATGGCGCTGGTCATCCTTCTCGTGTCCGATTCCAAACCCGGCAGGGAGGAGATGGACAGGGCGGGCATTGCCAATCCGAAAGAACGGCCTGAGACAGGGAGCATCCTCGGTGTCCTCTCACGACGGCCCTTTCTCGTCGTCTTCATTCTGATAATCACCGCGCTGAATCTGGTCTATGCACAGATAGGTTTCACGCTTCCACTCCAGATGACCGGGATCTTCGCGAATGGGGGGCCGGCTTCCTACGGTGTCCTGATGACGGTGAATGGAATTGTGGTGATTACATTGACGGCGCCTGTGGTCTCGCTGACCGGGCGAAACCGCCCGGTGTACAACATGGCGCTGACAGGGATGCTGTATGCCGTCGGATTCGGCATGATTCGATTCGTGAATACGCTTCCGATGTTCATTGTCTCAACGGTCATCTGGTCGGTAGGTGAGGTGATCGGCGCGACCAACATCGACTCCTACATAGCCAACCATACCCCCGCCTCGCATCGCGGCCGAATGAACTCGTTCACCCCGCTGTTCCTGCGGCTCGGGTTTTCGCTCTCACCGTTTGTCATGGGGCTCTACGTCCAGCACTATCCGATTCGAACAGTGTGGACACTTTCTGCGGGAGTGGCGGCAGGGGCAGCGGGCGCGCTCGTGCTGATCGGCACAATGGAACGCCTGCGTGCCGTTGCCGCGTCGCGGCACATGTAGCGGTCAGCCGGCGGTGCTCGACTGTGCCCAGAGATTGATGCCGCCTTCCACGGCGAACTTGTCGATCTGTCTGAGCTCCTCGTCGCTGAAGCTGACGTTCTTCAGCGCGCCGACGTTCTCTTCGATCTGTGCCGGACTGCTCGCCCCTATGAGCACCGAGGTGACCCGTTCGTGCCGCAGACACCAGGCGAGCGCCATCTGCGCGAGACTCTGGCCGCGTTTCCCGGCGATCTCGTTCAGCCCCTTGATGTGCTGGACGTTCTCCGGAGTGATGAGCTTCTTACTGAGGAAGGTTCCGGCCGTCCCGGCGCGGGAGCCTTCCGGCACGCCGTTGAGATACTTGTCGCTCAGCATTCCCTGAGCCAGCGGCGAGAAGGCTATGCAGCCGATGCCCTCCTCACCGAGCACCGGGAGAAGATCATCCTCTATCCAGCGATTCAGCATCGAGTATGACGGCTGATGGATGACGAGCGGCGTACCGAGCTCGCGCATGATCTTCGCCGCCTCCCTGGTCTTCGCGCCCGAGTAGGAGGAGATCCCGGCATAGAGAGCCTTGCCCTGGCGGACCGCCGCATCGAGGGCGCTCATGGTCTCTTCGAGCGGCGTATCCGGGTCGAACCGGTGCGAATAGAAGATGTCGACGTAGTCGAGTCCCATGCGTTTCAGGCTCTGGTCGAGGCTCGCAAGCAGATACTTCCGCGACCCCCAATCCCCGTAGGGACCCGGCCACATGAAGTACCCCGCCTTGGTCGAGATGATGAGCTCGTCCCGGTGCGCAGCCAGATCCTGCGATAGAATCTTGCCGAAGTTCTCCTCGGCGGAGCCGGAGGGCGGACCGTAATTATTGGCAAGATCGAAGTGAGTGATGCCGAGATCGAACGCGCGGTGTATCATCGCGCGGCCGTTCTCCTGGGTCGTGACGCCGCCAAAATTGTGCCAGAGACCCAGAGAGACTGCGGGAAGTTTCAGTCCACTCCGCCCGCTTCGCCGATACTGGATGTTCTTGTAGCGGCCTTCTGCCGGTACGTAGCTCATATGAGAGTCCTCCTGAATGATTTATTCCTTTTCAACATATCGCCGGCCGCCCGGCGGGTCAAGAAATTGCAGTTTGAGCTTAACACAAACGTATTTCGGTATTAAAATACCTTTATACTACAACTATGGGACAGATGATTCAGTTATCGGAAGCGGCGTCGATTGCCCTCCACAGCGTGACGTTCATCGCGCGAACCCCGGGGGACTACTTCACCGCTCGACAGATTGCAGACAGCTCTGGAGCGTCGGAGAACCACATCGCGAAGGTTCTGCAACGGCTCGTCAAGAGCGGGATTCTCTGCTCGATTCGCGGCCCGCGGGGCGGGTTCGCCCTCGCGAAGGCGCGCGAGCAGATCACATTCCTCGAGATCTACGAAGCGATCGAGGGAAAGGTGTCCACGGGAACCTGTCCGCTCCACCGCGGCACCTGCCCGTTCTCGAAGTGTATCTTCGGGGGGCTGTTCAACCGGGTCAATGCCGAGGTTCTCGACTACTTTCGAAGCATGACGATAGCGGATTTTGTCTGACCAGGCGGAGGACACATGTTCGGTTCAGGAAAGGGACGATCGACGCAGACTCCGGATGCCGCTCCGGATGGATTGAAAGAGGAGATCAAACGCGTGCTCCGCGAGGCCGCCGGCGAGACGAGCTTTCATCTCCCGCCCGACCATCCGATCTCCCGTTATGAGTCCGACCACAGGATCATCATGCAGACGCTTGCCGAGCTTCGCGCTGCGATCGCCGAAGGGCGCGGCAGGGGCAGCATCCAGGCGGCCGCAGAGGAGATAGTTGAAATGCAGCGCTGCGTCGACCTTCTTCACGCAGCCGAAAACCACAACGTGCGCCAGGAAAATACCTGTTCCCCGTGCTCGAGCGGCACGGTATCGAGCAGCCGCCGGCGATCATGTGGCAGGAGCACGCTGATATGAATATCGAAGCAATGGACCGGGCAACCATCGAGGCGGTATTCGACTCGATCAACGTCGACATCTCGTTCGTCGACGCGAACGACCGCGTTGCCTACTTCAACCGCCCAAAGCAGGGCCGGGTATTTCCCCGCACAAAAATGGACATCGGTCGCAGGGTCCAGAACTGTCACCCGCCGCAGAGTCTCGACAAGGTGAACGCAATCCTTACCGGTTTTCGCGAGGGAAGCCGGAACGATGCGGCGTTCTGGATCGATCTGAAGGGGCGCTTCATCAAGATCGACTACTTCCCCGTCCGCGATGCGGAGGGCAACTATCTCGGCACGGTCGAGGTCACTAAGGACGCGACGGAGCTGCGCGCCCTCGAAGGCCAGCGCCGCATCCTCGACGAATAGACAAAGGCCATACAGCTATCCATACCACCGCCCACCGGCTCCGGCACCACCCGGCGCCTTTTTCATGCTCCCGCCGCTTGCAATTGACGCCTGCTCGTGATACAGTCAAATAAACGAACGAACACTCGCTCATTTAAAGGAGGCGGTTATGAAGGTGCTTGTCACCGGCGCCTGCGGCGCAATAGGAAAGAGGACCGTCGAGGCGCTGCTCAGCGAAGGTCACAGAGTGCGCGGAGTCGACCGCCCCACAAGATCCAGTCGGCGGTGTGCCGCGCGGATGCGCCGCCGCTACGGCACGCGCATCGAATACCGGCTGGGAGATCTCCGCACTGCCGGCCTGCTGGAGAGCTCGATCGCCGATGTGGGTTCGGTCGTCCATCTGGCCGCGATACTCCCGCCGGCCGCGGACCGCGATCCTCGGCTGTCCGAGCAGATCAACGTCGGTGTTACCGAGCGCCTCGTACGACTCCTCGAGAAGATGTGCCCGTCGCCGCGACTCGTTTTCACCTCCTCCATCGCGGTATACGGCGACCGGCTGCTCGATCCGGTCATTCGGCCGACCGATCCGCCGGCACCGAATGCAGATGATCCCTATGCTCAGCAGAAGGTACGATGCGAGCAGACTGTCCGCTCTTCGACACTGAAATGGGTGATTCTGCGCCTGTCCTATATCGTGGAACCGCGGCGCATGGTGATGGATCCCCTGATGTACCGCATGCCGCTCGAAACGCCGATAGAGCCCTGCCTTGCCGAGGACGTCGCGCTGGTCCTGTCGGCTGCAGCGGCGGCGGTCGACGAGCGGTTCACCTCGCGGACCCTGCTCATCGCAGGCGGGGCGCAGATGCGAACGAGCTATCGTGAATACCTCGACAGCGCACTGCACGCCTTCGGCCTCGGCGGGCTGTTTCTCCCGCCGCGGGCCTTCGCTGATTCCGGATTTCACTGCGCCTACATGGACACCGACGAAAGCAGCTCGATCGTCCCCTACCAGCGTCATTCGCTTTCCGACCTGTTTCGGACTATCCGCCGGGCGGCGCGATGGCGGCGGGTACTGCTGACGCCGCTGCGTCCGGCGGCGCGGCTGCTGCTGCTCGGACGTTCGCCCTTCTACCGCGCCTACCTCGCCCACACCTACCGGCACACCGCACAGCGGATCGTCGATGCGCTTCTGCTCTGCGTCGGACTGAAACCGAAAACACCGGCCGGGGTATGATTTGTCGGGAAAGTCTATTGTGCGGTCGACTGGGAAAGAGGGTCGCTTCTCTGAGGTGCGATTCCGAGCGACTGGTTTACCGACATACGGGTGAAATCGAGTATGTCGGCCACCGTCACGCCGACTGAGGCGGACCGGGAAATTCGGGCGGCATCCATGATCCCCAGGAAATAGATCATGAGGGCCGTTTCGAGCTGTTTGCGCGTAAGCGGAAATGTCGGAGCGTCCTGCAGTCCTGACTGCGCCGCCTGGGGAATCAGTGAAGAGACAATCGACGTGAGATCTTCGATCTTTTCTTCGATTCGAGTGTACTGAATCGCTTCCGAAAGCAGAATGTTTATGAAATCGAGGTCCTTCAGCAGCTCCGGAAGAAACCGGTCGATTACCATATGCAGTCTTCGTTCCGCAGATGCCTCCGATCGGATTGCGCCTACAAGGCTCTTCCGGAACTCCTCCCAGCCCTCGGCGACGATAATCTGAATGATCTCTTCCTTGTTGCGAAAATAGGTGTAGATCGTTCCTACCGGGAACCCTGTTTCATGTACGATGTCCGAAATGGAAGTGTTGAAAAAGCCCTTCTGTGAGAAGAGCATCTTCGAGGTTTCGAGGATGGTCAAGCGCTTCTGTTGGTCCCTCAGGCGTGCCATTGCAATCGGTATCAGTCTATCCGAAAATCGCTTTCTTGTCATCGTGGGCGACCCTACGCTGTACAGGGCACACCGCCGCTTGGTACATTTCCTGTCATGAAAATCGGCATCTTTCGCGATCCGATCTGCCTCAAGCACTCCAACGCGCCGGCGCACCCGGAGCGTCCGGAGCGGCTCCTGGCCCTGAACGCGATGCTCGACCACTCTTCGTATTCCGACTCGCTCGTCCATCTTCCCGCGCGGGACGCGACCGTGGAAGAGCTTACGTGGATCCACGAACCTTCCTATATCGAATCGATCCAGGCGACCGCGCATCGCCGGCACACCTACCTGGATCCGGATACCGGCGCGAACAGCCACACGCTGCGGGCCGCGTTGCGTTCCGCGGGCGCGGGCCTCGGCGCGGTGGAGGCGGTCCTGACCTCGGTGGTTCCTTCCGCGTTCGTGCTCACCCGGCCACCGGGTCATCACGCCGAACGCGATCGCGCGATGGGATTCTGCATCTTCAACAACGCAGCGCTCGCTGCAGAGTACGCGGTTCGCCGACACGGCCTCGGCCGCGTCGCGGTCGTCGACTGGGACGTGCACCACGGAAACGGCACTCAGAAGATCTTCTACACCCGGAAAGACCTGCTCTACATCTCGCTGCATCAGTATCCCCACTACCCCGGTACCGGCTCCGTCGAGGAAACCGGCGCGGACGCCGGTGTCGGTTTCACCATGAACATCCCCTTGCGGCAGGGTCAGGGCGATGAGGCGTACCGGGCGCTTTTCGACGACCTGGTGTGCCCGGTTCTTTCGGAATATCGCCCGCAGCTGGTGCTGGTTTCGGCCGGCTTCGACGCCCACGCCGATGATCCGCTTGCGGGGATGAAGCTTACCGAGGCCGCCTACGCGAGGATGACCCGGGCGATCCTTGCGGCCTCCGGTGGAGCTCCGCTCGTTCTGCTTCTCGAGGGTGGGTACAATCTTGGGGCTCTTGCCGGGGGAGCCGCGGCGGTTATCTCGGCGCTCGCGCTGGCCGATCCCGCTGGGCCGGCCGGCCCACCGGAGCCGACCGGCTGCTCACAGCCGGAGGGGCCGTCAGAACCGGACCGCTACCTGATGAGCGTGGAAAAGAGGGTGCGTGACGCGCTCTCCGCCTCCTGGCGCTCGCTGCGCAGCGAGGGATAGATCGAAACGCTACCGTCACCCTATACTGATTCCACGTGCCCGACAGTAAACCGGTGAGACTCGAACCGATCGACATTACCGAGCTTCCCCAGCCGGATAACCTTTTTCAGGGGCGGCTCTGGGCGGAGCTGAAGCGGGAGTTCGCATGGACACCTGCAGCGTTCCACCTGGAGTGGCGTTCGCGGCGCGCACCGCTTCTGACGCTGGTGCGGCGCGCGGAAAACGGGCTCCATCTTGCCTATGTCCCGGCGGGGCCGGACATCGATGCCGACGACGATGAACAGGGCCGCCTGCTCGAGACGCTTTCCGAAGAGCTTGCTGCCTACCTTCCCCGCTCAACGGCATACATCCGCTACGATCTGCCGTGGCCGACACCCTATGTCGAACCGGCTCCGGGCCAGCCCGTGGAGCGGGTGTCACGCGTCAGGCGGCCGGACCCGCGGATACGTGAACTTCGCATGAACTTCGGTACCTCACGCCGCAATCTGCGCAAGGCGTGGACCGATGTGCAGCCGACCGACACAATCCTCCTCGACCTTTTACGAGGTGCCGAGGCACTTCTGTCCGCCATGCGGCCGAAGACCCGCTACAATATCCGGCTGGCGGAGAGGCGGGGTGTGCGTGTGCGGAGGGCTTCACCCGATCGGCTTCCCGATTTCTTCGAGCTTTACGCGCAGACGGCACAACGAAACGGCATTCGACTTCACGATTATCACTATTTCGAAGAGATACTTGAGGTGGCCGGGCGAGGCAGCGTTCCTGCGACAGCGGAGCTTCTGATCGCCGGGGCCGGCGACGAGCCGCTGGCCGCGATGGTGATGGCGGTGACGGGGTCACGCGCCACCTACCTCTACGGAGCCTCTTCGGACCGCAGCCGGAGTCTCATGCCGACCTACGCGCTTCAATGGGCGGCGATCAATCGCGCGATCGAGCTTGGCTGCGACGAATATGATCTGTACGGCATACCTCCGTCGGACGATCCGGCCCACCCGATGCACGGGCTGTACCGGTTCAAGACAGGATTCGGCGGGCGCTTCATGCACCGCAGAGGCTGCTGGGACTTTGCTCTTTCACCCGATGCGTACGAAGAGATCCGCGGGCGCGAGCTCAGCGGCGCGGGATACCATCTGTGCTGAGATCAGCTTCCCGCGGCCTTCGAGATCTTCGCCCAGCTGTCCTTCAGACTGACCGTGCGATTGAAAACTGGGGCGCCCGGCTTCGAGTCACCGGTGTCCACGCAGAAATAGCCCTGCCGAAGGAACTGGTACTTCTCTCCCGGCGCAGCCTTTGCGAGCTCGGGCTCGATCTTGCAGCCACGCAGCACCTCTAGCGACGCCGGGTTTATGTAGTCGCGATAATCATCTTCCTCGGTGAGCTCGGCGAGGTCCGGAATGCGGAACAGGTGATCATAGAGACGCACCTCCGCATCAACAGCGTGCTCGACCGATACCCAGTGCAGCGTGCCCTTGACCTTGCGGCCGTCCGGCGTGTAGCCGCCCCGCGACTCGGGGTCGTAGGTGCAATGGAGCAGCACCACCTTTCCGGCGGCATCCTTTTCGACACCGACGCAGGTTATGTAGTAGGCATGTTTCAGCCGAACCTCGCGGCCGGGAGCGAGCCGGAAAAATTTCTTCGGCGGCTCCTCCATGAAATCATCCTCTTCGATATAGATTTCGCGGCCGAACGGAACCTTCCGCGTGCCGGCCGCGGCATCCTCCGGATTGTTGTCTGCGTCGAAATGCTCGACCTTCCCCTCCGGGTAATTGTCGATCACGACCTTGAGCGGCCGCAGCACGGCCATCGTCCGCTGGGCATTCCGGTTCAGGTTCTCGCGGATGAAGAACTCGAGCGTCGAAATGTCGACAATGCTGTTGGTCTTGGATACGCCGATACGGCGGCAGAATGAGCGAATTGCCTCCGGGGTGTAGCCGCGCCGGCGAAGACCGGAGAGGGTCGGCATGCGCGGATCGTTCCAGCCGCTTACGCGCTTCTCCTGCACCAGCTCGAGCAGCTTCCGCTTGCTCATCACCGTGTAGGTGAGGTTTAGCCGCGCGAACTCGATCTGCTGCGGGTGGTAGACCCCGAGCGCCTCGAGAAACCAGTCGTACAGCGGCCGGTGGACCTCGAACTCGAGCGTGCAGATCGAGTGAGTGATCCCTTCGATCGAATCGCACAGCCCATGCGCCCAGTCATACATGGGATAGATGCACCAGGCGTCGCCGGTTCGATGGTGAGACACGTGACGAATCCGGTACATCGCCGGATCCCGCATGATGATGTTCGGGTGCGCCATGTCGATCTTTGCACGGAGCACATGCGTGCCATCCGGGAACTCACCGCGTTTCATCTTCTCGAAGAGCTCGAGGTTTTCCTCGACGCTGCGGTTGCGGTATGGGCTCTCCCTGCCCGGCTGGGTCGGCGTGCCGCGGTATTCGGTTATCTGCTCCGGGGTGAGGCTGTCGACGTATGCCTTCCCCTTCCGGATGAGGTCCAGCGCGTACTCGTACAGCTTCTCGAAGTAGTCGGAGGCGTAGAACTTTCGGTCCTGCCAGTCGTAGCCGAGCCACCGCACGTCCGCTTCGATCGAGTCGACATACTCGACGCTTTCCTTCGACGGATTCGTGTCGTCATAGCGAAGATTGCACATGCCTTTGAAATCTTCTGCAATCCCGAAATTCAGAACGATTGATTTCGCGTGTCCGATGTGAAGGTACCCGTTCGGCTCCGGCGGAAACCGCGTGTGGACCTGACCGCCGAATCGGCCGGACTGGTTGTCCTCTACTATGCGAGTTCTAATGAAGTCGAGGCCGGAAGCCGACTCCGGTACGGACTGAGCGTTCAAATTGTCACTCATGAGTTACCCTTCGATAGTGATCGTCTTCTACTGCTTCTGTGCGCCGAATTATATCATAGAGCGATTCGGCGTGACAAACGACTGAACCGGGACCCGAATACACCGCCCGATCAGTGAGCCGCTGTCTCGGCGTTTCGCTGCGCTTCGACCACGGCGAGCGCCGTCATGTTTACGATCTCGCGAACCGAGGAACCGAGCTGCAGAATGTGCACCGGCTTTGCCATTCCCATCAGTACCGGACCGATCACCTCTGCGCCGCCGATCTCGTGCAGAAGCTTGTAAGCGATATTGCCCGCCGACAGATTGGGAAAGATGAAGGTGTTGACGCGGCGCCCTACCAGGTCGCTGAAAGGATAGGTCTCGGCGAGTAGCTCGGCGTCGATTGCGATGTTCGCCTGTATTTCACCGTCGATGGCGAGACCCGGATAGCGCTCCTTGGCAAGCCTCACCGCCTCTCGACACCTGTCCGATTCGGATGCGCGCGTCGAGCCAAAGTTGGAATAGGACAACACGGCAACGATAGGTTCCACGTCGAAGTAGCGTACCGTCCGTGAGGTCAACCCGATGATATCCACGAGATCTTCGACAGTCGGTTCGAGGTTGACCGTGGTATCGGCACAGAAATAGACGCCTCTCGAAGAGTTGACTATGTACATGCCTGCTACCCTGCGTACTCCCATCTGCGGCCCGATCACCTGGAGCGCGGGGCGGATGATCTTTGGATACTCCTTCGTCATGCCGGAAACAAGCGCATCGGCCCGGCCGGCCTCGACCATCGCGCAGCCGAAATAGTTTCGGTCGGTCATGAGCCGCCGCGCATCGTACAGCGTGATTCCCTTCCGCTGCCGCTTCCTGTAGAGGAACTCGGCGTATTCGGCACACAGCTCCTCTTCGCTCGCCGGATTGATGATCTCGCACTCGTCGAGCCCCTCTATCTCGTGGTCGGCAATCAGGCGGCGGATCCGGTTCTTGCCGCCGAGAAGGATGGGCTCAGCCATTCCCTGATCACGGACCAGCTGTGCGGCCTTGAGAATATTGTAGGTGTCGGCTTCCGCGAATACGACGCGCTTCTGCTGCTTCGTGGCGCGGTTCACGATGCCGGTGACCAGCTTCTGCCCGATGCCGACCCGGCTGAGCAGCTCCGCCTCGTAATGCCGCCAGTCCTCAATCCGGTAGCGCGCCGCGCCGGACTCCATGGCGGCCCGCGCCACCGCAGGTGCCACCGTGGTAAGCAGGCGGGGATCCAGCGGCTTCGGTATCAGGTACTCACGGCCGAACCCAAGCTCGGTGCCGGCGTAGGCGCGGGTCACGGCGTCGGGTACCGGCTCGCGGGCCAGGGAAGCGAGCGAACGCGCCGCGGCGAGCTTCATCTGCTCGTTGATCTCGCGCGCGCCGACATCGAGGGCGCCGCGAAAGATGAAAGGGAAACCGAGCACGTTGTTCACCTGGTTCGGGCGGTCGCTGCGGCCGGTGGCGACGATGGCATCGGGTCGGGCCGCAATCGCCTCCTCGTAGTCGATTTCCGGATCGGGGTTGGCGAGCGCAAATACAATCGGATCGCGGGCCATCCGGGACAGATGGTCAGCCGTGACGATTCCGCCCGTTGAAAGGCCGAGCAGCACATCGGCACCCTCTGTCGCCTCCTCCAGAGTATGAATCCGGCGGCTGGTCGCGTAGGGAAGCCGGGGATCTCCCGCAGAGGTGTTATCCTCACGCACGACACCGTCCCGGTCGACCACGACGACGTTTTCGCCGCGAATGCCCATCTGCAGGTAGAACTGGATGCAGGCAAGCGCCGCCGCTCCCGCGCCGATCACGACGACCTGCACCTCTTCGAGCCTCTTTTCCACCAGGTGCAGTGCGTTCATGAGCGCGGCGCCCGTGATGATGGCAGTGCCGTGCTGGTCGTCGTGCATCACCGGAATCGAGCAGAGCCGCTTGAGCTCCTTCTCGATCCGGAAACATTCAGGCGACCGGATATCCTCCAAATTGATGCCGCCGAAGGTCGGCTCGAGACACCTCACTATCTCGATGAACGCGTCGGGCTCCGCGCAATCCACCTCCAGGTCGAAGACATCGATTCCGGCGAACTTCTTGAAAAGCACACCCTTTCCTTCCATTACAGGTTTCGCCGCCTGGGCACCGATGTTGCCGAGACCGAGCACTGCCGAGCCGTTGGTCACGACTGCCACGAGATTTCCCTTTGCGGTGTAACGGTAGGAGGCATCCGGATCATCCGCGATGACCCGGCAGGGTTCGGCCACTCCGGGTGAATAGGCGAGAGCAAGATCATACTGGGATGAAAGCGGTTTGGTGGGAACGACTTCGATCTTTCCCGGCTTGCCCTCCTGATGGTATCTCAAAGCCTCTTCCGGCGTCACGCGCACAGCGCCGCGCCTGGGCCCCTTACGTTTTTCCCCGTCGGGGTGAAATGTAGTCGCCATGATAGGAAAAGATAGTCAATAAGCCGCGTCGCGACCTGCGCCGGGAAGCGAAGGCTTCAGAATCCTGCGGATTCAGGCAGGTGGATCGATCCCCGAATGCCGTGGTAGACCAGTTTTCCCCCGTGATCGGACTGGATAAAAAGGTCACCCCGCACGTTGTCTATATCCACGTCACCGGGACCGTCGTTCCAGAGTACGACGTCGCCGCGCACGTCCCGGATTACTATGCGCGTCGTTTCGCTGTGCTGGATCACAACATTTCCGTTGATTCGCCGAAGCTTGAGACTGCCGCCAAGGTCGCTCTGCACCGCCGCTGTGCCCTCTATGTCTTCGATAAGCACATCACCCTTCGCATTCCGGGTGATTGTGACCCCGCCGGCGATCCTGGTTATACGCACATTTCCCGCGAGGTCGGCAAACGTTACCCCGGCGACCCGCTCTATCGAAACATCACCGCTCCTGTTGATCACCGAGACCTCCAGGTTCGACGGTACCCGTATCGATAGGTCGAAATGCGCCTCGGCGCCGTCAAGCGAATAGGGGAATTCCGACTCGATGCTCGCGGTCGTGTCAGCGGTGACCGCGCGCAGGGTGACATTGTCGGCTGTGTTCTGATTGGGTGCGCATACTTTTCCGGTTGCCGCGATGGTGGTGCCCTTGCCTCGGATATCGAGGGTGCCGGCGCCGGCAACGACCGCCACCAGTTTCACCCCGTCCGCAGACATCACGGTGTGTCGCTCGGCCGTGGCTCCGCAGGACGAGCCTCGACATCCCGGAAAGAAAAGCACGGTGAGCGAGGCCAGCGCGATAGCCAAAACCCCGTATCGGCCCATTCAATGACGATACACGGCCCGACGGCGTGCGTCAACATTTTTGTGGTGAAGCGCCGCCATCAGGGATACGCTTTACAATGGTGGGAAAAGAAACGATAATTAGTCCGATAAAAAATGAGTAGTTACAAAAAATGGAAAAAAGTATCAACGTCCTCGCGATTGACGACGATCCGACTCAGCTGGAACTGCTCAGGGTAATCTGTTCGTCGATAACCTATCCATCAATCGAGCTGCACACAGTTGAACGGGCCGAAGACGGGTTTCATATTGTCCAACAGAAACCGATCGACCTGGTGATAACCGATTATCGCCTCGCCGAGCTGACTGGCCTCGACGTACTTCGTCATGTAAAGAAGATAAATCCCCTCATTGCCGTCGTCGTGGTAACGGCCTACGAATCGACGCAGGATGCGCTCGAAGTAATCAAGAACGGAGGCGATGACTATCTCATCAAGCCGATCCGTCACGCCGACATCGAGCACATTCTGATCCGTACGGCAGAGCGGCTGGCGCTGGTCCGGGAAAATGCGGAGCTTCGCCAGGAGGTCGAGTCCCGTTTCAAGACCGATTTTATTGTTTTCGAATCGCGCGAGATGACCGACGTGCTCAATGTCGCCGCCCGCAGCGCATCCAGCTCGGCGACCGTGCTGATCCGCGGCGAAAGCGGCACCGGAAAGGAGCTCGTCGCGCAGCTCATCCACTACACCAGCGACCGGAAGGAGGGCCCGTTCGTCACCGTGAACGTCGCCGCCCTCCCGGAAACGCTCGTCGAGAGCGAGCTGTTCGGACACCGCAAAGGATCGTTCACCGGCGCAACCGAGGACCGGGTCGGCCGCTTCGAAGAGGCTTCCGGTGGGACGCTGTTCATCGACGAGATCGGCGACATAACGCCTGCAGTCCAGGTGAAACTGCTTCGCGCCCTGCAGTTCGGTCAGATTCAGCGTGTTGGCGACAACCGGGTCATCAGTCTCGACGTCCGTATCATCGCTGCTACCAATAGAAATCTGGAAAACATGATCACGGACAACCAGTTCCGCGTCGATCTGTACTACCGGCTCAACGTGATTCCCCTTCAGATACCGGCCCTCAGGGATCGTCGAGCCGACATTCCGCCCCTCGTCACGCACTTCATCCGCCGGTTCAGCAGAAAGAACCGCAAGGAGGTCGAAAGCATCAGTCACGAGGCTCTCGATCGGCTGATGAAGTACGATTACCCTGGCAACGTGCGTGAGCTCGAGAACACCATCGAGCGGGCGACAATTCTCGCTCGCGGACCAGTGATCCTCGAACGGGACCTGCCGGACATCGTCCGCGGGGCGGGCACCGGGCAGCCCGAACCGGCACGGAGCCAGGCTTCCGGCCTGCCCGTTGCCGGCGCCCTGCCGGGGGACGACCTTCCGAGGCCGGATACTACCGACGCAGCCGGCGGCTTCGACGCCGCGATGAGCCGCTACGAACGAAGCCTCATCGAATCCGCACTCCAGCAATGCAGGGGCAACCAGAGCGCCGCCGCGCGGATGCTTGGAATCGGCGAGCGAAAACTGCGGTCACGAATGGAAGTCCTTGGAGTCGAAAATCGCTACCGTCACCCTGAATGATGCTCCGGACTCGTCGAAATTCGCCGATATCGACCGTTTGGTCGGAATCTTGCCGGGCAAATTGTCGACGATTCGGTCGAATCTGCCGATCTTTTTGTCAGTGATGCCGCCCTGCCGGACGACACTTCCGTCCGGTGCGACGTTGTGATTTGGACGGCTATTCTTAAATCATTATAATGTAAATACTTAAACAAAATGACCCGCCTGCGGATCACGGTGCTGCCAATATTGTTGATACCGAAAACCGTGCGCATCGGTTGGCACACTGTTTGCTATATATTAGTTGGATAATAGTCAATAACAAAATCGATGTGAAAATACATTAGGAGGATATGATGAAAAAGATAGCGCTTGCAGTTTTGATGACAGTAGGTACCATCGGCCTGGTGTTCGCTGCGCCGACTGCCACCCTCACCCTGCAGGGGAGCGTTCCCGGCGTACTGGACATTTCGGTTACCCCGGCAGCGAATGCCACCAGTCTGGATCTCACCACCGATCAGTCAAACCTGACGGTTGCAACGGTGACCGAGCGCAGCAACCAGAAAAACGGCTATACCGTTACTCTTCAGAGCGCGAACGCCGCGGCCTCGGGCGGAAATACGGCCTACTTCAAGAGCACGGATGCCACCGTTTCGGACACGCTGAACTACACGCTCAGCTACGGCGGGACAGGAGTGGCCTTCACGTCAGGTGTCGCGACTATCACCGACACCACGGGAAAGACCACCGGAACCGGGACCACCAATAACCTGAACATCAGCTACACCGGTTCAACGGCCAACCTGACCGCCAGCACCTACTCCGATACCCTGACCTTCACGATAGCGGCCAAGTAGGACCCCGCGCGGCAGGATGCCGTGCGTACTCAAATGACAAAGACGTCGGTGGCGCCGGCAAACCGGCCTCAGCGACGTTTTTTTGTGTTTGTCCGTGCGGATTTCGTCGACCATCATGAGTAGGGGATAGGCATATGACCAGACCACCGATGCCAGGAACTCGCGTCCGCAGGTTCACCTGCTGCGTGGTCCTGCTCTTCTTTGCTGCCGCCGCGGCAGTGGCCTTCACTCTCGAGCCGATAACCCGGGACTTCACCGCTTCGGGTCAGGGAGCAACGCAGACATTCCGGCTCACGAACCCCGACAATCATCCTGTCGCCGTCAAGGTGACGATGGTACACCGCGAAATGAACCCACAGGGAAAGGAAACATATACCGACGCATCGGATCTTTTCGTTGTCTTCCCGTCCCAGGTGGTCCTGAAGGCAGACACCTCCCAGGTTGTCCGGGTTCAGTGGCGGGGCCCCGCAAAGGTCGAATCTGAGCAGAATTTCCGAATAATTGCCGAAGAGCTGCCGGTCGACTTCGGGGAGACTCACCAGCAGGGCGGCAACATCAGCATTCTGTTCCGCTATCTCGGCTCCGTCTACGTGACCCCGTCTGACGCCTCACCGGACGTGAAAGTGGCGGCGATAGAAACCGTCGACGAATCGAGCGGCAGACATGGATTTCTGGTGACTTTCGAAAACGACGGCACGGCGCATGTGCTGATGAATGATCTCACCCTCACTATCACAGGGTTGACCGCCGACGGCGGCACCTATGACAAAAAGTTCCAATCCGATGACCTGAAGGGCGCGAACGGCGAGAACATGCTTGCCGGACACAAACGTGTGTTCTACGTGCCGGTGCAGGGGACGGAACCGCTCCCGGAGCGCAATCTCCATGCGGAATTTTCTTTTACTCCCGTGCGATAGCTCATCGTGCAAACACTCCCCGCGTCCATTTTCACGCCGGCGCACGAGGGACGCGATCGGCGGGCCTTCGGTTGCGGCCCTGCTGATCGTACTGCTGCTCGAATTGGTTTATGTCCTTCCGCCCGTCGATGCGCAGAACAATCCAACTTCACCTGACGTGACGATCCCTGTTTCGTTCGTGTTCAACGGGAACAGGCAGCCGGACATAACCGTGAGGCTCACTTCCGCAGGCGAGCTGCTTGATATCACCGCGGCACCACTCCTGGAACAGACAAAAAACAGCGTCAGACGGGAGGTGCAGAAAGCGCTCGAATCTCACGTCAGCGCGACCGGCATAATCTCTGCGGTCGACGCCAGGAAGGCCGGGCTGACGGTCGCGTTTGATGGATCCTCACTTACGCTTACCGTCACCGTTCCGCCGAATGCGCAGAAGGTGAACCGGATCAACCTGACCGAGCAGCGTGTGCCGCATGCGGCGGTCGCCGTCGCCCCGGCCGGCTTCAGTGCTCAGCTTTCAGTCCGCTCGCGGCTCGATCTGATAAACCGCTACATCCCCGACTACGGCGGAACCTCCCTCGCCAGCACCACGGAAGTACCGTTTGTCGCCACCATCGATCCCGCGCTCAACATCCGAACCTTCGTGCTCGAAAGTGAAATGACCGTCGACACCACGCGGTCTAACGTCTATTCGCTCGACGCGATCCGGCTCGTCAAGGATCTTCCGGGGCCGGACCTCCGGTTGATGGCCGGGGACCTCGTCTACCCAGTCAGCGGTTTCGAGTCTGCACTACCCATACTCGGACTCGGTGTTTCGCGCAACTTCGATCTTTCACCGGGCAGAATCTATCGGCCGCTCGGGCAGATGGAGTTCTATCTCGATCGCCCTTCCCAGGTCCAGGTGCTGGTGAACGGAACCGTCGTGCGCTACCTCCAGCTCGAACCGGGTCCCTACAACCTCGCCGACTTCCCGCTGGTTCCCGGCGGCAACGATATCGCGGTCGAGATCCATGACTACCTCGGCCGTATTCAGCGGCTCGGTGCATCGGTCAACTACGATGCAGATCTTCTTCTACCGGGCGAGACAGCGTTCAGCTGGAACGTAGGGCTGCCCGGGCGGCAGATCGCCGCCCCGGTACTCTCCGGATTTCAGCGGCTCGGTATAACGCGCGACCTGACGCTTGGCGCCTACACGCAGGACGATCTGAGCGTTCAGATGGCCGGGCTCGAGGGACTCGTGGCTACCGTGGCCGGCACAATCCGGGCCGGCGGCGCAGCCAGCCGATCGGACGCGTACGGTTTCGATGCCGGAGCCTTCGCAAGTTATCGGTTCCTGAGCATCACTCATCCCTACGTACCTTCGGTCACCCTTTCGGCCCAGTACCGGGGGAAGCACTTCCTGGGACCGGAAAGCACGCTCGACTACGCCACCTACCGCTGGCTCGTCACCGGGAACATCACGCAGCCGATCCCCGGCAACCTATCGATAAGCCTGGGTGTCGGTTACCGCGTGCCCTGGGTAGGCGATCCCGGATACACGGTGAGCTCAATTCTCAACGCGCCGCTCGGGCCAGGCGTCAGTCTCAGCCTCAATGTTGGAGCCGACTACTCAGGAGGGCAGGCTCCGACCTGGCAGGGGAGCGTGACCATCATCAGCACCGCGTCCTCAGGAACGACTTCAGTGAATGTCAATCAGAGCGTCACGCAGCCCACGTCACGCGTCGGAGTTTCCCATCATCCGCCCGGGAACAGCGGACTCAGCGTTAACGGTGATCTGATCGGACCACCGGCAGTACCCGGCCAGAGCGCCGGCGCATCGGCGGAAATGAACTACACGGGAAACCGATTCGAAGGCTCGCTCGGGTATTCGCTCCAGTATGACACGTTGAGCAGTCCCGGCGTGATAACCAACCACCCTTTTATCCGCTTCGGCACCGCGTTCGTCTACGCAGACGGCGCTGCAGGCATCACGCGCCCGGTAAACGACAGCTTCGCCATCTTTCTGCGCCATCCCGAAATCTCCAAAGAGCTGCTTGGTGTGAATCCTTCAGGCAAATCCTACGAGGCGCGGTCCGACTTCCTCGGCCCCGCAATCCTGCCGGACATCCACTCCTACACCAACCGCCTCGCCAACATCGAAGTACCAAACGCTCCGATCGGATATGATCTCGGCGACACGCTCTTTCTCCTGTCGCTGCCCTATCGCAGCGGCGCGGTCGTTCGCGTAGGTACCGACGCTACAGTCTATGCAAAGGGCACGCTTCTCGATCAGGACGGCAAGCCGATTCCGCTGGTCGTCGGAACGGTAACAAGCGCGAGCGGCGGCATCGAACCGCAGCAGTTTTTTTCAGACGCATCCGGTCAGTTCCAGGTCTACCGACTCCGCCCCGGAGACTACGTACTCGACGTCGCAAACGGCCGCTGGCAGGGTGCGCGCTTCACGGTACCCCCCGAAGCTGCAGGGCTATATGATATCGGAACGGTGAAACTGTCGCCCGCGGCACCGAAGGAGAGCACGAAATGAGATCGACACGATTCCTCGAGGGACGTTTGGCCATCGCAGCCGCGGCGGCCCTGCTTATGCTGAGTGCAGGCTGTGTTTCCGCATTTGCGGCCGGTGCCGCAGAATACGGCTTCCAGAATCCCGCACCCTCGATAACAGCGACATATAACCCCAATCAGGAGCAGGATGTCGTTGGAACAGCGCGCTTTTACCACTTTGGATTGCTCGGCAGCTCGACCAGCTACTTTCTCACCTTTTCAACCGGCCAGTCCGGGACATTCGCGACCCGCTGGGCGCAAAGCGCCGCAGGAGGGCGAGTCAACTACCAGTTTTTCGACGACACCACCAGCCGAAACGTGCTCAAGGACTTGAGCGCGAATCCCTCAGCGTCGGAAGTGCTGTCGGGCACCAACTCCGCGAGCGGATTCGTGACAATGACCGCGGGATTTGCCGCGGCAATCGCCGGAGGACAGCTTCCTGTCGCCGGAACCTACACAGACTCGGTCACCATGACGATATACGCAGGCACACTGGGGGGTACACAGACGTCGAACGCGACGCAGGCCGTCAGTGTGAGCATTACCGTCCCTGCGCTGATCGACTTGTCGCTGGTCCCTACCGGCGGCTCGTTCAATCCATCTGCCACGTCAGCAATCATGGATTTCGGCATGCTCAGTATGGGCGAGCTGCGGTCAACCGATCTTTTGGTCCGTTCCAATGCCTCGTATACCGTCAGCCTTCAGTCCCAGAACGGCGGCGTCATGACCAACAGCATCGCCGGAGACACCAGTACCGTGCCCTATACGCTCAGTTTCGCCAGCACGCCGGTCGCGCTGCCCGCCGGCACGCCCACGACAGTCGTCGCGACCGCTCCGCCGACCTCCGCAGGCGGGACTCGGTACCCGATACAGGTAACAATAGGAGATTTCGGGATGGCAACGGCGGGCACCTATCAGGACAACATCACAATAACAGTGACTGCGAACTAGCCCGGTTGCCACTCAGACTTCCGGCGCCGGATTGCAGCTGAGAGGCCCTTCCGTATCATCACCTCGCGCGGCAGCGAGAGGAGAGTGGACAGCCCTATGGCGCCGTGCAATAATGCGCTCAGGAGATTCCCATGACCCTCAAGGATCACTTCGCGCTTCTCGCGCGCTACAACAGCGCGGTCAACGACAAGATGTACGACATAGTGGCTGAGCTTCCCGAGGAAAAGAGAAAGCGTGATGTGGGCGCTCACTTCCGCTCGATACACGGCATCCTGAACCATATCATCGTCTCAGATTACACGTGGCTCAGACGGTTCCGCAGCTGGCACGCCGACAGCGTCGTGCTGAGCGACCCGCGCATCGAACTTCCAAACCTTTCATGGGAACGAGATCTGTACGAAAGATTTGACGAGCTGCACAGCGCGCGGAAGATGCTCGACGTAGTTATGCGTTCATGGATAGACGAGCTGACGGAATCCCGGTATGAAGAGGTCGTTCACTACACCGATTTTGCCGGACGGTCGCGTGAGTATATAGCGTGGCAGGCGATCGATCATGTGTTCAATCATCAGACTCACCATCGGGGTCAGGTTTCGGAAGTCCTCGACGAAATGCTCGTGGAGCACGACTACGCCAATCTGACCGCGATCCTGTAGGGCGCAGAGCCTTCCGCCCATGCCAGAGTCTTCGCATGAATCCGGCAAAGAGACCCGCTACCGCGTTCGCGTCGAGTCGCAGGAGGAAATTGCCGACGGTGTTTTCTATCTGAAAACGGACCGACCGTTCGACTTCCTTCCTGGACAGTGTGTGGCGCTTGCGATCAGGCAGGACGAGCAGGCGCGCTACTACAGCATCGCGAGCGGCAGATCCGAAACGCGAATCGGCATCCTCTACGACCTCGTACCCGAGGGGAAGCTGACCCCGGAGCTGGCCCGCCTGGGAAGCGGGGACGAGCTCTTGATGTCGGATCCCTTCGGGAGCTTTGTCGACGGTGAAGAGGTGGCTGTATGGATCGCGACGGGGACCGGCATCGCCCCCTTTCTTTCGATCGCGCGCTCCCTCCCTTCGACCGCGGTTGCCCGAACAAAGATGCTGATTCACGGCAGCAGGACGCTCGAACGTTTCTATTTTCGGGAAGAGCTGCGCGATCTGATTCAGGAACGATTCGTGTGCTGCTGCTCGCAGTGCGACGGGAACGAGGCCGATGCGCAGGCGCGGGGCAGCGGATTCTACGCCGGGCGGCTCACCGAGTGGCTTCGCGGCGCGGTGGCAGAAGGGACGCTCGCGGCAGGTCCGCGCTATTTTTTGTGCGGCGCGGCGGGCATGGTTGTAGAGGTGCGCGACCTGCTCATTTCTGCCGGGATACCGTTCGAAGATATCCTGTCGGAAATCTACTTTTGAACAATTCCGCCGGTTTTGGTATACTATTCGCGATCACACGAATATGAAAAGAGCACTTTTTGGCCTGACGCTTTCTCAGCTTCGTGACCTCACCGATGAGCTCGAGCTTCCTGCATACGCCGCGAAACAACTGGCGCACTGGCTGTACCGGAAACACGCACGGACAATCGACGAGATGACCAACCTGCCCGCCGCCGCCCGCGAGCTGCTCTCGACGCGATTCGAGATGAGAATCGCCACCCCCGCAAAGGTCAGCGCCTCTTCCGACGGTACGCGAAAATACCTGTACGGGGCCGAAGGAGCAAGCCGGTCGTCGAGCCCGAGGTACGTCGAGGCGGCCTACATCCCGGAATCACGGCGTGCGACCCTCTGTCTTTCTACACAGGTCGGATGCAAGATGGGCTGCCTTTTCTGCATGACGGGAAAGCAGGGGTTTCAGGGGCAGCTGACCGCTGCGGAGATCCTGAACCAGTACGAAAGCCTGCCGGAACGGGACCTTGTCACGAACCTTGTCTATATGGGAATGGGTGAACCGCTCGACAACATCGACCCGGTGATGCAGAGCATCGAAATTCTCACGTCCGACTGGGGCTACGGCATGAGTCCGGGTCGGATAACTGTTTCTACTATCGGGATCATACCCGGCATCCGTCGATTCCTGAATGAGTGCGGCGCTCACCTCGCGGTGAGCATGCACTCCCCCTTCGAGGAGGAGCGCCGAAGACTGATGCCGGTGCAGCACGTCTACCCGCTGCGAGAGGTGATCGAGCTGCTCCGCGAGAGCGATCTTCCGCGCCAGAGACGGGTCAGCTTCGAGTACATCGTATTCGGCGGACTGAACCATTCAGACGCGCACGTCAAGGAGATTGCCCGCCTACTGTCGGGTATCCGCTGCCGTATCAATCTCATCCGTTTCCACACCATTCCCGATACTCCGCTGCACCCTGCGTCGGATGAACAGATGGTCGCGTTCGAGAACCAGCTCAAGGCAAAGGGAATCTTGACAACGATCCGGAAATCCCGGGGCCAGGACATTCTCGCCGCCTGTGGACTGCTTTCGACCAGGGAGCTCGTGAAACCGGCAGCGCTGGACTACTGAGCGATGCGTGAGTTGCGTCATTGCGGCGGGGAAAATATCGGCAGATCAGGGTAGGTGCCGACGAGTACCGAACTGAGAACCCGGTCATCGCGAATACCCCAGAATTGCGACATGATTGCCTGGTAGACACTTCGATAGTCCACGGTGAATTTCAGGTCTCCGTGGTCGAGATCGCTCAGATCGGGCTCTTTTCCGTAAAGGCCGCCCTTCACCATTCCGCCCATCACAAGCATCGGAGCGGCGGTGCCGTGGTCCGTTCCTTCGCTCCCGTTTTCAGCTACGCGGCGCCCGAACTCGGAGTAGGTTACCACTGCAGTTGCATCCCAGCGGTTCTCCTCGATCATCGCGAGCCGAAATGAGGCAAGCGCGTCGGACAGTTCGCCCAGCAGCCGGTCCTGAATCGGCCTCTCGCCCCCGTGTGTGTCGAACCCCCGGAGCGTCAGCTTGATTACCGGTACCTGAACCCCGGCACCGAGCAGCTGAGCGGCGAGCTCGAGCTGCCTGCCAAACTGAGTATCGGGGAAAGAGGTCTTCAGCTTCGGAGCGTTGGACGCGATCTTCCTGAGTGTTGCGGCTGCCGTTCTGACATCGGATTCCACGCCGCGAATATAGCTGAGCGCACCGTTGTCGACCTGAGTGACACCGCCTTTGAGCTCGGAACCGGGATCTCCGGCAAGCGCGGCGAGCGTGACAAATCCCTTTATCGAGTCGATAGCGAGGTTCTTCATTCGGGGTCCGTAGAGCGGACCCGCGTGATCTTCTCCGATTATTATGGAGTCGGCCAGCTCCGACGCCGGCGGCGCGGTGGCGCTGAAGAGCTTTGCTATCCAACCGGTGGTGAGATGTCTGTCGCTCCCGGATGCGGTATTCCAGATCGCGATGGACCGGAAATGCGAACGGTCGGGATTAGGATAGCCGACGCCCAGGACGAATGCGAGCTCCTTCGCGTTCCAGGAGTCCATGAGCGCCCGCATGGCCGGATTCAGCCCCAGTTTGCCGTCAAGCCTGAGGACTTCGTCTTTCGAAACGGCCAACGTGGGCCGGTCGGCGTAGTACAGCGGATCTGCGTAGGGCACTACCATGTTGAGCCCGTCGTTGCCTCCGGCAAGCTCTACCAGAATCAGGGTACGGTTGAGATTCGGACTTCCTGTCGGCGAGTCCTGGGCAAGAATCGCCGATGCAGAGGCGACAAGCAGCAGGAGGAATACCAGAACCCGACGGGCGACAGAAACGGGAGTACGGTTCATAAATTGCTCCTTTACTCTCACATGAGCTCCCAGGCCGGATCGAGAAAGCGGGCCCGCAGCTTCGCGACTTCCTGACTCGACACCTGATCCCGGTGTTCGCGCGCGAAGGATCTCAGAAGCACGGTGATTATCTGATTCCGAAGGAGCAGCGTGTGCGAGCTAATCCAATCGGTGTCGTACGGCCACCCTTTGACGCTCAATGGGTCAAAGAGCGCCTGACCAAGCCTTGCTGAAACGGCGGCAAGCTTCGCCGGTTCTACCGACGTAATGTCGAGCCCCCGAACCAGTCCGACGAGGAGCTCAGCCGGAGACTTGACGATCTGGTCGTCGTTCGACGCGGACCAGAAGGCGGGGCTTTCGAGCAGGGCCTCCATGAGCGCTCTTATCTGGTAGCCGCTTGAACGGAAAACTGCGGCAATTCGTGCTACCTCCTTCGGATCGGGCGTCGGGGAGACGAACGATTCCCAGAGTTTCGTCGTGATGAACAGCGAAACTTCCTTCTGGTCGAGGAGAATGTTGATCACGTCGTCACCATTCCATCTCCCCGTCCTGCCGAGAAAGGTCTTGACGCTGTTGTCATGCAGCCGACCGACCGCCCGAAAGGCGCCCGTGTGGCGATCCACCCGCCAGCCGGTGAACGCTTTTGCAGCAGCCTTGACATCATCCTCCGAGTAGTGACCCTCGCCGAGCGTGAACAACTCCATCACCTCGCGTGCAAAGTTCTCGTTCGCGCGCCCTTTTGAATTGGTCTCGTTGTCGAGATAGATGATCATGGCAGGGTCTTTTGCAATTGCGTGCAGAAAGTCGCGGAAGTTGCCGAGAGCGTATTTTCGAATCAACAGATCCTGTCTCGCCATGAGCGTCGGTGACCGTACCTTCTGAAGACTCGAAGTGAAGTGGTTATGCCAGAAAAGGACCATTCGCTCCTGGAGCGGCGTTGTCGAAGAGATCATCTGCTGCATCCACCAGGCCTGGAGGGCACGGGCGCGGGAACTGAGCTCCTGTCGATAGGCCTTGAGGGCCGCCTGTTTCTGAGCAGCGCTGAGGTTTTTCAGCTGCGGAGCCGGAAGCGGCGGCTGTTGGACCCAGTCGGGAAAATCCACCTGTGACGAGCCGGCCGCACGGTCGACGATTGCCGCGACCGCTTCGTTCCGGTCCAACGGTCGGAGCTGCTGCACGAGGCGGCCGTCAGGAGAGGAGCCGGTCTCCACGATCGGAACCCCGAACCCGGTCCGCAACAGCAGATGCTCGAGCTCACGGGAGCTCAAGGTGAAGGCAGATACTGTGACGAGCAGCAGATTGGCGATTGAAATCAGAATTGCAGCGAAAACCCGTATCATGCAGGGCTCCTTGATCATCCGGTTGATGTTTAGTCGCCGGGAGCCGATGCAGGGTTCGCAGAAATCAGGCGGTCCACACGCCAAGCTCTACAAGTGTTCGCTCCGCCTCAGAAGCCCATCCCTGGTTGGCTCGCGGACTCGCGGGGCTGGGATGGAGAATTGACGCGGTCCGGACGCGGGAAAAAGCGTCAGGATCCAATTCCGATGCCGCACGAATCCGCGAAAGCGCAAAGTTTCCAATACCTATAAGCCACTGCGGACCGAGCAGGGCAACCACAGCTGCCAGATGACGGTCGCAGCTCGCGAAGAGCTTGGTTCGCTGCTTGGCCGGAAGCTTATTCGGCGTCAGGTTGCGGCCGGAGCTCTCCATGAATACGAGCGGGCAGTAGTTCATTACCAGATTGTCCTCGAAGAAATCGGCGGCAGTTCCGAACCTGGCCGCCATCAGACCCCACAGTCTTCGCCCGCTCACCTCGCTTCTCGCACAGGCGAAGCCTTCCACAGGCCGCTTCGGATGTTCATTTTCCGGACCTCCGATCTGCGCCTCTATGCCCATCCAGTCGCGCACCGCCGCAACTTCGCCGAACGGAACGCCGGTCTGAGCCATTCCCCACGGCCCGGGATTCATTCCCCAGAAGATCACCCGCTTATTCCCGCTGCCGTATCGCGACAGATAGGCTTCATGTGGAGTCCGCGCGTAGATCAGCGGATTGTAGACGTAGGATACCGGAAGTGAGAAGCGAAGCAGTTCGACTAAGTCGGCGAGCTCCCGGGAAAGATCGATGAGTGTGGGCACAAAGTTCCTCCTGCTTGTGAGACGGGCAGTCACCCGGTATAATTCCGCGACCATGGCTGCATCAAACAGGCTCGGCATTTCCGGCACTCTGACGCTGCTCTACGTGGTTTGCGTTCCGGTCGCGCCGGCGATCGCGTTAGCGACCGATCCGGCTCAGTTTCACGTGGAAGCGGGCGCACAGCTTCCAACCCTGTTCGCTTCAATCGACGCCGACATGAACCGCGCTCTCGATGCAAAGCTGTTCGCCGGAACATACGGGACCGGCGGCGACGGGATCGACCTGCACCTTCTCTACCCGCTCACAGCTCCGTTCTACATCGGAGGGAGCCTCTCCTACAAGGCAGGCACCGTTCACGACTACTTTCTTGGAACGACGACCCGGTACGTGTGGTCGGTCGATGCAGCCGGATACTTTGGTATAATATGGCGCCCCTGGCATTTCCTCCAGGCATATGCAGGCGCAGGAGTCGGGATGGTTACGCTGCGGACCGGCGGACCGCTCTCTCCGGATACCTACGTTGGACCGGAGGCGAACGCCGAGATTGGAGCGGACTTCCTTTTTTTTGATTACCTTGCGGCAGGGCCGCGTGTTCGCTTGAGTTTTTCGCCGATCTTCGGGCCGGGGGGATCGGTCTCGAGCTACGGATGCGTGTCATTCGGCGTGCAGCTCGGTTACAGCCACTGAGCAGCGGAGCGGGCTCCGGATCCTATGCGCGAGGTGCAGCCTCCAACGCAACCTCTATCCCCGATATCAGCTTCTCGACGTAGGGCCGGAGTTTGTCGACCGATTCGGCGGCAACACGGAAGCCGATCGCGCCCTGATGCCCGCCGCCGTTTTCTATGTGGAAGATGTCCAGCAGCTTGCGCAGGTCGAAGCTCTTGAAATCGTGGCTCCTACGCGCGCGAAACTGTATGAGCCGGGAGCCGTCGGTGACGTCGTAGTAGGCAACGAGACTCAGCCGGCCGCTCTCCTCTGCGAGATCATCGGCGACCGCACGCGCCACCGACACGATTGTGTCCTTGTCATAGTGCTTTCGCAGGTGATTCATGTCGCGGGCATCGAGAACGGTATATCCGACGGAACCGGACATGTGCTTTCGCGCCATCATGTAGTGAAAGCACTCCTCCTCCTTCGCCGAGAGGCGGTGAAGCTCGCGGAACACCTGATCCTTGTTGGAGAAGTTGCTCCCCTTCACCGTCTTCTTGGACAGCAATTCGTTGAACAGGCTGCTGAATATCTCGTAGAAATGGCGCTCTTTCCGGCTCTTGATGTACTTGCCCATGCTCGTGTCGCCGATGATCCCGGTAAGCACAGCAAGAACGAAATTCCGCGACAGCAAATCTACCACCTGATGATCCTTCAGCAGCTGCGGCCTTTCCTGCAGCTTCAGCGCGATGAGTCCAACAAGCTCGCAGGCGGACGAGGCCTCGGTGACAAGGCTGTACTCGGCATCCCCGATGTATTCGCTGTCCGCCTGCAGGTGGTGGTCGATTTCTATCCTGATTACCTTTTCGCTCTGGAACAGCGCATCGATTTCATCGGTGGAGCTCAGCATCGGGCGCTTCGGCGTATCGCAGATTATGATGGTATCGATCGCCGATCCTATCTGTTTCGCATTCTTCACCACACCGATGGAATTGTATTTGCAGATATTAAGCAGGTACTGAAAATGCTCGTGGAGCTGCTCGTTCGAGAAGATGCGGACTTTCTTGGAGAACTTGGTCAGGAGCAGCGATATCGCGATCATCGAGGCAATGCAGTCTTCGTCCGGATTCTGGTGTCCGAGCACGAGAAAGTTCTCTCGCGTCATCATCGCCTGGATGATATTGTCTATTACTCGGTTCTTCTGCGCGATGGTTGGTATGTCACTTTTCTTCATCGGGTAACCACTCCTCCATCCGCCGCCGGATCTTCCTTCGCTCCGCGTCCGCCTCGGCGGCCGCTACTCTGCCGACACTACCCTGTCCCGCCCCTGTTCCTTTGCTCGGTAGAGAGCCTGATCCGCCATCTCCCGCAGCGTTTTCAAGTCCGCCGCATGTCGCGGAAAGGTCGCAAGACCCTGGCTCGTGGTTACCTGCTTAAGCTCGCCATCCCACTTCTCGAGCACAGCCAGCTTGCGGACCTGCTCACAGATCGCGCGGGCCCTTTTCATGGCATCATCGGTATCGGTATCCGGGCAGACGAAGGTAAACTCGTCACCGCCGTATCGTGCAAGGATGTCGGTGGACTTCATCTCTTTCCTGAACACAGGCGCGACCGAGAGGATCACCTCGTCGCCGACGTTGTGCCCGTAGGCCTCGTTGATTTCGCGAAAATGGTCGAGGTCCACCATGATCACCGTCATCGGACGCCCTTCTGTCTGCGCAATTCGGAACTGCGCCTCGATCGAATCGTCGAGGAACCGGCGGTTGAACAGGCCGGTCATCTCGTCGGTGATCGCGCGCTTGCGTGCGCTTTCGCCCCATTGAACCATGTCGGTGAGAAACTGGCCGGTATTCATGAGCCTGCCGGCCGTGATATTGAGCATCCGGTACATGATCTTAATGGCGCTCTCGGAATGCTGCGTGAGGAACTTGAAGAACTCCCGTTCGTGCAGGCTCAGAAGCCGGCTGTGCTCCCGGGTTGTGCAGGTTGCCGAACGCGGAGCCTGCTCAAAGACCGACATCTCTCCGAAGAAGTCGCCCGGGCCGAAGGTTGCTATCTCGAAGGTCTTTCCGTCGGGAAGGCTCACTGTGGTGGCAACAGCACCCGAAACGACGATGTACATCTCGTTTCCCTCGTCGCCTTCGCGAAAGATTGCGTGGTCGGCCTCCTCGTCGATGACCGTGAAGGACGGCAGAATCCGCGACAGGTCTTCCGAATCGAGCGAAGAAAATATGTCGACTCCCTTGAGGAATTCGCCGAGCTCGTCGTCGCACATCGCCGCATTCTTTTTCACGGACATACCACCCTGTCGCCGCCCGCATCGCGGGCCTGATACAGAAGCTCATGGACCCGCTCGGTAAGGCTGCTGTTGTCACCGCCGTCATCGGGATAGATTCCCAGGGCGACGCTCGCCGTGAGCGGAAGCGTTCCCTCAGGCTCGCCGACCAGGGGGCTGAGGTCTATTTCCCGCATCGCCACGCGCACCGCGTCGGCTATCGGACGCGCGGCCTCCATGTCGGTTTCAGGCATGATCACCGCGAGCTCGTTGCCGCGATAGCGCAGCGCAACGTCCTCCGTTCGAATGGCGCCGCGAAGCGTGAGCGAGATGAGCTTGAGCGCTTCGTCACCCGCTTCGTGGCCGTAGGTGTCGTTTATGTGCTTGAAATTGTCGGGCTTCACCATCATAAGGGCCGTTCTGGTCCGGCACGAGGAGAGGATCCGCGAAAACTCCTCCTTGAGATAGGTGGCGTTGTAGAGCCCGGTAAGCTTGTCGCCGAGCACCTGTTTGCGCAGCTCCTGGATCCAGGGAGTGTTCTCGGAGATGAGCTTGTTGGTGCTGCGGATACGGCCGGCGACGATCGCCATGAACTTGTGCAGAATCTGCGCAAACATCACCGGATGCTCGGTGAGAATGGATTGAAAGGGCTCTCCCTTGCGGGGAAACACCAGGAGGGTCGTATCGTTCTCAACGACGGCTGCAGCATTGCGCGGCGCATCGTAGAGCAGGTCCATCTCACCGAAGCTGTCGCCGGCGATGTAGCGGGCGAGGTCCAGCTGGTCGCCGTCCTCGAGCGGCCGGCGGATGACGACCTCCCCGTCTGCGACGATGTATAGCTCGTCACCCACGCTCCCGGGCTCGAAGATCACGGTTCCCGCCGGAAAATCGCGGAATTCACTGTACATTTCGATGACGGCAAGTTCCTGAGGGCCGAGCGTCGAGAAGATCCCGGCCCGTCTGAGCAATTCGCGCTTATCGCGCTCGGTTGCAGACGTCATACCGGTTCAATAATAACTCAAAAGGCGTCCTTCTTCCATACGGGTTAGTGAACCAGTCAGGTAAAACGGCGGCTGCGAGCCCGTCTATCGCGCGGCTGCAAGAAAACTGTCGATGCCCTGCCTGATCTGCGATAGCTCGTTCGCGTCGAGCTCGAGGTTTCCCGCAGCGGCGTTGGATATCGCCTGGTCACGATTCTTTGCTCCCACCAGAACGCAGCTCACCCCCTCCTGCTGGAAGGCCCAGGCAGTTGCGACGTGTGAAACAGGGACTCCCCGCTCCTCGGCGATTCTGCGCAGAACGTCGAGAAGCTTCTGGACACGGGTCCAGATCGGTTCCCGAAAGAAGTCGTAGAACTGGTACCGTGTATCACCTTCCGAGAAGGTCGGTATCTCCCTGAACTTGCCCGTGAGCAGGCCTCCTGCCAGAGTACCGTAGCCGAGCACGCCGATGCCTTGATTCCGGCAGAACGGCAGAATCTCAGACTCGATCCGCCGCTCGAGCAGCGAAAAGTGTGGCTGCAGGCTCGCGAGCTCCATGTGCTGGCGGACGGTCTCCATCTGCTCGACCGAGAAATTGGAGACTCCAAGATGGCGATATTTTCCCTCTTCCTTCAGCCTGGCGAGCTCGCCGAGCGATTCTTCGAGGGGCGTATCAGGGTCGGGCCAGTGAATCTGGTAGAGATCGATCACGTCGAGATTGAGCCTGCGGAGCGAATCCTCGAGCTGCTTCCGGATGGAGGCCGGCTTGAGATCCCTTACGAACCGGTCTCCGCGGCGGAAGGTTCCGACCTTCGTCGCCACGATCACCTGGTCGCGGCGACCCGCGATCGCCCTGCCGACGACCTCTTCCGAGTGTCCCGAACCGTAGGCCGGAGCTGTATCCAGAAGGGTCACACCATTGTCGATCGCTGTCTGAATTGTCTCTATTGACTGCCGGTCATCGACCTGGCCGAAGAAATCGTTGCCCATCGCCCACGTTCCGAGACCAACCGCAGACACCTGCAGACCCGAGTTTCCAAGATTCCGGAGCTTCACGTTCCTCTCCTCAGCGTTGAAGTGTGAGAAGAAGATACTCACTCAAGCAGAGATGTGCAAAACGGGCCGGACTAGTTTCCCGTGTCGGAGCCCTTCCAGCGATAGAGGATGGTGGGACTTGCGCAGAAGGGGGTCAGAACACAGCCGCCGCACGATCCGCCGCATTCGACGATTGGGTCGGCAGCTCTCACCGATGCATCGGCGGCCGCTGCATCCGCCGCGGCGCCTGCCGGCTCGCTCCGGGCGGTGACGATCTCCACCTGCCCCCGCTGCCGCCAGTAGTCGATCGCCGCGCGAACCATCGGGCGATCACTTCCCAGCTCGAGCACGAGCTCCGGCAGCGTCGCCTCCCGTTTTTTTGACAGAACCGACTTCAGGTCGCGGATGATCACGCAGAGCCCCCCACCCTCGACCGTTTCGGACGTCCGACGGCAAGGAAGAGCAGAGCTATCCCTGCAAGAAGCGCTGCCGACACCGCGCCCCAGAGGAGAGAGCCGCCGGCCGCAATCTGATAGAAGAGCGTGGCCATCCCCCAGGCAACCGCGGTGAGATAGATCCCCATCACCACGGCGTACTTTGCTCCCATCTCGCGCATTGCGGTACCCATCGTAGCAAGACAGGGAAAGTAGATGAGGATAAAGAGCAGATAGGCGTAGGCGGACGCCGGGCCGATGTGAAAGTGACGGTGCAGCGACGCAAAGACAGGGCTCGGCGCGGCGGCGGGCGACCGGGAGTAGGCTTTCAGGCCGAGCGGATCGGAGATTGATGCCCAGAACGCGGTGAACGCCTCGGGTACGCTTGCAAAGGCGGCGTCGATTTCGGTGAGCAGGTTGAAGCCGACGCCGGTCGATTCGCTTCGAACCGTGCGTCCGCGGTCCGTTTCGGCGTAGAGGGAATTGAGCGTTCCAACGACCGCCTCTTTCGCAAATACCCCGGAAAAAATGGCTACCGTAGCGGGCCAGTTGTCGTGTGAAATGCCCATCGGGCCGAACACCGGTGTCACCTTGCGGCCCGCCGCCGAAAGAACGGAATTGCCGGTATCCTCGTTGCCGAAAGAGCCGTCGGTGCCCAGCGAATTGAAAAAGGAGAGAATCGCGATGCCGAGCACGACCACCTTCCCGGCCCTGAAGAGAAACATCTGCACCCTCTCCCACGTGTAGGTCAGTACGCTGCCCATCCGCGGCCGGTGATAGGGCGGCAGCTCCATCAGAAGGTGCGACTGCTCGCCGGCAAAAAGCGAATGCCGGAGAAGCAGGCCGGTGAGCACGGCGAGCAGTATGCCGAGAAGGTAGAGCGAAAACACCACTGCGCCTGATGCAGCCGGAAAGAATGCCGCTGCAAAGAGCGCGTAGACCGGAAGACGTGCACCGCACGACATTAGAGGCGCCATGAAGATGGTGAGCAGACGGTCACGCCGGTTGTCGAGCGTTCTCGTCGCCATGATCGCCGGCACCGTGCAGCCAAAACCGACCACCAGAGGCACGAACGCCTTCCCCGGAAGCCCTACCATGCCCATGAAGCGGTCGGTAACGAAGGCCGAGCGAGCCATGTACCCGGAATCTTCGAGAAGTGACAGCATAAGGAACATGAAAAACATCACCGGTATGAAGGTGGCGACGGTCTGGATGCCGGTACCGATTCCGCCGGAAAGAATGGCGATGACCCAGGCGGGTGCGCCCACTGCTGAAAGAAGATAGGCGGTAGAGTCGACGAAGATGGCACCGAACAGCTTATCAAAAAACGGGATGAAGATTCCGCCGACGTTGATCGTAACCCAGAATACGAGAAACATGGCACCGAGAAATATCGGAATCCCCCAGAATCGATGCATCAGGATACGGTCGATCCGATCGTCCCGGCTTTCACGCGTCGGTGCCCGGGTGATGACCTTCCGGGCCACCTCCCTGATGCGCCCGTACCGGACATCGGCGACGACGACGTCGGGTGCGTCGCCGAGCTCCGTGGAGAGCTCCTCCGATACCGCGTGAACGCGCTCCGGAGGTATTCCCGCGGCCGAGGCGGCAGTGAGCGCCCATTCGTCCTGCTCGAAAAGCCTCACGGCGACCCAGCGGGAGCGAACCTGCGGAAAAATACGCGCGCATTCGATTGCCGCGGCCCAGTCGTCCAGCGCGCGCTCGATCCTGTCGGTGAAACGGTAGGGCGGTCGGTCCGAAAGCTTCGGAGGCTCGAGCGACCACTTCAGCGCCTCCGACCGCACCGCTGCGAGCCCTTCAGGCCTTGTTGCATCGACGGCGAGGACCGGACATCCGAGGGATTCCGACAGCCGGGCGGTGTCGATCTTCAACCCGGCGCCCTCTGCGAGGTCCATCATCGTCAGGACGACGGCCGTCGGTGTGCCGGTTTCGAGAAGCTGAAGCGTGAGAAAGAGGTTTCGCTCCAGATTTGTCGCGTCGACGATATTCAGTACCAGGTCCGGTTCGCCGCCGACAAGAAAGTCACGGGCGACCTGTTCGTCCTGGGAAAATGCTGCGAGGTTGTAGACGCCGGGGAGGTCGACCACCCGGATGCGTCCGGCAGGATGCGGCCGGGCCGGAGGCGAAACGAGGTAGCCCTCCTTCTTTTCGACGGTGACACCGGGCCAGTTTCCGATCTGCTGTGTGGAGCCGGTCAGGCCATTGAATACGGTCGATTTCCCACAATTGGGATTTCCTGCGATCGCTACGGTAAACGTTCCCTGAATCGTATGCTGCTCCGGTGTCGGTCGTCGTCCGCCCGCGGCAGACGAAGTGTCACTCCTCATTGACTCTCTCTGAAAGCCGCACGATCACCCGATCAAGCATTCCCCAGCCTATCATGATGCGTGTAGCGCCGGTCCTGACCAGAAAGGGGTGGCGACGCCTCCCGGAAAGCACCTCGATCTCTCTTCCGGGAACCACGCCTATCGAGACCATCCGTCCGCGGAACGCAGCGCCTCCCTCCAGCCGCACGACCGTTGCGCAGTCGCCCGGGTGAAGCTCACAGAGCCGGGTCTGTTCGACCGAAGCATTGCCGAGTGCGCTGCCGCCGTAGGATTCCATCTCAGACCTGCTCCTCTGCCCCATCGGGCTGAAACTCCGGGACCGTCTCCATGAACTGCACCAGCTTGGCGAGCACGTTGTCGGACACCGCATGTTCGAGCTTGCAGGCCGAATCCTCGGCCTCTTCCGTCCCGACGTCGAGCACGCGAATGAGGAAATCCCGCAGTACCTCGTGGCGCCGTACCACCTGACGCGCAATCGCCCTGCCCTCGGTGGTGAGCGTGACGATATCGTAGGGCTCGTAGTTTATGAGTCCCTTGTCGGCCAGGGCGTGCAGCGCACCGGTGACCGACGAGTTATTGACGCCAAGTCGCACCGATATATCTTTGGCGCGAGCCGCCTGTTTGCTCTCGATGATGTGGAAAATGGCCTCGAGATAATCTTCCTGGCTTGAGCTGAGACGCGCGTGGGCCGGCACTGATATCTCCATTTGTTTGGATACACTAATAATTTACGGCCCGGCGAAGAATCTGTCAATAGCCGAAAACATCGTCGTGAAATCGCGTGCGGCGCGGTCGAAAGAGAGCCGCCGGCAGTCAGCGTCTGAAGAGATTGCGGGTGTCGAGCAGACTGAGGAAGTTGTCCCGGTCCTTTTCGAGAGTAAACCGAAGCGCGCGGCTCCGCCCCTCGTCGTCCAGGTACTCGAGCCAGACTGCCGGCGTGTCCTTGTTCCAGAGACGCCGCCAGAAACCGGCCCTTTCCTCCTGCCGGATGCCGACGAGGCAGTTGCGGGATACCCGCAGCGTGAGCTTGTGGCGATTGAACCGCTGAGATTGATTCATCAGCATCGAAAACCAGTTCGCCTGGGCGAAGTGCATGAAGAAGAAGGCTGTCGGCGTGAGGAAGAATATGCCCCAGAGCGCACTGCGCTCCCTGCCGGGCAGGTCGTAGCATCTCCCAACCGAGTAGATCAGGATCGGTTCGGAGAGCTCCACTTCGAGGTTGTGCCAGAATTGAGTCACCTGATCGCGATCTTTAGCCATGACCCGCAATCATGATATCAATAGCCCGCCGCCTTGTCCACTCGATTGTGCAAAGGTTCCCCGGCAAGGTAGCGCGGGAAATTGTCCAGAAATATCTCGAAGCTCCGGCCGACGTATTCGGGCGTGTAGCCGGCGGTGTGCGGGGCGATTATTACGTTCTCCATGTCCCAGAGCGGGGAGTCCGACGGAAGGGGCTCCGTCTCGAACACGTCCAGCCCCGCGCCTCCTATCCTGCCGGAACGAAGCGCGCTGACGAGCGCCTTCTCGTCGACGAGCGAGCCGCGGCCGGCATTGATGAAAACAGCTCCGTTCTTCATCGCTTCGAACTCCGGCGCAGCAAACATCCCCCGGGTTTCCGGCGTGGCCGGAAGTATCACCACAACGTAGTCGGCACGCCCCAGCTCACGGTGCAGCTCGCCCAGTCCGAAGACCTCACCGACAGCGGAACCGTCTTTCTCCGGGTGCCGGCGGATCCCGGTTACCCGCATCCCCAGGCAGGCCGCGGCGCGCGCGAAGTGGGACCCGATTGCGCCGACTCCGATCACGAGCGCTCTCTTGCCGCTCAGCTCCGATACCTGAGCCATCGACTCCTTTCTCCACTCGTGGCGAGCCTGCGCTCTTATGTTGAGATGGAGGTTTCGCGCAAATGCAAACATGAATGACAGTATCTGTTCGGTGACGGGAACTGCGTGCACACCCGAAGTGTTCGTAATGACCAGATCGTTCGCCCGGATGGCAGGATATCGTTCCAGCCAGTCAACGCCCGCGTACCAGTGGTGATACCACTTGAGCCTGGGAGCCTTCGATAGCAGCTCGAAAGGAACCGACCCGGTCGCGACTTCAAGACGGTCGACTACCGACTCCATGCGTTCACGTTCACCTGTGAGAACTACTTCACGCTCCGGCGAAAGCTGCCGGAGACGGTCGACCAGATCCGCGGGAACATCATTCTCCCCAAAACCAAGCAGAACTACCGGTTGCACGATTGCTCCTCCTAGGTGCGACTCGAGTTTTTGTCGAACAGTATTCGATATATACGATCGCGCGCCGATTCCCGCAGATGGCCGAAATCGACGTGAACCACATTGTTCGCATGAGAGGTGCGCACAACGTGGGCGGTCAGACTGAGGCGATCCTCACTGTCGGGGTGGAAGGCCAGGTCGATCTCGTCGCCACGCCGGAAGCTGCCTCCCGGATTACGAAGGCTCGCTCCGCCGCCGCCGAGATCGATGAATCTGGTCAGCTGGGGCTTGTCGTCTGAGCCGGTAACCTTAACGAAGACCGGCAAATTGACCGCCTTTCGGAAGTGTTCACGGCGCTGCGCGCGTTTGACCTCTTCTGTGTGCGCAAGGAAGAGAAACTGCCTGTCCTGCTTCTGAACGGTCGTCCGGAAGGTGAAGGTCCCGCGGCGGTTCTGGTACATCAGCTCGACGGCCGAGCCGGGAAAAAGCACCGCCGGCCGCTCGCCCAAATCCACCCGAAGCCGCAGTGAGCTTGTCTGAGGGTCGAGCACGCGGCCGCGGAGAATATTGCCGCGGTACCGCAGCACAACGGCCGCACCCGTGGGCAGGGAGGCAGAGGATGATGGCGAGGAGTCGGGACCCTCGCCGAAAAATCCGAGCTTCACCCGGAGAGCGGATACGCCCGCTTCCGGTATTTCGCCCTCACGTATCAGCCGGTGCGCGCAGGCGTTGAAAATCCCCTGATTCGACAGCAGCAGATACTTCTTGTCGGGCGATTTCAGGCACGAGGACATCCGTTCGACAAGATCTTCCTCCGAGGGCGCGAGGTGGTGGCGATCTCTGAGCACCTCGTAGGTCTTGCGATTCCGTCGCAGCTCACTTCGGCGCTGTCGGCCTCGTTCGAGAAGATAGTAGGTGGTGAACCCCAGAACAAGCAACGCGGCTGCCGCGATCACCAGCGCGATCTGCAATGGTGATGGGTGAAATGCGCGTCTTATGCCTTCCAGGACGTCGTTTAGTGCTCCCATACGCTCGTTGGTCTTTTTTCCCCTGTGTTATTAAGTTAATACCGGATCTTGATTTGATGCAATGTTCGGATTTTCCTGGTGCCTGCATCGAAGCTAACCTCTCCGGGGTATATACACCGTACTGTACCGGATATAGATTTAGAACCTGGAGACGACGCGAAGGCATCATGAATATCGGGACAGGCAGGGAAATTCGCGAACAACTACACACGGAATGGTCGGAAAAAGAGCTTTCGCAGGTGCAGACCCGTCTCGAAACAGCCATCAAGCGGGTTTCGGCTCTTCTCGACAGCAGATCACGCGTGGGTCGAGTGACAGTGGACGCGAGCGGCGTCGTTATTGAGGCAAACTTGGAGGCTTCGGAAATCACCGGCACAAATCAGAGCGAACTCATCGGAAAGGAACTCGCAAAGCGTGTCGCGGAGGCGGAACAGGACGGATTTCGAGCAAGGATTCGCGACACGCAGGTCGGCCAGGTCGAATCGCGCTCCTTCATACCCTTCGAGTTCGAAGTGATTGCACCGTCCGGTTCCACTCGAGGACTCCGGGCTGTCGGCCTCGAGAGAAGCGCGACGCAGACTGATGCGCCGGCGGTTACCCTCTCGTTCGTCGATGTGAGCGAGAGCCGTGCGCTCGGCGCCGAGCTGGGCATTATCAGAGACAAGATCGAGCACCAGGCGGTTGTCGACCGCCGCCTCGAAAGATATCAGCAGAAGCTCAGATCAATGGCTTCCCGGCTGAGCCTGACCGAAGAGCGGGAACGGAGGCGGATCTCCACGGATCTGCACGACCGGATCAGTCAGAATCTTGTTTTCGCCAATATGCAGCTCGGTGTGCTCAGTAATTCGGAGCTCAATCCGGGCGCGGCCGATCTGGTCAGGAAGATACGGTCGACCATCACCGACGCAATACACAACACACGCGACATCATGTCCGAGCTCAGCCCTCCGATTCTGCACGAGCAGCCGCTCGAAACGGCGCTCGAGTGGCTCACCGAGCACGCAGGGCGCGCCTACGGTCTGCCGGTACGCTTCGAGGCATCGCACGATGCCGAGGAACAGGCCGACAGGCCCCTGCCCGAGCACGTACGGGTAGTAATTTTCCGGGGAGTGCAGGAGCTGCTGCTCAACTGCTACCGGCACTCGGGCGCCGGCTCGGTCAGGGTCGATCAGCGAAGGATGGACGGCGAGCTCTGCATCACCGTGGAAGACAACGGCAGAGGCTTCCCTCGTGGAGGCACGGAAGATCGCAGTGGATTCGGACTTTTTCTTCTCGGAGAGCAGATGAAATCGTTGGGCGGGTCGCTCGATGTTCGGTCCCGGCCTGGTGCGGGGACCTCCGTTACAATGCGACTCCCCGACACTGCGCAGCGTGAGCCGACGGACAACGCGGAGGACCCACACGAATCCGGGCTGCGCGAAATCGAGTCCGCAGCTCGAACTCCCTGGAGGCACCAGTAAAGCCATGATTCAGAACTATCTGAAGACCAGTCAGGATATTACGGTACTGCTCGCAGACGACCATTCGGTTGTGCGGGACGGCGTCAAGGCTGTGATAAAGAATCTCGACCCCCACATTCGAATCGTCGGTGAGGCGGCAAACGGCCGCGACGTGCTCAGCCAGGCCGAGCAGGAGTCCGCGGACGTCTACGTCATCGATGTCGCCATGCCGGGGCTCAACGGCATCGAGACGCTCGAGCGGCTGCTGCGCATCCGGCCGCGAAGCAAAGTGCTGATGTTGAGCATGTACGCGGACAAGGTTCTGGTCGAAAAGGCGATGAAAAAGGGAGCTCGAGGCTACGTGCTCAAGGAAAGCACCTCCGAAGAGATCGTAACCGCCATCCACGAAGTGCATCGCGGTCACTTTTACCTGAGCCCGGGAATTGCCGGATACATGGTCGAGGGCTTCCTTCACAACGGCCCGCCTTCGGAGCAGGAGACCTTCGAAAGCACGCTCACCTCGCGTCAGCGGGAGATTCTGCAGCTTATATGCGAGGGCATGACCGAGCGGAACATCGCGGAAGCTCTGAATCTGTCGCCGCATACGATACACGTTCACAAGAACAATATCATGAAGAAGCTGAACATCCATACGAAGGCGGGCCTGATCAAGCACGCCATCAAACAGGGCATAGTCCAGATCTAGATGCTGCGAGGAACTGTGGTAAGGAGGTAGATGAACCATGACGACCGCACGCGGGGAGAAGAAGGGCACGTACGATTACCACGCCATGTTCTCCAACAATTCATTCGACGGCGAGCTCTATCTGGTGAAGTTCTACAACGACGAAACTCTCTACGCCGGAATACCCATAGCTCACGCACGCCCGGTTTCAGGGAAACGGGCCACATTCAGCTTCAACATTATCGAACCGGAGGCCGCAAGCGGCGTCTTCCGGCGCCCGTTCCATGAAATCGAATACGCGGTCAGGAAGGCTTGACGGCGGTAATCATCGACAGGAACTACACGTTCGAAAGGCAGGAGCTGCCGGCGAAGGAGCCGGCAGTTTCCGGGTATTCGCGGCTCATTCGGAAACGGTGAGCGTGTAGGAGCCCGACTCGCCGACGTCGTAGGATGTCGCGACGAGCTCGATCGCTCCGTCCCGGTCGAAGGTGTAGGTCAGCGCGGAGTCGGTGGTCTCCTCCGAGAGGTCGTCGTTCTCGGACCGCACGCCGTGCACGTCGTACAGAACGAGATAGGCATCGAAATCGTTGGAGCTCAACCACAGGTTCACCGTCTCGCCGGCTCGTCCCTGGAGGCGGTAGCGGTCTGAAAGCCTTCCTTCCGAGAGCTCGTCACCTTCGGAAAGCGAGCCGTCAATGGAGCTGCCTGGCGTTATCGCCGGCGGCGGCGTACCTGCGGTCACGGTCAGAGTGTAGCTACCGCGGCCGTCGGCGTCCACTCCGGACACGTCGATCTCGAGATCCCCGTTCTCCGGAAAGGTGTAGGAGAGCTCGGAATCGCGATTGTCTTCGCTGATGTCGTCGCTCTCCTGCAGATTCCCGTTCGTGTCCTGCGCTCGCAGCACCGGATCGAACTCGGTTGCAGAGAGGTGGATGATGACTCGGCTTCCCGCCTCGCCCGAAAGAAGGTAGCTGTCCGACGGCTGGCCTGCAATCATCTCATCGGTATCCGAAAGGTCGCCCTCCACGGGCACGCCCGTCCGAATCGTTACCGGTGGCCGGAGCGTTACAACCGAGACGGCATACACCCCGGTCTCTTCGGCTTCGTAGGAGGTCGCTTCTATGCGGACCGTGCCTTTCGCCGAGGGAGTCAGCCGAAGCACCGCGTTTGCTCCTGCCGAATCGTCGTTCTCCACGCTTGTTCCATCGGGCAGAGTCGCCCGCAGAAAGGTGTCCAGATTGTCGTCGGCGACCATCGCAACCGCGATCCGGTCTCCGGCTGATACGGGAAGCTCGTAGGTATCGTAGTAGCGGCCGTCGTCGGTGGTCGCATCGTCGTAGGACAGCTCACCTCTGCGCGAATCGCCCGGGGCGAGCGCCGGCTCCGGATCGACCTGGCTGACCCTGATGCTGAAGGTTCCCGGTGGCAGAACGGTGTCGCCGGCAGGCGCAATTCCTATCCGAACAGTCGATGCCGCGTCGGGAACGACCGAAGCGGCGGCCGAACCGGCCCGTCCCTGCCGGACGATCGGCGCAAGTGCGCCAACCTGCACGGTAATCGTCGGCGTGAAGTCCACCGAAGCCGCCCTCACCACTAGCCGCTTGCCTGCGGTTGCCTCGACGGAGAACCAGCTCGTCTGCGGCGACCCGCCCGCCCAGGCGGAAACAGCCGCGTCCTGCCGGAGGAGAATCTCCTCTCCCGACGCCGCCTGAACGATAATCCCCAGCGCAAAAAGTACCGGCCACACCCTTCGCATCGGTCCACCCCCTGTTCAAGCCGAAGGTATAACACGGCAGGCGCGCTCCGGCAAGCGCGGTTCTACTTCGAGGATTTTTTCCTGCGGCCCTGGCCGCGCGCGGGGGCTGATTTGCCCGTGGACCTCGGCGAGTTCGCCTTCGGGCCGGCCGGCTTTTTACCGGCCGCTTTCGAACTGGTTGCCTTCTTGCCCGCCTCTTTCGAGCCGGCGGCGCTCTTCTTTGCCGATGATGCGGACTTGCCCGTGGACTTCGGCGAGTTCGCCTTCACACCGGCTGCCTTCTTGCCGCCGGCCTTCGGCCCGCCGGCGATTCCGCTTCCAGCCGCGCGGTCGGCGACTGGCTTTCCACCGCGCTTGTCGATCGGCACGAAGTGGCCGGTCTCCGCGACCTTGCTGGCGACGCGGACGCCCGCTGCCTTCAGCCCTTTGACCGGGAAGCCGTCAACCGGATACCGCTCAACGTGAGCTTTCCGCCGCTTGGCCGCAGCGAAGCGGATCTCCGCGGCAACCTCGGTTCGCGTAGTGCAGGCGAGAGGAGTACAGTCTTCCGGGACTATCGAGTAATTCTTGTCGAGAATGTACTGCTCGATTCTGCATCGTTTCAAATAGGGAAATTCAGTCTTGTTCTGGCGATAGAGAACGCTGAACACCTTCTGCGACAGCACATCCTTGTCGGCCAGGCCGCAGGCGAGCATGCCTTTGTCGACAAACAGCCGTTCCGGCACATCGGTCACCGAGTAGATCCCGCTCTTCCGCATTACGAGGATACGGTCGAACTCGGACACATCGAACAACGGCTTGCCGGTTGAAACCTCGGTGCCGAGATAGCCGGTCTCTCCATCGTAGCGCAGGGTGAGGTTTCTGAGCGCTGCTTCCCGCGCGTCCACCCGCTGAAAGGAGATCACCTCGGTCTTCCGCTTGAAGGAGCCGCCCTGCTCCTTCACGATCCGGTCGATGAATGAGACTGCGTACTCGGTGAGGTGCCTGAGGTGGTAGCCGATCTGCTTCAGCCTCGCGCGGATCTCCTCCATCTCCTGCTTCGCGCGGTTGATGTCGTAGAGCGAAATGCGCCGGATCGGAATCTTCAGCAGCCGTTCGACGTCCTCCTCGGTCACCTCACGCTGGATCTGCGAGGCGAAAGGCTTGAAACCGCTGAGCACGGCCTGTACAACCTTCTCCTGCGTCTCCATCTGCTCGATCCGTTTGTAGATGCGCTCCTCGATGAAGATACGCTCAAGCGTCCTCGCGTGAAGTTTGTCGGTCAGCTGCCGGCGCTCGAGCTCGAGCTCCGCTTTGAGAATCTGCGTGAGCCGGCTCGCGTGGTGGGTGATCACGTCGGTGACCGTCATTGCCCGGGGGTTACGGTCGCGTATGACCAGGAGGTTGCAGCTGATTGCCGACTCGCAATCGGTGAAGGCGAACAGCGCGTCCACTACCTCCTGCGAGTAGACGCCTCGTGCGAGCTTGATCTCGATCTCTACGTTTTCGGTAGTATAGTCGTTGATGCTCTGTATCTTCAGCTTGTTCCGCCGGACGGCCGTTTCAATCGAGGCAATGAGGCTGTCGGTGGTCGCCCCGTAGGGCAGCTCGCGGATGACTATCCGCTTCGGATCGGAGGTGTCGAGCTTCGCGCGCACCAGCACCTTTCCGAGCCCGTCCTGGTAGTCCGACACGTCGATCAGCCCACCGGTGGGGAAATCGGGATAAAGCTCGAACGACTTGCCGAGCAGCGACGCCTTGACCGCCTGCAGCACCTCCACGAGGTTGTGCGGAAGGATCCTCGTCGACATGCCGACTGCGATTCCTTCCGCGCCCAGGATCAGCACGAGCGGGATCTTTGCGGGGAAAACCAGCGGCTCGCGGTTCCGGCCGTCGTACGAATCGTCGTAACCGGTGATCTCGGGATTGTAAAGGATCTCTTTCGCGAAAGCCGTTGCCCGGCACTCGATGTACCGGGATGCGGAGGCCTGATCCCCGGTGAAGATGTTGCCGAAGTTACCCTGCTTGTCGATCAGGATCTCTTTGTTCGCCAGCACCACCAGCGCCTCATAGATCGAAGCGTCGCCGTGCGGATGGTACTTCATGCAGTGCCCGACCACGTTTGCGACCTTGTGGAACTTGCCGTCGTCCATCTCGAAGAGGCTGTGGAGGATGCGGCGCTGCACCGGTTTCAGCCCGTCGTCGAGGTGCGGTATCGCACGGTCCTTGATGACGTAGGAGGCGTACTCGAGGAAATTCGTATTGAAAAGCGTGTTGATATAGGCCATATCAGACCAGGTTCTCCATTATGAATTCACGCCGCTCGGGTGTGTTCTTGCCCATATAGAATTCGAGCGTCTCGGGAACGTCCTTGATCGATTTGATATTGACCTTCACGAGCCGCATGTCTTCTCCGATGAACTGGCCGAACTCCTTCGGCGAGATCTCACCCAGCCCTTTGAACCGCGTGACCTCGGCGCCGGTAATCTGCTTGACCGCCTCATCGCGTTCGCGGGCGTTGTAGCAGTAGCGGGTTTCTCTCTTGTTTCGAACCCGGAAAAGCGGTGTTTCCAGGATGTAGATGCGGCCGGCCACCACCAGCTCTTCGAAGTAGCTCAGGAAGAAGGTGAGCAGCAGATTGCGGATGTGGAATCCGTCGTAGTCCGCATCGGTCGCGATTACGATGCGGGCGTACCGGAGCCCTTCGACATCGTTTTCGATCCCGAGCGCCATCATCATGTTGTACAGCTCTTCGTTCTTGTAGATGTCCGCACGCTTTCGCGCGAACATGTTCTGCGGTTTGCCGCGAAGGCTGAAGATCGCCTGCGTGTAGACATCCCGGGAGGACACCATGGAACCTGCGGCGGACGCGCCTTCGGTGATGAAGATGGTGGACTCCTCCCCCTCCTTGACGTCCTCGAGATGATACTTGCAGTCCTTCAGGTTCGGAATCTTGAGCGCGATCTTCTTCGCAGCCTCCCTCGCCTGGCTCTTGACGGCGTTCAGCTCCTTGCGCAGCTTTTCGTTGCTTGCAATCTTGTCGACGAGCTTCCGCGAAGCTTTCTCGTTCCGCGTCAGAAACTCGACGACACCGGACCTGGTCTCGTTCACGATCCAGGCCCTGATCTCCGTGTTGCCCAGCTTGTTCTTGGTCTGACTCTCGAAAACCGGTGACTTGAGCTTCACCGCCACCGCGCCGGCAATGCCTTCGCGCACATCTACACCGGAGTAGTTCTTCTGCAGGTATTCGTTGACGCCCTTGAGAAACCCCTCGCGGAACGCACTCTGGTGAGTCCCGCCGTCGGACGTGTACTGGCCGTTCACGAAGGAGAAATAGGTTTCGCCGTAGTTCGACGTGTGGGTAAAGGCAAACTCCAGGAACTGCCCTTTGGTGTATCCGATTTCGTAGAGGGCGGATTCCCCCACCTCGTCCTGGAGCAGATCATACAGCCCGCGTTCAGACTGGAACTCCTGCCCGTCGAAATCGAGCACGAGGCCGCTGTTCAGATAGGCGTAGTTCCACAGCCGCTGCTCGACGAACTCCATGTTGTACGCGTAGTCGCCGAAGATCTCCCTGTCCGGCGAGAACTCGACGTAGGTTCCGTCCTTCTCCTTCGGAGTCTTGAACCGCTTCTGTGATTTGAGGACTCCCTGCGAGAAGATCGCCTCGAAGCAGTGTCCGTCACGATAGGCCGCGACCCGGAAGTGCGAGGAGAGCGCATTCACCGCCTTGGTTCCAACGCCGTTCAGGCCGACGCTGAACTGGAACACGTCATCGTTGTACTTGGCTCCGGTATTGATGATGGAGACCGCGTCGATCACCTTCCCGAGGGGAATGCCCCGGCCGTAGTCGCGGACCGAGACGAGCCATCCGTTCGCCTCGCGCGAACCATTCGCTTCGCCTGAATCGCCGGCCTCACCGGCGCCTTCGGCAGCCGGGGCCGGCCGCTTCCGATTCGCCGCCGCACCGTTGGCGCTGCTGCGGCCGCCGCGGGCCTGACTGCCGTTGCCGGCCGCGGCGTCTGGCGATGCAGTCCGTTCGATCTTGACCGCGATTCGCGTTCCGTAGCCCATGATGTACTCGTCGACGCTGTTGTCTATCACCTCTTTCAGCAGGACGTAGATCCCATCGTCGAGATTCGACCCGTCTCCGAGCCGGCCGATGTACATGCCTGTCCTCAGCCGTATATGCTCGAGAGACGAGAGTGTTCTTATCTTGCTCTCGTCATAACTTGAAGTTTTTGTTGCCATTGTGTTCCGGTGTTGCGGCTTGAGTCGGGCCCACGCCTGCCTCCCCTCCCTGGCCTGACGTTCCCTGGGGTACTGATAGCTAATTCGTTTCCCCACGTAAATGTAGCACAATCGCAGGATCGTGACAAACGGGTGCACCCGCGCGAGGGCGTCATGTCTTGCTTGCTTTTACGCTGCTTTTCGACGAAAATAAACGGGACCAATCGCGAATAGAGACTTCAAAGCATCGGGAGCGGACAATGGTCGGAAACAGAGCTCTTCCGAAACTCGGCGGACGGCCGACATTCGGCAAAAGAAATCTCGCGCTGCTTCTCGGCGTTGCCGCATCGCTCCTGCTCGGCGCGTGCGCGGGAACTCCCGCGCCCAGACCGCAGCCGGTTGCCGAGCAGCCCCCGCAGCCGTCCGGACCGAGCGCTGCCGAGCAGCAGCTGCAATCCGACCTTGAAAGGGCGCAGTCGCAGAGAGAGGCGCTTCAAGCGAGGCTCGACAACGCAGATAATCGCGTCGCGGAGCTCGAAAAGACCAACGAAGCGCTTACCGCCGAAAACAGAACCCTCACCGACGCGCTCGGCCGCGTCGCATTCGACAAAGGCGTACCACAGGAGCAGCTTCTTCGTGAAGGACTCGCCGCCGGCGGGACCGGATCCAGTCGGCCGTCGGCCCAGGCGGCCTCGCTTACCGCAGGTTCCGTCGTTGCGGACAATCTGGACCCGGAGACCGGAATCCACACTCTTGTCGACCTGCGGGCGAACGCCTCGACCGGAAACTCCCTCTTTCTCAGCCTCAGGGTGAAGGACGGCGAATCACCGTCGGCGAGCCTCACCATCCAGCGCCGCTATCCCGAGAGTGATCCGCTCTTCCTGGTCCGATCGGTGACCCTCGTCGCAGGCGGCAGGGCGATTCCGGTGCCGCTCGACAGGTTTACCGTAGCACGCTACCGCTCCGGTCCCTTTCGAATCGAGGCGATAACCACCTCCGACGCCTCCGTGATCGTTACGCTTGTAACTGCGATTCTTGCGGACACCGAGATCGGAGACGACTCGCCGGCTTCTCAGGTGACGATACGGGAAAGCGGCATTCAGCAGGAATACAGCCGGGAGCTGACGCCGGACGAGCTGCGTGCTCTCTCGAACATGGTCTACGTCTACCGCGAGCTCGGGGGACGCACACCCTCCCGGTAGAGCGAAAATCCCACCCCGATCCCTCGAGACCTCATACCAGGGTGCCCGGCTGAGACTGCGCCGGAATCGAACCGGCGCGAGCGCGTCGGGCCCGACGCCGCGGCCCACGAAGACACGGTCGATCACACTGTACATACCATTCACCAGCATTCCGGCAACGGAGGGCACCGAGAAGGCGAAGACGAGCTTTCCGATGCTGTCCTGCATGAGCATGTCTCTGCTGTTCTTCAACTGACTACTCCTCCGTGCGGGAGACGAGGCGACTCGGATCGGAGGTCTCCGTGTGTTGCTCGAGGGCGCGGAAAACCTCGGCGGACAGCGTGCGGTCGAGGCCGAGGACCCGCGAAGAGAGTGCGGTGAAGGCGGCGATTCGGCGGGGATAGTTCTCCACCCCCCGCTCCGGATCCAGAAGAACCTGCGCGGAAGAGAGAAGGATCTCCGCATACTCGAGCGGATGCTCAACGTGGCAGCTGCCCTGCCGGATGCCCTCTTCGATCACCCTCCCGAAGAAAGGCGCTATCCGATCGACGATGACCGCCTCGGTTCTGTCGTGGATGTCGATATAGCGCATCCTGTGAAGCTTCGAGAATACCGCGGTGTTGAGTTCCTCCATCGCAGCGACGAGTGCCGTCAGCTTCGAAACGAAGTCGAGAGTCCGGTCTCGTTCGATCGAGTCAAGCGCCGACTCCGCCGAAACCGCATAGCGCTCGATGACTGCGTCGACGATCCCCTCCTTGGAATCGAAATGGTAGTAGAGCGTCCCCTTGGCCACGCCGGCGGCGGAGGCAATGGCTTCCATCGATGTCTTCTCGAACCCGTCGGCGATGAAGAGCTCGATCGCCGAGTCGAGGATGGTGGCCTGCGTCTGCGACAACCTTGGATCCTGCGTTCGCATTTCCGGTCTCCCTCTGCTGTACTGACTACGAGTATAATACTTTTAGACTGACGGTCAGTCAAGAGCGAGCACAAAAAGACCGGCGGCCACTCACGCTCGAGCGACCGCCGGATGTCTGTTCAGTTGTTCATGCTGACCGGTAGCTTGTCGCCGTCGGGGGCCTCTATGCGGTTGCCCGCGCGAAAGGCGATCTTTCCACTTCGAATGAGCACGATGACGTGGCTGTTCGGTCCGAATCGCCCCTTCAGGATCTCCATCGCAAGGGGGTCCTCGATCTCCCGCTGAATGGTTCTCCGCAACGGCCGCGCGCCGAACTTGACGTCGTAGCCCGACTCGATGAGATGGTCCTTCGCCGTCTGCTTGACCTCGAGAACCACCTCGCGCTCCGCAAGCCGTGTCTGCACCTCGGCGAGCAGAATGTCGAGGATTTCCCGCACCTCTTTCTTGTCGAGGCTGTGGAACACCACCACTTCGTCGACGCGGTTGAGGAACTCGGGCCGGAATACGCGGCGCAGCTCGTTCATGGCGCTCGCCTTGATGTCCCGGTACTCCAGAACGCCCTCGGCGGGCTGAAAGCCTACCATCGACTCGCGGGTGATCTCCCGCGCGCCGGCATTGGAGGTCATGATGAGCACGGTATTCCGGAAGCTCACCGTGTGGCCGAGGTTGTCCTGAAGCTGCCCCTCTTCCAGCACCTGCAGCAGGATGTTGAACACGTCCGGATGCGCCTTTTCGATCTCGTCGAGCAGCACAACGCTGTAGGGACGGCGGCGGATTTTCTCGGTGAGGAGGCCCCCCTCCTCGTAGCCGACGTAGCCCGGAGGTGCGCCGACGAGGCGGCTCACGTTGTGCTTTTCCATGAAGTCCGACATGTCGATGCGGATGAGCGCATCCGAATTGCCGAACAGGAACTCCGCAAGCGTCTTGGCAAGCAGCGTCTTACCCACGCCGGTCGGTCCGAGGAATATGAACGAACCCATCGGCCGGTTTGGCGAGCTCAGGCCGGTTCGGGAGCGGCGGATCGACGACGCGATGACGTTGATCGCCTCCTCCTGCCCTATCACCTTCTTGTGCAGCTCGTGCTCGATCTGAAGGAGCTTGTCGCTCTCACTCTGCACAAGGCGTGAAAGCGGAATGCCCGTCATCTCCGAGATGACGAACTGGATATCCTCCGCGTCGACCACATTGTGCTCGGTCTTGAGCGTGACCTTCCACTCGGACTTCATCTCCTCGACGTGACCCTTGAGCTCACGCACCTGGTCACGGACCGCGGCCGCACGTTCGTAGTTCTGCGAGTTCACCAGCGCAAGCTTCTCCTGGTTCAGCCTTTCGATCTCTGTCTCGAGCTCCGCGAGCTCGGTCGGACGGACGCTGTTGGAGATTCGCTTGCGGGCACCCGCCTCGTCGATCAGGTCGATTGCCTTGTCCGGCAGGAACCGCTCGGTGATGTACCGCCGCGAGAGCATCGCGGAAACTTCGATCGCACCAGGCGTATAGGAGACATTGTGGTGATCCTCGTAGCGCGCCTTGATGCCCTTGAGGATTTCGATGGTCTCGGAGACGCTCGGTTCGTTGACGAAGATGGTCTGGAAGCGGCGCTCGAGCGCGGCATCCTTCTCTATGTATTTCTTGTACTCGTTCAGCGTCGTCGCGCCGATGCACTGGATCTCACCGCGCGAGAGCGCGGGCTTGAGCATGTTGGAGGCATCGATGGCGCCCTCCGCCCCGCCCGCACCGATAATGGTGTGCAGCTCGTCGATGAAAAGCACCACGTTCGCGGCGTTGGTGATCTCCTTCATTACCCTCTTCAGCCGCTCTTCGAACTCGCCACGGTACTTGGTTCCGGCTATGAGTGAAGCGAGATCGAGGGTGAGCACCCTCTTGCCGAGAAGGACTTCCGGCGCCGAACCTTCGACGATCCGCTGCGCGAGCCCTTCCACAATCGCCGTCTTCCCGACGCCGGGCTCGCCGATCAGCACCGGATTGTTCTTGGTGCGGCGCGCCAGGATCTGTATGACGCGCTGGATCTCTTTCTCACGGCCGACGACCGGGTCGAGCTTGTCGCCGCGGGCGAGCTCGGTAAGATCGCGTGAGAACTCATCGAGGGTCGGCGTGGCCTTCTTGGAGGCCTGGCCGGTCAGACTCTTCTTTTTCTGCTGCCCGCCCGAGAATCTCCCGCTCGAACCGGATCCGGTTCCGCCGGTCCCGGAAAGCTCCGCGACGACCTCCCGGAGCATCTCGACGGTTATATTGTGCTTTGCAAGATATTTCGATGTTTCGCTGTCCGCTTCGCGCGCGCAGGCCAGAAGCAGATGTTCGGTACCGATGTATTCGTGTCCCAGATTCCGCGCCTCTTCGGCCGAATCTTCGAGGACCTTGCGGCCTCTCGGTGAGGGAGGCACATCGCCGAGGATGAAACCTCCCCGCTTGCGAGGAATGGCCTTTTCTATTTCAAATTGCATCTTTGCAGGATCGATCATGACCTTCTGAAGGGCCTTGTACCCGAGTCCTCCGCCCTCCTTGAGCAGGGCGAGCATGATATGCTCAGGCAATAGCTGATCTGAGTGAAAGCGTTTTGCCTCATCCTGAGCGAGTATGGTGAGCACTTTCTGCGCTCGTTGCGTCAAACCTTTGAACATGCAGTCCTCCCAAAACCTGCCCCAGTGCCACGCACTCTGCGCCGACCCCCTGCTGGTCGACTGTCAATGCTGCCGCCTGAAGCGTTCACACGCCCGGAAACAGGTACCCTCGAATCAGCGCGGCGCGCTGCTCGTCGATCTCACTGTCTCCGATTTTCGAAGCTTTTTCTGCCTCACTTTCCATCCCCGTGCCTTCGCGCGGTTCTTCACCACTGTCATTCCCGCCGCCGTCCGCCGCACCCATCAGTGCATGCACGACGTGCGACCGCTGGGAAACAAAAAAAAGCGCAGTGACTGATTCCAAATGTGCGTCCGGAACCAGCCCCAGGGCCGTACCAAGTCGGATATCGGAAAGCAGCTCTACTGCCTCCCGGTAGCCCAGTGACTGTGCGTCCTGAAGCCGCTGCCTTGCATCAGCCACCCGCTTCTCGACCATAGCATGCTTCCGGCCGCGCATCAGCCCGCGCCGTGCCTTCTGCTCATAATGTACCAATTGACTAGTTGCCCTATCAAGTTTTTCGACAATATCAGCCTCGCGAACGCCTATGGTAATCAGGTTTGCCAGCTGATACATGTGGCCAAGTGACCGGCGCGGGCTCTCCTCTCCGTCGGACACCCAGAAACCCTTCACCATGAAGCCCGACCGGCTCACCTTTTCGAACACTTCCGGGGCCTGATCGGTTTCGACGAGCGCGGGCATGTGCAGCAGCACCGAGGCGCGCATGCCTGTGCCGATATTGGTGATCTCGCTGTTCAGATAGCCCCATTCCAGCGACACCGCATATGGCAGGTCCGCCTCCACGACCCGGTCGATCCGATCCGCCTCGCTGAAGGCTTCGCCGATCTGCCTGCCGCCCCGCAGCACCGAAAGCCGCAGGTGATCAATCAGGTTGACCGACGCGGAAAACCGTTCGTCGGAGCGAAGAATGAGCGCCGAATGTCCCTCGACCGGGAAATCATCCGATACGAGGTTGCGCTCGAGGAGCAGGAGGCGCGCAAGGCCGGTCAGTCGCGAAGGATCGACAACGATGTACTCACGAGTCGAAAAGCGATCCTGGAAGACCTGGACGATTCCAGCCGCGACCGCGGTTTCGTCCTCCGGCGTCATGAAGCCGGGAAAGGGGAACCCTGCAAGATTTCTTGCCAGACGGACACGCGTGGAGACGACGACGTCGTTGTCGGGGCCAGCTTCGGTGAACCACCGGGTTTCGCGTCCCTTTTCTGCGGAGTATTCGCCGCCGGTTCCGTAGCCTGAGTCCGCGGCGCCTGTGCGCCCTTCTGTCGCGCCGTCACCCGTTATCATCGGATAGGCCCTCCAACCTGTCCATTCGCCGGATCTCTTCGCGCAGCTGCGTCGCCTCTTCGAAATCCTCCCGTGCTATGGCCGCCCCAAGGCTTCGAGCAAGCCGCTCGCGGTCCACGAAGATGTACCGGTAGGTGGCCAGACGTTCCGGGAGCCGGCCGATATGTCGTCCGGCGAACGACTGGTCCTTCAACACTGTTTCTATGATCGGCCGAAATACCGTGTAGCAATGAACACAACCTACTCGACCCGTTTTCTTGAGCTGCCCGAGAGTGAGCCCGCAGCTCGGGCACTCTCTTCCGTTGGCAGGCACATCGTCGCCGGAGTAACCGCTTTCGCGCTTGCTGGAGCTTCCCGGCGAGCGCTGAGGCGTCTCGGTCTGGCCGGCCTGTGAAGCACCGTCGCCGGACGAGGCCTTCTTTCGCCGTTTGGGCGGCCGCGGACGGAGCAGTCCGGCAAGAAGGTCGGCGGTGCGTGGCTCTATCGCCGGCTCGTGGATGTCGATCCCACGCTTGTCCGCGCAGGAACGGCAAAGCCACACCTCTTCCGTAACGGGCCCCATCATTGTCTGGATTTTAATCACGGCATCGTTGCTGCCGCACGCCGCGCACATTTCTCCCATACGTGACCTACCGCCTATATTGTAACCCTAATCCGGGATTAATGCTTACGCATTATCGAAAGAGGCCGGATGTTTCCGGCTCGACGTGCCGGAAAGTAGGAAGCTGCGGTGGATAGCAGAATCGACAGGAACGATGCGAGGAAGACTTCCGAGACTCGAATCCGGATTGGAATGGTCTGAAGATAGAACTCCGGATTGAAGATGTCAACCCGCCCGGCTGGAACCGTAGTAAACGGCGACAGTAGAAGTCGCACAAACCACATGAAACCATTTACGCCGACCTGCAGAAGATGGATGACCTCGTTGATGTTTACCGCGAGGAAAAGACCGGTTCCGATACCGGCCAGCGTTCCCATTGTGCCTGCGGCAAAGCCGGCCAGAAGAAAGATGGTGCGGATGCCGCGAGGGCTCGCGCCGAGAGCCTTGAGGATGGCAATCTCGTCCTGCTTCTCCATCACCAGCATGATCATCGACGAGGAGATGTTCACCGATGCCACCGCGACGATCAGGATCATTATGAAGACAAGCAGGTTCTTGGTGGTGACGAAGGACATGTATTGCGCCCGGTCCAGCTCGTACCAGGAGTAGAGGCGCCAGTCCGGGCTGAGCTTTTCGCTGATGCGGGCGACCATGGCGGCGAGGTTCGCGTGCGAGCCCGGCCCCCCGGAGTAGAGCGGGTTGCTGATTGCGAACGGATCCTTGACCTTGATCCCGATGATGGCGCGGGATGACTTGGCCGGGAGAATCCCGGAACCGCGCTCGAAGGGAACGAAGACCCACAGCTTGTCAAGCTCCTGGTAACCGGTCGAGAAGATCCCGCGCACGGTGAAGGTGCTCACCTTGGGCAGAAAGGCGCTTCCACCGAAGCTTCGCACCGTTATCAGACGGACCGTGTCGCCAGGCTTCAGGTCGAGCTTGCGCGCGATCTCCGTTCCGACGACGATGGAATTGCCGGTGCTGAGATCGAAGACCCCGGCGTTCATCTGCACGTAGCGGCGGAACGCAGCGTCCTGGGCATACAATCGCGGATCGATCGCCCGGATGGTCGCCCCGGTACGCCCGTGCGCGGAGGAGATCAGGCCGAGCCCCTGACGCTCGGGCACAGCCTCGGTCACGCCCGGAACCGTAGAGACCGACCGCGCGAGCTTCTCCATCTCTGCAGCGCCCGCATCGCCCACCGAAACAGCCTCGATGTGATAGGTGCCGACCTCGATGAATCGGGCCGTGATTCCCTCGATCATGCCGTCAGCCACTTCGAGCACCACCACCAGCGGCACCAGGCTGACCGCTATCCCGATGATCGCCCCCCGGACCCTTCCTCGGCGACGCCTGGTGACGGGTATCGCGTTGGGAGCCACCTGCTCCGCCTCGTCGGCGCCGGGCTCCGCCGCGGAGGTGACTCGCGGACCGTTCCGGCGGGCGGCGTTCGCCGTACGGTTTCCGAAGAGGTAGCGGGCTGTGAGGAGCAGCGATGCGCGGAGTTTCACAGCTCGCGCAGCCTCCCGTTTTCCAGGTTGAAGCGGCGGTCGCCCGCGGCGGCGAGCGCCAGGTCATGCGTCACCAGGATGAGTGTCTTGCCGTGGCCGCGCACCAGCGCAAACAGCCGGTCCTGTACGAGCCTTGAATTGGAAACGTCCAGGTTGCCGGTCGGTTCGTCGGCGAGGATGAGATCCGGGTCGTTTATGAGCGCACGGGCCACCGCCGCCCTCTGGCGCTCTCCGCCGGAAAGCTGCGTGGGGTAGTGATTCAGCCGGTCCGAAAGCCCGACTTCATCGAGCAGCTCAAGGGCGCGCTTCTCCGCCTCCGCGCGGCTTCTTCCGGCCATGTAGGCCGGCAGCATCACATTCTCCAGTGCACTGAAATCGCGCAGCAGATAGTGGAACTGGAAGACCAGCCCCACCACCTTCGTCCGGTAGCTCGTGAGATCCTCTTCCCGCAGAGCCTCGACCTGATATCCGCCGACCCTGATCTTCCCTTTCGAGGGAAGGTCCAGTCCCGCTACGAGATTGAGCAGCGTGCTCTTTCCCGAGCCGCTCTCACCGGATATCACCGCGATCCGGCCCGCTTCGAGCTCCACGGAAACCTCGTCGAGCACACGAAGCCGCTCGTTTCCGGAACGGAACTCCTTGGAAACCGAAGAGAGAGTGAGAATCGCCATCTACTCGTACCTCAACACGTGAGCGGGTTTTATTCGCGCGACGCGCATGGCGGCGAACACGCTGGCCAGTGTGGCAGAAAGCAGGGCAAACAGAAAGATGCTGAAAACCTCTCCGAAGACGACGTGGACCGGCACCGCAGACAGGTAGAAGTAGGCCGGAGAGAAGATGGAAAACTCGCCGGGGCGCAGTCCGACTACGCTCTGAAGCACCGGCCCGCCCAGGGCGAGCGCGCCGTTCACGACGTGCTCGGTGACGCTGAAAACCCCGTTTATGTTCACCGAGAGGAAGAGACCGAGCGCGGTCCCTATGGCGGCTCCCAGGAATCCGATATAGAAGCCGTCGAGCACGAAAATGAGCTGGATCGCCGACGGCGGGGCACCCACCGCCCGCAGGACGCCGATATCCTCGGTCCGTTCGTAGACAGACCGGCGGAGCGACTGATAGATGTTCACCCCGACCACCAGAAAGATGAGACCCACAAGAAGCATCATGGTGGTTTTTTCGACGCTGAGCGCGCCGAAGATCGCGCGATTGTACTGACGCCACGATTCTATGCGGATATCGTTTCTCACATTCTGCGGGAGGGCGTTGCGGATGCGCGCAGCCACTGTCCGGTCGTCGAACCGGTCTTTCAGCTTGAGGCCGTATACCACTCCGCCGGGTGCTCCGAACTCTCCGAGCGCGTCCCCGATGGAGATGAATCCCCAGCTCAGGTCGTAGTCGTAGAATCCGGTACGAAAGATGCCGGCCACCCGGAACACAGGCCGTCCCGAAGCGCCCGCCGAAGGATGCGGGCTCGAAAGCAGCGTCAGAAGCGTAACCTCGTCGCCGACGCGAACGCCGAGGCTCTGCGCGAGCTCGGTACCGAGAACGACGTTGCCGGGCCGGCTCAGGTCGAACTGCCCGGCAACGATCCTTACCGAGGCGGCGAGGCTCGGGTCGAGCGTCATCGCATCGGCGGGAACTCCGCGCAGCGTGACCGCCTGAACGCCGGAGAAGTAGCCCTGAGCGACCGTCTGCAGGTCGACGAACGGAACCACCGCCTCCACGCCCCTGACCCCGCGAAGGAGAGATTCGAGGGCGGGATCCCTGCCCTTCGCTGCCCGATCGGTGACCCGAAGGTGGTAGGAGTTCACCTCCAGGATCGAGCGAATGGTCGTAAGCTGGAACCCGTTCATTACCGCAAGGACGACGATGAGGGTCATCACGCCCGCACCAATGCCGGCAACCGAGAGAATGGAGGCGGTGTGTCCCTTCTCCCGTCGCCGCGTGCGGAAGTAGCGACGCGAAACGTAGAGGATCCAGCCGATTCTCCGATTCGACACTGCCTGAGCCCTCAAAACTCCAGGGTTCGTATTACACGGCCGTCACGCACGAGCTCCTCCTTCACCCTCTGCTCGCCGTGATAGTAGGTTCGAAGCACAACCGATCCGTTCCGGTAGCGCTCGTGCACCGAGCTGTTGTCATTGCCGTAGTGAATGACCTCCACGAGCGTGCCATCGATTGAATAGGCCTGGCGCTCGAGCTTGTTCGTGTCGGCCGCATAACTGTAGTCCCAGCGCTCGCTGGTGCCCTCCTGTTCGACCGTCTTCTGTGCGATCCTGTCGCCGTCGTACTGATATTCGGTGGTAGAGGTGACCTTTCCGTCCTTGCTTTCCACGCTCTTCACCACCCTTCCATTGCGGTAGTTGTTGACGGTGGCGGTGCCGTCCGTGAGGCTGGTCGAAGTGGAGGAGACCAGCACCTGCGCGCCTCCCTCTTTCTCGGACCGGTAGACGAAGCTTTCGCGGCTCACGGGTTTGTTGTCCCGGTAGGTCACGTGCAGGGTTCGCAGGCCGCGCGCGTCGTAACGGGTGAGCACACCGTCGGTATCGGTACCGACCCACTCTTCGGTAAGACGAGTCCCCGAGTAGTCGAACCGGGAAATTCTTCGCGTGCCGTCGGCATAGAGCCGCCGCACTTCGCTGATCGATCCGGCTGCCGAGCTGCCCGTTACCGGCGGACCCACACCGGAGGACGTCGAGCCACCCGGGTTGTAGACGAAGGTATCGGTCCACGCAGGGCTCGCCTCACGAACCGGTTTTCCCGTGTCGGCATCGGTGGTGTAACGGTAGGTGACCGCCTCGGCGGGACGGCCTCGATCGTCGTAGGTGTACTCGATCTGCTGGCGCGGCGCCCCATTGACGTAGTAGATCTCGCTTGCAGGACGGCCCGCTGCGGTGAAGCTTGTCTTGCGCGAGAGAAGGTCCTTCCTGTAGACCGTTTCGGCGGCAAGCCGGCCCTTCGAATCGAATGAACGGACTGTTCGCTCGATCCGGTCACCAGCCTGATAGAGACTGCGCGTCTCGTCACTGCCCTGCCTGTCGACCTTCAGTGAGTAGCCTTCAGCGGTTGGAGCCTGCACAGAGATCCGCTCGATCGGGAGGCCGAGGGCATCCGACCGGTACCAGAGCGTTTCCGCCGCTCCGGACGCCGCCGCAAGCTGCAGGAGCACAGCCGCCGCGAATGCTGCGCGCAGGTGTCTCTTCATCCGATATCCAGGAGACTGTCGAGAAATGCGCCGGTATCGAAGGGCTCGATGTCGGAGTACTTCTCTCCGGTGCCGATGTAGGCGAAGGGGAGCCCCAGGCTCCTGCAGATCGACACTACGATTCCACCCTTTGCCGTGGAATCGTACTTCGTGAGGATCACCCCGTCCACCCCCACCGCTTCGTGGAAAATCTCCGCCTGACGAAGCGCGTTCTGGCCGGTGGTCGCGTCGACCACCAGCAGCTTCCGGTAGTTCCCGCCGTCGGGATGCTCGTCTATCCTGCCGCGGATCACCTTGTCGATCTTGGAGAGCTCGTTCACCAGGTCGGCCCGGTTATGCATCCGGCCGGCGGTATCTGCAAGAACGAGCTGCTCGTTATGGGACCTTGCGCTGGTGATTCCGTCGTAGATGACCGCCGCCGGATCCGCGCCGGGTGACTGGCTCACCACGCGCACGCCCAGCCGCTGCCCGTGGAGCTTGAGCTGGTCCGCGGCGGCCGCGCGGAAGGTGTCGCCGGCGACAAGCACCACCTGCCCGGCGCCGCGGTGCCGCCTCGAGAAGTCGGCGAGCTTCGCTATGGTCGTCGTCTTGCCGGTTCCGTTCACACCGAGCACAAGGAAGACGTTGAGCCGATCCGGCTCGATCGGCGGCTCCCCCGATTTGACGTAGGCGCTCAGCACCTCCTTCATGCCGAGGGCGAGAGCCTCCTTCGAGTCGATACGATGCCTGCGGCCGTAATCGCGCAGCTCGTCGACCGCGGCAAGCGTGGCCTCCGGTCCCAGATCACCCTCGATGAGCAGATCCTCGAGCTCCTCGAAAAACTTATCGGTCTCTACCCCGATCCCGAAGAGCTCCTTCAGCCGGGCACCGAATCCCTTCCGGTTCATCTCCGTCCTCCAACTGTTGCGCGCAAAGATTCACCGGACATGATAGGACTGACCGGCCTGAATGTACTCTACCAGGCTGATTATCGCATTGACAAAGAGCCCTGCCGAAAGAAACGCCGTGCCCCACGCCGCGTAGTAGAACGCGTTGCCGCTGACACGAATCTGATGCTGCGTGGCCGGGCTCAGCGTTGAGAAGTCCGCGCTCGAAGCCGCTACCAGCTCGTTCTGGTAGAGTCCGTTCAGGATCACCGGTATCGGCACCGAAAGGAGAAACCAGCCCAGATGCGTATAGAACCGGTCGCGCCGCGTCCTGATCTCGGCGGACCAGTCGATGGCGGCGCTCATCAGCGTACGGTTTACCGTGAGCGGACCGTCGGGAGAGAGCAAAAAGTGGGAATCGAGGTAGCCCTTCTTGCTGATGCGAACTTCCTCCGGCTGGATCGGAAGCGGAACGGTCAGCGGCGTCTGCCCCACCCAGAGCGAGCCGACGTACACGTCCGCCGCTGCCGGTGTGGAATCGATCGAGCTCTTGCCTCCGGTCGGCTCACCAAGCGGCACGGTCACCGAATCGGTCTTTGACGGCGACAGGTCGACGGTCTGCTCCTTGCGCGCGTACCCGGCCTCTGCTACCGAAATCGTGTGCTTTCCCGGTTTGATGTACTTGAGCTCTGCCTTCCCGTAACCCACCAGCGTGCCGTCGACCTCGATGGCCGCGCTCGACGGCGCGGTCTGTATCTGCAGGCTTGCCCAGTCGCGCCCGAGAAGATATCCGGCAAGCTCCTCGGTTGCGAAGGAGACCCAATCGTAAAGCTCCTCCGGACGGCCCGCATAACTCTTGTGGTAATCGACCCTATCCAGCACGCTGTTGTAACCGTAGATGTCCAGATATGCAAGGCCCGCCTGCACGCTGATGGTACCAAACACGACGCTCTGAAGCGAATCGGCGGCCGCAAGGGCCGCGGGCCGTCCCGCGGGCGAGGGAAGCAGCTTTCCCTCCTGATGCCCGGACCAGTACTGGATCGGCTTTACCGCCTTCACCTGAACTGCCGAAGGCTCGAGCCCCTGCAGGAACACGAGCCGGCGTCGCGCTGTCTCGATCTGGGAGTCCAGGCTGCTGTACTGCTTCGGCCGCGTCACGATGTCCGAAGTGGAGAAAAGAAGCTGATCGCGCTGTCCGATCAGCGTCGAAAGCTTCTTTCCGGCATCTATCACCGCGGCCTGAAGCACCTCCTTCGCCCGCGCCTCCTGCTCTTCAGAACTCAGGGTGTGATCTGACAGTGCCTGAAGATTGCCGAGCAGCAGCTGCGGAATGCTCGATGCGAGGTAGGTGTACTCGGCCGGCACACCGGAGGTGTCGAACTCGCTCACGCCGATGGTCCAGTTTTCCCGTGTGTCCTGGGGGATGCTCAGCGTAGCATCGGCGGCGAACAGACTGCCGCCTGCGCAGACGGAAAGGAGCAGAAAGCAGAATCCTTTAGCAATGCCTCTAGGCAACATCCAAGCCAAGCACCTTTTGTACCGCCGAGGTGACCCGCTCGGGTTTGAACGGCTTGACCACGAAGTCGAGTGCGCCAAGCTGGATCGCGCGCACGATCATCTCCTGCTCACCGAGGGCGCTGCACATGATGACCTTCGCCCCGGGATGGCGCCGCATGAGCTGCGAAAGAACCGAGATCCCGTCCATCTCCGGCATCACGATATCGAGAAGCACGATGTCCGGGTCGATCTGTTCGAACTTCAGAAGCGCATCTCGGCCGTTCACCGCTTCGTGGATGCGGCTGAATCCGGCACTACGAAGAATGTCACGGATGGCAGTCCGCATGAACTCGAGATCGTCCACTACAAGAACCGAGGAATTCTGCGTCGTTGCCCCGTTCCGCTCCATCTTCTACGCCCGTTCCGCCCACTGCCGGCGAAGATACTCCTCGATGAAATTGTCGAGATCGCCGTCCATGACGGCCTGGACGTTGCCGGTCTCGACCTTGGTCCGATGATCCTTCACCATGTTGTAGGGATGGAACACGTAGGACCGTATCTGATTTCCCCAGGATATGTCGCGCTTCTCCTGAGCCGACTTGGCCTCTTCCCGGTCGCGCTCTACGCGATAGAACTCGTACAGCCGCGAGGCGAGGACCTTCATGGCGGTTGCCCGGTTCTTGTGCTGGCTGCGTTCGTTCTGACACTGTACTACGATTCCGGTTGCGTAGTGCGTGATACGGACGGCCGAATCGGTCTTGTTGATGTGCTGGCCGCCTGCGCCGGAGGCGCGATAGGTGTCGACCCGGATATCCTCCGGCTTGATGTCGACATCGATGTTGTCCTCGATCACGGGAGATGCATACACCGACGCGAAGGAGGTGTGACGGCGGCCGGCTGAATCGAAGGGTGAAATGCGCACAAGGCGATGGATACCCGACTCGGCTTTGAGATAGCCGAAGGCATAATCGCCGTCCACCTGCATCGTCACGGACTTGACCCCGCCCTCGGCCTCCTGCAGGTCGAGAATTTCGGTTTTGAAGCCGCGCCGTTCGGTCCAGCGAAGATACATCCTCAGAAGCATGCTCACCCAGTCGCACGCCTCGGTGCCGCCGGCGCCGGCGTGAATGGTCAGGAACGCCGCGTCAGTGTCGTGCTTTTCGCTCAGCAGCTCGAGCACCCGAAGCTTCTGATAGCGGCTGAGCTGCAAATCCAGGCTCTCCTGAATCTCGGATTCCAGGCTGGGATCCTTCTCCGACAGGGCGAGCGAGAGCAGTTCGTCGAGGTCCTCGACCTCTCTCGAAAGCTCCTCCCACGGCTCTATCCTGCTCCGCAGTCTTTTTATATTTGTTAGTATAGTTTCTGCGCGTTCGTGATTGTCCCAGAAATGCGGGTCTGACGTCTGAGCTTCGAGCTCCTGAATTTCCCTGCGAATTGAATCGGGGTCAAAGATGCCTCCAGGTTTCGGCAACGTCCCGACGCAGTTCCTCTACAGGTGCGGTAAGATCCTCAAGCATATATGCCTCCCGATTTTTGTTCATAATATATAGAAAAGCCTCCAACGTTTCCACACCCGCTTCCAAAGCGCGGCATGAAAGCCCCGTACGATCGTTACTACACATATGTACAGTTATTATTATCAGAGCCGTTGCGGACCCGTCAACCACTAAATCCTTCTCATATAGGGATATCACAAATAGCGCGGAATAAGAAAACTCTTTACGAATCCTCACATAATGCTAAGATAGTTAACGTTCATGCCGAGCATGAACACATACGCCATCCTAACGAAGGATACCTTCAAGGAGGACCAAATGGCAGTAAAGAAAGCACCGGCGAAGCCGGCACCGAAGAGCAAGAGCGCTCCGGCGAAATCCAAGGCTCCGGCAAAACCGGCAGCAAAGAAACCCGCACCGAAGAAGAAATAGTCTACGCTGTCCTGCTAATCTGCCGTTCCGTCCGAACCCATGGTTCGTCTGGACGGCTTTTTTTTGCCCGAAAAACTCCTATCGACATTGCTTCGACGAGCCGATTACTATGGGTAGAAGATGGGTATGAAGAGTGTCCGCACATTGAAGACGGTCCGCAGACCGCACGTCTGGGCGATGCTTGCGCTGCTCACCGTTGCTTCCGCCGCGCCCTCCTTCGCGCAGCAGCAGCCGGCCGATGGCTCGGAAAGCGTTTTTGCTCCCTACGTCTCGCGCCTCCGCGTCGCCTTCAAGGACCCGAAGGTGCTCCTGACCTGGCAGAACCCGACGGACGTTTCAGGCCTGTTTCAGATTTACCGCTCGACGCAGCCGATCACCGGCGCCACCTTCTCGGATGCCCGTCTTGTCGGCACCGCGAAGCCGGGCAGCGAGTCGTTCCTCGACGTGCCCGACTCGCCCGGTAACTACTTCTACGCTGTCCTCATACAGAAACCCGGGGATGGAACCTATCAGGTGTTCATACCCTTCCGCAACGTGACGCTGCGGCCGGTGAAGGTTGCGCAGACAGCGACGCAGAGCGAGCTTGCCGCCTCGGTGAGCGGCATTCGCGCCGTCGAGCAGGACCACAGCATCGTCCTGACCTTTCAGACGTCCCGACCCAACCGGACCATCGACCTCTTCCGCAGCACCTCACCCATCCTGTCGAGCGACGCGCTCGCGGCAGCTACACGGGTACAGCAGGTTGATTCGGCAAAGACGTCTGTCACCGACTATCCGGTCCCCGGCATTGGCTACTACTATGCGCTCGTCGACAGCGGGCTTCTGACCACCGGAGACGTAAAGCTCACCGGCGGCACCGACGCAACCACCACCGCTGTAACGCTTCCTCTGGGCACCAATCAGATCGGGATCCCCACCCAGCCGATTCCCCCGCGCAGGGGTACGCCTCTTCCCTACCTGGTCCTTACGCAGGACGTCCAGTCGGGCGCGGCGCTCGCCCCCTCTCTGGTAGCGCCGTCGCTGCCGCAAAGCCTGTCGGATCAGACGAAGAGCGCGGTGACCACGCTCGTTGATGATATTACCATCCCGAAGCCCGCAGCGCTGAAACCGGAAATTCTCCCGGAGGACAGGTCGGCCGCGGCCAAGGGAGACGCGTACACGCTGAAAGGCATTCTCGATACGCCGTTCGCCGACCGCATGTGGGACCGGACCGCGCAGCTTCTGACAAATTTCCTGAGCCTGTCGCTGCCCAAGGACATCGAGGCGCGCGCACAGTTCTATCTCGGGCAGGCCTACTACTTTCAGGGCTCCTACAAACCGGCCTTTCTCGCCTTTCTGCTCGCGCGGGACAACTACTATACCAGCGTCCAGCCGTGGATCAATTCCATTCTGTTGAATCAAGTGAACTGAGGGTTAGAGCTTCTCGAGCCTGACCGTGACCTCGGTCCGCCACTCCGTCCCGGGAGCGAGCTCTATCGGATAACGGAACACGGTGCACGAGGACTGATAGAAGGTCTCGTAACCGGCGCTCGTCTGGGAGACGGTTTCAACCGGCAGGCTCCAGACGCCGGCAGGTCGGTTCAGTGAGATTGTAATCGAGACATTGTTCACAAGATCCTCGTAGCGAATCTCGGAGGTGGCGAGAAGCTGCTGCTTTTCGGGGCTGATCTCGACGCGCTTGCCGCGGTCGGATGTGTGAGAGGTGCGAAGGTGCTCGACGAGCGGCGACTCGAATCCAAAGTTGAGCTCCATGCCGTAGTTGAGGCTGCAGGACGTCTGTGAATCATTGGTGATGGCGTATTCGACAACGGCGGAGGTGCCGCGAAAGCGGTAGGACTTGTGTATCTGCACCGGCACGGACGCCTTACCGGCCTTCACCGTCCCGGATGCCCGCAACGCAAGGTTGTGATGGTCGCGATTGTAGGTCATGACCTCGAAGGCCTGCTCGACGAAGCTGCCCCGCTCCTGGTAGCTCGACCGGTCGAAGTCATCGATCGTGGTCCCCGCATCGAAGAAGTGGTCGATGAACGATTTACGGGCGTAAGCGTCATAACCCCGTCGGGCGATTTCGGCGGTGTGGTAGCCCTCCGGGTGGCGGGCAAGCGTATCGAGATAGTTCCAGGGCGAAGGCAGAAAGTCGAGCTCGAAGAGCTTTCCGCCAAGCAGATGGACGTAGGCGTTCATGTCCTGTCCCTGGTACAGATACTCGGTGAGTCCGTCCATGTCGAAATCCACGGTGATTATCGACGGTATGAACACGCCCTTTTCGCGAGTGATCTTTTCCGCCTCGATGAGCGCTGCGTAGACCTGCTTCCGGAGATGGTTCCTGTAGATCCCCCCCGGCCGGCCGTGCCAGTAGGCGTTGTGGCACTGGCCCTTCCACAGCTCCTCGCGCGCGGTCATCTTGCGGTACTTGTCGCCCCGCAGCTGATTCACCAGGATGTGAGTGTACTGCATCTTGGCGTACATCAGATTGCTTTCCGGATAGCGGGTGAGAAAGTGCCGGAAGAAACCGCCGAAGACGTAGGTGTTGCGCCCATTCGAGGATGCGACCTTCTTTCGAACCCCTTCGAGGTCCTTCTGCTTCTTCGGCGCGAGCGTCCAGACCATCATCTCCTCGTACGAGGTAGACGGGAAGTATGCCCGCTCACGCGGTACGGCTTTTCGAAGGTAGCGCCACGGATTGACCGGTTCTATCCAGTCCAGGTTCTCTTTCACCAGGGTGAGAAATCGATGGAGCCACTGCTCGTCGTAGCAGATGCGGTGAGAGTCACCCCAGCTTCCATACCGTTCGCCGTCGTAGATGGCGACCACCACGTGATCCTCTTCGTCGCAGTGATGGCTTCGAAGATACTGGATCACCTTTTCCGGCGATTCAACGCACATCTTCTGACGCAGGTCGTGGCTGTTCGGAAAGACGATGACGGTCTTCCCCTGGTCTTCGGTTATCACCGGGCTGTTGAGCTCGGTCTCGGCGAAGCCGCCGGTGATGAAGTGGTAATCGTCGAGAAAGATGTATTCCGCCCCGCTGTTCTTGAGCGTGGAGGCCATCGTCGGCTCCCACACCTGCTCGGTGATCCAGCAGCCCCGAGGCCTTCTGCCGAAGAGTTTGCGAACAAGGGTGGTGAGACTCTCGATCTGACCAAGCGCATCGGCCCGCGGCACCAGCGGAAGAACAGGGTCGTAGAAGGCGCCACCGAGCACCTCCATCTGACGACGTGAGGCCATCTCCGCGAGCACGTCGATGAACTCGCTGTGGCGCTCCTGGAGCCAGGAGAGGAGGGTGCCGGAGTAGTGCATGGTAACCGGTATCTCGGGAAAGTTGTAGAGCTCGCGCAGGAAAGGCTTATAGGAGCTCTGATAAGTCGCCTCGACCTCTTCGTCCGGAGTCCCAACCGGCTGCGTGTTCGTTGTCCCGAAAATGAGCCTGACCCTATTCATGCACCTCCCGTTTTGACACCAATTCCATAGGCCGCGCGAGATCCGACGCCGGTATGATGCAGCGGGGCGGACATGCCTGCATACCCGCCCGCCTGTCTCCCCGCTGTTCGTAGTCGACCGAACACAGGTTGCGGTTCACGTGATACCCCCCTGCAGGGCTATGCCGCTCGCAGAGCCTGCATCCGGTGCATCCCACGCTGCAGTAGGCCGAAACCCGTTCGGCCGGATCCGGCGAGTTGCAGGCAACGACAACATCGGCATCCGCAGGTATCATCTTCAGGACGCCGGTCGGGCATATGTCGATGCACTTCCCGCAGGATATGCACAGATCGCTCGCTACCCTCACCCGTCCCGAGTTGTCATAGTCGATCGCCGCAACCGGGCAGACCGGAATACAGCTGCCCAGCCCCAGACAGCTGTGGACGCACTCCTTGTCGCCGCCAAAAAGCATGTGGAGCGCCGTACAGTCGGAAAGCCCGGTATATTCGAAACGGTACCGGGAGAGTCCCCGGCCGCCGCGGCAGTGAACCTGGGCGGTCATCCGCGGGCCCTTCAGCCGCACGTCGACGCCGAGAATGCTGCCGATGAGCCTTGCGGAGACCGCGCCGCCGGGCATGCACAGCCCGGGATTTTCTCCTCCCGCAACTGCACGCGCGTACTCCAGGCAGGTCGGACGGCCGCAGCGCCCACAGTCAAGCCCTGGAAGGGCCGCCTCCAGGCGTCCCACGCGCTCGTCCCTCCGCAGCGCGATCCCGCCGGAGAGTGCTGCCAGCACCACCGCAACAAGGCCACCGAGAAGTGTCGCCACCCCCACCGAAACAAGCAGTTGAAGCAGCGCACCGGTGAACGGATCGGTAACCGCGTATGGGGGTACCATTCACTACCCGAGCAGATTGTGCAGCAGTGACCGGTCGAAGGCGAGAAAGGCCATCGCCATCAACCCCGCGCTGACAAAAGCGATCGGCACGCCGCGGAGGGGGCGCGGAACCCACTCCAGATCGAGCCGTTCGCGGAGTCCAGCCATAATGAGCATGATCAGCAGAAAACCGAGCCCGGCGCCGACGCCCGCGACAAAAGTCTGCAGCACGTTGAATCCGGACTGTGAAACGATGAGAGCGATTCCGAGCACCGCGCTGTTGGCGGTTACGAGCGGCAGGTACCTTCCGATCACGCCGTGCAGCGGCGCCGAAAGCCTGCGGACCGCGAGATCCAGCAGTTGTACCAGCCCCACTATCACCAGGATGAACGCGAGTGTCCGGAGAAATGTGATCCCAAGCGGCATAAGAACCAGATGGTCTACCACCCAGGTGACGACGGCCGCCACGGCCATGACGAAGGTCATCGTCAGCCCGAGCCCGAAGGCCGTGTCCATCCGGCGCGAGAGGTCAATCAGCGGGCAGAGACCGAGAAAGTAGGTGAGTACGAAATTCTGGATCAGAATGAATGTGATGATGATCCCGACGTATGTCACACCCCGCTCCTCACGCTGCCTGATTCGTCGTTCCGGAACGTCCGCTTCGCCGATCATCGCTCTCGAATCGCGCCGTGTACCAGTTGAACAGCGCCTTGAGATAGCCGGCAATGAGAAAAGCTCCGGTTCCGAGGCCAAGTATGCGAACCGGAGAGTCGGAGAGAATGGGTACGGTGATTACGCCGGAGAATCCGCCGACGGGAAACAGTGTAATCGTTCCCGAACCGAGAATCTCCCTGCATGCGGCAATGAGCGTCAGCGCCAGGATGAACCCCACCCCCATCCCAAGCGCATCAAGAATCGACCGGCCCCCCGAATTCTCCCGAGCGAACATGTCGGCACGACTGAGAATAATGCAGTTGACTACAATCAATGGCACGTATATGCCGAGGCTCCTAGACATCCTCGGCATGTATGCCTGCATTACCAGGTCGATAACCGTCACAAAAATGGCAACGACAACAGTATACGACGGAATCCGGATTTTGTCCGGTATAAATTCTCTCAGGAGCGAAACCGAGAGATTTGACGCGACCAGCACGATGGTGACGGAGACTCCCATGACGATTGCATTGGAAACAAGGTTTGTCACCGCGAGCGCCGGGCAGAGCCCGAGGAGCAGAACAAAAACCGGGTTCTGACGCCAGATGCCCTTCGAAAAATCCTCTGCCGGGGTGTTGGTATTTATCATTCTTTCGCTCCAAGCGATCTCACGAAGTCCGACCCTGCAGCGAGCATCTGCCGGGCGGCGATGAAGCTGACGGTTGCGCCGCTCACCGCCTGAGTCGGACCGGCGGCGGCGCCGTTTTTTCCCTCAAACGCGCGCAGCAGTCCCCTTGCCGGGTTCCGCGGCGCTGCGGGAGGACCGCTGTGCCGGTCGAAGAACCGGGCCTGTACGACCTCCCCGGAGGGCGCGTACCTGGCAACCAGGTTGATCTCTCCCGCGTAGCCCTCCCCGCGAAGCAGCAGCACATAACCGGAGGCGGAAGTTGATCCGGCGGCGAGCGGATAGTAGAGCACGATGTGGCTCCGTCCGGTGACATTGACCGCTGCGCCGACGCTGGCGCCGCCTGAAACAGTTTTCACCGCGCTGTTGAGCACGGCATCCGAGCTCGCGGCGATCGCAGGTGACAGTCCGATGTAGGTGACCGCCAGGAGCAGTCCTGCGACGCCGCACAGAAGCGCAAGCCTGCCTGCGGTGCTGAATATGGTGTTCATGCCCGTTCACCGCCCGTTCGGAGCCCGTAGCGGCGCGGGGCGGTGAGCCTGTTGATTAGCGGCACGAACATGTTCATGAAAATCACAGCGAGGGCCACGCCCTCCGGAAAGGAGCCGAAGGCACGAATCAGAAAGGTGAGGATGCCCACGCAGCTGCCGTAGACGATCATCCCGCTCGAGCTCATGGGAGAGGTAACCGGGTCGGTCGCCATGTAGAAGAGTGCAAGCATCACCCCGCCGGTACAGAGGCTGAAAAGGACGTCCCCTGTGAAGAAACCGGTATGGAAAAGCGTACCGCCGAATATCCATTCGAAGAGGGCGAACGAGAAAAAGAAGCTTGCGGGGATTTCCCAGCTTATGATGCGGCGACCGAACATGAGGATGCTTCCTGCCAGCAGCAGAAGCACCGATCCCTCCCCTATCGCCCCGGGCACGTTTCCGAAGAACAGGTCCACGTAACCGCCGGGAATGTGGGCACCGAGCGGGCTCAGGATGTGGGCATTGAGCCATTCGGTCACCGACAGGTCGAGGCCGCTCCTCGGAAATCCGGCACTGCGGAGAAGCGACATGGGACCGTCGGCGGTGACCGATCCGCTCAGCACCTGTGCCTTGATCATCCCGAGAGGCGTTGCGGTGCTCACTGCGTCGACGGCGCCGCCTGCGGCGTGACCAAGCGTTCTCGGCAGAGTCCAGGTCGACATGCTGGAGGTCCACGAGAAGTAGACGAAGACCCGCGCGGCCAGCGCAGGATTCATCCAGTTGGTTCCCAGCCCGCCGAAGGTCCATTTAACCACCGCGATTGCGAAGACGCCGGCCACCACCGGGATGAAGAGCGGAACCGCGGGCGGCATCGTCATCCCGATGAGAAAACCGGTCAGGACGGCGCTTCCGTCCTTCAGGACTCCGCCGCCGGCGCGGGGCCGGACGACGAAGCGAACAAGAATGAACTCGCATCCTGCCGAGGCGCCGACCGCCACCAGGATCACGGCAAGCGCCCGCCAGCCATAGAGATAGATTCCCCACAGGAGGGCGGGAGAGAGGCTCAGCACGACGAACCACATAATGAGCGCGGTCGATGTGCGCTCGTGGAACTGGGGCGAGCCGGTAACAACCGGGAGCCGCGGGGTCTCAGGCTCCGCAGGGACCGGACGGTCCCGACCTTCACTGCTCACCGCGAACCCTCCGGGACCCTGCCTGCAGCCGCTGCTTCAGTTTTTCCTCGATTCTCGATGGTCCGCTTGCCGACCCGGAGCCCCTGAACAAGGGGGATGTGAGCCGGGCAGACGTAGGCGCAGGCGCCGCACTCGCGGCAGTCCATGAGTCCCGCTTCCAGAGCGCGTTCGTGCTGCTGGTGATCGATGTACTTGTAGAGCGTGATGGGCTCGAGGCCCATTGGACAGGCGCGGACGCAGCGACCGCACTGGATGCAGGCGGTCTCCGGCGCATCTCCAACCTCCCGGGAGCTGAGAGCGAGTATCCCGCGGGTGCTCTTGGTCACCGGCATCGACAGGTCGAAGATGCCGGTGCCCATCATCGGTCCGCCGATGACGATCCTCGCGGGAGTCTCGGTGAAGCCGCCGCACTCCTCGATGAGATCGGCAACAGGGGTGCCTATCCTGACCTTGAGATTTCCCTGATTGCGGATCGCACCGCCGGCCACCGTAAGTACGCGGTCGATCACCGGCTTCTGGAGCACCACGGCTTCATAGACGGCGTGGATCGTTGACGCGTTGGAGACTACAGCGCCGACATCGGTGGCGGTTCCGCCGGAAGGGACCTCCTTTCCGGTGATGTAACGGACCAGCTGCTTTTCGTCTCCCTGGGGATAGCGGCGCGGGAGGAGTGAAACACGGATGGCGGAACCGGACTCCCGGACCGCCTGTGTCAGCGCGTCCGCCGCGTCGTTGTCGGTCACCGCGATTACTGTCCGGCTTACGCCGAGGGCCTTGCCCGCGATTCTCGCTCCTTCGACGAGCTGAGGTGCCTTTTCCACCATCAGTCGGAAATCAGAAGAAAGGTAGGGCTCGGACTCGACGCCGTTTATCAGAAGAAGGTCTGCCCCCGCCGCCTTTGCCCGCCGATACTTCAACCGCGTCGGGACCGCCTCACCGCCCATCCCGACGACGCCCATTGCCGCGATGGTCTCTATGATCTGTTCGGAGGAAAGATGCTCCCAGGGATAAAGCCGCGGCTCCTTCCCGAGCCGGTCGAACTCACCGTCGAGCGCGATTACCGCGGCAGACGAGCCTTCCCCGCCGGGAAGCACTATCGAAACAAGCTCCCGTACAATTCCTGGAATCGGCGAGTGGACCGGCGAAGAGTCCTCGCCCTCCGCCTGGCCGATCAGCATCCCCTCCCTGACCCGGTTACCCGGCGCTACAAGCGGCCGGGCCGGCCTGCCCTGGTTCTGAGCAAAGGGCACCAGCGCGATTCCCGGAATGGCGGCGTTCCATATTCGCTTCTCGCGGGTGCGGTTCTTTCTTTCATATGGGAATATCCCTCCCCCGCGGAACGTTCGTACTCCAAACATGATGCCTCTTTTCGTTACGCTTCGATCTTTTTTCTTCGAACCAAGGTATCGCGCAATCCATATCGTATCCGCACCGTCAGACGAACCAGCGAGACGAGAAACGGCAGGAAAAGAAGCAGGACGATTCCTGCGTGACGCAGCAGCATGCCGGTATCACCGTAAACCCGGCCCGCCGGTTCCACCATAACCTCCACCGGTCTCCCCTGAGCCCGAAGCATCGCCGCAACGCCCTGGGCTCCGGTCAGCTGGCGGTGATACCAGGTGTCGTTGAAGGTGAACATCACCTGGGGATGCTCGGTTACCCGCATACCGTCGAAGGTGTATCCCGGAATGTTGACCTCCTCGCCCGGCTGCGGGAACCGGTACGCGGAGCCGCCGCCGCTCGCGTCGGCCGTCTGGTACAGGAAGGTATCCTGGTAGGCACGGTGCGTCAGGTAATCGGCAAGGTCCGGGAGGGTCCCCGTCTTCCCCTTTTCCCAGAGCCGTTCGAGCGAGCTCCAGCTGAGGCCGCCGCCCACCGACGCGCCGACGGGCCGAGGAACGTTCACCGGCGTTCCCGACGGAATTGCGAGAAGAATGACCGGCGGAACCATCACGAGAATAAGGAGAACCGGAACCGCGCTGAGGTAAACGCCGCGCAGCGCGCGCGCGGCGTTCCTGCGGAGTATCCTGCGCGGCAGGAAAAGCCTGTGCTCGCGCCCTTCGGCCTGCCTGCGGATGAGACCGGCGGCGAGCGCACCGAGGGCAGCGGTTGCGAAAAGTCCGGGAATCAGTCCGATCAGTGACAGCGGGCCCGCAGCGGCATCATAGCGCAGGACCGCAGCCACAATGAGCGCGAGCAGATAGAACGCCGCGCGCGACCGCAGCTCACTGCCCGCCGGGCCAAAGAGGGTCGGACCGATTCGGTGCGGTTCCTCATCACCCCGCCTCGCGCGCGAGTCCGTTCGCGACCGCGAGTCCGCTCGCGACCGCGAGTCCGCTCGCGACCGCGAGTCCGCTCGCGACCGGTCCTCGAAATGTCGTTCGAGCAACGGAATACCCTCTTCTGCGAGGTAGGCCCACGCGAAGGCGAGCACGCAGGAGGCGGCGAAGCCGCCGTAACCGCCTGCGACCACGCCGGCCACCCAGGGAAGCGCGCCCAGAGCCACGAACAGGCGATGCCGCCGCGTCCGGTAGAGAAGCAGCGCGACAAAAACCGCAAACGTCGCCGCGAAGAGAAGCCGCCGCAGTCCGCTCCACTCCAGCAGAAACCAGTCGATGTGGTAGGGATCCAGCGCGCGGTGCACGAGGCGGTTGATCCGCAGAATGCTCGAGGCGTGGGCCGGAAGGTAGAAAATCTGCATCCCGCGGCCGCTCACACGGGTGTGGAAGTAACCGGGAAGCCCCTTCATGTAGGGGTCCAGCCGCGGGTCCCGCGGATCGAGCCGTTTCGAAATGTCGGCGACCGCAACGGTTGAAATGCCGTCGATATCGTTGAAGCTAACCGAGGCCGAGGTTTGAGACACAACGCCGCCGATTCCCGACTTCCCGAGCGCCTCGGTCACCAGAGAGCTGGAAACATCATCACCCACCAGGAGGGTGAAATAGCCACGCCATGCGGTGTCACGCGAAAGGCCGGTGACCGCCGGATCGACGGACGGCAGAAGAAAAAAGAGGGCGCCTCCCAGAAGGAGCAGAAGGCAGAGAAGAAGGGGAACGTTGGATGAAAGGCGATCGAGCCGGGAATTCATCGATATCATTATAGAATACTGAACGCGGTCGCGATGAAAAAGCCCAGAAGCACACCGACAGAGACTTCTGCGGCGGTGTGTCCGTTCACCTCTTTGAGCGGCTTGAACCGTATTCCCAGCCGGTCGTGCAGCTCCATGCCGAGGCGATTGAGCGCCTGGGCCTGAAGCCCGGCCGCGCGGCGCACCCCGAGTGCGTCACGTATGACGAGAATTCCGTAAAAGAGCGAGAGCGTGAAGAGCGGGCTGTCGAGCCCGTACTCGAAACCGAGCGATGTCGCAAGTGCGGTGACCAGCGACGCATGGCTCGACGGCATGCCGCCGGTCTTCCAGAAAAGGGTCGTCACCATGTCGCGCGAACGGCGAGATCTGCTTCGGATGGCGTCGATGACCGCCTTCATGAGCTGCGCGATGAACCAGCTGAAGAATGCTGCAAGAAAAATAGGATTGCTGATGAGCGCATAGAGGTAGGTGAAGGCTCTTGACGGCATACTGCGTAAGTGTGGCTGCGCCCCTCCTATTTGTCAAGCAGGACGGGAAATGCGAGAATATCGCATGGCGCGCCGATTCGAAACCATCACCGCAGGCGGGAACGACGACGGGCGCAGGATCGACGCTGTGCTCCGCCGTGCTCTCCCCCGCCTTCCTCTGTCGCGGATCTATCGCGCGCTGCGCGCCGGAGATATCCGCCTGGAGGGGAGCCGCGTGAAACCGGGTACGCGGGTCGGTGCCGGCGCCGCGATCGAGGTGTCCGCGCGGCTCCTGGCAGACGGGGCGGCGGGGGAAGGCCCGGCCGTCGATCCGGCCCCTGTCCACGCAATGGTCGTCGCCCGGACCGGGCACCTTCTTGTCCTCAACAAGCCTGCAGGCATCCCCGTACAGGGAGGTTCGAACCTCGGTACGCAGCCGCTCGACGAGATGGTCCGCGCCTACCTCGCCGGAAGCGGCGAGCGTTCGCTGAGCTTCCGCCCGGGGCCCCTCCATAGACTGGACCGCAACACCTCCGGCCTGGTGGTGTTCTCCGTTTCCCTCGAGGGGGCGCGGCATTTCAGCGACGCCCTCCGCTCGGGCCGACTGCGCAAGTACTATCTCGCGCTTCTCGGCGGCAGACTCACCGATACCGAGGTGTGGAGCGAGCCGCTGGTCCGCGATGAGCCGCGCCGGCTGACCCGGGTCTCCACAGGCGCGAGCGCGGAGCAGAGCACCGCGCTCGCGGCAGAGACGCGGGCCACACCGCTTCTTGTCGGCCGCGATGCCACTCTCGCACTATGCCGCCTGATCACCGGTCGCGCGCACCAGATCCGCGCCCACGCTGCCGCCCACGGACACTCCCTGCCCGGCGACCGGAAGTACGGGGGTGCAGGCAGCGACGGCTATCTATTGCATGCATTCCGCATGGAGCTCGTGCCGCCCGACCCGCTTCTCGGCGATCTGAGCTGCAGCGCACCTCTTGGCGCCGGGCAACGGGAGCAGGTTTCCACGCTGCTCGGCCTTTCCGGCCGTGAACTGCAGGGCCGCGACGTGAACGCTGCGCTGTCCCGCTCCGCAATCGAAACTGCCGTTCGCCGCCTCGACTCCGCCGCACCGTAGCGAACTCGAAAGCTCACTTGTATCTGTCCACTAGCCTGTTTACACTATGTTAATGCGAAACCTTCTCCACCACATAATCTGGAAGCTTCGCGGCGTGAAGGTTTTTGCGCTTGTCGGCAAGAGCGGTTCGGGCAAGAGCTTCCGGGCGCGTCTGGTGGCCGAAAAGCACGGTGTCGAGCTCATAATCGACGACGGTCTTCTGATACGTGACCAGAAAATCCTGGCGGGCCGTTCCGCCAAGCGCGAGCAGGCCTACCTGGCGGCGGTAAAGACGGCGCTTTTCACCGACAAGGAGCATCGCCGTCAGGTCACGACCGTCCTGGAACGGGAAAAGTTCAAGCGAATACTCGTGCTCGGCACATCCGACGGCATGATAGGCAAGATCTGCGAGACCCTCAGGCTCCCTGCCCCCTCCAAGACGGTGCGAATCGAGGATGTGGCGACTGCCGAAGAGATCAGCACCGCCATGCACTACCGGAACACGCAGGGAAAGCACGTCATTCCGGTGCCCGCAATCGAAGTGCGGAGGAACTACCCCCGCCTGATGGCGGCTTCGGTCAAGGTATTCCTGAGGCGCCGGTTTGGAATATTCAACAAGCAGCAGGTCTACGAGAAGACCGTAGTCAGGCCGGCTTTCAGTCAGAAGGGAACGGTGACCATCGCCGAGTCCGCCCTGACACAGATGGTCCTCCACTGCGTCGACGAATACGATCTGGAGGCGGAGGTGAAGAAGATGACCTTTCGCATCGACGCCGACGGATACCGGCTCGAGCTGCACATCGCCGTACCTTTCGGCGTTGCGCTTGCAGGCAACGTTCACAATCTCCAGAACTACATCGTCGAAAACATCGAGCGCTTCACCGGCATCCACATTGCGGAACTGAACATCATCATCGACACGGTCGCCCAAATGCCCCGTTACAAACCGCGCCGTGTGGAATAGCTGCATCCCAATCGTGCTATTTTTTTGAGAGAAAATGATTTGACATGGGTCGGACCGCACAATAATATAGGTCCATGGAGGACTGGGGATGAAAAAGTTGTCTTTTGTAATGCTCGGATTGCTTTTTGCAGCGGGCGTGACCATGGCTCAGACCGTCAACACCTACCAGGCCGAAACTGCCCACTACCAGGTTGTCTCGGAAATCAGCAAAGACCACGCGCAGGCAGTTGCCGATCGTCTCGAGGCCCTGCTCTCGCTGTACAATAACTATTTTCATTTCGACCTCTCGACCCTTCCGGCGAAACTGAAGGTCCACATCTTCTCGACGAAGGATCGATACGACAGTTATCTCAAGCGAGTCATCAACGAGACACGCGACAATTATGTGTACCTCCACTATACCGACGCGCAGAAGAGCGAGCTCGATGCATACTATGTGGCCGATCAGGGCCTCACGTCGGCCGCGATCCACCAGAACTTCATCCAGTATCTGCGGGCGTTCGTGGCGAATCCGCCGCTCTGGCTCCGCGAGGGTTTCGCGGTCTTCTTCGAGTCTTCTACCTACGATCCGACCTTCAAAACGGCGATCTACAAGGAGAACCTCTCGTGGCTCGAGACGCTGAAAGCTATCATCACCGGAAAGAGCCCCGACATGCCGCTTACGCTCGATCAGCTCCTGACGATCGATGTCGACACGGCCAAGCAGCGTATCAATGTCTTCTATCCTCAGGCGTGGGGAATGGTGTGGTACCTTGTCAACACCAACGACAAGAACCGCAATCGCATCCTGTGGGATTCGATCAGCGCGCTCAAGCCGGGCGCGACGCTCCAGGAGAACGATCAGGCGGTGCGCGAAGCCGCATTCCGCTGGGTAGCGCAGGACTCACTGACAAGCGACTTCGTCGCCTACGTCGATTCCCGCAAGTCGTTCCGTGGACTGGTTCAGGAGGGAATGGATCAGTACACGGCGAACAAGCTCGATTCGTCCGAGGAGGCGTTCATCAAGGCGCTCAACCTCCAGGATTCTAGCTACATTCCCTACTATTACCTGGGACTCATAAATTACGCGAAGCACAACTATCAGCTCGCCGACTACTATTACAAGACCGCGCTCGACAAAGGCGCGACCAAACCCCTCAGCTACTACGCGCTCGGGGTGAATGCCTATGCGGACAACAAGTTCGACGAGGCGACGACCTATCTGAAGCTCGTCTCCAGCCTGGACAACGGAAATCTGAAGCAGAAGGCTGATGAGCTGCTGAACAGGATTCAGAGCTGATGTGACGGAAAATCCGGACTAATCGGTTTCGCGGTTTTCGGGTCTTTCGGTGTCCGGTCTGGTTGCCCCGCTCTCGTGGCGGGGTCTTCGCCGGCGACGTGATCTTCCGGACCGCGGCCGGGAACCGTCGCCCTGGTGGGGTGCCGTGCCGGTTTTCTGCGGCGACCCGCCGTGCCGGTTGTGGGGCTGAGAATCGACGGCAGCGTTCTGCAGGGAATGCTGCCGCTTTTTTTTGTGCGGCCTGATGTGGTCGTCCTCGTCCTCTTCCCCGTTCGGCCGCTCGAGCGTCTCGAACTTGCGATAGACTTTCCGTCTGCGGATGAGGTGCACCAGAGCCTGCTCGACGTCCCGGTTTGCCGGGACCATCGGCCGGATTGCATTCTTGAGCTCCGCAAACGCCTCGCGAAACGGGATGCGGTCCGCCCGGCCATATTCCGAAACGTGATACAGGTAGGGCGCGCAGAGATAGGCCATGAAGCGCGCCTTTCGCGCCTCGCCGTTTGCTACAAGCTCATCGAGCATCGCCATCATTTTATAGAACGAATCGTGGTAGCCGCGGTCGGTCCGAAGAAGCTCATCGGTCAGCGGCAGCATGTACTTGAGCAGTCCGAAGCGTTCGCACTCGCCGAATATCCCTCGCGCGCGAGAGGAGCCCAGAATCTTGAACAGCTCCTCAGTCATTCGTGACGCCGGACATTCGGCAAGCCCGGTAACCGAGCGCCTCAGCTGCTGCTTGAGCCGGAATCCCATTCGCAGCCCGCCGCCGATGCAGTATTTGATGGCCCGGATCATGCGGACAGGGTCCTCGGCAAAGATCTTGTCGAGCGGAATCACCGGCTTCAGCTTGCCTGCCTTGATATCCCGGAAACCGCCGGTGTAGTCGAGAACCGTGTTCTCCTCCGGATCGTAGTAGAGCGAGTTCACGGTGAAATCGCGCCGCTTCACATCCTCTTCGATCTCGCCGTAGACGTTCATGAAACCCGCCGATATTTCGGCCCTGAAGGTGGATACCTCGACGATCTTCTCACCAAAGAAGATGTGCACCAGCCGGAAGCGCTTTCCTATGACGCGTGAGTTCCGGAACAGCTTGCGGATTCTCCCCGGAGCGGCGTCGGTTACTATGTCGTAGTCCTTTGGACGCTTCTTCAGGAGCAGGTCGCGCACGGCACCGCCGACCACGTAGGCGCTGTGCCCGGCGCCGCGCAGTCGCCGGATGATCTTCAGGGCGTCGGAATCGACCTCGTGCGCGGAGAGTTTGTGTTCTTCTGCGGTGTAAATCTCGGCCTGTTTTGCGGCGGAACCATCTTCGGTGGTCTTATATCGAACGAGCAATGATGATGTACCCTATTTTTCTGAGTTGACGAATCTGATGGATCATTATGCACCAAAGTGGGTGGTGCCGGTCAATAGGCGCGCGATTGAAGGCTCGGCGAAGACTAGTTCGCTTTGAACGCGTCGCGGCCGGGATAGCGGAGACGGCGCTCGGCGATCTGCGGCGGATAGATCACGTATTCGCACTCGCCTGAGGAACAGAGCTCCCCGGCCGGGTCGAAGAGCTCGACCTGGATCACCGCGCGTTTCTCGCGCCTTTCCTGAATAGTGGCTTCGAGCGTGATTGCGCCGGCGTTGGTCGGCACGGGACGCAGGAAGCGGACGGACAGCCCGGCGGTGACACCGGCGGTGCCGAGCACCGTGAAGATGAACCAGCTCGCAGCCTCGTCCATCAGAGTCGACTGTACTCCGCCGTGCAGAACATTCGTGTAGCCTTCAAGCCACGGTTTGGGCTCCCACCGGCAGAGCAGCCGGTCCTCCTCGAGCGTAAACTCCATGTGAAGGCCGTTAACGTTATCCGGGCAGCAGGCGAAGCAGTTGTAGTCGGGGTGTCCGGCGAAGGGGTTGCGTACCGGTTCTTCCATGCGCTACTCGCCGTCGCCCGGTCGGAGCGCGGGGGCCGGCTCGTGGAGCCATACCTGGTTGGCGGAACGGAATGCCCGCGACCGGGACATAAGCAGGAAGGAAAGCCCTGCGAAGACGAGGTACCCGACGCAGACCAGTATGGCGTAGAGGAAGTAGTTCATGTCGCCGGTGGTCGCGCTGTAGGCCGGCAGATTTATCGCAAGGATGAACGGTATGGCAAGCACGAAGGTAAGGCCGGTGGCGTACATGTAGTCGCTTGCGACCGGGGTCTCGAAATCGGGGTCGATTGACCGCAGAAGAGCGAGACCGGTTGGAAGCGTTCCGGTTGATGCGCCGAAGATGATGAGCGTCCGGTGGAACTTGTGATCTCTGAACATCCGTGAACAGATCCACGGAACAGTCACGAGCGTGAGCAGCCCGCCGACGACCGCCAGGATCGTTATGGGCAGCCAGAACTCGGTGACGATCACCAGAGAGATTGCCCCGATCGAAGCAGCGACCATCAGATCAACCGAAATTCCCGCAAGCCGTGTAAGGGTGTGGTTGTCCACGGTGTGCTCGACTCCCAGCTTCGTCAGGAGCGATTTTGCCAGCAGCCCGACCAGCGCAGCAAAGATGAAGCTTATCGCCCAGAGATTGACCGCCAGATCGTGCCCGAGCTTCCCGGCGAATGAGAGCAGATAAGTGAGAAGCTGCAGCAGCAGATATGCGCAGAGATAGACTACGAGAACGATCGCGGTGTTGAAGCTCATGGAATCGATGGCCTCGGTCTCCGTGGTCAGGTAGGAACCTGGAGGAAGCCGCTCCCCGCGACTGTAGAGTCCCCTCCGTATCCCCGCCTTTGTGAGGCGGTCCGCGTACTCCTTCTCCAGCCACCCTTTGCGAATGCCGAAATTCACCAGAAAGATGCCGCCGAAGCAGGCCCAAAGAAATCCGAGAGCTGCAAAGGTGAGCCCGATGGTTCCGCCGCCGCGAAACCCGAACGCTTCCCAGCCCTGCCCGATCGCATACGCCTGACCGGGCCCGAGCGCGAATCCGAGCGGCAGCAGGAACCCGAACGAGGGAAAGAGCTTCGGCATCACGGTCACCATCAGCAGGAAGGTGACACCGAGCCCGAGGATGGCCTGAATGGCGTACTGCGAAAGAATGCCGACACTGGTGGAGTAGATACGTTTGTCTCCCCACGTTCCGGCCGGTCCGGAGCGGCGAAGCGTCATTGCCACGAACGAGATCGAGAGAAGGTGATACACGAGCTCTCCGAGACCGCCGCTCGACAGGCCGAAATGGGGAAAAACGAAATTGTAGAATGGAAGAAGAATGAAACCGGCGGTCAGGGCGTTCGGGATGAGATAGCGCTGAAAAAATGGTACGCGCGCCCGGATGAACGTCGCCAGAAGAAGTCCCGCCGAGATTATGCCCAGGTCTATGAAGAGCGTCCAGTGAAAGGTCATCGTCCCCCCAGTCTCACAGCCGTGCATCAGCTCGGCCGCCTGAGTGTGTTGCGATCGTTACCCGCTCGGCGTACAATAGCACAGATGGCAAAACGAGCACAACGGCGGGAGAGAAAACCGCTGCGGGCTTACCGGCTTTTCAACATCTTTCTCCGCGCCACGGTGGGCATCTATCTTCGACTGCTGTACCGCGTAAGGACCGAAAACCTCGCGATCATCCGCCGACTCGAGCCGCCCTATCTGGTTCTGCCCAATCATATGAACTTCTGGGACCCCTTCTTCCTCGGAGGCGTCGTTCCGCACCCGATCTACTACGTAACCTCGGATGCGCACTTCCGCTCGCGCGTGCTCAGCTTCCTGCTCGGGCTGGTCGGGGCCATCCCCAAGACCAAGGTACTAAGCGATTTCGAAACGGTTCGGACCATCATGCGGATCACCCGCGAGGGCGGAATCGTGGGTATCTATCCGGAGGGCCGGCGAACCTGGGACGGGACCACGCTGCCGCTCTACTATTCGATGGCAAGGCTCATCAGGCTGATGCGGGTTCCGGTGGTGACGATGGTTGCGCGGGGCGCCTTTCTCTCGCTTCCCCGGTGGGGCAGAGGCCGGCGGACAGGCGAGGTGCGGCTCGATTTCAAGGTATCATTCACCGCAGCCGAGTGCGCGGCTCTGAGCCAGGAGGAGATCTTCGACAGGCTCTCGGCCGACCTCGCGTACAACGAATACGACTGGCAGGAATCGGCACGCGTCCGCTTCCGGGGCCGGCGCCCGGCCGAAAAGCTCGAGCAGGTGCTCTACGTCTGCCCGCATTGCGGTCGCTTCGGCGCGCTCTTTTCACGCGACGCCCGCCTGCGGTGCGCGGGCTGCGGATACACGGTCATCTGCGACGATTTCGGCCGCCTCCTCCCGGCGGAAGGTTACCCCGTCTACCACCAGAGCGTGGCCTCGTGGAACGGGTGGCAGAGCGAAAGGCTCATCGAGCGGCTGAAACGCGCCGCCGTCGAGCGCGACGCCTCCGCAGGCCCGCCGAAAGAAGGCGGGGCCGAGGCTTCTGCGGGTCCGCAGCGCGGGACTTCCCGGCCGCTGTTCACGAAAGGGCACATCACCCTCTATACCGGGTACCGGAGCGAGCCGCTCAGGCGGCATCCCCCGGGGGAGCTCATCTTCCAGACGGACGGCATCAGCTACTGTAAGGTCGACGGAAACACGCTCTTCTTTCCCTTCTCGAAGATAAGCGGAGCCAACGTTCAGAACAACGAACGCCTGGAGTTTTACCACGAGCGCATCCTCTACTCCTTCGAATCAAGGACGCGCCAGTTCTCCGCGTATCAGTGGGCGAACGCGCTGACGGTAATGAAGGCGATAGAGAGAGGTGAAGGCGATGCGATCCGCACGCTCGGCGACATCGAGGTGCGGCAGCAGGAGGGACGCCTCCGCCGCCCGAAACCTGTCGCCGAAGCCTGAGCGTCCTTGCCAATCGCTCCCTGATCGGGCATAGTTTTGCCATGAACTCACTCATCGAACCACGCGTCCTCAAGGGATTTCGGGATTTTCTGCCCGCTCAGGAAGCGCCGCGAAAAAGGATTATCGCCGTTCTCGAGCAGACCTTTGCCCGCTACGGCTTCTCTCCTATCGACACGCCGATCCTCGAATACACCGAGGTGCTTCTCGGAAAGGGCGGCGGCGAGACCGACAAGCAGATCTACCGGTTTCAGGACCACGGTGGACGCGATGTTTCGATGCGCTACGATCTGACAGTTCCCTTCGCCCGTTTCATGGCGGCTCACCTGCAGGAGCTCTACCTGCCGTTCAAGCGCTACCACGTCGGGAAGGTTTACCGGGGCGAGAACACGCAGCGCGGCAGATACCGTGAGTTCGTGCAGTGCGATTTCGATCTCGTCGGCGTCGACAGCGCCTCGGCGGACTTCGAGATTCTCCTTCTGATGAACCGGTCGTTCACGAACCTTCGAATCGAGGACGTCACTTTTCACATCGCCCACCGGGGGGTGTTCAACCGTTTTCTTTCACGGATCGACGTGAGAGACCGCTCCGAAGATATTCTCCGGACAGTCGACAAGCTCTCGAAGGTGGGGACCGAGCGGACCCGCGCAGCACTCACGGAGTTGACCACCTCCGGGGCAGCGGAACAGATACTCGACTACATCAGCCCGAAATCGACCAACGCCGAAACGCTCGAGAACATCGAACGGCTCTCGGGAGGTCCATCCGAGGAGTCCGGGCGGCTACGATCGATCCTCGCCTATGCCGCGGAGGCGGGCGTCGAGAAGCGGTTTCTCCTCGACCCGGCGATCACCCGAGGGCTCGACTACTACACCGGAATCGTCTACGAGACCTTCCTCGACGAGCTTCCGGACATCGGTTCGGTCTGTTCCGGCGGCAGGTACAACAACCTCGCCTCGCTCTACACCAGGGAGCAGATTCCCGGTGTTGGAAGCTCGATCGGCCTCGACCGGCTCGTCGCCGCCCTCGAGGAGCTCGGGCGTCTTCCGGCCGGACGGTCCGCGGCCCAGGTGATCATATTTCACCTCGACGACGCGATGGTCGGCTACTACCACCGGCTCGGTGAGGTCGTCCGCAGCGCCGGTTTCTCCTGCGAGGTCTACCCCGAGAATCGCAAGCTCCAGGCCCAGTTCTCGTTCGCCGAGAAGAAGGGGATCACGACCGGGCTCTTCTGCGGTGCGCAGGAGCGCGAGAAGGGTGTGGTAAACGTGCGCAACCTTGCAACCCGCGAGAACTTTGACGGCCTGTCGGTGGAGGAGGCAATCGCGAAGATCCGCCACCTGACCGCGGGCGGCCCGACCGTGTGACCTGACGGCCATTTCCTTTGTATACTCTTTCGCATGCAGCCGCACGAACTTCCCGTCTACAAAGAGAAGAGACGCATCCTCGATGCACTGCGCGAGAACCAGGTGGTTGTGATCGAGAGCCCCACCGGCTCCGGAAAGACAACGCAGCTGCCGGTGATTCTGCATGAGGCGGGGCTCGACCGCAACGGCATCATCGGTGTCACGCAGCCAAGGCGAATCGCCGCGGTTTCGGTAAGCGATTTCATCTCCCGCCAGAAGGAGGACGTCTCCTCGCCCGAACTTGTCGGGTACAAGATCCGCTTCGAAGATAAGACCGGTCCGGCGACCCGCATCAAGATCATGACCGACGGCATCCTGCTGCAGGAGATCAAGGCGGACTACACGCTCTCGCAGTACGACGTGATCGTGGTCGACGAGGCGCACGAGCGCAGCCTGAACATCGATTTCATCCTCGGGCTTCTGAAGAGAATCCTCGAGCTGCGGCCGGAGTTCAAGGTCATCGTCTCTTCGGCCACCATAAACGCGCAGGTCTTCTCGGAGTACTTTGGCTCGTGTCCGGTGGTGAGAATCGACACGACGATGTACCCGGTCACCACCATCTACGACCCGCCCTACCGCGAGAACGATTACGAGGTTCTGATTGCGAAGATCTGCGACATAGTCGGACGGGCGATCGAGGAGGAACGCGAGGGCGATATGCTGGTCTTCCTCTCGGGCGAGAAGCTTATCAAGGACTGCATCACCGCGCTCTACAGCATGACCTTCCGCAAGCGGCTCCACCTGCTGCCGCTCTACGGCAGGTTGAGCAAGGAGGAGCAGGAGCAGGTGTTTCCTCCGGCGCCGAAAGAAAGGATCAAGATCGTGGTTTGCACAAATATCGCCGAGACGAGCGTGACGATAGACGGAATCACCACCGTGATCGACTCGGGGCAGGCGAAGCTCAACTACTACAATCCGCGGACCTTCACCGAGTCCCTTGTGGAGGGGCCAATATCAAAGGCCTCGGCAAACCAGCGCCGTGGCCGCGCGGGCCGGACGCAGCCGGGTACCTGCTACCGGCTCTACACCAAGGACGATTTCGAGACACGGTCGCTTTTCACCCTGGAAGAGATCTACCGAACCGATCTTTCGGAGGTCGTTCTCCGGATGGCCGAAATCGGGATCACCAACTTCGATTCCTTCGATTTCATCTCCCCGCCGAACCGCCGGGGCATCATCGGCGCGGTCGAGACGCTGCGCCTGCTCGACGCACTGGCGCCGGACAGCACGCTGTCCAACATCGGCCGCATGATGGCGCAGTTCCCGCTGCTTCCCAAGCACTCCCGGATGATCGTGGAGGCGATCCGGACCTACCCCTCGGTGATGGAGGAGGTGCTGATCGCCACCTCCTTCCTTACCACCAAAAGTCCCTTTCTGCTGCCGCCGGGCGAGGAGGTGACCGCACGGCAGGCGCACCACACCTTCCGCGACGACTACGGCGACTTCGTCTCCTACCTGAAGCTCTACCACGCCTACCAGGAGGCGAAGCGAAAGGACAAGTTCTGCGGCCGCTACTACCTGGAAGAGCGCACCATGGCCGAGATCGCCAATATCAAGGATCAGCTCGAGCAAATAGCCTCACAGATGGGGATTCCGATCGCATCCGGCGGGCCGGTCGCCGACTACCTCTGTGCGGTAAGTACCGGGCTCATCCAGTTCGTCTGCGTACGTTCGGGCCGGTTTGCCTACCGCAGCCTTACCGCGGAGCGGATAGAAATACATCCCGGCTCGGTTATGTTCCGCGAGACACCGCAGTACATCGTAGCCGGCGAGATCGTAAAGACCTCACGGATGTACGCGCGCTCGGTCTCACCGCTTAAGAGGGAATTGCTCTCGCGAATCTCCGGCGAGCTCGCGAGGGATTTCATGCGGCCCGCGGCGGGAGAAGCGAGAGAGAAGCAGCGCGGCCGCGCCGGGAAGGCCAGAGGCAGCGAACGGGAGCCGGCCGCGGCAGAGAAATCGCGGCCAAAGGACACAACCTGGCAGATCACCATCGGCTCACGGATCTTCCAGCTCGAGCCCTACAAGGGGCGGAAGAAGAAGGCGGTTCTTACCTGGGATGATTTTGTGCCGATGGTGCGGGAGCGGAACTTCGTCCTCCCGTCTCACTACAACAACATGAAGGGAGCACTGGTCTACAATGGACGCGAGATCGCTCCAGGAGAGAAGCTCGCAAACCTGGTTCACGTCGCGCGCAACGTAGACCCGTCGAGGGACATCATCTCCGACTGGCCGCGAAAGCGGACATTTGACGCAGGCGGAGGGCGTGACCGCCTGCTCGCCGAGCTTCCCAACATCCTGAAGCTCTGCCCGCTCAAGAAGAGCCCGAAATCACTCGGGTTCCTGGCGCTCGAGACGAACGATTCGGGAGAGTACTGGTTCAGGAGCAGCAGGAACTTCGGTACGGCGGTGTCGGACAGCCTCGCGAGCCTCGAGACGCTCACCGACGAAATAGGAAGCGACGCGGGCCACGAGGCGGTCGAACAGATCGGCCGGGTCTACCGCCGACTCTCGCAGATCATCGAAGAATAGAGCTCAGGCGAGCACCTCGCGCAGCAACTCCGGATCGAGAGGCTGGAGAACTGTTTCGCACAGGTTTCGCTGAAGGATGAAACGGACCCTTCCGCCCTTCTTCTTCTTGTCGCTCGTCATCAGCTCGATGAGCCTCTCGGGTTTCACCGCTATATCGCCCGGCTCTGTCCTGTATCCATAGGCGCGAAGAAGTGTGACCGCACGCTGCCGGTAGTCGGGATCGGTGATCCTGGTTCGTACCCCGGCATCGAGCGCGCAGGCGATCCCCCACGCTACCGCCTCGCCGTGCGTCCAGCTTCCCAGGCCTACCGCGCTCTCGACCGCATGGGCAAAGGTGTGCCCGAGATTGAGGTGAGCCCGAATGTTTCGCTCGGTGGGATCCGCCTCCACGATATGCGCCTTCACCGCGATCGAGCGCCTGACCATCTCCTCGAGCAGCTTCTCATCCCGCGCGAGCACCTGGTCCCTTCGCTCCTCGAGAATGGAGAAGAGGTCGCTGTCGGCGAGCATTGCGCTCTTGATCACCTCGGCGAGACCGCTTAGATACTCCCGGTCCGGCAGAGTGCGCAGTACGTCGATGGCGATACGTATCTCGGAGGCGGGATAGAAGGTTCCCACCATGTTCTTGAGCCCGTCGAAATTGATTCCGGTCTTGCCGCCGAACGCAGCGTCGACCATGGCGAGCAGCGTGGTCGGAACGAGAACCAGACGGCATCCCCGCATGTAGAGCGAGGCCGCGAATGCGACCGTGTCGCAGATGACCCCGCCGCCTACCCCGATGATTGTCCCATCTCGTCCGAGACCTGCCTCGAGCGCGCTCTTCAGGATGCGGTCGACATTGTTCCACGCCTTCTGCGCCTCGCCGGCCGCCAGTACCAGATAGTTGGGCGAAAGCGAGGAAAACAGGCCGCGCGTGTTTTCATCGAGCACGACGAGCGTCGCAGGTGCGGCGTCGGTGAGAAGATTCTCCCGGGTCGTGAAAGCAACTGTCGTGGTGGTGAAGCCGATGTGGTAGCTGATTCCGGTACTCATCGGCAAAACTATATCCTGATTGACGCAGCTTCTCCAATACTGTTAGTATGCCTCATGGCACATCGGTTTACGACTGTTTCACGTTCACATCGTGCAGCCACCATCGCGTTGTCCCTTCTGGTCCTTCTTCCTGTCATTGCGGTCGCTCAGCAGAGCGAGCTCTCCCGCAAAGTCATCCACATGCCGAACTACCACCCTACTCCGGGTGATGTCTACAGCCTGACCATCGATTTCGGCGTCAACGGGACCTCCGGCGGCAACAATGTGACCACCTATCCGGTGATTCTGCAGGAAGACAACACAATCGAGCTTCCCTTCATTGGTACGATGAACGTTTCGGGCCTGACCTTCCTGCAGCTTCAGAAACAGGTCGTCAGCAAGATCAAGGCGGCGATACCGGTGCAATTCGTATCGTTCTCGCTGCAGGCACCGGCGATCTTCGATGTGTTCGTCTACGGGACGGTCAAGAAGCCGGGACAGACGCAGATGACCTCTCTCAACCGGCTCACCGATGTGCTTGCGGCGGCGGGCGGGCTCGGTGCTCCGTCGAGCGACCGGCGCGTACAGCTGAAGCACAACGGCCAGACCACTACCTACGACCTTACCGACTACTTCATCAAGGGCAACGAGAAGGCGAATCCCTACCTCAGGCCGGGAGACGAGGTCTACGTCCCGCGGATCGAGCAGGCGGTCGAGATAAGCGGCGCGGTAACCAAACCGGGCAATTACGAGATCCTTCCCGGTGACACGCTCGGCGATGTGATCAAGATGGCCGGCGGGCTGCTTCCCATGGCGATTCAGGATCAGGCCACCGTCGAGCGGCTCAATGCCGAAAATCACTACGTGCAGACGGCGATCGGCTCCCAGAAGCTCGAACAGTATCCGCTGAAGAACGGTGACCGGGTCACCATTCCCAGCTCCGTTCCCACCGCCGACCGGGTGACCCTGGAAGGAGCCGTATACGGCAAACCGCTCACGCAGGACAGTGTTCAGGCCGTGCCGGACAAGCCGGTTCGGTTCGACATACCCTACCGGCCGGGCATGACGCTCCTTAACGTTCTCGACATGATGGGCGGCCCGACACCCTTCGCCGAGACCCAGAAGAGCTACATCATCAGGGCCTCTACCGGCCAGCGGATGCCGATTCCCGATCTGGGTGAGCTCTGGAAGACGCGCAACCCTGCGCGAAACGTGGTGATCGACCGCGGCGACTATATCGTCATCCCAATGGTGAGCCTCAATATCCTCGTCGGCGGTGAGGTCAACGCCCCGCAGCGGCTCCCCTTTGTAAGCGGCTACACGGTCGGCGACTATATCCAGGCCGCCGGCGGCATCAATATCCAGACCGGCGACTCAAATGCGATCTACTTTGTAACGGTTCTCGGAAAGCGCGAAAAGGTGGGACTGGGCACACCGGTGCCCCCCGGAACGACGATCTACGTCGCGAAGAACACCTTCACCAACATGCAGCAGTTCTTTACGAATCTGTTTATCGTTACCGGATGGGTCACGACGATCATCGGCGTCACGATTACGGTGGCCGATTTCGTCAATCGAGTGAAGTAGCCGACCGCGTTCAGACCGGCGCGTTCGCCTTGATCATCGTCATTACCAGATCGTTCACAAACGGGTCGACGATGGAGTAAATTCGCTTGTTTCCCTGCACTTCCGACTTCACGATTCCCTTGTCCTTGAGCACCGCCAGATGCTGCGAGATGACCGGCTGGGGCTGTTGCAGGCAGACCCAGAGCTCGGAGACGCAGGGATCCTCCTCCCTGGCGATGGCGCACAGGAGCTTCAGCCGCACCGGGTGACCGCACACCTTGAGCTTCTGCGCATACTCTTTGATTTCGATGTCGGAGCACATTCCTTCGGTATCCATTCTGTCTGATAATGTAACCCTTTTTTTGCTCTGTTGCAATATCCATATATAGTAGTTTCATTTAGTCAAGCTTGATCAACCCCGCTGAAATCGGTAGCCTCTACCCTATGAAGAGCATCTTTCTCATCAAGCTCGGCGAGCTGACCCTGCGGAAGCAGAATCTCAGCCACTACATCAAGGCCCTGCGAACCAACATCAAGAGACAGCTTGTTGAGACCGACGCCTCCGTCGAATCGCGCGACAAGCGCATGTACGTCCGCGTGTCCCCGCGGCATGACCAGACGGTTCGTGACGTACTCGACCGCACCTTCGGCATCGCAGGCTACGCCGAGGTCATGAGCAGCGAGAAGACCGTGCCCGCGGTGGCGGAGACCGCAGTACGCCTTACGCGTGAAACCATTGCAGCTTCGGCTGTCCCACCGGCAAGCTTCCGGATCACCGCCCGCAGGTCCGACAAGAGCTTTCCGCTCAATTCGTTCGAAATCGGCCGCGATATCGGTTCCGCGGTGCTCGAAAGCTTTCCCGACCTTCACGTCGACCTCGACAATCCCGATCTGACCATCAACGTGGAGATCCGCGAGCGGGCCTACCTCTACGGTCACGTCTATCCGGGGCTTCACGGACTGCCGGTGGGGGTCTCCGGACGGGGCATGCTGCTGCTTTCCGGGGGAATCGACTCTCCCATCGCCGGCTACCTGATGGCAAAGCGCGGGCTCCGGCTCGACGCGGTGCACTTCCACACCTACCCGGTCACCTCCATCGCGGCACAGCAGAAGGCGCAGGCGCTCGGCCGGCTGATCGGACGGTGGACCGGACGGATGCGTTTTTTCAACGTGCCGATCCTCGATATTCAGAAGCGCATTCAGGAACGGGCGCGAATACCGGAGTACACCCTGTTATTTCGTGCGGCGATGATGCGGATAGCCTCCGAGCTTGCCGAGAAGCAGGGCGCGCTCGCCCTCATTACCGGCGAAAGCCTTGGCCAGGTGGCGAGTCAGACTCCCGAAAGCATGCGGTTCACCGGGAGCTCGTCCCGTCTGCCGGTTTTTCGTCCGCTGATAGCGTGGGACAAAGAGGAGATAATGGCGCTTGCCAAAAAGCTCGGCACCTTCAAGACGGCGACGATGCCGTTCCAGGACTGCTGCTCGCTCTTCGCGCCCGACCACCCGCTGATCCACCCGAAGCAGGAGCCGATGGAGGAATCCTTTCGGCGCCTCGAGCTCGACGAGCTGATTGAAGAGGCAAAGCAGCGCGCGGAGATCATTCAGCTCGAGCCCCTTCTCAATCCGCGTTCGGCGGAAAGCAGCCGCAAATCGGCGACCCCCGCTTGAGGCCCACCCCGGGCGACCTCATTTTATAGATATCGAGAACCGTCTCGGGGAATATGGATATAGGATGGAATACCGCACACGATGGGCGCTCACCAACGCCCGGTGATACTTCCGCGATCGAAGCAGGCCCCCACCCGTCTGAACAGGGTGGGAGCCGCAACGCTATTTCGTTGTAGCGACGGTACCTTCAGACCTGCCTGAAGATGCCTTGTCGGACGAGCTCTTTTCCGAGGAGCCGTTTCCGGCGCCCGTATCACTCTTTTCCGCTGGTTTCGCGGAGCTGTCGCTCGACTTTGTGGAAGTACTCTTTGCACTCGAGGATTTCCGGCTGTCGGTAACGTAAAAGCCGCTTCCCTTGAAGATAATTCCGGTGCCGCCGCCAATCAGGCGGCGAACTGCTTTTCCGCATTCCGGGCACTTCTTCACCGGAGGATCCATGATGCTTTGAAACACCTCAAAGTTGTGACCACAGCTCTTGCACTCATAGTCGTAGGTCGGCATGGGTGTCTCCTTGGCTGCAGGGCATTTCTGAAAGAAATATACACGAAAATCCCCGTTCGAACAAGAAGTTGCGCATCAGAACCGCATCCGGAACCGCCCGCCGAGAGAGAATGTCTGCGCGGGCACGGCGCCCGCGAAGCTGATCGGGCGACGGTTCCGGCCGCGGGGCTATGCGCGGACCGGGATAGCGGCGGAACGCAGAGCATCCTTGATCTGCGCGAGCGTAAAGTCTCCGTAGTGCACCATGCTCGCTACCAGGGCCGCATCCGCCCTGCCCTTCGTGAATACGTCCACGAGGTGCTCCGGCTTTCCCGCGCCGCCGGAAGCCACCAGGGGAACTCCGACGTTCTCCGAGATGAGCCTCGTGACGGTGAGCTCGTAGCCGTCGCGGGTGCCGTCCGCATCGATTGAATTGAGCACGATCTCGCCTGCGCCGAGCCTTTCGGCCTCCTGCGCCCAGGCGAGCGCGTCGAGATTAGTCGGGGTGCGCCCGCCGTTGATGTAGACGCGGTAGCCGCTCGGCATGGCCGGATCGGACTTGGCGTCCATCCCGAGCACGATGCACTGGCTGCCGAACTGCGCGGCGCCTTCGGTGATGATCCGGGGGTTCTGAACGGCCTGGCTGTTCACACTCACCTTCTCGGCGCCCGCGAGCAGCACCGCCCGCATATCGGCGACGCTGCCGATGCCGCCGCCCACCGCAAATGGAATGAATATCCGCTCGGCGACCCGCTCGACCACATCGAGCATTATCCCCCGCCCCTCCGACGAGGCGGTAATGTCGTAGAATACCAGCTCGTCGACACCCTGCTCGTAATAGCTCTGCGCCATTTCGACCGGATCACCTATGTCGACATTTCCTTTGAACCTGATACCCTTGGTGGTCTTGCCGTCCCGAACATCGAGACAGACAACAACACGCTTCTGAAGCACCTTCGACTCCTCCTGCTGCCGGCCTAAATCCGGACCTCGAGAAAGTTGCGCACCATCCGGATTCCGTGTTCGCCCGATTTTTCAGGATGGAACTGCACGGCCCACAGATTGTCCTTGCGCAGACCGGAGGGAAAGGTTATCCCGTAATCGGTGGTGCAGAGCACGTGCTCAGCCGCAGGCTCGGTGTAGTAGGAGTGAACGAAGTAGAAGGAGGCGTTGTCCGGAATGCCTGAAAAAAGCGGATCGGAGCGCACCGGGTGGACGCTGTTCCACCCCATGTGCGGCACCTTCAATGCAGGAGCCGTAGTGGTGGCGACGGCGGCCGACTCGCTTTTCCGGTCGCCTCGCGCGCGCGCAAAGGGAAAGAGTTTCGCACGCCCTGCGACGATGCCGAGGCAGGCGGCCGGAGTCTCCTCGGAACCCTCGAGCACGATCTGACAGCCGAGACATATGCCGAACACCGGCCTGCCGCTCGCGTAGAATGTCCGGATCGCCTCACCGAGGCCCGTCGCACCGAGGACCTTCATCGCGGCGCCCGCGTTCCCGTCACCCGGAAAGATCAGACGGTCGGTCTTGAGGAGCGTTTCGGGATCTTCGGACAGCACAAAGTCGACGCCGAGGAAGCGCAGCGCGGTCTCCACACTCCGAAGGTTCCCGGCATGATAGTCCACTACACCAACGGTCATGCCTACTTTATACCTGATGAGCCGACAAACTGGAAGATCGCATTGGAAAGCTCTGCGGCCGTCAAAACGATTCCGCGGGCGCTCAACGTTCTGCCCGCGGTGGAAACCTGGAGCGACCGCATGGTTTCGGCGGGAGAGGCGCCGATGCTGCCGAGAATCGCCACCGCCGAAAGCCGGAAAACCACCGAAAGCGTGCGTGCTTCCCGTTCGCTTCCCGCATCGAAGGTGAGCTCGAGCGCGTATCGGGGCGGATTCTCCCCGGCGGTTGTGACCCTTTGTGTCAGTACGAGGAGGTTCTCGATAGGAAGCGATCCCATTCCCGGAAGCGGAAGGCCGGGGCTGGCTCCTCCGGCGCCGGAATCGCGGGGAGCCGGAGCGTAGAAGACCGCGGCACGCCGCGCGAACTCGTCGGTGATCGGTTTGGGAACCGCAGGCACCTGAAGAAGACCCCGCTGCTCGCGGGTGAAGAGCGTGGCGATGTCGCCGTTGGAGGCGAAGAGCTCGCCGCGGTCGGAAAACGCGACCTCGAGCCGACCCGACTTCTGCTTCCAGTACTCGCGGGACCTGCCGCCGACCTTCATCTCGAGCTTATTCCACTCACCGCTGCGCGCGAGCCCGGCGCCGAACAGGAAACCGGGGTAGGATCCGGTGCCGACCAGGTAGAAAACCGATTTGCCTGCCCGCGCGGCGGGCGCAGCAGAGGCTTTGCCGTCGGCAGCAGAGGCTTTGCCGTCGGCAGCAGAGGCTTTGCCGT
>CAZNYW010000001.1:0-5372 GCA_964577375.1 uncultured Spirochaetales bacterium | reverse complement strand
GGCGAAGGCCCCATAGAGGTAGCTGGTACGATCTATCACCGGCTCGAGCGCCTTCGGATTGGCTCCGGCGGCGCCGATGAAGGTGCGAACGAGAGGCCGGTTATCGCCAACGTCGACGAAGAAGTAGGATGAAGCGCCATCGGGCAGCAGTGCGAGGATGGCCTGGTCGTTCACCGCAGGCGGCGCCGACCGGCAGCCGGAAAGCAGGAAAAGCGCGGCGCTGAGGAGTGCCGCACCGAGAAGTGCTGCGGTCGGCCTGCGGCCCGACCTATGTCCGGGCTTCGACACCTTCCTCTGTCTTCTCCACCGCGATACGGCAGTTCTTGTCGCCAACCGAAACCTCCCGGGCGTCATCGCGGCGCAGCCATGCCAGGTCGACCGCGAGCGTTTCGCTCATCAGGTAGTCCTGGTAGTTGTCCACCGCGGACTGCATCTCCTCATCGCCCTGAAGGAAGAGCGATATGCGGTCGGTCACGTCAAAGCCCGACTCCTTGCGCAGATTCTGGACGACACGGATGAGGTCACGAATGATGCCCTCCTGACGGAGGTCTTCGGTAACCTCGGGATCAAGGGCGACGGTAAGCGAGCCCTCGTTGAGCACCTTGAGGTTCTCGCGCTCGTCGCGCTGCACCAGCACGTGCTCATTGGTCAGGTCCAGCATACGACTTCCGAGGTCGATGAAGAGCGTTGTGCCCTCCATGAGCTCCTGAACCTCACGGGGCGACAGTGCCTCGATCTTCTCGGCGGCCGCCTTCATGTCCTTTCCGAGCATCCGGCCGAGCACCGGGTAGTTGGGTTTCGCGCGATAGACGACGAGGTCCTCCTCGTTCTCGCGGAAGATCACCTCTTTTACGTTGAGCTCTTCGCGGATGATGTCTTCCATTTCCCGCAGAATCTTCTTCTCTTCGGTGTTCCGGGTGACCAGATGCAGCGCCTTGAGCGGCTGGCGGATCTTCAGGTTGTGCATGCTGCGAATCGCACGGCCCATGCTCACCGCCTGCCGGGTGATCTTCATCTTGGTTTCGAGCTCCCGGTCGCGGATCGCATCACGTGCCTCAGGATAGTCGAGAAGATGGACCGATTCGGGTGCGTCTTTCTGCTTGAGATTGCGGTAGATCGCGTCGGTGATGAAGGGAATCACCGGTGCGGCAACCTTGATGAGCGTCATAAACACCGCATAGAGCGTCTGGTACGCCTGGGCCTTGTCGAGATCATTCTCGCTGCGCCAGAAGCGGCGGCGGCTCCGGCGGATGTACCAGTTGTTCAGAAGGTCGATGAATTCGACGATCGGATCGATGGCCCGCTGCATGTCGTACCGGTCGAGCTCCGCAGTCACCTCCGACACGAGCCGCTCGGCCTCCGAGAGGATCCAGCGGTCGAGCGGATTGCCCGGGTCGTCGGGGGCGCCGGTGGGCGAGGCACCGTCGATATTCGCGTAGGTGACGAAGAAGCTGTAGGCGTTCCACAGCGGTATGATGATGCTCTTGAGCACATCGCGCACGCCGTCGTCGGTGTATTTGAGATCCTCGGCCTTCACGACCGCCGAATGCATGAGAAAGAGGCGGAGAGCATCGGCCCCGAACTTGTTGATCACCTCGTTGGGATCGGTGAAGTTGCGCAGACTCTTGCTCATCTTCTTGCCGTCCTCGGCAAGAACCAGTCCGTTCACCACCACGTGCTTGAACGCGGGCGAGTCGAAGAGTGCAGCGCCCAGGACGGTCAGCGTGTAGAACCACCCGCGGGTCTGGTCCAGTCCCTCGCAGATGAACTCCGCTGGGAACCCGGCCTCAAAGCGCTCCTTGTTCTCGAACGGATAGTGGTTCTGGCCGTAGGGCATGGAGCCGGACTCGAACCAGCAGTCGAGCACCTCCGGCACGCGCCGCATGGTGCCCTTTCCGCCGCAGCTGGTGCAGGGGAAGGTAATCTCGTCGACAAAGTGCTTGTGAAGGTCGTCGGGCCGTTTCCCGGAGAGCGTCTCCAGCTCATCGCGGCTGCCGATGCACTTCATCTCGTCGCACTCATCACACTTCCAGATCGGGATGGGATTTCCCCAGAAGCGGTTGCGGCTGATGGCCCACTCGCGCGCGCCCTCCAGCCACTTGCCGAACCGGCCGGCCTTGACGTGATCCGGCATCCAGTAGATCTGATTGTTCGCGGCGATCATCGACGGCTTCACTTTCTCGATGTTCACAAACCAGCTCGAGATGGCCCGGTAGATGAGCGGCGAATGGCAGCGGTAGCAGTGGGGATAGCTGTGGAGGTACTGATCGTGCTTGACGACCTTCCCCTCCTCCTTGAGACGGCGGATGATCTCCTTGTCGGCGTCCTTGACGAAGCGGCCCTCGTAGTCGGTCACCTCAGAGGTGAAGCGGCACTCGCCGTCGATCGGACAGAGCACCGGTACGTCCGTTCCCTTGAGCACCGCATAGTCGTCCTCGCCGAAACCCGGCGCGATGTGAACGATGCCGGTACCGTCCTCGGTGCTGACGTAGTCGGCGTTGTAGGTCTTGAAGGCGCCCTTCGCATCGATATCCTTGAAGTAGGGAAAAAGCGGCTCGTAGGAGAGCCCTTTGAGCTCCCTGCCCCGCCAGCTTCCGACGATCCTGTAGCTGTCGGGCGACTTGTAGTAGGCCTCAAGCCGCTCCTTCGCCATCACGTAGAACTCGTCGCCGTCCTCCACCTTCACATACTCGATGTCGGGTCCGAGAGCAAGGCCGAGGTTGGACGGAAGTGTCCAGGGCGTGGTGGTCCATGCGAGGAAATAGGTCCTGCCGTCGCCGCCGACCTTCTTGTCGGCAGCTCGGAACTTCACGGTAATGGCAGGATCGTGAACCTCTTCGTAGCCGCCCAGGTTGAGCTCGAAATTCGAGAGAACCGTGGAGCAGCGGGGGCAATAGGGAAGTATGTAGTGCCCTTCGTAGAGGAGCCCCTTGTCCCACAGCTGCCTGATGACCCACCAGATGGTCTCCATGTAGTCGGGTTCCATCGTCTTGTAGTCATTGTCGAAATCGACCCAGCGGCCGAGGCGCGTGACCACCTTCCTCCATTCGCTGGTGTAGCGGAGAACGATGGAACGGCATGCTTCGTTGAACTTTGCGACACCGTACTCCTCGATCTGACGTCGGCCCGAAATTCCGAGCTCCTTTTCCATTTCGTACTCGACCGGCAGGCCGTGACAGTCCCAGCCGAAGCGGCGCTCGACCTTCCTGCCCTTCATCGTCTGGTAGCGGGGGATAATATCCTTGATGGTGCCCGGGACAAAATGTCCGAAATGCGGAAGTCCGGTGGCAAAGGGAGGTCCGTCGTAGAAGACGAACTCCGGCTGTCCTTCCCTTTTGGCGATTGATTTGCGAAAGATATCGTTCGAATTCCAGAAATCGAGAACCTTCTGCTCCAGCGTGGGGAAATTCACTTTGGGATCAACTGGCTCGTACAAATGTTGCTCCTATGGCAACGGATTCTAGAGAAAGGACTTTCAGGTGTCAAGGCAAAGCAGCTTTGCTCAGTAGTCCTCATTTGGAAGCGGCAACGTCGATTGGGATGCTGGCGCGCCTCTAAGCGTTCTCGGACGGCGTTTTCGCACCCAAAGAAACCGCTGCGCTTCCGAAGGGAGGCAGCCGAACTTGCGGGCCTCACCTGCCGCCGGCCGGGGCAACCTCGCCCGCCATCTCCCGGACGATTGAGCCGAGCCGCGTGAGCTGCACGACCCGTGGCGGAATGAGCGGGCGGCCCGGAGAAAGACTTCGGTCGCATCCACACTCTCGGGAAAGGAGAGCCATGTATGACTCAAGTCGCTGCGCCACTGCCGCACGGATCTGCTGCAGATGGCGCGGGTAGGCGGTGGAGGCAAGGAATTCGGCGAGGGCAAGCTGCGCGGGACGTGATGAGCAGAGTGAGGAGCGGACCTTCGCCTCGGTCAACTCCGCCATCAGTCCGGTCGAGCGGATCCATCCGATGCGAAGCCCCGGCGAGAGCGATTTCGAGATCGAGGAGATCAGGATCAGCCCGGGGAAGTCGCCGAATAGCGGAAGATTCGCCGCCCGACGGGGGCCGAAGGCAAGGTCCCCGTACACATCGTCCTGAACCAGAATGCAGCCGTGACGGGCGCATGCAGAGACCAGCCGCCGCTTGTCGTCGTCGGACATGGAGGCACCGGTCGGATTCTGTACGTTCGGCTGTGCAATGACCATGCGGACCCTCCGGCGCGTAAACAGCTCTTCAAGGGCGTCGAGGCCACGGCCGGTTCGCGTCCGGATCTCGACGATCGTGGCGCGGGCGTTGGCCAGCTGCCGGAAATAGTCGTAATAGGTGGGCGATTCCACGACAACCACGTCCTCTGGCTTCACGAAGGTAGTGACCAGAAGCGATATCGCTTCGGTTGCGCCGTTTGTGATGAGAAGGTGATCCGGCGAGGTGGGCCCGTTAACCGGCTCGTAGTGAAGCGCGATGCGGCGGCGCAGCTCGAGCTCCCCGCGCGTCTCGGCGTAGTCTATCCAGTTTCCCGCGAGCGAAGAAAAGCACCGCGCGAGCCTTCGCGTTGGAAGCAGGTCCGGACCCGGCGCGGCTATGGCGAAGCCGGGGTCACTGCGTACGAGCTGCTCGAGAAGCTGGTCCAGGCGCTCGCGGCCGTGCCGGTCCCAGCAGACCTCTGCGTCGGCCGGATAGGCCGGCTCCGGGATCGAAGGTGCCGCGCGCACCACCACGCCTCCCCGTTCGGTGATGTGGACCAGACCGTCGCGCTCGAGCAGCGCATATCCCGATCGAACCGTATTGATGCCGAAACCACCCTCTTCGGCGACCCGCCGCATCGACGGCAGACGCTCGCCGGTGCGTCACCGCTCTTCTACGCCGGAATCCGCTTTCTGTCCGCCGGAGGCGTGTTCCTCGGCGTGCTCCTCGCCCTGGGGCGGACCACGTTCCGAAGGCTTGGGGCTCTGCTGGCCCGTTCTATCCTGATTTCGGTCTTTCTCACCGCCGCGACCTTCGGTCTCATGCTCCTGGCCGAAACGCGCATCGAGTGAGGCTACATGGCACGGCTCGATGCCGCCGGCAGCGTCCTCTCCTACGCCCTCGGTATGGCGCTCTACCCAAAGCTCTTTCGCACAGAAGAGGATCCTGTGTCGGTAAACGCGGTGCAGATGGCAGCCGGCGGCGCTCCTCCCCCTGCTCTATCTGATTGTCGCAGGATCGATCGTCGCGCATTCCGCGAACCTGATCGTCCTCAGAAATGCGGGACCGGTCTTCGCCTCCGCCTGGCTCTACCTGGCGCCGCCTATCGCGACCGTTTTCGGCGCGCTCGTGCTCGGTGAGTCCATCGGCATTGCCGAGGCCGCGGGAACGGTCCTGGTGGTATCAAGAAGCCTGTTGATACC